>DAHVMY010000009.1:0-52023 GCA_027319585.1 Candidatus Dormiibacterota bacterium | reverse complement strand
TTGTCCTTGACCCCGCCGATGGGCAGGATCCGACCCCGCAGCGTGACCTCCCCGGTCATCGCCAGGTCGTGGCGCACCGGCCGATCGCTGGCAACCGAGACCAAAGCCGTGGTCAGGGTGACTCCGGCCGACGGCCCGTCCTTGGGGATGGCTCCGGCGGGGACGTGCACGTGCACGGCGTGGTCCTCGAAGAAGGTCTTGGGGACGCCGTGCTCGGCGCCGTGGACCCGCACCCAGGAGAGCGCGGCCCGAGCCGACTCCTGCATCACGTCCCCGATCTGCCCGGTGAGCTGGAGTTCCGGCCGGCCCTCGATCGCCAGCGCCTCGACTGTCACCAGATCCCCGCCGACCTCGGATACCACGACCCCGGTGGCGACCCCGACGCGGTCCTCGGGCTCGGTCTCAACGGTGTCGAACCGAGCCGGGCCGAGGTAGTCGATGAGCTGCTCCGGGCCGATCTCGACCCGGGTCAGCTGGGGGTTCTCGACCAGCTGGCGCGGCACCTTCCGCAACACCTGGGCGATCTGCCGGTCGAGGCCGCGCACCCCCGCCTCGCGGGTGTAGTTGCGGATCAGGGAGCGCAGCGCATCGTCGGAGATCGCCACCTCCTCGGTGGTCAGGGCGTGCTGCTCGAGCTGGCGGCCCAGCAGGTGCCCCTTGGCGATCCCGAGCTTCTCCTCTTCCGTGTAGCCGGTCATCCGGATGATCTCCATCCGGTCCCGGAGCGGGGGCGAGATGGTGTCGATCACGTTGGCGGTGGTGATGAAGAGCACCTGGGAGAGGTCGTACGGCACCTCGAGGTAGTGATCGGAGAACTCCCGGTTCTGCTCCGGGTCGAGCACCTCCAGGAGCGCCGCCGAGGGGTCGCCGCGGAAATCGAGGCCCACCTTGTCGATCTCGTCCAGCATCATCACGGCGTTGCGAGAGCCCGCCTGCTTCATCGCCTGGATGACCCGTCCGGGCAGGGCTCCGATGTAGGTGCGCCGGTGCCCCCGGATCTCGGCCTCGTCCCGGATGCCCCCCAGCGACACCCGCACCAGCTTGCGGTCCAGCGCCCGGGCGATGCTGCGGCCGAGCGAGGTCTTGCCCACCCCGGGAGGGCCGACGAAGCACAGGATCGGGGTCTGCAGCGGAGCCGGGGCGGTCGCGCCCTCGGGAACAGGCTGGGCCCGGCGCTCCAGCACGCGCTTGCGGACCGCCATCCACTCCAGGATCCGTTCCTTGACCTTGGGCAGCCCGTAGTGATCCTCGTCCAGGATCCGCGCCGCCTCCTGGATGTCGACGCGCTCCGGCCCGGCGTCGCCCCAGGGCAGCTCGACCAGCCAGTCCAGGTAGTTGCGGATCATCCCCACCTCGGGCGAGGCGCTGGGGGTCGCCTCCATGCGGTCGAGCTCCTTCAGGGCACGCTTGAGGACGGGCTCGGGCATGCCGGCTGCGGTTATGCGCTCGCGGAGGTCCTCCTCGGACCCCGACTCGCCGCCGAGGTCGGCCAGCTCCTTGCGGATCACCTTGAGCTGCTCGCGCAGGATCGCCTCACGCTGCCCTTGATTGATGGTCTGGGCGACGTCCTGCTGGATCTTGCTGCGCAGCTGGGCGACCTCCAGCAGCCGCGCCAGCAGCGGCACCAGCCCCCTCAGGCGGCGCTCGACGTCATCCTCCTGCAGCAGCGCGATCCGGTCCTGGGGATCCAGGTCCGGAGCGGTGCCGGCCAGGTCCGCGACCTTCCCGGGCTCCTTGGCCCGGGCCACCGCCACCGCCAGCTCCGGGGCGACCGAGGCTCCCGCGGCGACGTACTCCGCGAAGAGTTGGCGGATGGAGCCCACCAGCGCCTCGATCTCGGTCCCGTGGGGCTCCAGCTCCGGCAACGCGACCACCTTGGCGGTCCACTGCTCCCCCTGGGTCAGCTCGAGGACCCGGACGCGGCGCTGCCCCTCGACGAGCACCTGGGCCCCGCCCGCACCCCGGCGGAAGGCGCCGATCTGCGCGATCGTGGCGATGGGATAGATGTCGGCCAGCTCCACGTCGTCACGATCGCTCTGGCGCTGCACCGCCAGCACGACCTTGCCCTCGGCGGCCACCGCCGCCTCCAGGCTGCTCACCGACCGCTCCCGGCCCGCGCCCAGCGGGGCCAGCTGGTGGGGCAGGACCACGTTGTCCCGCAGGGGGACCAGGGGCAGGGTCTCGATCTCGGGACCGGGGCTGCGCCGCGGCTTCGCGTTGGGCTCGGTCATGGCTTCCGGTCGAAGGTCTGTGTCGTCACTCAAGAGTTGAACTCCAGATGTTGGTTGCGGGGTTTCGGGCGGGGTCGCCCGATTAGGAGTCTGCCCTCAGGGAGGTGGCGGCAAACCGCCGCTCAGTTGGAGGCTCTCTGCTCGGCCGCGCGCTTCAGCGCCGCCACCTCGGCGCGGACGCTGTCGACCGCCCAGTGCTTGAGCCCCCGGTCCAGCAGCGGCGACAGCGGACCGTAGCCGAAGTCGTACTCCTCGCGATGGGTGAGCAGCACCCCGTCGGGGCGCGGTTCCATCAGGAAGACGGCGTGGAAGCCGCGCAGCCGGCCCCAGAGCATCTCCAGGTCGACTTTGTGTTGGCCGACGGTGTAGCGGGCCCGGATGTGGGACCGAAAGGGCCCGAGGTGGCCGTTGATGCGCGCCACCAGCTGATCGCCCTGCCGCGACTCCACGATCATCTCCTGGACCTTGGTCTGGCCGTCGATGTAGGCCTCGGGGTCCATCACCGCCTCCCGGACCCGGTCCAGCGGGGCTCGAACCAGCACGCTCGCCTCGGCGATCATCATCTGCTCAGTCCTCCCAGAGCCTCAAGGTGACCTTGATGGCTCGGCTTTGGTCGGGACGGGCCGCCACCGTGAAGGCCTCCTCCCACCGCCGGATCGGGAAGGTGTGGGTCATCCAGCCCGACACCGTCGCCTGCCGCCGCCGCAGGAGCTCCAGAGCGGAATCTAGCAGGTGTGGGCTGGAGGCCAGGGGACCCTCCCGACCGTATCCGCTGGAGCCCAGCTGGCGCACCTCCTTGTAGTAGGCGAGGGTGTTCTCCACCCGGGCGGGGCGCCCGACCCCCACGGTGACAATGGTGCCCCGGGCCGCGACCACCCGCAGCGCCTGCTCGGCTGTCGCAGGTGAGCCGATCGAGTCCAGCACCAGGTCGGGGCCGCCGGTCACCGTCCAGGGCCCGCCACGCCACGGATGCGCCAGCCGGCTGCCGCCATCCTCGGCCAGCTCGGCAAGGAGCCGCCGGGGGGCGACCGGTCGTGCCCCGAGCTCCCGCACCAGCCCCAGCTGGTGCGGCCACGCGCAGGTGACCAGGATGTCGGCGTCGGGCCAGCGTTCACGCGCCGCCAGGGTGAGCGCCAGCCCGATCGTCCCCGCCCCCAGGACCACCACGGACCGGGCCTCGTCGAGATCGGCCCTCCTCACCGCGTGCAGGGCCACGGCCACCGGGTCGGCGAGCACCGCCACCGTCGGGGAGAGGTCATCCGGCAGGGGATGCAGCTGGCTGCGGTGGGCATGGATGATCTGGGCGAACCCCCCGGGCAGCCCCCGGACGGTGCCCAGGTGCATCCCGTGGCCGGTGCCCCAGGGCCCGCCGGCCAGCACCTGGGAGCAGTGCGGCGGGAATCCCGCGGCGCAGGCCCGGCAGCGCTGCGCCAATCCTCTCTGGTCACACCCGAGCCAGGGATCGACCGCCACCAGCGTCCCCTCCGCCAGGCCCATCCCGGCCCGAGCCTCCGCCACCTGGGCCACGATCTCATGGCCCGGAGTGTGAGGGAAGCTGACCAGGGCGCTGAGGGGGTTGTCAGGACTCGCCTGCAGGGTCGCCTCCTTCACGTCCGACCCACAGATCCCCGTCGCCACCACCCGGAGCCGGACCCAATCAGGCCCGGGGCGCGCCGGCTCTCCCACCTCGTCGAGGAACAGCGGTGCCCGGCCCCGCAGCGCCAGCCAGGGCCGCCATCGGGAGGCCACCCCAGCGAGCAGGATGCGACTTGGAGAGGGATCGAAGACCAGCGCCCGCATCAGCTCGGCCCGGAGACCACAGACGCCCGGCGCAGGTTGCTCGCGGATCCCGCTCGGACGGCGCCCTGTATCACCATTTCGTTATCTTTCCTGCCTATTCGATAACGTATCTCGAGATTGGCCGAGCGTAGCGTCGGATGTGAAGATAGTTTAGGCGTTGTAAGCAAATGGCAGAAGGGTGAGGGCCAGATGGAGACGCTACGACCCCGGCACACCGGCTTTTGCTTCGGCGTTCGCGATGCCCTGGCGCTGACCGGGGCGGCGCTGGAGGCCAGCGGCGATGCCGCGGCGCTCGGGCAGGTGGTCCACAACGCCAGGGCGCTGGAGGATCTGGAGTCCAAGGGACTGCGGCGGATCGACGAGCTGCCCGCGGCGAGCGCGGCGCCGGTGGTCATCACCGCCCACGGCGCGACCCCCAGCCTCTTCCAGACTGCCGCCGCCTCCGGGCTCACCGTGGTCGACACCACCTGCCCGCTGGTGCGGCGGGTGCAGCGTCACGCCCAGGAGCTGGCCGAGCTCGATCTGCCCGTCGTGATCGTGGGACACGGTCAGCACCAGGAGGTGGTCGGGGTGGCCGGCTGGGCGGGAGCGGACCGGGGGCGGGAGGTGACGGTGATCTCCACCCTGGAGGAGGCGGACCGACTGCCCTACCGCGAGCGTCGCGGGATCGTCTGCCAGAGCACCTTCCCGCAGCCGCTGTTCCGGGCGATCGCGGAGCGGGTGGCGCAGAGGACGGGCGAGCTGGAGGTGCGGGACACCACCTGCCCGGTCGTCAACCAGCGCCAGCGCGAGGCGCTCACCGGGTTGCTGGACCAGGTGGACGTGGTGATCGTGGTCGGAGGGCGCAACTCGGCCAACACCACCGCGCTCGCCGAGGCCTGCGCGGCCCGGCGCCCCACCCATCATGTGGAGAGTGCGGCCGAGATCCGGCCCGAGTGGTTCAAGAAGGGGCAGCGGGTGGGGATCACGTCGGGGACATCCACCCCGGGCTGGGTGGTCGACGAGGTCGAGGAGGCCTGCCGTGATATCTGAGCGCGAAGATGCGATGGTGGCAGAACTCGCAGATCCGGGGGAGAGCGTCGACGCCACCGCCAGGAGGGTCCTTGCGCGCTACCAGTCGGAGATCATAGACGGCCTCCTGGCCGCGGTTGAGCTGCTCCCCACCGAGGTCGCGGGACCGTCCCGCTACCACCTGGGACTGGAACCGGGAGCGAGGCCGGGCAAGGCGCTCCGCCCCACCCTGACGATGCTGATCGCGGCCGGCCTTGGGGGTTCGGCCGAGTGGGCGCGCCCGCTCGGGGTGGCGGTGCAGCTCATCCACGACTTCTCCCTGGTGCACGACGACATCGTCGATGAGGACCTCTCGCGGCGCGGGCAGCCGGCGCTCTGGGTCAGGGACGGGATGGCCACCGCGCTCAACACCGGGGACGCGCTCCTCACCGCCGCCTTCCTCGCGATCAGCCGTTCAGGGGTACCGCCCGCCATGAGCCGCTTGGCGGCGGACACCCTGGGGACGGCGACCCTGGAGATGGTGGCCGGGCAGCAGTCCGACATCGCGGCGACGGGCCAGCCGCCCGCCGACCTCAGCAAGTACCTGCGCATGGTCGAACTCAAGACCGGGGCCCTGATGGGAGCGGCCACCGCCATGGGAGCGGTCGCCTCCCGAGCCAGCCTGGAGGTGGTGGGCGCGTGCGAGAGTTTCGGCCGCACCCTGGGCATCGCCTTCCAGCTCCGCGACGACACCCTGGGAGTTTTCGGCGACGCCGAGGAAACCGGCAAGCCGGTCGGCAACGACCTGCTCCGGCGCAAGCAGGGGCTGCCCCTTCTGCTCGCCCTCAACGCCAAGGGCGAGCTGGGCCGGACCGCCGAGTCCTGGCTCGACCCGTCCGGGCTTTCCGAGTCCAACCTGGGGGCGGCGGTCGCGCTCCTGCGGGATAGCGGGGTCGCCCAGCGCTGCGAGGGGCTGACCACGACCTGGACCGAGCGGGCGCTGGGGGCAGCCGCCAAACTCCCGCTCGCCGCCCCCTTCGCCGGCGAGGTCGAGCGGCTGTGCCGCTGGTTGGGGGACCGCTGGAGTTGACCCTCGAGCTCATCTCGGAGTCCCCGTTCTCGGAGGGGCTCGAGCCGAGACCAGAGCTGCAGCCGGTGCTGGACCGGGCCGTCGCCAACCTCCTCTCCCGGCAGCTGCCCGACGGCTCCTGGATGGGTGAGCTCGAGAGCAACGCCGCGATCACCGCCGAATACCTGCTGATGTGCCGCTTCCTGGGGGTGGCGGATCGAGAGCGGGAGGCCTCCGCCCTGCGCTATCTGCGCGGGGAGCAGCGGCCCGACGGCAGCTTCGGGATCGCGCCCGAGGTTCCGGGGGACGTCAGCGTGACCGCCGAGGTCTTCGTGGCGATGCGCGCCATCGGCGTTGACCTCGACGACCCCGGGGTCGCCGCGGCGCGCGAGTTCGTCGCCCGCCACGGCGGCATCCACGCGACCCGGGTCTTCACCAGGATCTGGCTCGCTCTCGGCGGGCTCTGGCCCTGGCGCGAGCTGCCGGTCGTGCCCCCCGAGTGGCTGCTGATTCCCGGCCACCGCCCGGGGAGCATCTACGACCTCGCCTCCTGGGCTCGTGCCACCACCGTGCCGCTGGCGATCCTGCGGTCTCTGGAGACGGTCTTCCCCCTTGAGCGACCGGCACCGGGGGAGTTGCCTGCCGGCCCCCCGGTGCCGGCGGCGGGCACCCTGACCTGGAAGTCGGTGGACCGGCTGGTGCGCCTCTACGGCAGGCTGCCCCAGGTGGGCCTGCGCAAGCTGGCGATGGCGGAGGCCGAGCGGTGGATTCTCGACCACCAGGAAGAGGACGGCTCGTGGGCCGGGATCCAGCCCCCCTGGGTCTACGGCCTGATGGCACTGGTCGCCCGGGGGCACCATCTGTCGGACCCCCCGGTCCGTCGCGGGCTGGCGGCGCTGGAGAGCTTCGGGATCGAGGACGAGCGCGGCTTCCGGCTCCAGGCCTGTGTGTCCCCGGTGTGGGACACCGCGCTGGCGTTGTGGGCGCTGATGGACGCAGGGGTGCCAGCCGGTCACCCGGCGGTGCGACGCGCCGTGGACTGGCTGGTCGCGCGGGAGGTGAAGAAGCGGGGTGACTGGGCGGTGCACCTGACCGGGGTTGAGCCTGGGGGCTGGCCCTTCGAGTTCTACAACGACCAGTACCCCGACACCGACGACACCGCGGTGGTGCTGTGCGCCCTGACCGCAGCGGGCCACCGACGCCACGAGCCCACCGCGGTCGGGGCCACGATGGAGAGGGCGCTGCGCTGGCTGGTCGCCATGCAGGGGTCCGACGGAGGCTACGCGGCCTTCGACGCCGACAACAACCGGCGCTGGGTGGAGCGGCTGCCGATCTCCGACTTCGGGGAGGTGCTCGACCCGCCCAGCCCGGACGTGACCGCGCACGTGGTCGAGGCCTTCACCCGCTGCGGGGGCCGGGATCTGGCCCTGGCGCGTTGGCGGGCGGTCTCCTGGCTGCGCAGCTCCGAGGAGGGAGACGGCGCCTACTACGGCAGGTGGGGGGTCAACTACGTCTACGGCGGGGCCGCGGTGGCGACCGCGCTGGCCACGCTTGGCGAGGAGGCCGACCGCCAGCGGCTGGATCGGCTGGGCCGCTGGGTGAGGCGGCATCAACACCCGGATGGCGGCTTCGGGGAGTCGGTGCTCTCCTACCACTCCCCCGAGCACATCGGGCGCGGGGAGGCGACCCCGTCCCAGACCGCCTGGGCGCTGCTGGCGTTGGAGGCCGCCCTGCACCTTGCTCCCGAGGGTCAGCCCGACGCCGATCTGGCCCAGGGGATGGCGGCGGCCGGCGACTGGCTGGCCGCCCACCAGGACGAGGACGGCAGCTGGACCGACCCGCTCTTCACCGGCACCGGCTTTCCGCGCGCGTTCTATCTCCGCTACCACATGTACGCCACCGTCTTCCCGGTGATGGCACTGGCACGGTTGGTGCATCCCGGCCGGGCTCTCAGCGGGGAGGGTTGAGTCTGTGGGCCAGGTGAGCGCCACCCTGCCCGAGTTCTCCGCGGCCCGCCTGGAGGCTGCCCGACGGCGGGAGAACTTCCCGATTGCGGCCTGGCTGCTGCGCCCCAGCCGGCGCGAGGCCAGGGCCGCGATCTACGGCTTCTGCCGCCTGGTCGATGACATCGGCGACGAGCAGCTGGGGGACGCGCGCGCGCAGCTGGGGCTGTGCCAGGAGGAGCTGGAGGCGTGCTATACGGGGCACCCCCAGCACCCGGTGTTCCAGCGACTCCAGCCGGTGATCGAGCGCCACCAGCTGGACCGGGGATGCTTTCTGCGGCTCATCCAGGCCAACCTGCAGGATCAGGAGTTCGTGCGGTACTCCACCTGGGAGGAGCTCGACACCTACTGCACCCTCTCGGCCACCCCGGTTGGTCAGCTGGTGCTCGCCCTGGAGGGGATAACCGAGGAGGTGCCGGTCGGCCACTCCGACTCGATCTGCACCGGGTTGCAGCTGGCCAACATGTGGCAGGACATCGCCGCCGACCGGGCGCGCGGCCGCCGCTACCTCCCGCTGGAGGTGCTGGCACAGCACCGGGTCAGCGAGGAGGAGTGGGAGAGCGGGGAGCCCACCCCGGGCAACCGCGCCGCCCTGAGGCATGCGCTGGGACGGGCTCGCCGCCTGCTGCGTGAAGGATGGCCACTGGTCCATGAGGTGCCCGGGTTGATGCGGGTGGAGATGGCGACCTTCATCCTCTCCGGACTGGCCGCGACCGAGGCGGTGGTGGAAGCCGGCGACCTGGTCTTTGAGCGCAAGGCCGCCGTCAGCGGGCGTCAGCGCCGGGCCACCCTGCTGACGTCGCTCCTCGCCTGGAGGGGCGGGCAACCGCCGCCGGGAAGATGAGCCTCGCGCCCGCCGCCGAACTCGAAGCCGCCCACCAGCAGTGCGCCCTGGAGGTCCGGCAGTCCGCCGGGAACTTCTACTACGCGTTCCGGCTCCTCCCCACCCCCAAGCGGCGCGCCCTGAATGCCGTGTACCGCTTCTGCCGCGGGGCCGACGACATCGCGGACGGACCCGGGAGCGCCGCGCAGCGACGGGACCGCCTGGAGGCCTACCGGCTGCTGCTGGAGAACGCCCTGAGGGGCCGGCCCACCAGCCCGGAGTGGCTGACCTTGGCCGACTCCGCCGACCGCTTCCACCTCGATCCTCGCCACCTCCACGATGTGATCGACGGCTGCAGCGCCGACTGCGCGCCGCTGGTGATAGCGACGGAGTCCGACCTGAAACGCTACTGCTACGGGGTGGCCGGATCGGTGGGCCTGCTCAGCGCCCGCATCTTCGGCTACACCGACCCGCGGGTGGAGACCCTGGCGGTGGAGCTGGGCGAGGCGATGCAGCGCACCAACATCCTGCGCGACCTGGCTGAGGATTTGGCCAACGGTCGCTGCTACCTGCCGCAGGCCGACCTCGAATCGTTCGGAATCGACGAGGCCGACCTCGAGATGGGCCCTCGGGGCCATCACGCTGACGCCTATCGGCGGCTGATGGCCCACGAGGCCGAGCAGGCCCAGGAGCACTTCGCCATCGGACTGCAGCTGGTCCCCCTGGTGGACCGAGACGCCCGAGGCTGCCCGGCGGCGCTGGCCGCCCTGTATCAGCGCCTCCTGCTGGAGATCCGCCGGCGCAACTTCGACGTTCAGACTGAGCGGGTGGCCCTCTCCTCGGGGCAGAAGGTGAGGCTGGCCGTATCCGCCTGGCTGAGAGCCACCCTGCTGCCATGAGCGCCGGTGGTCCACCTGCGACGGCCATCGTGGTCGGGGGCGGATTGGCGGGGATCGCCTGCGCTCTGAAACTGGCGGACCAGGGTCACCGGGTGACCCTGATGGAGCGGGCACCGACCCTGGGCGGCCTGTGCCGCTCGATCCCCGACCCCATCATGGGCCGGGTGGACACCGGCCAGCACGTCTACCTCGGGTGCTGCACCGAGCTGGAGGAGCTGCTGGCGCGGCTCCAGGTCTCCCCGTCGCTGAGGCAGAGCCGGCTGCAGCTGACGGTCGTCGATCCCGCGACCGCCGTCACCAGGCGGCTGCGGGCGGCGCCGCTGCCGCCACCGCTCCACCTGGCGCCGGTGCTCATGCGCTGGCCCGGGCTCCCGAGAACCGCGCTGGCGGAGGTGCGCCGGGTCTCGGCGAGCCTGCGATTCACGGACCCTGCCGAGCTGGACGACGTCCCGGCTCAGGGATGGCTGGAGAGCCTGGGACAGAGCCCCACCGTGATCCGGGCGCTCTGGGAGCCGCTGCTGGTCGCGGCCTGCAACCTGGACCTCGCCTCCTGCAGCGCGGCGGCGGCGGCCCAGGTGATCTCCGAGGGCCTCCTGGGTTCGCCCATGGCGGCGGCGCTGCGAGTGCCCGGGACCGACCTCAGCGCCTGGTTGGGGCCCCCGGCGGAGCGGGCCCTCGCCCGCGCGCAGGTGGAGGTGCATCTGCGCCGGCGGGTGGCGGGCGTCGGCCGCGCTGACGATGGCGGCCTCGTGGTCCTGGATCAGGCGGGGGTAAAGGTCGGAGCCGACTCGGTGGTGCTGGCGACCACGGCGACCCATGCGCTGGGGCTCCTCCGCCGCGGCGGGTTTCAGGAGCGAGCTGTGGCTCGCGCAGCCGAGATCCCCGATTCCCCGATCGTCAACGTGCACCTCTTCACCGACCGTCCATTCCTCCCCGGGCCGGTGGTGGTGGTGCCGCGCTCGCCGCTGCAGTGGTTGTTCGACCGGACCGCCCTCAGCCGGGAGCCGCGTCCGGAGATCTACCACTCCGCCATCTCCGTCTCCGCGGCCAAAGAGGAGGTCGGAGTCGCCGAGGAGCGCCTCTCCTCGACCATGTGGGAGCTCTGCCGGTCCACCTTTCCGGCGGCGTCCAGGGCCTCCCTGCTGGGGGCGCGGGTCACCCGGGAGGCGCACGCCACGTTCGCCCCCGTCTGCGGCGCCGGCCGGCTGCGACCCGGCCCGGAGACGGGGATACCCGGGCTCTTCGTCGCCGGCAGCTGGACCCAGACCGGCTGGCCGGCAACCATGGAGGGAGCGGTGCGCTCGGGGCTCATGGCGGCAGCCGCGGTCGGCGACAGACGGAGTCAGCGGCCCGCGGCCTGAGCCGCGGGGTCGCCCCGCAACTGTGGCGGCGCCGGCCGGGCCACCAGGGGGATGACCAGCCGGACGCTCCGGCGCAGGGCCTGGAGGGCCACCTGTTGCCGGCGGCCCACATCGATGAGCTCCGCGATCACCCCGGGGTGGGCGAACAACAACTTCAACAGCAGCTCCGGGGCGGGCCCGCGCCCACCCAGCCGGAGCAGGCTCCCGGCCGGCCCCAGGGGTCGGCCGGGGGTGTCGAGGACGACCCGCACCGCCACCACCTCGGCATCCCGGCCCAACCAGGCGGCCGTCTCCATCTCCACCAGGTCCACTCCCTCGGCGGCCAGCGCGGACCTGGTCTGCTCGCTGTCGGCGATCTCCTCGACGCTGCCGAGCCGGCAGGGCCGGCCGGCGCCGGCTCCGACCAGCTGCTGAGTGCGGCGTGGGTCGGCGCCCACCCACTCCCCGGAGGGGGTGCGCACGGAGCTCGCCACCCCGACATCGCCCGGTTCCCAGCCCCCCCGGCAAGCGCCGGCGACCCCGGCCACGAGGACGGGGCTGCCGGGGCCGACCCTGAGCGCGGCGGCTCTGGCAGCCAGCTGGCCCATGCCGGTCTCCCAGACCTCTACCCTACCGGTGGGCTGGCTCCAGCGAACCGCGCGCTTCTCCCGGTTGCGTTCCCAGCGGCCGCCCACGGCGAATCGGATCGCCGCTGCCTCAGCGCTGAGGGCGCAGGCGACCACCAGGGGAGCCACAGCCTGATCCGACAACTCGCCCGCCCGCCAGCGCGCAACCCCCGCCACCAGGAGCAAGGCTGCCAGGGCCACCACCGCGGAGGGGCCCACGCCCAGGACCAAAGCCAGCACCGCGCTCTGCACGTACACCCCGACGATGAGGGCCAGGCTCACCCACACTGCCAGTGACCGGGCGGGCCTGGTCTCCCCGAGGCAGAAGCGCGCCAACAGTTGCAGCACAAGTGAGACGACGAACCACCCCAGGTAGTTCAGCAGGGTGACCCCGTACCAGACCCCCGCCCCCCGCGGATAGGCGTAGATCGATCCCAGGAACCAGTGCGCCCCCCGCAGCGCGACCGGGTCGACAACCACGTCCAGGCCGACCATGAAGGCGGCCGCGAGGACGATGCGCCACCCGCGCCGGGCTCCGAGTCCTCCGAGCAGGGTGTAGCTGCAGTAGGCGAGCCAGACAAAGCTCAGGCTGTCGAAGACCGGCACTCCCGCCACCAGCCAGTCGTGGGTGAGTCCCGCGGGGCGGTAGTGGTAGACCCCGAACGGGATCCCGGGCCCTGAGGTCGACGACCACTCGGCGGCGAAGGCGATGACCCAGCCGCCCGCCAGCAGGGCCAGCGCCCGGCCGAGCCCGTGGCGGCGCCAGACCACGACCGCCACCACGACCAGGGGCAGGAACGAGTACCAGCGGGTGACCACCGGCGCCAGTGCCCCCGCCAAGTCAGATCTCACTCGGTCGAAGTGCTCCGCCCTGCTCGCGCACCGCGTCCCCCACCGCGCGCTCCAGGTCTCCGGGATCCCAGCCCAGCTCGGCTCGAGCGCGACCCGCGTCCACCCACATCGGGTGGGCGGCCATGCGGACCGAGGTCATCGGGATCTCGGGTGCAGCCCGGCGCAACCGGGCGCGCCCCTCGCTGGCCGCCGCGGCCAGGTAGGCGGCCCCGATGGGGAGCCGCCAGCGCGGTGGCGGCACGTGCGCAGCCTGCGCCACCAGGGCCAGAAAGCCGGCAAGGTCCAGGTTGCGGTCTCCAAGGATGTAGCTGCGGCCCGCCACGCCGCGCTCCAGGGCCAGGACGTGGCCCCGCCCCACCGCCTCCACGTCCACCAGGTTGAGGCCGGTCCTGACCACGGCCGGGATGCGCCCCGCCAGGAAATCGCGAATGGTGGCGCCGGTCGGGGTCGGGCGCCAATCGCCACTGCCGACTGGGGTGCTGGGTTGGACCACCACCACCTCAGGCTCCCGCCGGTGGAGCGCGAGTTGCTCCGCAGCCCACTTGGAGCGCTTGTAGGGGCCGGGCAGGTGTGCGGCGGTGGGGGCGCGGTCCTCCTCGGTGCAGACCCTCCCGGAGCGGTCGAACGCCAGGGTCCCCACGGTGCTGCAGTGGACGACCCGCCGGACCCCGCCCACCCGGCTGGCCCAGAGCACGTTGGCGGTGCCACCGACGTTGGTCCTGATCATGTCGGGGACATCGCGCCCCCGGATCGCGAGCCGGTAATCCGCGGCGCAGTGGACTACCGCCTCACACCCGGTCGTGGCCCGCGCCACCGACTCCCGGTCGCCCAGGTCACCGAGGTAGACCTCGGCGGGGGCCGGCACGGCGACCCGCGACTCGCGCCGCACCAGGGCTCGCACCTCGTGGCCGCGCTCCAGCAGCGCCCGCACCACCGCGGCCCCGACGAACCCGGTAGCCCCGGTCACCATGACCCTCACGGTCAGACCCGGAGCCGGTGCGCCGCGGCCGGTTCAGCCCGCCACGGGAGCAGTCTTCGGAACCGGCGAAGAGCCGGGCTGAGAGCGCCGGCGGAGGCGGTCGGCATCAGGCGCCACCGAGCGTGCCGGGGTGGAGCAGGTAACCACCACTGCGATGAGTGCGCAGCAGCTGCGGCCGGCCGGGATCCGCCTCGAGCTTCTGGCGCAGGCGATGGACGCACATGGTGACCGCCTGTGGGGTGGCCCTGGGGTCGCCGCCCCACGCTCCCTCGATGATCTGCCGCCGGGACACCACCACCCCGGAGTTGACCGCCAGGTACTCCAGCAGGTCCGCCTCGCGGGGGCTCAGGAAGTGCCGCCGGCCCTCGATCCGCGCGGAGCGGCGGGCCGGCTCGACCACCAGGGGCCCCACCTCGATGATTCGGCCCGCACCCCTGCGCTCCGCCTGACGGCGCCGCAACACCGCCTTGAGGGTGGCCTTGAGGATGGCGGGGGGGTAGGGCCGGGGGAGCACGTAATCCGCGCCCGCATCCATCAGCGCCGCCATCTCCCGCAGGTCGGCACTGGTGACCAGCAGCGGCGCGGTGGACATGCTGCGCACCGACTGGATGCCCGGCACCCCCCGCAGGGGATCCCGGTCCGCGAGGATCGCGGCCGGCGCCTCGGCGCGAATCCGCTGCCAGAGCTGCTCCTGGCTGCCCACCACCAGCGGCTGCAGCCCCGGCAGCTGGCCGATGAGATGGCAGGCGAGCTCGGCGTAATCTGGGTCGGGCTCCAGAACCAGCACCAGCATTAGGCTATTTTCGCTAGCCGGGACCCGCTCTCGGCACTTGTCCGCAGCCCAGTTGGAGGAGGTGGCGTCATGGCCGTGCTCGATTTGGGAGAGGTGGCGGAGCGGTGGACATTCCTGGATCCGCTGGCCGACCGGCTGCAGTCCCTGATGGCAGCCGGACTGGAGGCAGGCGGGCCCACCGCCCAGGCTGCCAAGGACGCGCTCAACGGGACCTGGCTCGGACACCCGCTCCACCCCGCCATCACCGACGTCCCCATCGGCGCCTGGACGTGCAGCACCCTGTTGGACCTGCTGGACCGCAGCCGGGGGGGCGAACTGGGTCGAACGGCAGATGTGCTGGTGGGGGTGGGCTGTGCCTCCGCGGTGGCCGCGGCCGCGTCGGGGGCGGCTGACTGGCACGACTCCTACGGCCCGGAGCGACGGGTCGGCTTGGCCCACGCCCTGATGAACTCGGCCGCGCTCGCGCTCTTCACCGGGTCGTTGCTGCTGCGTCTCACGGGACGCCGCCGGAAGGCACGCATCCCCGCCGCCTGCGGATACGGGCTGGCCGCCGCCTCGGCGTTCCTCGGGGGCGACCTGGTCTTTCGGATGGGCACCCAGGTCAACCGCAACGCCTGGACCGCCGGCCCTTCGGACTGGACCGAGGTGGCCGATGACAAGGAGGTGACTCCGGATCAGCTGCTGCGCCGGCGAGCGGGGGATGCGGAGGTCGTGCTAATTCGCCGGGGCGAGCGCGTGGTCGCGGTCGGCGCGGTGTGCCCCCACGCGGGAGGGCCGATGGAACAGGGGAAGCTCATGGCTGATCGGATCGTTTGCCCCTGGCACGGGTCCCAGTTCGAGCTCGCCAGCGGGCGGGTCTGCCGCGGGCCGGCGAGCACGGAGCTGCCGGTCTTCGAGGTAAGGGTGAACGATCAAGGCAGGGTGGAGGTCCGCCGGTCGCCGCAGTGACGGCCCCCCACCTGGTGCTGGCTGCGACCGCCGGTTCCACCGGGGGCGGCCCCGTGACCGTGCCCCTTACCTCCCGGAGACAGCCGGGTCCCCGGTGCGCACCGGGCCGGCTCCCCACGATGGATGGGCTGCTGCACCCTGGTGCCGGCGGTGGAGCGTCGGCGCCGGCACCTGACGGGTGCCGGCCATGGAGGAGCCGAGGTGCCTGATCGATCGGGGCACCCTGAGACCCCACTTGGATCGGAGCTGGAGGCCGTCTCGGACCACGCTCGCCGCCCAGCGGCTGGGCATGGGCCGGTGGCGACGGCCCGGGCGCTGATCCGCCGGGCCTTCGCCATCTGCGTGCTGACCGGGGCTGGCATCTCCACCCAGTCGGGGATCCCCGACTTCCGCGGCCCTGAGGGGCTCTGGACCAAGAATCCCGGAGCTCAGCGGCTCAGCACCCTGGCCCACTACATCCAGGATCAGGACTTCCGGGTCGAGACCTGGCGGCGCCGGGCCTTCGCCGGCGGGCCGCCGCCCCAACCCAATGCGGGCCATCGGGCCCTGGTTGAGCTGGAGGCGGCCGGACGGCTTGAGTTGCTGATAACCCAGAACGTGGACGGCCTCCACCGGCTGGCGGGCACATCGCCGGACCGGCTGGTGGAGCTGCACGGCTCGCTTCGAGAGCAGGTCTGCCTCACCTGCGGGCGACGCGGGCCGATGGCGGAGGTGCTGGAGCGCGTCCGCCACGGCGACCTCGATCCCCATTGCCAGGCCTGCGGAGGCATCCTCAAGTCCGCCGCCATCTCCTTCGGACAGCGACTGGAGCCGGCGGAGCTCGCCCGGGCGGAGGCGGGCGCCCGCAGTTGCGACCTGTTTCTGGCGGTGGGCACCCGGCTCGAGGTCTTCCCGGCCGCGGAGCTTCCTGCCGTCGCACTGCACAGCGGTGCCCCGCTCGTGGTCGTCAATCAGGAGCCGACCAGCTACGACCGGCGGGCGGCGGCGGTGATCAGATCGCCGATCGGAGAGGTGCTGGGAGCGCTGCTGTCCGCATGACCGATCCGTGCCCGCCATCCGCGGACTGGGCCGCCAATGGCGATGAAGGCCCGGGAAGCAGACGGTGCCGCCGGCGAAACCCAGGTTCACCAGGGGTGGGCCTGGAGCGGCCGCGCCCGGCCTGACCGACGCGCGCGGAACTCCAGCCCGACCCGGACGGATCGGGCTTAGCGCCGGGCCCGGGTCGGCCCGGGCCGCGAAGAAGTGGGCCTCCCCCGTCAGCGGCCGGAGCATTCGGATGCGCCGGTGACCGGCGCCCTGTCCCTTGTCTCAGGGAACAGGCTCCCCCACTCCGAAGAAGTGGGACAGGGCAATGCGCAGAGAGGCGGGGTCCAGACCGTGCGCTCGATCGTGCTCTGCCCGGCGGCCGTAGCGATGGAGATCGCGGCGTCCCACCCCGAGCCCCAGGATCCGATGGGGAACGTGCCCCAGGGCCTCATTGATCACCTCCACCGACGTGCCCTCCTGGTAGGGCTCGACCACCGCCACCGCGGGTCGGCCCAAGGAACCCAGGACCGTCTCGCGGTCCCACGGCCTCACCGTGTTGGCGTAGATCACGGTGAGATCCATCCCCTCCACCGCGGCGAGCACCGGATCCAGCATCGGTCCAACCGCGATCACCGATCCCAGCTCCCCGGATCTCAGGATGCGCATCCGCCCGGGGGCCGTCGGCACCGCCTCGGAGTTGGCGGACTCGGAGAGGCGCACGTAGCCGACCCCTGAGCCGGCGACCGCGTGCCGGAGCAGCGTGGCCGCCTCATCGGGGTGTCCCGGGACATGGACTTCGATCCCGGGCAGGGTGTCCAGCAGGGCCACATCCTCGGGGCAGAAGTGCGAGGTGCCGTACTCCGGGAAGTCGTAGGAGGCGCCGACGCTGACCAGGGTGGCGCCGAGCCCCTGGTGGCAGAGATCCAACTTCAACTGTTCAAAGGGCCGCTCCAGCAGGAAGGGGGCAAAGGTGTGCGCGACCGGCCGGAGGCCCACATGGGCCAGACCCGCCGCGACCCCGAGCAGCGATTGCTCCCGGATCCCGACGTCGACCACTCGCTGCGGATGCCTGGCGCGGGCGGCGTCGAACAGCCCAACCGAGATGGCGGCCAGCACCACCACGACCCGCGCATCCTCGTCCAGCAGGCGCCCCAGCTCGTCCACGAACCGCTGCCTCATGCCGGCATCTCCGGCTCGGCCGCCTCCGCGACCACCAGGCCGGGGCGGGACCCAGGGCGGCGCCGGAGCGCCAGCTCCAAGGCCCCGCGGTCGTGCGCCCCCACCCGCTCCACCTCCCATCCCGCCGCCGCGAAGGGGGCGGCCACACCCGCCGGCCAGCCCACGCTGGCGCTGCGGTTGTCGACCACGATCACGGTCAGCGCCGACAGGCCGAGCACGGCTGCCAGCCAGAGCGCCTCGTGGTTCGAGCCCTCCTCCAGCTCACCGTCCCCCAGCAGGCAGAAGACCCGCGGCTCCGGGCGATCCTGGATGCGCAGCCCGATGGCCATCCCGACCGCGATCGGAAGGCCGTGGCCGAGGGATCCGCTGGAGATCTCGACCCCGGGGATCAGCTGCCGATCCGGGTGGTGCCCGAGGGGAGATTCGAAGGCTCCCAGAGCGGGCAGGAGATCCGGGCTGATGAAGCCCTTGGCCGCCAGCACAGCGTAGTAGGCCGCCGGGCCATGGCCCTTGGAGAGGACGAACCGGTCCCGGTCGGGATCGGCGCAGCTGCTGGGGCCGACCCTGAGGATGCGGTCGTACAGCACCCACAGGACATCGACCGTCGAGGCCGATGCGGAGGAATGCTTCTGATCTTGGGAGATCAGATCCAGCAGTTTGGTCAGGTCCTCATACAGAGCGGGCGGGGACATTTTCGGAGCGGGGATGGTGGCGGTGTGATCGTGCACAGTTGTCATGAACACATGGTGAGACTTAAAGTTAAGTTGATGTCAAGCATCATGTTGGGCGACATCTGATCGTGGCCGTCCTGCCGACCACCCTCTCCATCGGCGAGCTCGCCGCCCGCAGCGGGGTGGCGCCATCGGCGATCCGCTTCTACGAGGCGCGGGGTCTGATCGGCTCCCAGCGCTCCGCGGGCGGGCAGCGCCGGTTCCCCCGCGCCAGCCTGCGCCGGCTGGCCTTCATCGGAGCCGCTCAGCAGGTCGGGCTCACGCTGGAGGAGATCCGCGCGGCGCTGGCTCAGCTGCCGGACCAGCGGACGCCGACGCGGCGGGATTGGCAGCAGCTGTCAGCCGCGTGGCGCGACCGGCTCGAGCTCCGGATCGCGGCCCTGGAGCGCCTCCGAGACGACCTCAGCGGTTGCGTCGGCTGTGGCTGTCTGTCACTGCGGCGCTGCCGGCTGTACAACGTCGGTGACGGCGCTGCCGACGAGGGGCAGGGCTCCCGCCTGGTGCGAGCGTTCGGATCCCGCGGCCACCTGAAGGGCTGAGGGCACTGGCCGTTTGCCCCGGCGCCACCTGGAGCCGCTCCCCACGCGGCTCCACCGGGCAGGCCCAGGCCGCCGGTGCCGAAGCCCCCTCCAGCCGGGGGAACGAAGGGCGGGACCTGGGACCGGATATGGGCCGGGCGGCCTCAGCTGCCCGGTGGAGCCGTCCGGTTGGGAGTTTCGCCAAGCGGGCGTTGCACCCTGCTCCCGGGTGGCAACCGGGCGGCGGCCCGGATCCGTGATCGGTTGGGTGCGGAGCGAGCGTCCGATCGCCGCGCGGGGTGCTCTGACCCGGCCGTCAGCCGCCTGCGCCCGCGGCCACTGCCTCCGGGGTCGGATCCAGCCCCGCCAGCACCAGGGCGCAGGCGGTGGCGGCGATGGGCATCTGCTCCAGGTCGTAGCCCCCTTCGAGCACCACGGCGACCCGCCCGGAGCAGGCCTCGGCCGCCAGCTGGCAGATGCGTTCCATCGCCTGGGCGTACGCCGTCCAGTCGAGCTCCAGACTCGCCAGGGGATCGGTCGCCAGGGCGTCAAACCCGCAGCTGACGACTATCAGCTCGGGCGAGTGGGAGGCGACCGCCGGCAGGGCGTGCTGTTCCAGCGCCGCCAGCCAGGGGCCGTTGCCGGTGCCGGGGGGAAGCGGCAGGTTGAGGGTCTTGCCGTATCCCGGCCCCTCACCGCGGTCCCCGGCCAGCCCCGTCCCCGGGTAGAGCGGGGCCTGGTGGAGCGAGCAGTACAGCACGTCGCCGTCATTCCAGAAGGCGTCCTGGGAGCCGTTGCCGTGATGGACGTCCAGATCCACGATGGCGACCCGCTCCACTCCCAGCCGCTGCTGCGCGGATCGCACCGCCACCGCGACGTTGTTGAACAGGCAGAAGCCCATCGCCCGATCGGGGGTCGCGTGGTGGCCGGGCGGCCGCACCAACGCGAAGGCGGCACCCTCACCCCTCGCACAGGCGACCTCCACCGCGGCCATCGCCGCGCCCGCCGCGTCCCGGGCGATGTCGAACGAGGTCCGGGTGCAGTAGGTGTCCGAGTCGATCCACCCCCCGCCCTGCAGGGCCAGGTCGCCCATCGCCCGCACGTGGGCCGGGGTGTGCACCAGCAGCAGGTCCGACTCCTCGGCGGGCTCGGCGCTCCGCCACCGGCTGCGGCCGAGCCGGGGCTCCCGTCGCAGCGCCTCGGTGATCGCCAGCAGCCGCTCGGGCGACTCGGGATGCCCCCAGCTGCTGTGGCCCAGGAAGGTGGGGTCGTAGATCAGGGCAAGGTCGGCGCCCGACCCGTCGCTCAGCTCCTCGGTCAAGCGCTACTGGTCCAGGGAGAGCACCATCTGCGGGGGCGCGATGCGATGGTCCTCCTTGGTGGGACGGACCGCGGTCCCGACCGCGAAGAACTCGATCACGTGGCTGCCCCAGCCGTGGTTGCTCTCCTTGATCTGGGCTCCCACGATCCCCTCGGCCGCGACCTCCTCCGCCTCGGTCTGCATCCGTTCCATGGCGAGCTCCCGGGCGTCGTAGAGCGCCTGGGTGAAATTGGGCATCTCCTGGTTCTGGCCCATCTTGCGCATCCAGGACCCCAGCCCCTGGTGCGCCACGTGGTACACGCAGGAGCCCATGACCAGGGCCAGCGGAGCGTAGCCGGCCTGCAGCAGGGTCCAGAAGTCCTGCCCCGAGAGATCGGAGGTGAACGGCTTGCCCTTGGGAGTCTTCATGCTCCCCTGCTGGCTTCTCACCGCCGTCCCGATGGCCATGAACTCCGCCAGCCCCTGGCCCCACTCGTAGCGGTTGATGTCGAGCCGGACCCCGACGATCCCGTCGGCCCCCAGGACGTCCGCCTCCTCCTCCATCCGGCTCATCGCGAGCTCGCGGGCCTGGTACATCGCCTGACTCAGCACCTGCAGCTCCTGGTTCTGCCCGTAGTTGGCGATCTGCATGCCGATGTGATAGATGGAGCTGCCCACCACCAGGCCCACGGGCTCAAAGCCCGCCTCCTTGACCAGCAGGAACTCGGAGATGGACAGGTCGCTGGTGAACAGCTTGCGATGGCCCTCGGTGCCGCGCATCTCGCGGAGCCGGTTCAGCGCGTCCTGAGGGATCTCGGGCTGCCCCGTCGACGCCGCGGCTGGCTGGTCGGTCATGCTGGTGCCTCCTTCAAGGTCTTAGGGGGATGACCATCCGGGGAGCCGCCATCGGGGTGGCCTCCCCAGCGGTCGAGACGGCGGTGCCGAGGATCACCCATTCCGCGATCCTCCCGCCGACCGACTCGGAGCCGGTCGGAAATTCCAGGATGTGGGACTCGATCTCAACCCCCACCACGCCTCCGGCGGACACCTGGGCCGCCTCCTGGGCGAGCCGTCGGCGCGCCATGTCCTGGGCGCGGTTGAGGGCGAGGGTGTAGCTGGTCACCTCCTGATTGCTCCAGGCGGAGACTCCAAACCCACCCATGCGACCGAGGCCACCTCCGAAGAAGGCGACAGCCTGGTAGGCGCTGGCCCCCATCACGAGCCGGAGAGGGCGGTGGCCGGTGCTCAGAAGCTTGGCCAGATCCTGGCCGCTCAGGGTGGAGGTGAACGGTTGGGTGCCGGGGTGGGTCCCACCCTCCCGGGCGACGGCGGTCCCGATGACGGTGAACTCCGCCATCCCCGACGCCCACTCCCAGCGGTTGATCTTGAGACGGACGCCGACCACCCCCTCGGCTCCCAGCCCCTGCGCCTCCAGCATGAGCCGGTTGACCGCCCGAGCGCGAGCATCGAGCAGCGAGGCGGTGAGGGACCGGTTCTCCTGGGGCTCGACCCCTCCGTAGTTGAGCCCGCCGAGGCCTCCCCCGAGGCTGTTCCAGCCGGTGTAGATCCAACCCATCTGATAGAGGGAGCTGCCGAGGACCATGGCCAGCGGCCGGTAACCGACGGACCGCAGCGCCGCCAGCTCAGCGACGGAGAGGTCCGAGGTGTAGGCCCCGCCCTCGGTGGCCTGGCGCTGGATCCGCTCCTGGGCGTTGAGCGGGATGCCGCCCTGCTCCACCAGCGCCCGGCTGCGCTCCGCGCGGGCCTGCTCCTCGGGGCCTGGGGCCCCCCCGGATCCGCCACCGCCGCGGAAGAATCGCACCTGCCGTCAGCCTAGCAGACGTTCCAGCGCCTGACGGTCGGCGGCGCTGGCCTGGCTCTGCCGCAGCAGCGCCCTGGTCAGCTCGGCCACCCAGGCGTCCAGCCCCAGATCCTCGCTCTTGAGCGCGATCCCCCGGACCACCTTGGTGCGCTTGGCGGCCACCGCGGCGCCATCCCGCGACAGCTCGAAGTGGTCATCGCCCAGCTGAACCTGGATCCGCCTGACCGCCTTCGCCCGCCGCCTCAGCATCCCTCCTCCCTGATAGTCGATGCGAGCCCTCCCCGGCAGGGCACCCTCGAACTTCGAGGCCAGGACCTCCAGAAAGGTGTTGAGATCGCTGGAGTCGGCGCGCAGGGACGAGGCGAGCTGTTCGAACTCGGGGTCGGGCTGGCCGAGTGGGCCCAATTCGTTCATGGATTCGGGCCGAATATACCGCTCCCGCAATCGCCCAGCGAGGGACCAACTTTGGCGATCCCCTTCACAAACGGGCCCTGAGTCCCTAATCTTGCCCGCAACAGGGATCGAGGGCGGGTGAAGGGTTCCAGGCAGCCCGTTCCTCTCAATCACAGCAGGGAGGTGTCACTCAGATGGCTGTCGCGGCCAAACCCGACTACGAGGCGTCCGACCGAAAGCTCGACCGGCACATGTCGGTCTGGCAACTCTTCTTCCTCTCCATGGGAGGGATCATCGGTTCCGGCTGGCTGTTCGCGGCGATCGCGTCGGCCTCGGTCGCCGGCCCCGGCGCGATCGTCTCCTGGATCGTGGGCGGCGTCCTGGTGCTGTTCGTCGCCCTCAACTACGCCGAGGTCGCCGGCATGATGCCCCGCAGCGGCGCGATCGTCCGCTACCCGCACCTCACCCACGGCGGCTACACCGGCTTCATCCTGGGCTGGACGTATCTGCTGTCCGCGGTCTCGGTGCCCGCCATCGAGGCCGAGGCGGTGGTGACCTACGCCAGCTCCTACATCCACGGGATCGTGAACTCCAGCTCCGAGCTGGTCTGGCCCGGCGGCATCCTCTTCGGGATCGGGTTGATGATCCTCTTCTTCATCATCAACTACGTGGGGATCCGGTTCCTCAGCCAGTTCAACGCGTTTGTCACCGGCTGGAAGTTCGTCATCCCCGGGCTGACCATCATCTTCCTGCTGATCCTGGATCTGCACACCAAGAACTTCAGCAGCTACAACGGCTTCTTCCCGCTCGGCGCCCAGCCGGTCCTGGGAGCGGTGGCGAGCACCGGGATCGTGTTCTCCTACCTCGGCTTCCGCCAGGCGCTGGACTTCGGCGGCGAGGCCCGCAACCCGCAGCGGGACGTGCCCGTTGCCACCATCGCCTCGGTCCTGGCCGGGATGGTGGTGTACATCCTCCTACAGGTCGCCTTCACGGGCGGCATCAACTGGGGCTTCTTCCACGTCCAGGTGGGGGACTGGGCCAAGCTGGCCGCCTCCGGAAGCGCCGCCGCGGACGCCCCGTTCTACGTCCTCATGAAGGGGTCGGGGACGGCTCTGCTGGGTGGGTTCGCCACGATCCTGCTCATCGACGCCTTCATCTCCCCGAGCGGGACCGGCTACATCTACCTGGGCACATCGAGCCGGACGGTCTACGGCCTCTCGGTCGTGGGCTATCTGCCCAAGTGGTTCCAGGGGATCACCTCGCAGTTCCGGATCCCCTGGATCGCCCTCATCGCATCCACCGTGGTGGGCTGTGTGTTCTTCCTGCCGCTGCCCAGCTGGTATGAGCTGGTCGGGATCATCACCTCGGCCACGGTCCTGACCTACATCATGGGTGGCATCGGGCTTCCCATCCTGCGCCGCACCGCGGGCTCCCTGAACCGGCCGTTCCGGCTCTGGGGGGCCGAGATCCTGGCCCCGGTGGGCTTCCTGGGGGCCGCGCTCATCGTCTACTGGGCCGGCTTCTTCACCCTGGCGATCGTGTTCGCCGCGGTCTTCGTCGCGCTGCCCTTGTTCGTCTGGTTCTATGCCCCCATGAAGGGGTGGATCAGCACCGGCTCCGGAGCGGTTCTGGGCCTGGTCTTCCTGGTGCTCTGGATCATCGTCCAGCGCTGGGGCCAGTACGCCCTCACCGCCGCACCGGCGACGGTGCCCCACCCCGCCTTCGGGGTCTTCTACTTCGTCACCATCTGCATGATCGTGGGCTTCACCGGGGCCCTCTGGTACATGTGCAACGAGGAGGGCCGCAAGGCGGTCAGCAGCTCCTGGTGGTTCATCTTCTTCGTGCTGGCGATGTTCGCCATCTCGTACTACGGGGCCTACGGGGCCGCGGGGTCGGTGGACGCCCCCAAGGCGATCGGGATCCCCTTCCCCTCCGACCTTCTGGCCGTGATCATGGTGAGCCTGCTCGCCTACGGCTGGGCGGTCCACAGCGGGTACGAGACCGAGGAGATCGCCGCCATCGTGCTGTCCGGCTCCGGGCTGGTGGGCCAGGGTCCCATCGCCCAGGTGGGTCCGACCCCCGATATGGCTGGAGGCGCCGCCCCCCACCCCACCCCGTCACCGGGCGGCTGAAACTGCTGCGACTCTGAGGGCCGCCACCTGGAAGGCGGCTCGGAGGGGCCCATCCGGCAAGCCGGATGGGCCCCTCATCCTCTCTTCCCGATCCACCACGCCGGCGATGCAGCCCCGATTGGACCGGACAATTCGGCTATATTCAGAGACGATGCCTGCCGCTGGATCCGACCTGCCCGTGGCGGCCACCGGCTGGCGCCGGCTCTTGGTGGAGTCCCGCCGCCCGGGCTGGATCGCCAACAAGCCCAACTCCTACTGGTACGTGGTGGGCACGGTCTGCGTGGGTGCCTTCATGGGCCAGCTGGATGCCAGCATCGTGGTGCTGGCGCTGCCCAAGCTCTACGAGAGCTTCCACACCACCCTGGGGGCGGTGGAGTGGGTTTCCCTCGCCTACCTCCTGGTCCTGGTGGCGATGGTGACCGCGGTGGGGCGGTTCGCGGATATGGTCGGGCGCAAGCTGCTCTACGTTTACGGCTTCGGCATCTTCATAATCGGCACCTTCCTCTGCGGCATCGCCCCCAGCCTCGAGCTGCTGGTGGTGTTCCGGGTGCTCCAGGGATTCGGGGCCGCGATGCTGCAGGCCAACAGCGTCGCCCTCATCGTTCAGGCGATGCCTCCCGACAAGCTCGGGCGGGGCATCGGGGTGCAGGGCGCGGCCCAGGCCCTCGGCCTGTCCCTGGGCCCGGCCTTGGGAGGATTTCTCATCGTCCTTGGCGGCTGGCGGCTGATCTTCTTCGTGAACGTCCCCGCCGGGCTCATCGGGATGGGCCTGGGCTGGTTCCTGCTGCCCCGCAGCCGGCATCTGGCCGAGCGGCAGCCGATCGACTGGCTGGGGATCGGGTGCTTCACCGCGGCGATCTCCGGGCTGCTGCTGGCGGTCTCCTTCGGCAACGACACCGGCTGGCTGTCGCCGCAGATCCTGCTCTACTTCGGCGCCACGATCGTCTTCGGAGCCCTGTTCATCTACCGGGAGCTGCGCACCCGGGCGCCGATGATGCAGCTCGGCATCTTCAAGGTGGTGCAGTTCTCGGCGGGCATCTCCTCCGGCCTGCTCTCCTACCTGGCCCTCTTCGGCATCCTCTTTGTGCTCCCCTTCTATCTGGAGTTCGCCGGCCACGAGAACTCGGGACAGGCTGGGGCGGAGCTGCTGCTGCTCCCGCTGGCGCTGGGGATCACCGCACCGTTCGCCGGCAACGTCGCCGACCGGATCGGCGCCCAGCCGCTGACTGTGGGAGGGATGATCCTGGTCGCCGCCAGCATGGCCGCGCTCGCGCTCCACCCCACCTTCGGAATCCTCCTGTTGCTGGAGCTGGTGGTGTGTGGGATCGGCCTGGGCATGTTCACCCCGCCCAACAACGCCGCGATCATGGGCTCGGCTCCCAAGCAGCACTCCGGGATGGCCAGTGGGATCCTGAACATGACCCGGGGCCTGGGTACATCCATGGGGGTGGCGCTGGTGGGGGTGACCTACGGGCTGGCGGCCGGCGCCAGCGCCTCCAGCCGGCAGACCCCCAGCCAGGCGACCGCGGGGCTGGTGGCTTCCGCCGTCTTCCTGGTCGGGATCGCCGTCGTGGCCGCGGTGCTGGCGGCGATGCGAGGCAAGACCCAGCTGAACAGCGATCCCACCCTGACCGCCGAGGGCTGAACGCTCGCGCCCTGCCTGCGCGCTCGCCCTCTGCTCTGGCAGGATGGGCCGATGCTGAGCCACCCCCGGAGCCCCCGCCACGAGCGCCGCAACAGCTGGCTCATCGCCGGCACCGCAGCGGCGGCGCTGGCGGCCCTGTTCGCGGTGCGCCCCCAGATCCTGGCACTGGCGCCGCGGGCCGACCAGCTGCCGGTGCAGTTCGGGATCTTCCTGGCCGCGGTGGTCCTGGGCGGGGTGGCGATCCGCGCCTTCCTCTCCCGGGTCTTCTTCCACCTCCGGGGGACGCCGCTGTACAGCTGGAGGCCGGTCGCCACCTGGTGCCTGTACGTGGTCCTGGGCCTGGGGGTGCTGTCGGCGCTGCAGATCAACCTCACCGGCCTGTTGGCCGCGGGCGCGATCGTGGGCGTCATCGTCGGGGTGGCGGCCCAGACCTCTCTGGGATCGGTCTTCGCGGGGCTGGTCCTGTTGATGGCGCGCCCCTTCGTGGTCGGCAACTGGGTGCACATCCGCACCTATCTGTTCGGGGGCATTGAGTACTCCGGGATCGTGACCCACGTCGGGGTGGTCTACACGACGGTCGACGTGGGCGGCCGGCCCGTGCGCATCCCCAACAGTGGGGTGCTGATGGCCGCCCTGACCGTGACCCACATCCCCCTGCAGGTCGACATCGAGCTGCAGCTCCCGCCGGAGACCTCGCTCGATCAGTTGAGCCTGCGGCTGGAACGCCACCTCCACCTGCGGCCGGGGGACTCGGTCAGCCTGCACCCGCTGCGGCTCCAGGCGCAGGAGGGGGGTCAGATGACCTGTCAGCTGCAGATCCGCAGCCACCTCCCCGTGGACCTGGCCCAGGTCAGCCACCTGATCATGGCGGGGAATCCCGGCGCAAGCCCGGCGGACCCGGTTGGCTGAGGACCGCCACCGCTGGGCCGAACCCGGGGTCGAGGAGGTGGCGGAGGGGATCTTTCGCTGCCCCTTGCCGCTTCCGGGCGACGCGCTGCGGGCGGTCAACGCCTACCTGGTCCGGATGCCCGAGGGGATGCTCCTCATCGACTGCGGCTGGGACCGCCGCGAGACCCACGGGGCGCTCCGCACGGCGCTGCGCCACCTCGGCAGCCGCCCCGCGGACGTGAGGGCCATCTTCGCGACCCATGTGCACCGGGACCACCTCGGCGCCGCGGCCTGGGTCAAGCAGCGGTCGGCGGCCTGGCTCTCGTTGGGGCTGGGGGACCAGGCGACGCAGGTCGCGTTCGCCGCGGACCCGGGTCGGGCTCGCCAGGCGTCACTCGACCGTTTGCTGAGCTGCTCCGCCGCCGACGTGGTGGCGAGGTTGGTGGCGGAGCCCCGGGTCGATGAGGCCCCCTGGAAGCCGCCGGCTCCGGACCTGTACCTGGTGGGGCAGGAGCTGCTCTTTCCCGAACAGCTGGCGCTCCAGGTGATCGCCACCCCCGGACACACCCGGGGGCATCTCTGCCTGTTCGACCAGGAGCGATCAATCCTGTTCGCGGGAGACCACGTGCTGCCGCACATCACCCCCTCGCTGGGAGTGGAGCTGCCCCTAGCGGACAGCCCCCTGGCGAACTTCATGACCTCCCTGGAGCGGGTGCGCGAGCTGCCAGCGCAGCTCGTGCTCCCGGCCCATGGCCCGGCCTTCAGCGGACTGCGCCAGCGGGTCGACGAGCTCCTCCAGCACCACCGGGAGCGGCTCCAACTCTGTCTCGAGCAGATCCCGGCCCAGGGCGCGACCCCGAGGGAGGTGGCGGGAGCCCTAACCTGGACCAGGAGGGGCCGCCGGTTCGGCGAGCTCGACCCCTTCAACCAGATGCTGGCCGTGTTCGAGTCGGAGGCGCACCTCAGGGTGCTGGCCGACCAGGGCAGGCTGCTCTTCGATGGGGAGGCCGCGCGGTACCTTCCCGGAGGAACGCCGGCGGCAGCGACCCAATAGGCGGCAAGGAGGACGATCGTGGCTGAGCCAGGGGCAGAGATCTACCGGAGTGTCAATCCCGCCACCGAGGAGGTGCTGGCGGAGCGTATCGGGATGTCCGATCCCGAGATCGAGGCCGCCATCGCCCGCGCCCACTCGGCCCATCTGGAGAACTCCCGCCAGCCCTTCGCGTGGCGCTCCCAGCGCATGCTAAAGCTGGCCGACGGACTGCGGCAGCACGCCGAGGAACTGGCCCAGCTGGTCACCGCGGAGATGGGCAAACCGCTCCTGGAGTCCCGCGCGGAGGTGGAGAAGTGTGCGATCAGCTGCCAGTACTTCGCCCACCAGGCCGAGCAGTTCCTGGCCGACGAGCCGATGCCGTCGGACTCACCGCGCAGCTTCGTCGCCTACCGGCCGCTCGGGGTGGTGCTGGCGATCATGCCATGGAACTTCCCCCTCTGGCAGGTGATCCGCTTTGCCGCGCCCGCGCTCATGGCCGGCAACGCCGGGCTGCTGAAGCACGCCCCCACCACCTTCGGGTGCGCCCTGGCCCTGGAGAGGCTGGTCGAGGAGGCGGGCTTTCCCGCGGGCTCGCTGGCCGCCCTGGTCACCGGGACGGACAAGGTGGAGCGGATGGTCGCCGACCCGAGGGTCCGGGCCGTCACCCTGACCGGCAGCGACCGCGCCGGCAGCGAGGTCGCGCAGCTGGCGGGTCGGGAGCTGAAGAAGGCGGTGCTGGAGCTGGGGGGATCCGACTTCTTCATGGTGCTGCGGGACGCGGACCTTCCGCTGGCCGCCGCGACCGGCGTGCGTTCGCGCTATCAGAACGCGGGCCAGAGCTGCATCGCCGCCAAGCGCTTCCTGGTCGACCGGGAGGTTCTCTCCGACTTCCTGGAGCTCTTCGCCGCTGCCGCCCGAGCCCTGCGACTGGGTGACCCCACCGACCCCGGAGTGCAGCTGGGCCCGCTCGCCCGCGCCGACCTGCGGGAGCAGCTGCAGGATCAGGTGTCGCGCTCGGTGCGCCAGGGCGCCGAGATCGTCCTCGGAGGGGTGCCGGAGGAGGGGCCGGGCTTCTTCTACCCGGCCACGGTGCTGACGGGCGTGACGCCGGAGATGGCGGTGTTCCAGGAGGAGACCTTCGGGCCGGTCGCCGCGTTCACCGCGTTCGCCGACGAGGCCGAGGCGGTCCGGCTGGCCAACCACCCTCGTTACGGGCTCGGGGGCAACGTCTGGACGTCGGACCCGGACCGCGGAACCGCTCTCGCCCGGCAGCTCGACACCGGCGGGGTGTTCGTGAACGGCATGACCCACTCCGATGCGCGCATCCCCTTCGGGGGGGTGAAGCGCAGCGGCTACGGAAGAGAGCTGGCCAGCTTCGGGATCAGAGAGTTCACCAACATCCAGACGGTGTGGCGCCCTTAGACCCAAGCCGATCCCGACCCCGGCCGGACGCCCCCGATCTCGGGGTCCTTCGCGGCGGCCCCCACTCACAGACTCTCACCCAGGATGGCGGTCCCATAACCGGGCAAGGCCGACAGTTGGCGCTCCAAGGCCGGATGTCCGAGCCCGTTGAGCAGAGCGGTAAGCTCCTCGCTGCCGGCCTTGTCATCCGGCACGAAGATCACCGAGCTCTGCGCGGACAGCCCCAAGAAGCCAAGGCCCAGGGCGAGCGCGGCCGGCTCGGTGGCGATCCCGAAGTCGGCGCCGAGATCGGCCACGGCCGAGGCGACGGGGAGATGACCGCGGTAACGGCTCTCGTAGCCGGGCACCGCGTCGGAGCCGAGCTCCTGCAGGTGGTTGTCCAGGAGCTGCCGCGCCTCGGATCCCGGCTCCCGGTTGGCGAGGCGGAGCCGGCGCCCGACCGCTGCCTCCAGGGTCAATGCCTGGGTGTCAGGGCGGAAGACGATCCCCTCCTCCCAGCTCGCGAACCCGAGCGCCGAATGGCCCGCCAGGACCGGCAACCGCTGAGCGGGGGCATGGGCCGCGGCCGCGTGCACCAATCCCCGGCTCAGCAACTCCAGCGCCCGCTGGCTTCCGCATGGCCACCAGACCAGACGCAGCTCCGACCCGGTGGCGCTCAGCCCCTCGGCCAAAAGGGGAAGCGCCGGGTCACAACCGGCGACCAGCAGGCTTCGTTCCGCGGGCATCGCCCCCAGCGCCACCCCCCCTGACTGGAGACGAGCGCTGCTGGCGCCGAACCCTGCGACTGCCGCCAGCGAGCCCTCCTGCGGCACCGCCACCAGCCTGCCGAAGACCTGCGCCAGCAGGGCCCGTCCCGAGGGGCCGGCGGGCTCGGCCAGCCCCTCGACCGCGAGCGTCTGCTCTCGCTCCGCGTCACCGAACAGCTGCTCCACGGTGCGCTGAACCGCGGCGGCGAGCCGCAGTGCGACCCCCAGGGACGGCGTCCACTCCCCCGCCTCGATCCCGGCGACCGCCTGTCGGCTGACGCCGCACCGGGCCGCCAGCTCCGCCTGCGACATCCCCTTGCCCAGGCGCGCGAGCCGCAGCCGTCTTCCGAGCCCGGACTCAGGCATCGCCAACTCCCGGATGTGAGGGGAAGAACACTGGCTCCGGCGTCACCATCTCGATTTCGGCGCCGACCTCGAGGGGGGAGTCGCAGTGGAGGTGCGCGCGGCCGGTCCACGGGCCGGTCGCCGCGAACTCGATGTCGAAGCGCCCCCCGAACGGCCGGCAGCCCACAACTGAGGCCCCGACCCGCAGGGCGTCCTGGCCGTCCGCCCGGCTCAGGTCGGGGTGGACGGCCAGCACCTGGTCCCCGATGGAGAGCCACCCCCGATACCCCATGGCCTGAGCGACGACCCGGGTCGCGGGCCGTCTCAGGAGCTCCAGGGGGGATCCCATCTGGGCGATCCGGCCGTGGTCGATGACCGCGATGCGATCTGCGAACGCCTGAGCCTCGTCGAGGCGGTGGGTCACCAGGATGGCGCCCTCCGGGAGGGATTCGACAAGTTCGCGCACCAGCTGCAGCAGCTCCTCGGCGAGCGGGCGGTCGAGCGCAGCGAACGGCTCATCCAGGCAGAGGGTCCGACAGCCGGCCGCGATCGCTCGGGCCAGGGCGACCCGGCGCCGCTCACCCTCGGAGAGGCGGGCCGGGCGGCTGTCCAGGAGTCGACCCAGGCCGAGCGCGACCGCGTGCCGACGGGCGGCTGCGGGATTGGCACGCGGTGAGTAGCACACGTTCTGGAAGGCGGTGAGATGCGGGAAGAGGGCGGCACTGCCACCGACCAGCGCCACCCCCCGGTCCCGCGGGGGGACAGGCCGCTGGCCCGCCCGGGAGAGAAGGCGATCTCCCAGCCAGATCTCACCTCGGGAGAGCGGCACAAAGCCGGCGATGGCCTCCAGGGTGGTGGTCTTCCCCGCCCCCGACGCCCCCAGCAGCGCGAGGCGCTCCCCCGCCTGGAGCCGGAGGGCGACGCTCACCGCGAAGTCCCGCCGTGCAACCTCAAAGTCGGCGACGAGCACGGGCGCTCCAGACGTACGCCGCCACAGGGAGCGGCAGGGCCACCAGTAGCAGCAGCAGCGCGAACGGTAGCGCCGATTCCAGGCCGGTCTCCTGCAACGTGGTCCAGATCTGCAGGGGCAACCCGAATGGGTGGTACGCGATGATCAGGACCGCCCCGAAGGCACCCATCGCCCGGGCCCAGGTCACCGCCAGGCTGGAGGCCAGCCCCGGCGCCGCCAGGGGCAGGGTCACCCTTCGCAGGGTTCGGGAAGGGCGGTCTCCCAGCAGGCTGGCGGCTCGTTCCAGGTCCGGGTCCACGGCCGCGAAGGCGGCCTCCGCACCCAGCACGTAGTAGGGGACCGCCTCGTAGATCTCGGCGACCACCAGGGCGAAGAAGGTGTCCGCAGCGGTCAGGTGTACCCCGGCCAGCACGTGGCCGATCGGGGTTGCCGGCCCGACCATGAACACCAGCAGCAGCCCAATCACCAGCGGAGGCGTGAGCAGGGGAAGCAGCAGACCCGCCTCCCAGACCCGCCCCCAGGGCAGACGATCGCGCGCGAGCATGTAGGCCAAAGGGGTGCCCAGCAGCAGGATCGCCCCGACCGCCAGGGCCGACGCCTCCACGGAGACCTCCAGGGGCACCAGGGCGCCGGGCTGGCCCAGGGCCCCCAGCAAGCCTCCCCAGGAGAGGTGCGCGGCCAGAGTTATCACCGGCCCCAGAACCGCCACCCACACGACCCCGGCCCCCAGGATCGCCAGGGCGGTGCTCGGCCCCGCGAGGCGGATCTTGCGGGACGGGGCCGCGATCACCTGGCCAGGCGGCGAATGCCGGCCGGAGCGGCGGCCGAGTCCCCCAGCAGCTGGAGCGGCGGGGTCGCGTATCCCTCCCGCGCCAGGATCTGCCGCCCGCGGTGACCGGCCAGGAACTCGACGAAGGCTGTCGCCGCCGGGGAACCGCGTCCCAACACGGTCGCCTCGATGTCGAGCAGCGAGCCGTGCACCACCTGGTTCGCACCAATCCGCAGGTGAGCCGCCCGGTAGTCGGCCAGGTCCTTCGGGTCCCCGAAGTTGATGACGGCCGGGAGGGAGATGAACGGCAGATGGAGTTGGAGGGCCTCCGACTCGAAGGCGCTGGCCGCGTCCAGCTGGCCCGCCTGAAGCTGCGCCTCCAACGAGGTCTCGGGATACAGCTGGGCACCGGGGTCACTGCCACCAAGGTCCTGCGACGCCACGGCCGGGGACAGATGGTAGAGCTTGGCCGCCAGCCCCACCATCATCGCGAAGGCCTGCCCCTGAGGATCCGTCGCGGGGTCGGTCCGGCCGAGCCTAAAGCCCGGACGCGCCATCAGGGTGAAGAGGTCGCTTACCGGCAGCTGGTGCTCGCGGATACGGTTCAGGCTCACCGCGTAGGGTCCATGGGGGTAGTACGCCACCACCAGCGGGCTGGATGCGATGCGCACAGCCCAGCGCGTGTACCTGGGCTCGAGCAGTGCCAGCGGGCCGGGCCCGACCGAGATGAAGACGCTGGGGTGGATCTCCCCCGAAATGACCTCCTGAGCGAGACCCAAACTGCCGCCGCCGCGCCCTTGGTAGGAGTACCCATCCGCTCTGGTGAACTCGGGTCCCAGGTACTTGGACATCACCAGCTGGAGCGAGCCTGCGAACGCCACGTCGGCGGTACCACTCCTGGACCCCGGGGCCAGTGTCGAGCCACAGCCGGCCAAAAGGGCCGCCAGCACTGCCGCCAGGGCCGAGGCGATCCCAATCCGCATTGTGCAAGCAAGACTAGCAGTTGTCATGTAAACCTTGTCAGTGGATTGCAATCCGGCCGCCAGCCGTCGCCCGGATGAGTCGGCAAATCGCCCTGGGGGCGTCCTCCACTCGGGGCCGCGGCGCCAAGGATCCGCCTGGACGCGGTCTCCTATCAGCCGTTCCGGGCCAAGGAACGGCGGGGTGAACTTGGAGCGACCCACCAAGAGTCTGGGGAGCGCTCTCAGGCGCGCCCGGCTCCTGGTCGAGCTGAGGGGCTCGGGTCGGCTCGGCATGCACAACCGTCACGCCCACTGCCGCCGTCCGGTGCTTGCCGCCAACCGCTAGCGATCACCGCAACTCTCCCGGTTCGATCATGGAAATTCCCGAGCCGACTGAGCTATCCCATAGAGGCCGGTGGAAGCGGACCCTGACCCTGGGTCACAGACGGCGCCTCCGCTGGCCGCGGGAAGGGACCCGGGAGCTGTTGGGCGGGCCGCTGGATTACGGGGATGGGCCACTCCACAAGTTCAGCGTCCAGGTCAACCGACACCAGGAGCAGAGTTCCCCTAGTTGCCGGTCGCGGCTGGCCCCCGCACAGAGGTGGTGTTGAGGGGGAGCCGGTGCCAAGAGGGTGGGGCCAGGCGACCCGGCCCGCCGGCTGGGGCTCAATGCCACCATGCCCGGGCGGGCACGCCCAATTGCACCACGGCCATTCCCGCCGTAGGGTGATCGAGTTTGTCTCCAGCCGCGCCTCCTTCAGGGCTGGGACGGGCATCGAGTTCGGCCCCGAGGGATCGGACGGTGGCCGGCGAACGACATTGACCATGGCCGTTGTACCTGTCGCGCCTCTCCCGGCAAACCGGTGGTCCCTGGGTTCGTGTTAGAGTAAGAGTTGGTTATCCGGATATGTAACTTCCACCCCGGGTGAAGAGAAGATTCAAGGAGGACTCCTCATGACAGACGCACCAGCTCGCACGGCCGTGCTCGATGTGGGTGGTATGACCTGCGACGATTGTGCCCATCATGTGACCAGTGCGCTCGACAAGGCGGGCGCGACCGACATATCGGTGGCATGGCAGACCGGCCAGGCGCGCTTCACCTGGCCCGCGAACGTGCCCGAGGCCGAGCTGCGCTCGGGGGTGGTGGCGGCGGGCTACCGGCCCGGGACGCTGCGCGTGAGCACCGCCGGGGAGCCGGCCGTATCTGACCCGGCTCTTGACTATGACCTCGTGGTCGTGGGCGCTGGCTCCGCCGCTTTCGCCGCAGCCATCAGGGCCACCGAGGCCGGCTATCGGGTGGCGCTTGTCGAGGAGGGGGTCCTGGGTGGGAACCTGCGTCAACATCGGCTGCGTGCCGTCGAAGGCCCTGCTTCGAGCCGGCGAACTCGCCTGGACAGCAGGGCACCACCCGTTCGCCGGGCTTACGACCAGCTCGGGGCCGGTGGACCTCGCCGCCCTGGTGGGGCAGAAGGACGAGCTCGTAGGCGCGCTGCGCCAGGCGAAGTATGCCGACCTCGTCCAGGACTACGGCTTCGAGGTGATTCCCGGCCGCGCTCGGTTCGTCGGCCCGGACCGGCTGGACGTCGGCGGTCGAGCGATCTCGGCGGGAGTTTTCCTGGTCGCCACCGGGGCGTCCCCGAGCGCGCCCCCAATCCCGGGTCTCGCAGAGGCCGGCTTCCTCACCTCAACCACCGCGCTCAATCTCACCGAGGTGCCGTCACGACTGGCGGTGATCGGGGCCAACGCCATCGGATTGGAGCTCGGCCAGTTCTTCCTTCACCTCGGTAGCGAGGTCACCTTCCTGGACGTGGCGCCGCGAATAGCTCCCTTTGAAGAGCCCGAAGTCTCTGAAGCTCTCGCCGATTCGCTGCGCGCCCAGGGCGCCCGGATCCTCGCCCCGGCGGACGTGCTGGCGGTCGAGCGGACAGGCGGTCGTGTCGACGTCAAGGTGCGAGCAGGTGGCGAGGAGATCTCGCTGGAGGTTGATCAGGTGCTGGTGGCCACCGGCCGCCGGCCGAACACCTCCGATCTCGGACTGGAAGCCGCTGGGGTTGCGCTCGACGCCCGGGGAGCGGTCGTGGTCGATGACCAGCTCCGAACCTCAAATCCCCGCGTCTTTGCCGCCGGGGATGTGATTGGAGGTCCTCAGTTCGTCTACGTTTCGGCCTACGAGGGGGCTCTGACCGTCGACAACGCCCTTCTCGGCGCTGACCGTAGTGTTGACTTCACCGGGCTTCCAAAGGTCACCTTCACGTTGCCGCAGGTGGCGTCGGCCGGACTCACCGAGGCGCAGGCCCGCTCGGCCGGCCACGATGTGGTCACCTCGGTGCTTCCCCTCGAGGCTGTCCCCAGGGCGTTGGTCAACCGCGACACCCACGGACTGGTGAAGCTTGTTGCCGAGGTGGGGACCGGCCGGTTGCTCGGTGCCTCGGTGGTCGCCGACGGCGCCGGCGACGTCATCCAGGCGGCGGTGCTCGCCATTCGGCATGGGCTCACCACTGACCAGCTCTCCGCCACCTTCCACCCCTACCTGACCATGGCAGAGGGGATCAAGCTCGCCGCTCAGACCTTCACCCGGGATGTGCACAAGCTCTCCTGCTGCGCGGCATGAGCGCGGTCCTCGATACCGAGCGTCCAGTGGCCAGATGGGTGCCTCCCGATCCGATGGGACGGACGCTGATGGCGAAGTTCTTCCGTGCCCTGGGCGACCCGACCAGGCTGGGGTTGGCGGAGTTCTGCGCCGAGAGGGAGCGCACGGGCGCCGAGTGCGTCAGCCACGCCGGGCTCTCCCAGGGCATGGTCTCAGCCCATCTGGGCTGTAAGGTCTCGTGCGGCCTGCTCACTCTGCGCCGGGCAAGTCGGTTCGCCCACTACCAGGTCACCGATCCCAGGGTGTTGCAGCTCCTCCGCATCAGCCAGGAGATGGTCGCCGCCCAGGCCGTCTCGATTGCGGTCTGCACCAAGGTCAGGCCCGCACGGTGACGGCGGGGCGATGAGCAAGGGCCGCCAGCATCAACTGAGCTCACCGGGCAAGGCCGGGGGGGCCTCGTCCCGCCCGGTCTTGCCCGGTCCGGAACCCGAGGATCCCCCGACTTGGGGCAACCCCCGCGAGGCTGTCGCGGTCTGCATCCATCGGCCGAACCGTCGCCGCGTCGCGTTGATCGCCCTCGTCGTGGGGACCCTGCTTGTGGGAATCAACCAAGGGCCGGTGCTGGCGGCCGGAGATGTTGGGTGGGCCATCTGGGTCCGAGTGGGGCTTGACTATCTGATCCCGGCCTGCGTGGCCACCCTGGGCCTGCTGTCAGGGTCCCGGCGGCGGCGGTCCGCGACGAATCGACGGATGAGCTGCGAGGCGGCTAGAGGCAGGCCCGAGGACCCAGCATGAGGGGCGCGCCGAGCCCCAGGTCATCGGGCCCAAAGGTGGTCGGGTGGAGCATCAGTGGCTGGCGCCCGAAGGTCCTGAGCGCGCTGGAGAGGACCACCGCACACCGCCCCGGGTGGGCGCACCGCCCGCGGCGTGGGCCGGAGCCCGACATGCTCGACTATGCCGCAGTAGCGGGCCCTACCAGCGGGCAGGCGGTTGGCCTGAGCCTGAAGCGCTACCAGGTCGGCTCGCAGAGCCACGAGTTCAGCCAGGCGCTGGTCTATGTCGACCACTTGGCGGTCCAGCACCGACAGCACGTAGGCGCATGGACGCTCGCCGCGCGCCTTGAGCGCGATGATCTCGCGTATCTCCGTCAGGGACAGACCGAGGCGCTGGGCGGTCTTGACGAACGCCAAGCGCTCCACATCGTCCTCACGGTATTCGCGGTATCCCGAGGGCCGGCGCGCCGGCTCCGGGAGCAGGCCCATCCCCTCGTAGAAGCGCACGGTCCTCGGATTGACCCCGACCCGGCGGGCTAGCTCCCCGATGCGCATCAGCCGACCGGGGCGTAACCCACCTCGGCCAACTTGGCCCGTAGGTCGGCTGCGCTGACCGCCGTCTCGTCATAGCTCACCTTCACATCGTTGGTCTTGGCAGACGGCGCCACCCGTAGCACCCCGTCGACGGCGGAGAGGACTTGGGCGATGGTGCGCTCGCAGCTCTCGCAGTGGATCTCCTCGACCAGAATCGTCACGGTCGTAGTCATTCAGGGCCTCCTCAGGCTGGCCAGTCGTCCTGCTTGGAACATACAACCTTCCCCCGGATAGAAGGTCAACCCCGGCTGGTGAATCAGCAGAGCCCGGATCGCTGGGCTTGACATTCCATTCGAAGGCAGGGTTTACGCTCGCGGCAGGAGGCAACCGCCGTGAATGATGCCACGACTTCTCAGCAACCCACCGACGACTGCCCGGTCGAGGTGCCGGGCACCGACTCCTGGCTCAGCGGGCGCGTGCGCGTGAGCGGAGATGGCCGGGCCCTGCTGCAGGTCAAGCTCGGCAATCTGCACTGCAGCTTCTGCGTGTCCACTATCGAGAAGGCGGTGGGCCGTCTCGAAGGCGTGGAAGCGGTCTCAGTCTCGATCGCCCATGAGGAGGGTCTCGTCACCTACCGTCCCGCGGTGGTCGGCCCCCAGCGCATCGTCGACACCTTGCGGGCAGTCGGCTACTCGGTGCGCGACCCGCGCAAGGTCAGCATCTTCGAGGACGAGGAGGCCGAGATCCGCGCCGAGCGGGACCGGTTCCACATAGGCCTAGCGCTCACCTTCGCCACCTTGGGATTGATGACCGACTACTGGGCGACCGGCCAGCCTCTGTCGGTGACCTGGGGCGGGCGCACCTTTGCCTACGGGCCGTGGCTAATCTTGGGAATCGCCATCACCATGATCTTCGTCGTGGCCAGGCCAATCCTCCAGATGGCACTGGGCAGCCTTAGGCGGGGAATCTTGAACCAGCACGTCTTGCTGGAGGCGGGTGCCTTCGGCGGGCTGCTGGGTGGCCTGCTCGGACTCTTCCTTGCCCCGGCGGTCTTCCCCCCGGGAGACTTCCTGTCGGTGTCGGTGTTCATCACCACCTACCATCTGCTCTCGGGGTATGTGTCGTCGCTGGTGCGCGCCCGCTCGACCCGGGCGGTCCGACATCTGTTGGACCTGCAGCCCGACACCGCCCGGGTCCTGCGCGACGGGCAGGAGATCGAGCTGGCACTGGCCGAGGTGAGACCAGGCGACCAGGTCCGGATCCGCTCCGGGGAGCGGGTGCCGCTCGATGGTCGGGTTACCTGCGGCACCTCGGCGGTTGACGAGTCCATGGTGACCGGTGAGCCGATCCCGGTCGACAAGTCGGCAGGTGACCCGGTGATCGGCGGCTCGGTGAACCAGGCTGGCACCCTGACTGTGGAGGTCACGAGGGTCGGGGAGGACACCTTCCTGGCCCAGGTGGCGCGTCACATCGAGGAGGCCAGGGCCCTCAAGCCGGCCCTGATTCAGCTGGTCGACCGGCTCCTGATGGCCTTCGTGCCCGCGGTCCTCGGCGCCGCAGCCCTGGCTATCGTCGTCTGGATCCCCGGCGCCTGGTTGCTGACTGGGAACCTCGACGTGACACGGGCTATCTTCTCGGCGCTCGCGGTGCTGGTCATGGGCTACCCCTGCGCCCTCGGCATGGCGACCCCCCTCGCCATGATGCGGGGTGGGGGCATGGCCGCTGAGCGGGGTATTCTCATGCGCTCGGGGGAGGCCTTTCAGGTCTTCCAAGACATCGACTTGGTGGTGTTCGACAAGACCGGCACCCTGACGTCCGGCAAACCGATGGTGGCTGTCGTCGTGCCCGTGGCCGGGGCGAGCGAGGAGGAGCTGCTGCTGCTGGCGGCTGCTGCCGAGGTCGGTTCCCCGCACCCGCTGGCGCGAGCCGTGGTGGCGGCAGCGGAGGGCCGTGGACTCCAGGTGCCCGACGCGGACAACTTCCGGAGCCAGAGCGGCCAGGGAGTGTGGGCCACGGTGGAGGGCCGCAAGCTCACCGTGGGCAAGCCCGGGTGGGTGGAGGCTGAAGGCGCTGAACTCGGGCCGCTCGACCGGCGTCGGGAGGTGATGGAGTCTGAGGCGTATACCGTGGTGGCCGTGGCCCGCGACGGCGAGCTGCTCGGACTGCTCGGCATCGCGGATAGCGTCAAGCCCGATGCCGCGGAGGCGGTGGCACGGCTGCGCTCAGCTGGGATCACTCCGATCATGGTGACCGGGGACAACCAGCGCACCGCCATGGCCGTGGCTGCGGAGGTCGGCATCGACTTGATCCACGCCTCGGTCCTGCCCGAGGCCAAGGCCGCTATCGTGCGCGACCTCCAGGCCCAAGGTCATCGCGTGCTGATGGTGGGCGAAGGGATCAACGACGCCCCGGCCCTCACCCAGGCCGACATCGGCGTCGCCATGGGAGCGGGCACCGACATCGCCATCGAGTCCGCTGACGTCGTGCTCGTCGGCAATCGCCTCTCCGCGGTGGCCGACGCCAGGGAGATCGGGAGCAACAGCTTCCGCAAGACCAAGCAGAACCTCGCCATCGCTTTCGCCTTCAACGGGCTGGGGGTGCCCCTCGCCGTCAGCGGGCTGGTGGGCCCGGTTTGGGCGATGGTGGCGATGGTTTCGTCGGTCACCATCGTGCTCGCCAACTCCTTCGGGGCCCGCCTGGGCAGGGGCCTTGTGTTCGACATCGGCCGCTTCCTGGGCCGCTCGGGACTCTCCACTCTGGCCCTGCTCCGACCGTCCGATCTGCGCCGGTGGGCCTGGAGCCCCAGGTCTGCCGCTCTGGCCGCCATCATCGGCTTAGCCTTCGGACTGGGGGAGGTCTGGGTGGTGGTCCTCGGGGCGCCCCTGGTGGGGCGAGGATAGGCGTCCCAGGCGGGGGGGTGTCCCGGCCAGCCGGGGCCGGCGGGGGTACTGGCTCACGTCCCCTGGCGTCGGCGCGGCCGGTCCAGGCGCCCTGGCTCACGGCCCTTGGGAGCGACGGTCTGGACCGGATGGACCCGCCGAGCCACCGGCGCCAGGGTAAGGCTCGGCAAGAGGTGTCCTGTGGCCACCTCCTCGGCCGCTGGGACCCGTTCGACGTGAGCGTGGGGATCCGAGTTCGCCTGGCCGAGCGCCGCATGTTCGTCAGTCCCGACCATGGGCTCGCTCCTGGTCCCCGCGGCGTGACCGTCTACTGGGGACGGACTTGGCCTGAACCCATGGTCTAAATTGCCACCATGCTGGGTCTGAACAGGCGGGGGCGCTCAGGGGGATACCGGTGGTCACCCCGGCGTACCTCGCACAACTCGGTCAGGTCGCGGCAGCGGCGGGCGGGAATAGTCGGCTCGTCTAGCGCGTTGCCATAGCGTGGGTCAGACGTCCCCGCGTTTTGGGAAGGACCCCGAGGTGCTGTTTGCCCGCCATGTCGTGCCCGAACTCGAGGTGCTCCTGCGTGTTGCCCTTGCTCTCACCGGGGAACCCGCCGACGCGGAGGATCTGGTTCAGGAAACGCTTCTGCGGGCATACCGGGCGATCGACCGATTCGACGGGCAACACCCCCGGGCCTGGCTGTTCACCATCATGCGCAACGCCCAGCGCGGTCGGGCTCGCCGCCGCCGCCCCTCGCTGCTGGCCGAGTACGCCGGAGCCGATCTCATTCCAGACCTCTCCCGCAACCGCCAGCCCGAAGTGGTGGTGCTCGACCGAGCCCTGGAGGCAGCTGTCGTCGAGGCGCTCGCCCTCCTGCCCCACCGGCTGGCCCAAGTGGTGAGGCTCGTCGACGTCGGCGGGCTCTCTTACGCGGAGGCCGCCCAGGCGCTCGGAGTCCCGGCCGGCACCGTGATGAGTCGCCTCCACCGCGGCCGGGCGCGCATCCGGGAGCGGCTCGGCCAGTCGGGCCTGCTGCCGTGGGGGGAAATGTGATGCGAGCATGGCGGCGCCGCCGGGCTGACCGGCCCGCCTGTCAGCAGGTGCTGCGGATCCTGCAGTCGTACCTGGATGGCGAGCTCGATGCCGACAGCGCCGCCATGGTGGCGGCCCATCTGGCTGAGGATTTCCGCCGGTGCGGGCTGGAGGCGGAGGCCTACCGGACGATCAAGGCAGCTCTCGCCAAGCAAGGGGCCAAGGTCGATGCCGCCACCCTCGAGCGGCTGCGGAGGTTCCCTCTCGATGTCAGCGGAGGGCGGCAGCCATGACCTGTCTGCCCCGGTGTTCCGGCCGAACCGCACGCGCTCTCCCGGAGCCCTAGCCCCTGCCGTACTTTCGGACTGCGGCGTCAACTGGCGGAGGTCGAATCTGCTGGCCGGGGCGGCAGGCGGAGGACCATGTCGATGGCGTTGGTGGCCAGCGATCTCGCCCCGGCCAACTGGGGCGCCAGCGCACCGATCGGTCTGGCGGCTGCAACTCGTACCTTGCGGTACCTCGAAGCGATCTGCCCGGTTGTGACGCCAGCCTCAGCCCTGGCCGACCGCTCGGCGCCTGGTTCTGGTACCGACAGTGGAGAGACCCTCACTCCACGCCGTTCAGCCCGGGCACTTTCCAGCGTCGACCACAGAATCTCTGCAACTCTAAGCGACTCTAGGCGGAACGTAGCCGAGCGCTTGGGGGACCGAAGTCGCCAAGGGGGACGACCGCAGGGGCCGGGACGTGGCGGTGGAAGCCGCGCCCGAGGGACACCCATCTGGGCCGGCGCCCAGGCGAAGTCGACTAGGGTTGCGCACTGGTGCCCTGACCGGACGCCGAGGTGACGCGGGCGTCCTGGAACTGGCCACGCACGGACACTGGGACGCGGGCGTTGGCCTTGCGGCCCAGGGCCGGCTCGCGGGTGGCCAGGCCCTCCGCCTAAGTGACCGTTCAATGTAGTGGTGCCTTCTTGGGGCGACGGGACGAGCGTCTCACCTGCACGGTGGGCTCGCACCGCCCCGCAGACCGGCCTTCGGTGGCCGATCTCACTGGGCCGCCGCAGCCACCGTTCAGTGCTCCAGCGACCGCGCGTCTGAGCTGGTGACACGTGCGCAGCAGGCGGTCCGCCAGCGGTTTCCAGCGCCGCCGACCATCCCAACCACTTGCAACGAACTGCGGATGGAATATCTGGGCGCCCGGAGGAGTTCCTCCCAGTGCATGGGAAGAGCAGACCCCGACGCGCTCGATGTCTACTGGAGGCCCGGGTGCCCCTACTGCGCCACTCTGCGGCGGTCCCTTGAGCAGGCCCAGGTGGCTGCCCGTTGGCATGACATCTGGCAGAGCGACGTTGATCGGGCGCGGGTCGTTGCGGCAACCGGTGGGGATGAGACCGTGCCAACCGTCTTCATCGGCAACACGGCTTTGGTCAACCCGCGATTTCCAGAGCTGCTGGACGCCATCCAGCGGCAGGCGCCGCACCTCGCCGCTCAAGCCCCACTGGGCGCGGGCAGGCCGACCGCGCTGCACCTGCTGCAGTGGGTGGCCGTAGGCGCGCTCATCGCCACCAGCTTCAGCCTCGACTTGACAGGGCACAGCGCCGCCAGCTGGGGGGTGGACCCGGTCGCGGTCGCGGCCTGGTTTGGGCTGGGCCGGCTCTGGCGGTGGGACGCCAGGCGCAGAGGAGCCAGCGCCAAACCATCCCCCTCTGGGGTCCCGCCGAACTCCAGCCGAGGGCCGTTGTGATCGTGCGGCAGCCGGACACCACCTTCGGCGCGGGCCCCGTCAGGTGTTCCGACGGGATCGCCTCCCCCGGTTCGCCTGCCGGGCGTCGCGGTCAACACGAACGCGAGTCTCGCCGCCGATGAATTCTCAATGCGCACCGGCGGAGGATGCATGCCGATAGTCCCGCTTCCCGGCAGCCCGGCTCCGCCGCTGGACCTTCCCCTCGTGGGTGGGGGGCGGTTCCGGCTTACGGATCAGCATCCAGCCACCTTCACTTTGGTGGTCTTCTATCGGGGCTGGCACTGCCCCATCTGCAGGGGGTATCTCGCTCAGCTGGATCGGGCGGTGCAGGACCTGGGCGAGCTCGGGGTCGCGGTGGTGGCCGTCAGCGGCGATACTGAGGAGCGGGCCCGCCAGAGCGCCTCAGCGTGGCATCTGTCGCAACTGGCTCTCGCCTACGGCCAGACGGTGAACTCGATGCGCGAGTGGGGACTGTTCGTCAGCCGGGGCGTCAAGGAACCCGAGCCTGCGCTCTTCGCCGAGCCGGGGGTCTACCTGGTTCGCCCCGATGGGACCCTCTACATGGTCATCCTCAACTCCATGCCGGCCGCGCGCCCGCGGGTGGATGACCTGGTTGACGCGATTAGCTTCTTCGTGGCGGAGGCCTATCCGGCCAGAGGCGAGGCATGAGGTCCAGGTTTGGCCCGTTGTGAGCCGGGGCTCCGATGGTGGGACATGGGTTTGGCTGGCCGGGTAGTGAGTTCCGTAGCAGCTTCCCCACGCCCACTTTTCTCGGCCATGCAGCAGCGCCCCGTGATCGTTCGCCCGGAGTCGAGCCGTGCCTTCACGGACCAGCTGCTTCTGGAGCTGGCTCAGAGCCGGTGGTCGGCGGGAGGCTGGGCCCGGTTCCTCGGGCGCAGCCTGGTGCGCTCGGGAGAGCAGGCGGTCCGGCACCCCCGCGCATCCCTGGAGCTCGGCGGCCTGGCGGTCGGATTGGGGTTGGCCGGCCACCGCCGGGCGGCTCTGCTCACCTGGCTCATGGGGATCACCCACCTCGGCCTGCTGGGCGAGCAGGACCTCTTCCTGGGATGGGCCAACCGCCTCAGCCTGCTGCGGGCGAACCTGCCCGCGCTCCTGCCCCATAGCCGGCTGGCCGCCCCGCTGGCTCTGGCCACCGACTACCTGGACGGCCAGATAGCCCGGCGCAGCCGGGTGACGGCGTTCGGCGCCTACGCCGACGGCCTTTCCGACAGCGTGTTCTGGAGCTGGTTCCTCTTCCACCATGAGCCGTCCCGATGGCTGCGGGCTTTGGCTCTCGGCCTCTGGACGCTGCCCGCCGCCGTGATCACGGTCGCCTACTTCAAGCGGGGCCGGACCCTGGACTACCCCCGGCCCCAGTGGTTCCGGCAGCTCTCGGTGGGCTGCCAGCTCCTGGTGGCGGCGCGGGCGCTGCGCCGCCCCCAGCGCGGTCCCCGATTGAGTTCATCACCACGAGTATCGGCTGCAACCAGCATGGGAGTGATATGACCGAGATCCTCGCCGCCACCAGCACCAGTCGGGTCAAGCAGGACGCCGATTACATCTTCTACGAGCTGACCCGGAGCATCTGCCCACAGTGCCGGCGGGTGATCGACGCCAAGATCCTGCTCCGGGACGACAAGGTCTACATGCGCAAGCGCTGCCCCGACCACGGGGAGGTGGAGGCGTTGATCTACGCCGATGCCAGGGCCTACGCCCGCAACGCCGCCTACAACAAGCCGGGCACCATCCCGCTGCAGCACAACCATGAGATCGAGCGGGGCTGTCCCTACGACTGCGGGCTCTGCCCGGACCACCAGCAGCACACCTGCCTGGGGATCATCGAGGTCAACTCGGCCTGCAACATGGACTGTCCGCTCTGCTTCGCCAACGCCGGACCGGGGTTCAACCTGACCCTGGAGGAGGTGGAGGAGATCCTGGACAACCTGGTGCGGACCGAGGGCAGGCCGGAGGTGGTTCAGTTCTCCGGGGGTGAGCCCAGCATCCATCCCCAGATCGTGGAGATGCTGCGGGCCGCCAAGGCGCGCGACATCCGCCACGTGATGCTCAACACCAACGGCAAGAGGATCGCTCGGGACGACCAGTTCGTGGCCGATTTGGCCGAGCTCAAGATCTCCATCTACTTTCAGTTCGACGGCTTCGAGGAGCACACCTACGAGGTGATCCGGGGTGAGCCGAAGATTCTGGAGGAGAAGCTGCGAGCGCTCGACCGCCTGGCCGAGGCGGGGCTGGGGGTGGTGCTGGTGCCGGCCGTGGAGAAGGGGGTCAACGACCACGAGGTGGGGGAGATCATCAAGTTCGCCCTCAAGCACAAGGCGGTTCGGGGGATCAACTTCCAGCCCGCCTTCCACGCCGGCCGGCACGGAGAGCACGACCCCAAGGAGCGGATGACCATCCCCGATGTCCTTCTGGGGGTGGAGGAGCAGACCGCCGGCCTGTTCAAGGTCAGCGACTTCGTACCGGTGCCATGCTGCTTTCCCACCTGCAACTCGGTCACCTATGCCTTCGTGGAGGGGGATATCGTCACCCCCCTGACCCGGCTGCTGAACGTCGAGGACTACCTCGACTACCTGACCAACCGGGCGCTCCCCGAGCTGGATGTGGAGATCAAGCAGGCGTTGGAGGGGCTCTGGTCCTCGTCGGCGGTGCCCGGAGGTGACAAGGCGGCGGCCGAGTTCGCGCTCTCCTGTGAGTCCTGTGGGCTGGCGGGGATGGATCTGGGCGAGATCGGTCAGAAGATGTTCATGGTGATGCTGCAGGATTTCATGGATCCCTGGACCTTCAACCAGAAGAACCTGATGAAGTGCTGCAAGGAGTTCCTCCTGCCCGATGGCCATCAGATCCCCTTCTGCTCGTACAACACAGTCGGCTACCGGGAGCAGGCGCGGGCCCAGCTGACCGCCCGTCAGCGGGGGCGCCAGCGCGCCAAGCGGGAGAAGCGTCCGTTCGTGCCCGAGCCGATAACCTTCAAGTTCGACCTGCCTGCTGCCACCGCCGAGGCGCGGGTCGCGCCGCTGCCGATGGCGGCCCCGAGCGAGGAGGTGACGGCGTGAGTCAGGTTCCCGTCTCGCCGCAGGAGGTCAAGAGCTGCTGCGTCGACCTCTACTCCAATGACCTCGCCAAGCTGCTGGTTGGAGAGAGCTTCCACCCCGGCGGGGTGGAGCTCACCGAACGGCTGGGCCGGCTGCTGGAGCTCGGACCGCAGCACCGGGTGCTGGACGTGGCGGCCGGGCTGGGGACGTCCGCCATCCATCTGGCCCAGCGGTTCTCCTGCCGGGTCATCGGGGTCGACCTCAGCTCGGCCAACGTGGAGCGGGCGACCGCCGCCGCGGAGGCCGCTGGGGTCGCCCACCTGGTCTCGTTTGAGATCGGGGACGCCGAGGGTCTGCCCTTCCCGCCGGCCAGCTTCGACGCGGTCGTCTGCGAGTGCGCCTTCTGCACCTTTCCGGACAAGCCCACCGCAGCCCTGGAGATGACCAGGGTGCTGCGCCAGGGCGGCATGGTGGGGATCAGCGACCTCACCCGCAACGGCGACCTGCCGCCCGAGCTCCAGGGGATTTTGGCCTGGGTCGCCTGCGTCGGTGACGCCGGGCCGGTCGACGCCTACCGCACGCACCTCACCCAGGCCGGGCTGCGCTCGGTGGTGGTCGAGAACCACGACCAGGCGCTGGTGGAGATGGTGGAGGGGATCCGCCTCAAGCTGATGGCGGCCTCGCTGATGGTCGCCCTCAAGAAGGTCGAGTGGCCCGGCGGGGACTGGAAGACCGCGCGGGACATGGCCGCCAGTGCGCTGCGGGAGGTGCGCCAGGGTCATCTCGGCTACTCCATCCTGACGGCGGCCAAGCCCTGAGTAGCCAGCTGGTCCGTGGCCGGGGCGCGCGGGGCCCGCACGCTGATGCGATGGCGGACCGGCTGGCCGATCGCAACCTGCGCTTGGGGCTGAGATGACCCGGGTGGTGGTCGTGGGAGCCGGGCACAACGGCCTGGTAGCCGCCTGCTACCTCGCCCGTGCCGGCCTTGAGGTGACCGTCCTGGAGGCCCAGGGCACCCCGGGCGGCGGTTGCTGCACCGAGGAGCTGGTGCCCGGCTACCGCTTCGACCTCCATGCGGTCGCCCACAACCTGATCAATATGACCACGATCCCGGAGGATCTCGAGCTCAGTGCGGTGGGGCTCGAGTATCTGGAGATGGACCCCTTCGCCGTGGGCATCTTTGCGGACGGGCGCCGGGTGCGCTTCCATCGCTCCTTGGAACAGACCCTGGAGTCGATCGCGGAGGTGAGCCCCGGCGACGTCGAGCCCTACCGCCGGTTCATCGCCGCCGGGGACATGGTGATGCGCGGGGTGCTGCCCTCGATTCGAGGCGAGCGCTCGGGCAGGACGCTTCCCCGGGTTTTGGGGGGAGCGCTCCAACTGGGCTCCTCGGGGCGCAAGGAGCTGGTGCGGGATGTGGCGGGCGGTTACGGTGCCCTGCTGCGGAGGCGGCTGTTCTCGGATCTCACCAGGGGACCCCTGGCGGCCTTCGCGGCCCACGGTTCCGTCGGTCCGAGCATCCCCGGGGGAGCGCTGTTCGGCTTCTGGCAGTCGGCCTACCACCACTTCGGGCAGTGGCACCCCCGCGGCGGCTCCCAGGGGTTGGTGAGCGCGCTGACCACCAGGCTCGAGCGCCTCGGCGGGGAGGTGCGGTGCGCCGCGGAGGTGACCATGATCCGGACCAACCGGGACCGGGTGGAGGCGGTGGAGCTGACCTCCGGCGAACGGCTTGCGGCCGATCTGGTGGTCACGGCGATCGACCCCAGGACCGCCCTGCTGCAGCTGCTCGCCCCTCCTCTCGACGGCAGGCCCGCCGCCGATCTCGCGGCGACCAGGAGCGGCAACGTGGTCCAGGGGGTGATCCATCTGGCGACCGAGGCGCTGCCCGCCTACCCCGGCTCCCGGCCAGGGGATTGGAACGGACTGCAGAGCCTGGTCGACGACCTGGGCAGCCTGGAGCGAGCCTGGGTCAGAGCCGAGGACGAGGAGCTGCCGGACCCCCTGCCGCTCTACTGCTTCACCACCTCGGCGATCGACTCGTCGCTGGCGCCGCCAGAGAACCACACCATCTACCTGGCCTGCCCAGCCACCCCATTTCGAGTTCGCGGAGGCTGGGACGCCCGCCGCGAGGAGTTCGTCGAGCGGGCCCTCACGGAGCTGGAGGCGCGCGCGCCGGGGCTGCGGGCCAGCATCAAGGGCATCGCCTTCAGGACCCCTGAGGAGATGTCGCTGGGCGGCCTCTGGCCGGGAGCGCACCCGATGCAGCTGGATCTCAGCCTGGACCAGCTGGGGGCGATGCGCCCCACCCCCCAGCTCGCCTCGCACCGCACCGGAGTCGGCGGGCTCTACATCTGCGGCGCCGGGACCAGCCCCAGTGGCGGCATTCTGGGCACCTCCGGCCGGCTCGCCGCCCGGGCGCTGCTGCGCGACCTCCGCCGGGAGCGTCGGCCCTGAGCCGGGCGGCGGTCCGGGTCGGCGCCGCCGAGGATGCCTTCGCTGGAAGGGGTCGGCTGCGCGTAGCATCGGAGGTGCGGGCGCTTGAGTTCAGCGCCCCCGTCCGGTCCTGCCCGTCCGCCGTCCCAGGAGGTGCCTCAAGCTCGTGACCACTCCAGCGACCAGCTTTCAGATCGGTGCCGAGGTCCAATGCACCGACGGCGTGTGCGGCGACCTGATCCGGGTGGTGATGGACCCGGTGAAGCGTCAGGTGACCCACCTTTCGGTGGAGCCCAAGGGCAGGGCGGGCCTCGCCAGGCTGGTGCCCGTGACCCTGGCCGAGGACGATGCGACGGGGCTCCGCCTGGCCTGTACCCTGGCTGAGTTCGATCGACTGCCGGAGGCCGAGGAGACCCAGTTTCTGCCCGGCGACGACGAGTCCGGATATCCCGCGGGACAGGTGCTGATGTGGCCGTACTACGGGCTCGGCATGGGCGGTGTCGGGGGCGTGGTCCCGGCTCCGATCACGTACGACAAGGTCCCCCTCGGTGAGGTCACGGTGAGGAAGGGGGAGCAGGTTGAGGCGACCGACGGGCCCATCGGCAGCGTCCGGGGGCTCGTGATCGACCCCGCCGACCACAAGGTGACCCATGTGCTGCTGGACGAAGGTCACCTGTGGGGACACAAACGGGTGGCGATTCCCATCTCCCAGGTGGTGAGTGCCCAGGACGGCATCAAAGTGAGCCTCTCCAAGGCGGAAGTCCAGGCGCTGCCGGAGGTGAACCTGGCCCAGGCTTCGTGATCGGGGCGGTGGGCTTCGCCACCACCGCCTCAGCCCCGGTGGCCCTCGAGGATGGCCAGATCGCGATTGGCGTAGGTGCTGTGCAGCCAGTACTCGTCGAGAATGACGTGCAAGCAGTGGAGCATGGACTCCGGATGGTCGGGATGGCCGGGCGCGGCCGGGGGCGTGAGCAGGCGCTCCAGTTCGGCGGCGGTGACCGACGCGATGGTCTCCTGCACGGAGTCCGCCCGTCCGCGCCAGACCGGGAGCACCTGGTCGAACGATGGGGCAGCGTCAGGATCGATGCCGAGTTCGCGCGGGTCGGTCAACCAGGAGCCGGCCACTCCCCAGGGATGGTAGGGCCGCTCCAGCTGCAGGACCATCCGCCCCAGCCAGCAGTCGGTGGCCAGGATCAGGTGACGCAGGGTTTCCAGGAAACTCCACTCCTGGTCCACCCGTTCGCGGAGTCGCGCCTCCGGCAGCAGCCGGGCCCGGGCGATGGTCTGGCGCCATACCTCCTCCAGCATCGTCCAAGCGTCAGCCAGCCCTGCCGGGTCGGTGGCTCTGAGCTTCACCCGCTGCGGGAACCGGCGGTCCAGTTCGGCGCTCACCAAGGGGCCGACCTCGACCCCATTGACGCGCATGCCCTCGATATAGCCGGAGATGTCGGCGTTGACCAGCCAGCCGTCGGTGATCGTGAGACGCTCGCAGTTTGGGCTGTGCAGGCGGGCTCCGGAAAAGTCGGCATCATCCAGGCGGATGCCCGAGAAGTCCCGGCGGTCGGTATCTGCGGCCCCGCTCTCCATGCCGACATTCTTTCAGGGGACGGTCTCAGATACAAGGATTCGGCCCGTCCGCGCGGGGCGCCGTTCGAAACAGGTTGGAACGGTGGTGGCCCGACCGAGGTAGGGCGCGCCAGAGCCAACGGCGCGGTCGTCCCAAGGCCGCTTCTCTCCGGGGCGTACGCTCAAGCCCCTTCGATCCGAGGGGACAGCGGGAGCGCCACTGGAGGCAGTTCATCACGCGGTCGGCCCAGCCCTGAGATGGTTGGTGAGGAGTGCCTGGTCGTCGCCTCGAAACTGCATCGATGGGGCCCGGGAAAGGTGGAGGTCGCCGGGCAGCTATAGCCGGTCGCGCTAGCGCCGAACTAGCCAGCGCAGGCGACGCGCCTGCTGGAGCCCGGCCTCGGCAGCCGCCTTGCCAACTGACGTCGAGTAGGTTGGGTAGATGTGAACCAAGTTGTAGACGGCATCTATCTTGAGCCGCTGTGAGATCGCCAGGGCCAGCTCATGGATCGTCTCCCCGGCACCGGGAGCGAGAATGTGGGCACCCACCAGCCGCCGTCCCGCAGTGATCAGCACCACCTCTCCGTCGGTGGCAGAGTCAGCCCTGGCCCGGTCGGAGTGGATCAGCTGGGAGCGCCAGACCTCAACCTTGCGCTGGGTCGCCTTCGCCTCGGACACGGTTAGTCCCGCATGCGCCAGCTGGGGGTCGGTGAAGGTGCACCACGGCACCAGCTTCGGGGTTCTTCCCCGGCCCGGGAAGAACATGCCCCGCAGGGCCTGCACCGCCTCGTAGCCAGCGGAGTGGGTGAAGAGATAGCGCCCCGTGACATCACCGCAGGCATAGATGCTCTTCACCGCGGTGCGCAGGCTGCGGTCCACCGCGATCCCCGCACGGCCCACCTGGACTCCCACCTCCTCGAGCCCCAGGCCGTCCACATTCGGCCTGCGCCCGGTGCCAAGGAAGATCTCCTGCCCCCCCCAGCTGCGTCTTTGCCCACCGACCATCCCGGTGACGGTCTTGCCGTCATCGTCGGACCGGACGCCGTCGATTTGCACTCCGGTCTCGATCACGACTCCTTCCCGGCGGAGCATCGCCACCAGGGTGGCCACCAACTCCGGCTCTTCCCGGGGCGCGATCTGGTCAGCCACCTCCAGCACCGTGACCTCTGCGCCCAAGCGGCGCATCCCCTGGGCCAGCTCGAGCGAGATCGGACCCCCTCCGACGAAGATCAGGCTGCCAGGGACACGATCCAGCTGAAAGAAGGTCTCGCTGGTGATGAAGCCGACGTCCTGCAGACCGGGGATGGGTGGCACGGCGGGGCGACTGCCGGTGCAGACGAGGATGAAGCGAGTCTCGATCAGCCTGCCGCCGACAGAGACCGTGTGCGGCCCAACCAGTCGGGCTGGCGCGCCGACGATAACTTCGGCGCCGGTCCGCCGCAGCCGCTCGGGATCATCATCGGTCGCGGCGATCTCGGCCTGGACCCGCGCGATGCGGTTCCAGATCGTGGGCAGATCCAGCACCGGCTCGGCGGACGTGATGCCAAATCGATTTGCGGTGCGGATCGTCTGAGCGGCGCCGGCCGCCGCCAGCAGGGTCTTGCTGGGCACGCAGCCGGTCCAGAGGCAGTCGCCGCCGACTCGGGAACTCTCCACCGCGACCGTCCGAAGCCCTAACTGGCCGGCGAAGTCGGCCGCCACGATACCGGCTGATCCGAGACCGATGATGACCAGGTCGTAGTCGGGTCGCGAGCGCCTACCCATTAGGTTGCAATCCTCCTTCCGCGCCGTACCAAGCTCACAGTTCCGGCCGGGAGTCGATCTGGGGTTCCATGAGGCTGGCCACCGCAGGGTCTGTCGCAGCCAGCCCCCAGCGGCCCGGGAATCCGGTGAGAGTCACCGCAATGCCGCCTGAGCGCGGCGCCCAGGCGGCGGGGAGGATGTCATCGACGCAGAACAGGCCCCCGGCCGTGTCGGTCATGGCGTCAGGCCCGCGGCTGGATCTTGGTCGACGCCCGGGGCATGGGAGGCTCTTCAGCTCACAGCGCATGCGACTGTCCCCGATCAAGCCTTGATGGCTACGAGGATGGAGTAGCCGAGACGGCCCTGCCGCACCTCCCGCAGCGCGCTGGCGGCCATGTCCCGCGCGGTCTTCCAGTCCCCGCCGGGCCACTCGACCTTCT
>DAHVMY010000099.1:0-2776 GCA_027319585.1 Candidatus Dormiibacterota bacterium | reverse complement strand
CCATGGTAGTCTCGGGAGCAGGCGAGGTGGCGGGCTCGGTCTCCGGCGGGTGTGTCGAGGGAGCGGTTGTCACCGAGGCGCTGCGGGCGCTGCGCGAGGGGCTTCCCGCCCGGGTGGTCACCTTCGGCTACTCCGACGCCGACGCCTTCGCGGTCGGGCTCACCTGCGGCGGCACGATCCATGTGCTGGTCGCTGCGGAGCTCCCACCCTTCTATCCCCGACTCAGGCAGGCGCTGCTGGCGGAGGAACCGATAACCGTCGCCACCGTGACCGCCGTGGACCGCGGAGGCGATTCCGACCAGCTGGCGGAGGGGGCCCTCATCCCCATGGCCGACGGCACCACCTCGGTGGGTGCCTCGATCCTGGTGGAGAGCTCAGGGTACATCCGCGGATCGCTGGGGAACCCCAACCTTGACCGGGTGGTGGGGCGCGACGCTGAGGGCGCGCTGGCCGCCGGGCAGTCCAGCTTTCGCCACTACGGCCTGGCCGGAGAGGCCCAGCGGGAGGCGGTCACGGTGTTCGTGGAGGCGTTTGCCCCTCCACCCCGGATGTTGATCTTCGGAGGGGTGGATTTCACCGCCGCCCTGGCGCGGGTCGCCAAGGTGCTGGGCTACCGCGTGACCGTGTGCGACGCGCGCTCGGCCTTCGCCACCAGCGCCCGCTTCCCCATGGCAGACGAGGTCGTCTGCGCCTGGCCCCACGTCTACCTGAGGGGAATCCAGCCTCCCCTGGAGGCACGAGACGCCATCTGTGTGCTCACCCACGATCCCAAATTCGACGTGCCGGCACTGAAGGCGGCGCTGGCGACCAGGGCCGGCTACCTCGGGGCGCTCGGCTCCCGGCGCACCCATTCCGAGCGCACCCGGGCTCTAGTGGACGAGGGCGTGCCGGAGGAGGAGCTGTACCGGATCATGGGACCGATCGGGCTGGACATCGGCGCCCGCACCCCGGAGGAGACCGCCATCTCGATCTGCGCGGAGATCATCGCCTTGCGCACCGGCCGTCCCGCCCCCTCCCTGCGCGACGGGGTGGGGCCGGTCCACCTCAGCCCGGCTCGCGACCGGGCCGCCTCTTTGTCCCGGTAGGGCCGGCCGGTGACCACCGCCGGGCTGCTGCTGGCGGCCGGTGGGTCCACTCGCTTTCTGGGATCGGGGTCCAAGCTGCTGGCCGACTTCCGGGGCCGGCCGCTCGTGCAATGGCCGATGCTGGCCGCTTCCCACTCCGGCTGCGATGAGGTGGCGGTGGTGGACGGAGCACTGGACCTATCCCCGGTTCTGCTCCCAGACCTCGAGCTGCTGCACAACCCGGGGTGGGCTGCCGGACAGGCGAGCTCGCTGCATTTGGGGATCGAGTGGTGCCGCAGCCGCGGCCACGACGCTGTGGTGGTGGGTTTGGGCGACCAGCCGCTCATCCCCTCAACGGCCTGGGACGTCGTGCGCCTGGCGGAGGCGGCGCCGATCGTCGCCGCGGTCTACTCCGGGCGGCGAGGCCATCCCGTGCGGCTGGCGCGGGAGATCTGGAAGCTGCTGCCTACCCAGGGAGACCACGGGGCCCGGCTGCTGATGCAGCGGCATCCGGAGATGGTCCTGGAGGTGGAGTGCATGGGAGATCCAGCCGACGTCGACACCGTGGAGGACCTGGAGCGTCACCGTCTGGAGGCGGCGCCCCCGGGCTGACGCCCCCAATGGACTGCCCTCGGGCGGTCGTCGGGACCGCAGGAGCTCCGCCAAAGATGGGATCATGGCCCAGATCCACTGCAGGAGGTGCCCCGTGCTCTTGGAGAACTCGCTCAAGCTCGCCATGCCGCCCGACCAGCTGATGCCGTTGCTGGAGGATCTGGAGCGGATAGCACCCTGCCTGCCGGGGGCAAGCATCACCGAGCGGGTGGACGAGCGCACCTACAAGGGTCGGGTAACCGTCAAGGTCGGACCGGTCACGGTGAGCTACGACGGGACCATGACGGTGGTGGAGGTGGACCACCAGGCGCGACGGCTGGTCATGCGCGGCGAGGGCCGCGACCCCAAGGGTGCGGGAAACGCCAAAGCCACGATAACGATGACGGTGGAGGACGCCGAAGGCGGGGGATCACTGGGAAGAATCCAATCCGACGTCGCGATCACCGGACGGGTGGCGCAGTTCGGACGAGGGCTGATGCAGGATGTGGCCGACCGCCTGCTCACCCAGTTCGCCCAGTGTGTCGAGAGCTCGCTGAAAGAGGTCGCCGGACCAGCGGCGCCAGCTTCCCCGGGGCAGGACGATTCCGTCCCGGCCGCACCCAGACCGGCCGCCGCGCCTGCAGAACCACCGCGAACTCAGTCGGTCGGGATGTTCGGAATCCTCCTCAGCGTGCTCTGGAAGCGGATTCGGGGGATCTTCGGGGCGCGCTGAATCGGGTCGCCCTGACGGGCGAGTCCCACCTCTCTGATCCCCGGCCCATCTCGCTGATCCGGCTCGCCGCGAGGGCCGGCGCAGCAAGACCAGCGGAGGGCGGGCTCCTGGCTCCTGCAGCCGCGACTCACCTCGATGCCAGCCAGGGCTTGTCAAGGATCCCCAGACTGCTGCGGCGCGCGTACCCTGATGCCCTCCGGCCTCTACATGAACACATGCCCGCCTGCCGCAGGTCCGGACTGGGTCATCCCCTCGCAGTTTGCGAAGGCTCTGCCAGGGCCGCCATGCTGCGCCGGATACGATCGATCCAGGCGCGCGGGATGCCGGCCGCATCGCGGTCGTAAAACGCCGGCACTACCTCGCGCTCGAGCGCAGTGTAGAGTTCGGC
>DAHVMY010000098.1:0-2808 GCA_027319585.1 Candidatus Dormiibacterota bacterium | reverse complement strand
TCACCATTCCCAACGACCGCCTGATCGCGGTCACGGATCGCCGCACCACCATGGTCGACGCCTTCCGCAAGGCCGACGACGTCCTCCGCCAGGGGGTGCAGGGGATCTCCGACCTCATCGTCTACCCCGGCCTCATCAACCTGGACTTCGCCGACGTCAAGGCGATCATGTCCGGTCAGGGGGCGGCGCTGATGGGGATCGGCTACGGCAGTGGTGACAACCGGGCTCAGGACGCGGCCCGCGACGCCGTGGCCAGCCAGCTCCTGGAGACCTCCATCTCCGGCGCCAAGGGAATCCTGCTCAACATAACCGCCAGCCCCGACCTCACCCTCCACGAGGTGACCGAGGCGTGCGACATGATCCGCCAGAACGCCGACTCCAACGCCAACATCATCTTCGGGGCGGTGCTGGACGATCGCATGGGAGGTGACGTCAAGATCACCGTGATCGCAACCGGCTTCGCCAGCTCGGCCCCGGTCAACCGGGAGCTGGCTGAGCGCTACCGGACCACAAGGCCCCAGGAGCTGCAGGAGCCGCTGCCCGAGGCGGGGCGCCGGTTTGAGACCCAGGAGCCGAGCTCAAGCTTCGACGACATCGACATCCCCGCGTTTCTGCGCGACCAGCGCTGAGGGGCCGGCCCAATCCGTCGGGCCGTCCCCCGGGGCGGCGCCCCGCACCAGCGGAGACCGTCGGCGGTGCCACTTGGTGCGCCCAATTCGACCTGACGAGGCGAGCGGAGCCGGCTGATAGGCTGGGCCTGCCACCAATGGCGGGTGGCGCGGATCCCCTCATCTGACCCTGACGCCCGAGGTGGCCGGTCCGGGAGGCAGCCAGCGGGGGCCGGCAGTCGTGATCAGGTGGGAGTGGAATGATGATCCGAGAGAGGTTGGGCCGCGGGCCCGCCGGGCGCACCGGCAGGAGCATGCAGAGGGTCACCGGCGGAGCCGGCCTCCTCGTCGTGGGGGCGCTGCTGCTGGCGGCCTGTGGCGCCTCCACCGCCACCAGACCGCAGAGCGGAGGCGTGGTCACCTTTGCGGAGGCACCCAGTGCCCCCCCCAACTACATCCTGCCGATGGAGTCGTCGACCTACTTCAGTGTCAACAACACCAACCAGTTCATGCAGCTGATGTACCTTCCGCTCTACTGGTACGGGCAGAAGGGGGAGCCGGTGCTCAATCCGTCCCTCAGCGTGGCGCGGCCCCCGGTGTTCTCAGACCACAACACGGTGGTCAACATCACCCTCAAGCACTGGCGGTGGTCCAACGGGACGCCCATCACCGCCCGTGACGTGATCTTCTGGATGAACCTGCTCAGCGCGGTCACCGATCCCAAGGCGCCCAGCGTGGGCAGCAGCAGCGCTCCCGGCCCGGGCTGGGGAGGGGCCGTGCCCGGAGCCTTCCCGGCCAACCTGGTCAGCTATGAGGTCACGGGGACCTACTCTTTGCAGTTCAAGCTGAACAGCTCCTACAACCCCACGTGGTTCACCTACAACGAGCTGAGCCAGATCTACCCGCTGCCCCAGGCCTCCTGGGACAAGCTGTCGAGCGGCGGTGCGGTCGGCAACTACGACACCTCAGCCGTCGCCAGGGTCCCGGTTGCGGGCACCACGCCCACCCAGTACCAGCCCGCCGACCCCGGCACCGCCACCAGTGGGGCGCTGGCGGTGGCGCAGTACCTCAATCTGCAGTCGCAGGACCTGGCCACGTACCAGACCAATCCCCTCTGGCAGGTGGTGGACGGCCCCTTCCGCCTCACCCAGTTCACCTCCAGCGGATTCGTGAAGATGGTCCCCAACAAGAACTACTCGGGTCCTGCCAAGCCCACCATCTCCGCCTTTGAGGAGCTGCCCTTCACCAGCGATGCGGCCGAGTTCAACGACCTCCACAACGGATCGCTGACCATCGGCTACATTCCGGCCCAGGACGTGAGCCAGCGGGCCAGCCTGGAGCGGACCGAGGGCTACTCGTATGCGCCCTGGTACTCCTTCTCCACGGTGTACGCGCCCTACAACTTCACCAATCCCAAAGCTGGGCCGATCTTCAAACAGCTCTACTTCCGCCAGGCCTTCCAGTCCCTGGTCAACCAGCCCCAGTACATCAAGGACTTCGAGGCGGGCATCGGGCGCACCAACAGCGGTCCGGTCCCCGAGTACCCACCCCACAATCCGGACGAGAGTTCGCTGGAGGCCAAGGGGCAGTACTACCCGTACGACTCGAGCAAGGCGGTCTCGCTGCTGCGCGACCACGGCTGGACGGTCCGCCCGGGCGGAAGCACCACCTGCACGAGGCCCGGAGCCGCCACCGGGGACTGCGGCCCGGGGATAGCCGCCGGCGCCGCCCTCAACTTCAGCATGATCTACGCCAGCGGCAGCACCGCTCTCACCAACGAGATGGAGGCGATGCAGTCGGAGATGAAGGCCGCGGCTGGGATCAACGCTCAGCCTGAAGAGCGCCCCCTTCTCCCAGGTCATCTCGACCGCGTTCAACGGCTGCACCTTCTCCACTCCCTGCAGCAGCTGGGACCTGGCCGACTGGGGCGGGGGCTGGACCTACTACCCGGACGTGCTGCCGACCGGCGGCTCCGTCTTCTACACGGGCAACAATCCCGGTGACTACTCCAACCCGGTGAACGACGCCAACATCCGGGCGACCCACACGGCGCCCACCTCGGCGGAGGAGACCGCGGCTCTGTTCAAGTACCAGGACTACCTGGTGCAGCAGCTGCCAGTGGTGTGGATGCCGGACACGCCGTACCAGCTCACCATGTACAAGACCGCGCTCCACGGCCTGATCCCCCAGGGGGTGTTCG
>DAHVMY010000097.1:0-2936 GCA_027319585.1 Candidatus Dormiibacterota bacterium | reverse complement strand
GGGATCGCCCCGGAGCCCACCGCCTTCAGCGGTGGTCCTCAGACCCGTGTCGCATTTGTCACAGTTTGAGGAACGGCAGGATCAAGTTGGCAGCGAAAATGCCCAGCCCCAGCGCCACCACGGCGGCGGTCGACATGAGCATCACGGCCCGCTTGTACCGCCCCACGGTGAACCTCGAGGGCACCGCCACACGGTAGTGATTCGGCTGAACTCCACGGGGCCCGACCTATTGTGCGGGCGGTGGTCGTTCGCAACCGCTCGGTCCCGATGGGTCTCGCCGCCGGCTCGGCGGCTCCCGGGCCGGTCGCGCCGTGCGGCCCGAGCAACGCGCGAGTAGGAGGCTCGGAATTGCGGCCGGCCTGCGGCGAAAGGGACGCCAGGTTTGGCCCGGAGGCGCCAGGCCCTGACCGTCGCACCCCATGGCAGGCGGAGGCCGGGGCGCGGAGAGGGCGGGATTCGAACCCGCGGTGGCTTTAGACCACACCGCTTTTCGAGAGCGGCACCTTAAACCACTCGGACACCTCTCCTTGCGCCATCCGAGTTTAAGGCTGCGCGCGTAGGCTCGGCGACCGAGGTCCGCAGCCCCTTGAAGAACTGGCGAAGAAGCTCCGCCGAGGCCGTCGCCTCCAAACCGCACTCCACCAGCGGATGGTGGTTTCCGAGGGGGCTTCCCAAGACGTCGAAGCAGGAGCGGAAGGCGCCCTTCTTGGGGTCGTCCGCCCCATAGACGACGCGGGCCACCCGAGCCAGGAGGATGGCTCCCGCGCACATCGGACAGGGCTCGAGGGTGCAGTAGAGGGTCAGTCGGTCAAGCCGCCAGCCGCCAAGCGTGCTTGAAGCTTTGGCCAGGGCCAGCATCTCGGCATGGAGCAGGGCGCTGCCGCCGCGCTCCACCCGATTTGAGGCCGCGGCCACCACCTCGTCGTTGATCACGGCGACGCAGCCGACCGGAACCTCGCCCCGTAGGGCGGCCTTGCGTGCGAGCCGCAGGGCATGGCGCATGTGCAGGCGGTCGCTCCGGTCCCAGCTGTGGGCTGCGCGCGGCTCCATCGAATTCAGCCCTCTATAATTGCGGTCCACGCGGTGGCTATAGCTCAGTTGGTTAGAGTGCCAGGTTGTGGCCCTGGAGGTCGAGGGTTCAAGCCCCTCTAGCCACCCCGCGCCCCCCGATCGGGACGGGCCCTATGTTATGCTCGGGCCGACCCGGAGTGGGGCCGAAGCTGGAGTTCAGCTTCCACGCGCCGTCCGTGGCGACTAATCAGGAGGCGAGATCACACATGCTTCAGGGCGAAGCCAAGACCGCGGTCATTGACAGGCACCGCCGGCACGAGGGTGACACCGGGTCGCCCGAGGTTCAGATCGCGATCTTCAGCGAGCGGATCAGCGAGCTCACCGAGCACCTCAAGGCCCATCCCAAGGATCACCACACCCGGCGTGGCCTGCTCAAGCTGGTGGGCAAGCGCCGCCGCCTGCTCGATTACCTGATGCGGATCGACATCGACCGCTACCGGGCCCTGGTCGCCAAGCTGGGGCTCCGCCACTGATACTGACCGCTTTCCGGAACCCGGAGTTCGAACCGGCTTTCGGTTCACAACTAAGACCGCGACTCCCAAGCAGGGGAACGGTGGTTGGCCTGGTCGCATCGGCGCAGGCGCGGTTGGAGACTGGCGATCTGGGCCGAGCGGCAGCTCAGCTCTCATCCCCATTCCCTAACCGCGCAGCCTGGATTGCGCCGGGCGGGCCGCCGGTGGCCCCTTCTGGAGCGCGGGGAGGAACACGATGGAAAAGACAGTTGTTGCGCGCACCTTCGACGGCGCGGAACTAAGCATCGAAACCGGCTGGATGGCCGGTTTCGCCAACGGCGCGGTGATCGTGCGCCAGGGGGACACGGTGGTGCTGGCGACCGCCACCGCCAGCCGCGCTCCTCGGCCGGGGATCGACTTCTTCCCCCTCACCTGTGACTACGAGGAGAAGATGTACGCGGTGGGGCGTATCCCCGGCGCGTTCTTCCGCCGGGAGGGGAGGCCGGGAGAGGCGGCCACCCTGACCTCGCGGATGATCGACCGCCCCATGCGCCCGCTCTTCCCCAAGGACTTCCGCAACGACGTGCAGATCGTGGCCACCGTCCTGTCCACCGATCAGGTGCACGACCCGGCCATCCTGGCCCTGATCGGGGCCGGAGCCGCCGTGGCCATCAGCGACATCCCCCACGGGGGGCCGATCGCGGCCTGCCGGATGGGGATTCTGGATGGCCAGCTGGTGGAGAACCCGGGCATGCCAGATTTGGAGCGCAGCCAGCTGGACCTGGTGGTGGCCGGCACCCGGGATGCCATCAACATGGTCGAGGCCGGCGCTCAGGAGGTCGGCGAAGAGGTGCTGGTGGAGGCGCTGAGTCGCGCTCACGAGCGCATCCGGCAGATCATCTCCTTGATCGATGAGCTGGTCGCCAAGGTGGGCAAGCCCGACATGGACTACCCCCACGTGGGAGTTCCCGCCGATCTGAAGCAGGCGGTGGCGGAGGCGGCCTACGACCGGATCAACCAGGCGTTCAGGCAGGCCGACAAGGCGCAGCGGGACATCCAGGTGGACGCGGTCAAGCACGACGTCCAGCTGCAATTGCAGGAGCGCTTCTCGGGCCGCGATCAGGACATTTCCGCCGCCTTTGAGTCGGTCCTGAAGAGCGCCGTCCGGCAGGCGATCCTCAACGAGGGGCTTCGTCCGGACGGCCGGCGGCTTGATGAGATCCGGCCCATCTGGTGCGAGGCGGGGGTCCTCCCACGCACGCACGGGAGCGCCGTCTTCACCCGCGGCCAGACCCAGGCACTTTCGGTCGTGACCCTGGGCACGATGTCCGACCAGCAGCGGCTGGACGGGCTCGGGCTGGAGGAGTTCAAGCGCTACATGCACCACTACAACTTCCCGCCATTCTCGGTCGG
>DAHVMY010000096.1:0-3053 GCA_027319585.1 Candidatus Dormiibacterota bacterium | reverse complement strand
CGGCGACGGCGGCCGAGCCGGCGGCGCTGCAGTACCTGGCCCCCTACGCCGCCTGCACCATGGGCGAGTGGTTCATGGAGCGGGGCGAGGATGCGCTGGTGGTCTACGACGATCTCAGCAAGCACGCCTGGGCGTATCGGGAGATCTCGCTGGCGCTGCGGCGGCCGCCGGGCCGGGAGGCGTACCCCGGGGACGTGTTCTACCTGCACTCCCGGCTGCTGGAGCGGGCTGCCCGGCTCTCGCAGGAGAGGGGTGGGGGCTCGCTCACCGCGCTGCCGATCATCGAGACCCAGGCCAACGACGTCTCGGCCTACATTCCCACCAACGTCATCTCCATCACCGATGGGCAGATCTACCTGGAGGGCGACCTCTTCTACGCCGGCACCCGCCCCGCCATCTCGGTCGGGCTGTCGGTGAGCCGGGTGGGAGGCGATGCCATGACCAAGGCGCTGCGCTCGGTGGCGGGCGGGATGCGCCTCGACCTCGCCCAGTTCCGGGCCCTGGCCGCCTTCGCGCAGTTCTCCTCGGACCTCGACAAGTCGACCCGGGATCAGCTGGAGAGGGGCCGCCGGCTCACCGAATTGCTCAAGCAGGACCAGTACCAACCGGTACCGCTGGCGCACGAGGTCATGACCATCTTCGCCGGCACCAACGGCTATCTGGACCGGGTCCCGGTGGAGCGGATCTCGGAGTGGGATCAGCAGTTCCGGCGCTGGATCGAGCAGACCCACAGCTCCTTGGGCCAGGCGATCGAGGAGCGCAAGGTGCTGGACGAGGGGATGGAGCAGGAGCTGCGCTCGGCGCTGGAGGAGTTCAACCAGACCTTCGACTTCGGTGAGCAAGCCGGCGTCGAAGGTGGCTGAGGTCCTCTGATTGGCGACCCTCCGCGACATCCGCCGGCACATCCGCGCGGTCCGCAACATCGAACAGATAACCAGGGCCATGCAGATGGTGGCGGCGGCCAAGATGCGGCGGGCCCAGGCGCGCGCCGAGAGCGGAAGGCCGTACGCCCTGGCCATGGACCAGGCGGCCCGGGACGTGGCCAAGATCGGCAAGGAATACCGCCACCCGTTCCTGGTGCCGCCGGAGCACGGTCGGGGACTGCTGATCCTGGTCACCTCTGACCGGGGGCTGGCGGGGTCGCTCAACGCCAACACCATCCGGGCGGCGCACCAGCACATGCTGCGCAACTTCGGCCCGCGCTATCAGGTGGTCGCGATCGGGCGCAAGGCGGTCGACTTCTCCAGGCGGATGCCGGTGGAGCTGATCCACCACCGGGTCGGGCTGCCCGACCAGGTGGAGATCGGCGAGCTGCGGCCGGCGGTGGAGCGGGCGACCAGGGCGTACCTGGATAAGGAGGTGTCGGGGATCGTCCTCGCCTACTCGCGGTTCAAGAACCTCTTGACCCAGGTGCCGACCGTGCAGCAGCTGGTGCCGGTCCCCCCCGCGGAGCCGGACGATGGGCCCAGGACCGAAGGCGACTACATCTACGAGCCCGACGGGGAGGCGGTGCTGGAGCGGCTGATGCCGACCTACCTGCTGAGCCAGGTCTATCACGCGGTGGTGGAGAATCAGGCGAGCTTCTACGGCGCTCAGATGATCGCGATGCAGAACGCCTCGTCCAGCGCCGGCGACGTGATCCGCGAGCTCTCGCTCACCGCCAACAAGGTGCGCCAGGCGGGGATCACCAAGGAACTGATGGAGATTATCGGTGGCGCCGAGGCGCTGCAGGCAGCCCGGCGCTGAGGAGGTGGTGATGGCGAAGAGCAAGCAGACTACAGAGACTAGGGCGATGGGAGAGGTCCTGCAGGTGATCGGGGCGGTGGTCGACGTCGCCTTCGACCAGAGCGACCTGCCGCACATCCTGGACGCCCTGGAGGTGGAGCGGGAGGGGTCGCGGCTGGTGCTCGAGGTCCAGCAGCACCTGGGCAATGATGTCGCCCGCTGCATCGCCATGGAGACCACCGACGGGCTACGCCGCGGCGACCCAGTGCGTGCCACCGGATCCCCGATCCAGGTGCCGGTCGGCAAGCAGGTGCTGGGACGGATGTTCAACGTCATCGGGGAGACGATCGACGGAGGGCCGGAGCTGAAGGTGGAGAAGCGGATGCCGATTCACCGCGAGGCCCCCTCGGTCTCGGAGCAGGCGGTCTCCACCGAGATCCTGGAGACCGGGATCAAGGTGCTGGATTTGATCTGCACCTTCGCCAAGGGCTCCAAGATCGGGCTCTTCGGGGGGGCGGGGGTGGGCAAGACCATCATCGTGATGGAGCTCATCCGCAACATCGCCAAGGAGCACCAGGGTTACTCCGTGTTCGCCGGGGTCGGCGAGCGCACCCGCGAGGGCAACCAGCTCTTCGGGGAGATGCACGAGTCCGGGGTCATCNACCAAACCGCTTTGGTCTTCGGGCAGATGAACGAGCCGCCGGGCGCCAGGGCGCGGATCGCGCTGACCGGGCTCACCATGGCTGAGGAATTCCGCGACGAGGAGGGGGCGGACGTGCTCCTCTTCATCGACAACGTCTTCCGCTACATGATGGCCGGCTCCGAGGTGTCGGCGCTGCTGGGCCGGATGCCCTCGGCGGTGGGATACCAACCCACCCTGGCGACCGAGATGGGCGATCTCCAGGAACGGATCACCTCCACCACCAAGGGGTCGATCACCTCGGTGCAGGCGGTCTACGTCCCCGCGGACGACTTCACCGACCCGGCCATCCAGACCACGTTCGCCCACCTGGGGGCGACGGTATCGCTGGACCGGCGGATCTCCGAGCTCGGCATCTACCCGGCCGTGAACCCGCTCGACTCCTTCAGCCGGATCCTGGAGCCGCGGACCGTGGGGGCCGAGCACCACGAGGTCGCCCTGGGGGTGCAGCGGGTGCTGCAGCGCTACCAGGACCTCCAGGACATCATCGCCATCCTGGGGATGGAAGAGCTCTCCGACGAGGACCGCAGGACCGTGGACCGTGCCCGTCGGGTACAGCAGTTCCTCGGCCAGCCCTTCTTCGTGGCGGAGCAGTTCACCGGCCGGCCCGGCAAGTACGTGCCGCTCC
>DAHVMY010000095.1:0-3121 GCA_027319585.1 Candidatus Dormiibacterota bacterium | reverse complement strand
AGCGAGAGCGGAGTGACGTCGAGGAGGAGCACGTCCTTGACCTCGCCCTTGAGGACCCCGCCCTGGACCGCGGCGCCGATGGCGACGGCTTCGTCGGGGTTGACGTCCTTGCGCGGCTCCTTGCCGAAGAACTGGCGGACGACCTCCTGCACGCGCGGCATGCGCGTCTGGCCGCCGACCAGGATGACGTCTTCGATGGCCGACGTCTCGAGACCGGCGTCCTTGAGCGCCGTCCGGCACGGCCCGAGCGTTTTCTGGATGAGATCCTCCACGAGCGACTCGAGCTTGGCCCGCGTGAGACGGATGTTGAGGTGCTTCGGCCCCGTCGCATCCGCGGTGATGTACGGCAGGTTGATCTCGGTCTGCTGGCTCGAACTCAGTTCGATCTTGGCCTTTTCGGCCGCTTCGCGCAGGCGCTGCATGGCCAGGGGGTCCTTGCGGAGATCAAAGCCTTGTTCCTTGCGGAATTCTTCGGCCAGATAGTCGATGACGCGGCGGTCGAAGTCCTCGCCACCGAGGAAGGTGTCGCCGTTGGTCGAAAGCACTTCGAACTGACGCTCGCCGTCGACTTCTGCGATCTCGATGATGGAAATGTCGAACGTGCCCCCCCCGAGATCGTAGACCGCGATCTTGGTGTCGCGAGGCTTTTTGTCGAGGCCGAACGCCAGAGCCGCCGCGGTGGGCTCGTTGATGATGCGGCGCACTTCGAGGCCGGCGATACGACCGGCGTCTTTGGTGGCCTGACGCTGGGCGTCATTGAAATAGGCGGGCACGGTGATGACGGCCTCGGTGACTTTCTCGCCCAGATAGTCCTCCGCCGTCTTTTTCATCTTCATGAGCACACGGGCGGAGATCTCCGGCGGGGCCATGGCCTTGCCGCCGATCTCGATCCAGGCATCGCCGTTGTCGGCACGCACGATCTTGAAGGCCACCGCCTCCATCGTCTTCCTCACCATCTCGTCGTCGAAGCGGCGACCGATCAGGCGTTTGACGGCGTAGAGGGTGTTGGTCGGATTGGTGACCGCCTGACGCTTGGCGGACTGCCCGACCAGCACTTCTCCGTCCTTGCCGAAGGCGACGACCGACGGGGTCGTGCGGTCGCCTTCGCTGTTGGGGATGACTTTGGGTTGGCCTCCCTCCATCACGGCAACGCACGAATTCGTTGTGCCGAGGTCGATACCGATGATCTTGGCCATGGGTCGTTCAGAGCCTCCTGAGGCGGTGGGGTGGGCGGGGCAGAAGGCGCCCGGCCCGGTCAAGGGTTATGTGGGGTCCGCGGACGCGGAATCAAGCGGGGGGGCGGCGACCACGACGCGCGCCGGGCGCAGAAGGCGTTCGTTCAGGCGGTAGCCCTTCTGGACCACGACGACCACGGTCCCCGGGTCCAAGTCGGCCTCGGGCCGGGTGGCGATCGCCTCGTGCCGGCGGGGGTCGAACGGCGCGTGCAGGGGATCGATCGTCTCGACGCCGTAGCGTTCGAAGATCGTCTCGAGGAGCCGAAGCGTCATCCCGAGGCCCTCGACGACCGGCCCCGTCTCGCCCCCGCAGGCCTGAAGACCGAGCTCGAGGCTGTCCTTGACGAGGAGGAGTTCCCCGAAGAGGGTCTCGAGGGCCCGGCGGCGGCTCTCCTCGACCTCGCGCTGCGCGCGCTTGCGCACGTTGTCGAGTTCGGCCAGGGCCCGCAGAAGCCGCTCGTCCACCTCGTCGGGAGGACGGGGCGCGGCGCCCGGCCGCCCGCCCGGAGCACCGCCCTCGGGCCCCTTCGGCCCCCCTCCGTTCGGCGAGGGGGTCTCTTCCTGAGGGTCCGGCGTAAACGTGCCGGAAGAAGCGGGTGAGTCGGTCGTCTCGGCCATGGGCCCGGTCGCTCCTGAAAGTCATGAGAAAAGGGACGGGTTTCCCCCGTACCTTGGGGCCTCAGTCGGTGTTCTTCAAGGCCAGGCCCAACATCTCGGCCGTCACCCGCACGATGGGCACGACGTGGGCGTAATCCATCCGTCGCGGACCCACGATCCCGAGAACGCCGATGCGCCCCTCGCCCATGCGGTACGGAGCGGCGACGAGCGCGCATTCCTCGAGGGCCTGGGCGCCGCTCTCCTGGCCGAGAAAAATGCGCACCCCCTCGGCGCGGGCGCAGGCCTCGAAGAGGTGCAAAATGTCGCGCTGGCGGTCGAGCGCCTCGAAGAGCTCCCGGAGACGGGCGAGATTGTGCAGCTCCTCGAAGCCGAAAAGGTTGAGGGCCCCCGCGACGCGGAGCATCTCACCCCGGCGGTCTTTCTCGAGAAGAGTCTCGGTCATCGCCCGCACCGACGCGAGAAGCCGCTCAAGCCCGACGCGGGTCTTCTCGATCTCCTGCTCGAGGCGCACGCGGACCTCCTCGAGACCGCGCCCCGAGAAGTGCTCGTTGAGGGACCGGGCGGCCTCCTCGAGGCGGGCCCGGTCGAAGGAGTGATCCACCGTGAGCAGGCGGTTCTCGATCTCCCCGTCTCCGGTCAGGAGGACGGCGAGGATCCGGCGTCCTTCGAGCGGGACGAACTCGATGTGACGGAACACCCGGACCTCGCGGCGGGGGACGCTCACGAGCGCCGCCATGTGGGTGAGGGTCGAGACCATCTCCGAGGCGCGGGCGAGAAGCTCCTCGGGAGGAACCTCGTCGCGTCCAAGCACCTCCCGCAGACGGGCGAGGAGACGCTCGTCGGGGGTGTCGAATTCGAGAAGCGCGTCGATAAAGAAGCGGTAACCGCGCACGGTCGGCACCCGCCCCGAGGACGTGTGGGGCGAGAGGAGATAGCCACGCTCCTCGAGATCCGCGAGCACGTTGCGAACACTCGCCGGGCTGAGCGGGGTGTCGAGGCGCTGCGCGATCCCGGCCGAACCCACCGGCTCGCCGGTGCGCAGGTACTGCTCCATGAGGATCTTGAGGACGGTCCGCGCCCGCTCCCCGAGCTCCTCGCTCGACGTGCCGGACACGGAAGTGGTCGGGGGGCTGCGCATGACTCGCGGTGAGGGGGAAACGAACCGGCTGACGCTAACAGCAAACGCCGCCCCTGTCAAGCACTCCCGGGACCAAAGCCGGAAGGGCTCTTCGCCCTCCCCGAGCGGAGCGGTCCGCGGCGTCCCCCCG
>DAHVMY010000094.1:0-3233 GCA_027319585.1 Candidatus Dormiibacterota bacterium | reverse complement strand
CGGGCGGCACGTAGGTCCGAGGCTTCCTGATCGGCCTCCTCATCATCGGCGAGCTGCAGGCGGGGCATCTCCTCCAAGAGCAGGGTGCAGTTTCCCTCCGGCGCGTTCAGAGCGAGCTGGATGCTTCCGACGCGCCACCCCGGGGGGCCGTCAGGGCCGCCGATGGGATCCGGGGCGAATCCCGAGTGGCCCTCCTCGGGCTCAAGAATGTTCAGGATCTGAGTACCCAGCTCCTGCAGCTGGGCCTTCTCCAGAAGGACGGTGCAGGTGCGGGGGCCCTGCCGAGCCTCCAGGAAGAAGGTCCGGTGGCCCGGTTCGCCGACCACCCCCACGGTGATCACGTCGGCGGGGTCGAAGTCGACCTCAATCACTGGCATCCGCCCATTGTGCCGATGTGCGAAGTGCTGGCGCTCGCCCGTTCAATGGACGGGATCGAGCGGCCCTCGATTCTCGGCGGCGCGCTCGATGTGCGCGGCGGCGTTGATGATGGCGAGGTGAGTGAAGGCCTGAGGGAAGTTCCCCAGCAGGGCGCCCGACTTCGGATCCAGCTCCTCGGAGAACAACCCCAGATCGTTGCCGTGGGCGGTGAGCCGCTCGAAGAGATCTCTGGCAGGCCCGAGCTGTCGCTGCATCGCCAGGTTGTTCACCAGCCAAAAGGAGCAGAGCAGGAAGGTCCCCTCACTGCTGCCGAGCCCGTCGTCGCGGCGGTACCGGTAGACGAATCCACTCTCATCGGTCAGGTCCCGGCGGATCGTCTCGACCGTCCGCCGCACCCGCGGATCCATGGGGGGCAGGAAATTGAGCATCGGGATCATGAGGGCCGTGGCATCGAGGGCGTCCTCGTCCAGAGCCTGGCGGAAGCTGCCCAGTTTCTCACTCCATCCCCTGGTCAGGATGGTGTGGCGGATCTCCTCCCTGGTCCAGATCAACTCCTGGCGCTTGGGCATCGGGATCTTCAGTTGCTCGGCCAGCATGAGCCCGCGGTCCAAAGCCACCCAGCACTGCAGCTTGCTGTAGAGGAAGTGGCGCTGCCCCCCCCTGACCTCCCAGATCCCGTTGTCCGGCTGATCCCAGCTCTCAGCCACATGTTCCAACATGTCGCGCAGCCCCTGGCGGATCCCGGGGGCCTCGATCTTGCCGTAGCGCAGGTGCAGATAGACCGAGTCCATGGTCTCGCCGTAGATGTCCATCTGCAGCTGATCGGCGGCCCCGTTGCCGACCCGCACCGGCCGGGACCTGCGGTATCCCTCCAGGGCGCTGAGCTCTAGCTCCGGAAGCTCGGTCCTGCCGTCGATTCCATACATGGTCTGCCAGTGCTTGGGGTGTTCGTGATGGACGCGGCCCAACCAGGCCATGAACGCCGAGCACTCGTCGTAGTAGCCCAGGAGCTGGAGGGCGTAGACGAGAAACGCGGAGTCACGCAGCCAGGTGAAACGGTAGTCCCAGTTGCGGCTGCCGCCGATCCACTCGGGGAGCGAGGTGGTGGGGGCGGCCACGATCGAACCCTCGGGTGCGTAGATCAGAAGCTTCAGGGTGAGCGCCGACCGGAGGACCAGATCCAGGTACGGGCCGTCATAGTTGCAGCGGCCGATCCAGTCCTCCCAATACTTGCGCGTCTCCGCGAGCATCTGCGCGGCGTCGGTCCCATGCTCGTAGGTGCGGTCGCCGTCATAGCGGACCACGATCGCCTGGGCCTCGCCCTGCTTCAGCTCGAGCCGCTGGATGAAGGTGCGACCGCGCCGGCGCCATGGGCTCGGCCCATCGAAGTGCATGTGGAGCTCCCCCTGCTCCAGCTCCAAGCAGGAGTCGTCGGGACCGGTGACCTTCTCGTCTGGCGCGACCCTTCCGTAGTCCCAGCGTGCATCGACGTGGACCGAGGCGGTCAGATCGGAGTCGGGCGCCTCCAACATCCGCACCAGCACGTGGTCGTGCTCCAGCGTCTTGACCTGCTCGCGCACCACCATGAAGTCAGTGACCCGGAGCCGCCCCCGGGGGCTGCTGAGGGTCGTCTCCAGGATGTTGGTTCCGGGCAGGTAGCGCCGGCTGTCGGGGATGAACCCGCCCTCCACCTCCACCCACATCGAGCCCCCGTTGTCCGCGTCCAGAATCCTGCCGAACACAGACGGGCTGTCGAACCGGGGCACGCACATCCAGTCGATGGACCCCAGGCGCCCGACCAGGGCGCAGGAGTGCAGGTCGCCGATGATGCCGTAGTCTCGGATCGGCAGGTAACGGGGTCGCTTCAACTTCGGGCCCTCCGGAATCGCCAGTCCAGGCAAAGGGCGGCTGTGGCCGTGCGCCCTTTCAGCCTAAGGGTTGGGGTCGGAGGTAGGCGCTCACGAATGCCTCTGCCGCGGCTCATCCACGTTGGGGGACCGGCGGTCGGGTTGCGTGGCGACCACGAGATAGAGGATTCCCCCCAGAAGTGCGGCGGAGGAGGCGGTGATCACCGCCTGCTGCCAGACAAACTGGAAAGGAGCGCTGAGGTGCGCAAGCTCGACCACCAGGGTCACCCCCTGGGTGCCGATGGACAGGACGATCGAGGCGGCGGCGGCCGAGCGGCCGAGGCGAACTCCCCGAGTCATGAGGATGGCTCCGGCCAGCAGCGTCACGGCGAAGATGACCAGCAGCGACGGAGCCGCGACCCAGTACCAGGTCCAGGGAAACGGGTTTGCCTGCAGCACCCCGAGCAGCGGCGGGTGCCGGGACGGGGGTGTCAGGGCGAGCACATCCACTTGGATGGAGGCGACTGACTTCGCGATCTCAAGCGGCGCCCAGACGGCCAGCAGGACGCCCAGGGTGCGCTGCGGTATGGCCAGCGGAAGCGGTCGTCGAGCCGCGCCGGTGAGCCGGAACACGACCTCCCCGGGCTCGGGAACATGATCCATGGGTAATCCTCCTGCTGCTGCTTCCAACCCGCTGATCGAGCTGGGACCGCGCGTTGCGCCAACTATCGGGGCTGGACGACCACCTGGGCTGACGGTCCGGCCTGGCGGAGCGGGAGGGATTCGAACCCTCGAAGGGGTTGCCCCCTTACGGCATTTCCAGTGCCGCGCCCTCGGCCAACTAGGCGACCGCTCCTGGCTGCATCTGGATTCTACGGGTGATTGCCGAGGCCATTGGCTGCGGACGTCGGTTGGCCGCGTCGATTGCGGCACCCGGCAGCCGCGCCGGTCTCCCCCGAAGCCAATTGGGTCCGCGAAGGGAGCACGCACCCGCGCGGGGCCGAAGTG
>DAHVMY010000093.1:0-3276 GCA_027319585.1 Candidatus Dormiibacterota bacterium | reverse complement strand
GGGCGGATCAGAGGCTGGCGAGCCAGTCGACCAGCTCGGAGTCTTGGTTCCATTCGGCCAGGTCGGCGGTGACAACGTCGACGTAGACGGCTTCGAGGGCTTTGCGTTTGGCCTCGGTGGAGGCACGCGCGTAGATCTCGGTGGTGGATAGGTCGGTATGGCCGAGGATGTCACGGATGTAGGGCAGCGGGACGCCCGCGTCGTAGAGGTGCATGGCCCGACTGTGCCTGAGAGTGTGAGGACTCAGGCGGGCAGCGGCGAGCGCCGGATCGGTCGCGCGGACTTGGTACTTGCGAAGGATCCAGGTGATCCCACCACGACTGAGTTGGGAGCGATGCTGGTTGAAGAACACTGGATGGTCATCGCGGCCGGAGCTATCGAGCTGCCGCTCGGCCAGGTAGGCGGCCAGCAAGGCCGCCGTGTTCGCGTCGAGGGGAACGTGACGGGTCTTGCGGCCCTTGCCAGTCAGGGCGGCCATAGCGGGAGCGTCCAGACGGATGTCGCGGACCGTCAGGTCGGCGAGCTCTTGGACTCTGGCCGCGGTGGCATACAAGGTGGCCAGAAGGGTCGCGTCTCGTCTGCCTGTGCGGGTGGACCGGTCGGGCAGGGTGAGGAGGTGGCGGGTTTGGCCGACGGTCAGGTGAGCAACTGCCGGCCGGTCGTGTTTCTTGGCTGGGATCGTGAGGATGTCTTGGTAACACGCCATGCGGGCCGGGTCCTCCGATTGCATCCAGGTGAAGAACGAGTCGATCGCAGCCAAGCGCTGGTTGCTGGTTGACGCGCTGTTGTGCCGGGTGGTGCGCAGCCAGTCGAGGAAGCCGGTGATAGCTGTAGCGTCGATCAACTCGAAAGTGAGCTTCTCCGGCGGGATGGACCGTTCGTCTCGGAAGTAGCAGATCAGCAGTTTGAACGCGTCACGGTAGGAGACGATCGTGTTGGGCGAGTAGCCGCGCAACCCGGCCAGGTGGCCGGTCAGAAACCGGCGTAGGAACAGCGCGAGGTCAGTGGCCATGACCTGGGCCTCCGATGACGGGCGGGACGACATCGCCGATGGCCTGGCGGACCCGGGTGGTGATGTCGGGATAGGACTCGGCGGTGAGGTGCAGGTAGTAGGCGGTGTCGTCCAGAGATGAGTGGCCCATGTAGGTTTGCAGCACGGGGAGCAGCGCGCCGACGTCTTGTCCCTGGGCGAAGCAGCGACGCAGGTTGTTGACCGCGAAGGTGTGGCGCAGATCGTGGACCCTCGGGCCGTGTCCGCGCCCTCCGTGGGGGATGTGGGCCTGCCACAAGAACCGGCGGAAGTTGTGTTCGACGTTGCCGAGGGTGAGCGGCTGGCCGGCACTGCCGGGGAAGAACCACTCCCGCGTGCTCGGGTGCCCGGCGATTTGGGTGTGGTAACCGGCGAGCCTAGCGCGTAGCGCCTCTGAGACCGGCACCTGCCGGTCTTTGCCGCCTTTCGCGTCGCGGATCTGGAGGACGCCGGAGTCGCTGTCGACGTCCTCGACGCGTAGCAGGCGCGCCTCGGAGCAGCGCAGGCCGCAGGCGTAGATCGTGCGGAACAGCACCGGCATGACCAGGTGCCGCAGCGGAACCTCCGAGCAGTAGTGGCAGCGATCGGCTTGGCCGAACAGCGCCGCCAGCTCGGCGTCGGTGTAGATGTGCGGGACGTAACGGGCTGGTCTGGGCAGCGCGAACCTGGGTAACAGGTAGGCCGCCACGCCCCTCCGACCCAGCCAGCGGGCCAGCTCTCGCACCGGCGCGGCCAGCCCCTGGAGGGTCGCGGGTTGGACGTCGCGTTGGCGCGCAGCGGTGATCCACGCCTGCACCGACTCCTCGGTGAGCGTGTCCAAGCCGGGGAACTCGCTGCGACTGAACACCTCGAACCGGGCCAACACCTGCTGCTCGGCGTGGTACTTGTAGCCGACGGCGCGCTTTTCGGCCACCAGGGCGATGATCGCCTCGGCGAACGTGGTGGCGGCGGTCATCGTGTCGCGCCCGACAACGACGCGTCGGGGTCCAGGGCACACTTGGCCAACAGACTCAGGGATGATTTCAAGTACACGCCCGTAGCCGTGACCGACTGGTGACCGAGGATGTCGGCGATCTGCTCGATGGGCGTACCCTCTTCGAGCAACCGGGTCGCCAGCGTGTGCCGCAACGAATGCATGCCGTGGCGGCGTCCCTCACCGAGTGGCACGTGGGCCGCCCGGGCGTACTTGACCAGGATCTGGTGCAGGTGATCCTGGTCGGAGAACGGGCCGATCGGGGCGGTGTGGCGGACGAACACCTCCGGGCAATCGCATCGGGGACGGCCGGAGCGGATGTAGTCGATGACTGCCCAGCCGACGTCCTTGAGCAGTGGCAGTTGCACTCGGTGGCCGGTCTTGGCCTGCACCACCGACAGCCGGTTGCCCGGCCAGTCGAGATCGGAGAACCGGAGCCGTTTGACGTCGATGCCGCGCAGCCCGAGCCTGGTGATCAGCAAGATGAGCGCGTAGTCCCGTTTGCCGCACGGGTTGGCGCGGTCGACCGCCTCCAGGATCTTGGTCACCTCAGCGCGGTCCCACACCGAAGGGATCCTGGCCTGCCTGGTCGACTTTGCCGCCGGGACCACCGCCAGCACAGCCCCGTCGACCAGTCCGTCGCTGCCAGCGAAGCGCAGGAATGACCGTACGGCGCACAGCTTGTGCTCCACGGTCTTGGCCTGGTAGCCGGCCAGAGTAGCCACGAACCCGCTGATGATCCTGGCGTCCAGACTGGCCAGGCCGCCCCGTCTGCCGGTGAACGCGAGAAACTCACCTGCCACGGTGCCGTAGGCCCGCACCGTCGATGCGGCGCAGTCGCTCGCTTGCAGCCCCGCTTGAAACCTGGCCAGCACGTCGGACTGGTCGTCGGCCAGCTTGCCCACGGTTCGGGAATAGCGGCGTAGCACCGCTCCATGAACCGCGAAATCGTCAAGCATCTGCGCGACCCGGAACAAGTACACATCGGTCGGCTTCAGCGCGCCGACCTGCTCCTTGGCGAAAAACCCACCACAGGCGTCGTCGACCCACGTCAGCGCCACATCCAAAGAGAACTCCTGCACCCCACTGGATGCACAGAACTTCTCCAGCCGACGCCAACAGCCCCGATACCACACCATCGTCGAGGCCTTGTAGCCCAGACGCACCAACTCGGCGTCCAGCCCACACACCAGTTCGGACACAGCCACCATGACAGCGACCTCCAATCACCAAGACCCGGCGCCGTGCCGAGCCAAGTGATCAGGATCCGCCT
>DAHVMY010000092.1:0-3302 GCA_027319585.1 Candidatus Dormiibacterota bacterium | reverse complement strand
GGGCCCCGACCTGGCTCAGGTTGAGACGCGCGACCTGGCTCTCCACCTGCGCGGACTGGTTCTTGGCCAGATAGACGAAGTCGAGCGGGCGGGAGAGGGCGGTCAGGATCTGGTTGGCGCTGACCCCCAAGATCGGCGCCAGGCGGGTCGCGTAGAGCAGCCGCTGCTGCTTTGGGATCAGGTTGGGGTCGGCCCAGATGTCATAGACCGGGACGTTGCCCGCCAGCACCTGCCCAGTGTCGTCCAGGATGAGCCCGCGGGTCGCGGGGATGGTGACCTCCGAGACCTGCTGGGAGACCGCCGCGGCGGCCAGCTGTGGGCCCTGCTTCAGCTGCAGCTCGATCAGTCGGGCTCCCAGCCCGAACACCGCCACCATCACGATCGCGGTGACCGCCGCCAGCCGGCGCTTGGGATCGGCGGCGACCGGCGGGCCTCCGCGGCCGGCCAGCTCCGCCGGACGGCGCCTGCCGGTGGCGGAGGGGCGACGGCTGGAGTAGGGGCGGCTGGCCACCGCCTCAGGCGCCCTTGAGGGCGGCCAACGCCGGCAGCAGGGGGTCCTTCACAGTCGACGGGGGCGGGGTTATGACCCGCCAACTCGATTGCGGACTGAGCCCCAGGGTGGCCGCGGCCGCGTTCAGCGCGCCGGCGCTGTCGGCCGCCTGGAGCTCCTGGGCGAGGACCGCGGAGGTGTTCGCCAGCTGTGCCTTCTGGGCCTCCAGGGACGCCACCTGGTAGGTGAGCGCGGTGCCCGAGGCGGTCTCGGAGATGTAACCGGTGGCGGCCAGGGTCAGCCCGGCGATGAGGGGGAGCGCGACCCAGGCGACCCCGGTGCGAAGGCGTGTGCGCTCCCGGGCGCGGTTGGGTTGCGCCTCGTCCTCGTCAAGCGGGAGATACGCGGTGCGACGTGCCGGACGGGGGGCGGCGATGGTGGTCATGGCTGGCTCTGTACTTGTTGCTGGATTGTTGACTGGGACTCAGGGGAAGACGGTCGGGACTGGCGGAGGGCTCAGGGGTCGGCCGGGGCCAGCTTGACGGCGGTGCGCAGCAACGCGGAGCGCGCGCGTGGGTTGCGTGCGATCTCCCCAGCGGTGGGGCGCAGCGCCCGTCGTGAGGGAAGGTGGAGGGAGGCCCGGTGGGCGCAGGTGCAGATGGGCTGAGGGGGAGGACATACACAGTTCATTGCAAGGTTGTGGAGAAGACGCTTTGCAGTGGTGTCCTCAAGGGAGTGGAAGGAGATTACCCCCAAACGCCCACCGGGCCGAAGAATTTGAACAGCAGCAAGCAGTCCCGCCTCGAGCTCGTGGAGCTCGTTGTTGACCGCGATGCGCAGGGCCAGGAAGACCCTGGTGGCGGGATGGATGTGCGGCGGCCAGAGCCGCCTGGGAATCGCCTGGGCGGTCACCGCCGCAAGCTCGGTCGTGGTCAGCAGGGGAGCGGTGCGGCGCCGCGCGACGATGGCCCTGGCGATCGCCTTGGCGTGGCGCTCCTGACCCAGCTCGAGGAACAGGTCGGCGAGCTCATCCGCGCCGAAGGTGTTGACGATGTCGGCCGCGGTGCTGCCGCCGGAGCCCGGGTCCATGCGCATGTCGAGCGGACCCTCGGCCTGGAAGCTGAATCCGCGGGCGGGGTCATCCAGCTGCACAGAGGAGATGCCCAGGTCCATGACCACGACGTCCGCTACCAGCTCCTCCTCCGCGGCGATCCGTTCCAATTCAGAGAAGCTGGCGACTCGCGCCGAGAACCCCGACCCGTAGGAGGCGAAGCGGTCCCGGGCTCTAGCGACAGCGACCGGGTCCCGGTCCAATGCCAGAACCCGGCCGCCTGGGAGGATGCGTGGCAACAGAGCGGCGGTGGTGCCGCCCCCACCGAGGGTGGCGTCGACCACGAGTTCACCCGGCTTGGGGCGGAGCTGCTCCAGCAGCTCCGCGACCATCACCGGCTCATGGGCACCGGCGGGGGCGGTGAGCCGCCGTGGCCGGGACCGATCCTTGGATCGGGGAGTGGACATCACCTCCAGCATGACGCTCATCCCTCGACCACCGACGGTGGCGGCGGGGTGGGGCTCTGTCCCAGGGCGATGGCTGCGCGCTGGCGGATCCTCTCCCAGGACTGGGGATCGACCCGCTGGGATCGCTCCTGGAAGTGCTCCTCACTGTAGATCTCGACCGCCTGGTTCATGCCCACGAAGACGGCGTTGCGGGAGAGCTCGGCGTGCTCCCGGAGCTGGGAGGCGAGCAGGAGCCGGCCCTGCGCGTCCCAGTTGATCTGCTGCGACGAGGAGAAGAAGTGGAAGAGATAGTCGCGGTAGTCGGGGTCGGCGACGTCGGAGTAGGCGCGCTCACCCACGAGCTGCTCCCAGTAGGCGGGCGGGTACATCACCAGCGCATACCCCGGGCCCTTGGTGACCACCCCACCCAGGAGCGCTTCGCGGAACCGGGCAGGGACCGCGATCCGGCCCTTCTCATCGAGCGTGTGCAGGTAGGAACCGTAGAAGGCCACCCGCGCCCCTCAGCTTCCCAGCCCATCGCCCGACGGCTCCGTGCGGTTGTTCACCACTTCTCCCCACCACTAACAGGATGGAGGGACTGTATCAGTTCGACAGCTCCAGGTCAACTGGGCGAGCATATCGGTCTCTGGCGCTACTTCTGATCTCGGTGGGGAATCATACCCACAGCATCCCTGGAGCCAGCGCTCATCTCCCGCCATTTGCGCTGAAGACCGCAGCGCCCGCTGAGCAGGTGGTGGCGGCCCGGAGCGGGGACGGGCCGCTGAGAAGGAGACTCCGGCGCCAGCCGCGGCGGGCTGCTCTCAGCCGGTCCGCGGCGCCTAAAGCTGTTCCAGGCCCACCGGCATCGAGCCCCGGCGACTGCGCCTGGCCACCCCGTCGGACGCCGCCGCCCGGAACGGTTCCACAGTGCCTGTGCACGAGGCAACGGGGCTCCGCCGCTGGCGGCCGGGGCCTCGGGCGCTCCCTCCAGCACCAGTGCACCCAGGCTGCGGGCCGCCGCCAACGCCACCATCACCAGCGCTCGCCCCCCTTCTGGGGCCGATGGCCGGCGAGGACGAATCACCATGGCAGAACCCACGCCGGCCCCGGGCCACCGAGGGGAGCGGTGCCACGCCCGCGGTTCCAGCGGGGCAGGTCCACGCGGGCGGCCAGGGCGGCCCCGCCGACCCCGCAACCACGCGAGGCGGCCCTCTTTCTCGACATCGACGGCACTTTGATTCCCTTCGCCGACCGTCCGGAAGACGTCGTCGCCGACGGGATGGTGCGCCATCTTCTGACCGCACTCGAGACCGCC
>DAHVMY010000091.1:0-3317 GCA_027319585.1 Candidatus Dormiibacterota bacterium | reverse complement strand
CCGCCTGGGTAGGACCTGGAGCGCCCGGTAGCAGGCCCCAGCTTGGCGGTGAGAACCGCTGGGCCGAGCGGGGCGTCAAGAGCCTCATTGGAGGGAGCAAGAGCGCGGGCCGCAGCATTACGCGAAACCTGCAGCCTCGTCAGATGTACAACGGGGGAGCCGAGCCGCTCACGTCACGGCGAAGGCCACGTCCGGCAGACCCGGTTCCAGGGGTCACGTCCGCCGGGTCCCTCCGGGGTATGGGGAGCGGCACGTGTTCAAGGCCTGGTCAGGAACAGGAGAGATCCGTCTCGGCACCGGCGTATATGGCTGCAGGCGGCCAACCTGCGGTGCCCGGTAGCGGCGACACCTATAAGCAGCGATGCGAAGTGGTGGAGCGCCGAGCGGAAGTCGGAGGAGGCCATACCGTAGCGTTGAGGGTGAGGACAACACAACCTCGCCGGAGCGAAGGGCCTCCAGCCGGGTGTGCGTTCGGGATCGGCATGGCTGCGGGCTTGCCCTTCGGGGCCATCCACCCGCTCCCTTCGGGGAACCGGCCAGATCGACCGCGGAACGCTGGGGTCAGCGTCCAACGCCGGTGGCACAGCGGAATGAGGCTGACCGACTGCCCGGGGGCGAGCCGTGTGCGGGAGCATCGCATGCACGGTTCTGCAGGGGGCCGCTGGAGACGGACTCATGGCTGAGCACCGCGCCAGCGGCCTACCTCACAGCCATGTCGCCGTCCCGGTTGACGACCTCGATGCTGACGTGCGCACCCGTGGGAACGACGACGGTCGGGTTGACCATGCCGGCGATCTCAAAGGAGTACATCGGGGTCCCGGGCCCGCTCGCGACTGCGGCCAGCAGGACGGTCGAGCGGTGGAAGGTGATGCGGCGCCGGGTCCGGTTCACGTCGGCGCCGACTGGGACCTGCTGGCCCAGGTGGGCCGCCGCCTCGGGGCTGACCCGCAGACCAGGAGCGGTTGCCAGCACCGCTCCCATCACCTTGCCCGGGTCGGCGCCACCTCCCATCATCGATCGGGGAAGGGTGCCTCCGGTCATCCAGCTTGGAGGCGCCGCGCCGCCCATCATCGAGCCGTAGCCGGGGAGCCCGCTCATAGTCCCTGACAGCGGTGGTCCGCTCACGGCCAGGGCAAGCCCCACGCCGGTCGCGGCAACCAGGGCAGCGGCACCCACAGCGACGATGAAAATGCGGTTCACAGTCGCCTTCCCATTGTCGTGCCGCTCAGACCCGGCGGGGCGACGGTGGCGACATCACCCGTGCCCGCGGGCTGGGGCGGGTTGGGCCGGCGCACCTCGGCCAGCCGCCACCACCATGAGATGCGCTGCTCTAGCCAGTAGTCGGCGCTGTAGCGAGCGGGGCCGGCATATGCGACGAGCGCCAGCAGGCTCATGAACACCACCGCATAGATGATCGCGGTGCCGATGTCGGTCGAACCCGAGGCATACGGCCCCCCGAACCGCTCCGCCGTCGCCCAGATCATCACGCTGAACGCAGCCGAGAAGATGTAGGTGAGTTTGCGGGCGAAGCCGAGCAGGAGCGCTGCGGCGATCAATGTCTCGATCGTGGCTGACAGGTAGATGAAGAGGTCGGCTCTGGGGTGCTGCAGGTTGATCCAGAAGTCGAACCACGGCCGGAGCCAGCTCGGCTGTCCCTGGGCCTCCGACATGAGCATGCTCATGTAGCCTGACTGAAATCCGGGCATCCACTTGAAGGCGGCGTCAATCGCCCAGATCAGCCCGAAGGCGATCCGCAAAGCATCCTTGGGCCATGCCGGCATCGGTCCCGGCGCCACCTGGCTGGGTGTCTGTGCCATCACTGCACTCCTCCACTCGGCGAGCCCCCGGGGCTCAGACCTTGCAGCCCCAGCCTGGCGACGACGGCCGGCTGGCGACACCGCGGAATCTACCCCCCCGGGGTAGGCGAAACCACCCTAACCCCCTATGGGTATCCGGACCGACCATGGGACCCGGAGGTCCGGGAAGGCTCCGGATCCAACCCAAGGAGGTGGACCCATGATGTTCTGGTACGGAGGTGGCTGGGCCTTTTGGCAGGTTGCCCTGATGGTGGTCGGCATGATCGCCTTCTGGGCCCTTCTTATCTGGACGGTGTACGCCCTCGTGGTCGGGAGCACCAGGTGGGCCGGCCAGGGCGGCGGGCCACGCCAGCTCCTCGACGAACGCCTTGCCCGGGGCGAGATTGACGCGGAGGAGTACCGGCGTCTCCGCGACGTGCTGGCCACCGGGCGCACCAGCGACCCAGGCGGCGCTGGGAGCCAGCGATGACGATCGCGACCGATGGGCACCCCGGGTGTGGACACGACTCGATGCCGGTGCCGAGCGCCAGGGTGCGACGCCCGGTTCGTGGCTACGCCACAGGCAAGATGGACTACCTTGCCCGGCTGCACAAGATCGAGGGCCAGGTGCGTGGCCTGCAGAAGATGATCGAAGCGGACACCTGGTGCCCCGACGTGGTGACCCAGGTCGCGGCGGCGACACGGGCGCTGCAGGAGGTGGCGGTCGGTCTCTTGAACGACCACCTCCAGCACTGCGTCCTCTCAGCCGCACGCGGCTCCGACTCGGAGGGCCAAACAGCCCTGGCTGAGGTGGCGGGGACGATTCGGCAGGTGATGCGGCTGTGACGCAGGCGGCCATCCCCGACGGCGCCCGGTAGGGGCCCAGCCCGGCCCCAGCGGCAGGCGACCGTCTCAGGGTGTGCTTGCTGGGGACCGCCCCGGCACGCCCGGCAGCGATGGTGGTGAAGATAGGCGAAATCGGCCCGAGGGACTAAGAGCGGGTGTGGTGCAGCCGGGGCGCGGCTGCCCGACGGGCTGGAGGGGGAGGGAGAGATGAACGTGACGGACTTCGTGGTGATCGGCGCCGACGCGACGCTCGCCATCGGCCTCGGCTACTGGTTCTTCGGACCGAGACCGACCGCCGAGGCCGCCCTGACTGGCGGTGTCCAGGAGGTGCGGGTGACCGTGCGGGGTGGCTACAGCCCTGACCGAATCCGGGCCCAGGCAGGTGTGCCGCTCCGGCTGGTGTTCGACCGCCAAGAGTCGGGCGACTGCACCTCGCGCGTGGTCTTTCCCGACTTCGGCATCAACCAGGAACTGCCGGCCTTCGCCACCACCACGGTCACGATTCCCCCCCAGCGGCCGGGCGAGTATGGCTTCGCCTGCGGCATGAACATGATCCACGGGGTCCTGGTCGTCGAAGAAGCCGGCACCCAGCCCGGTGAAGCGACCGAGCACGTGGGCGACCAGACGGCGGCTGGCAAGAGCGCCGGTGACGTCGCCATCGCCGAGCGCTTCGCG
>DAHVMY010000090.1:0-3436 GCA_027319585.1 Candidatus Dormiibacterota bacterium | reverse complement strand
GAGGATCGGGTTGCCTACGTGGCCAAGTCGGATGGAATGTTCCCCTTCATCACCAACTGCCGCGACCTGACCTTGGCCGAACTGCTCGACCGCTACAAGTACCAGCCGTACTTGGAGCAACGTCACGAAAAACTGAAGACCGGCCTGCTCGTCACCCCCATGTGGCTGAAGAGCGTGATCCGGACCGAGCCCTTGCTCTTCCTCTTCTTCGTCGGCCTGCTGGTCAGGGCCCTCATTGAACGCGAGATCCGCCTCCGGATGAAGGACTCGGACCTGACCACGCTCCCCATCTATCCCGAGGACCGTGCCTGCCCCGCGCCCACTGCCGAGCGCATCCTGGACATTTTCGCCACCGTCCAGCGCCACGAACTGGTCGATGCCCGTGGCTGTCTCGTCCAAAGCTTCGAGCCTGAACTCACGCCCATCCAGCGCCGACTCCTCCGACTACTCGGCATGTCGCCCGCTCTCTACCGTCGCACCCAGCCTTGATGTGTCACGATTCCACCTGCCCCACCTGCGGAAAGTCAGCTTTAACGTTGCCTAACCTCATAACTCTTCGGATTGAATGCGTTTGGCTCTCATGCGACGACCGCGCTGGACTTCTCTAATACTCATGGCCGCTAGTAGCAGGCCCGCGAAGCCGATGGCTAGCGACCAGCCGCCCGAAATCTCGTGGAGTAGCGCCAAGACCACGGCTGCTAATACGATGACGCCGCCTATGAAAGCACCCCAAGAAAAGTACCGTATGAAGAGATCCATGCTCTTGACGTTGGTCACGACCGGAGTGCGCTTGGCTCGCATGCGACGACCGCGCTGGACTTCTCTGAGACTCGTAGCCGCTGTTAGCAGGCCCGCAGAGCCGATGGCCACAGACAAGCCGACAGAGGTCTTGTGGAACAACGCGAGCACCACGGCGGTTAGCAAGATGATGCCGCCTATCAAGGCGCCCCAGGCAAAATACCGTATGAGAAGATCCAGGCTCCTGACGTTGTTCATTGTCCACACCCGCCCACCCACGACGCTGCGACGTGCGAAACGCCGTGTCCAGTTGAGGTCAGGGCGTAGTAGCCCCAAAAGGCTCCGATAGCTGTGAACAGCACGGGGCCGCCGAAAACGAATGGGGCAGACAGGGCCAAGTGCAGCGCATTTAAGCTGCCCTCAAAGGTTCCCAAGGACGCTTCGCCCGCGGCCGTCCCTATGAACAAGTCGCCCAACCCAAAGGTTCCCACTGTACCGACGGCCGTGACTACGGTCGCGCCGATTAGTTGCGCCGCCTGACTGGTGCTCAAGGTCGTCCGGCAGCCGCCTGACTGGTTAGAGTTCCAGCTCCCAGCAAACGGGTTCCGCACACAAAGGTTCAGTGGCGTGTACTGGGGCACTGCGCTCGCCGCCTGGCACCCTGCAGTGTTCCCGTAGCTGCACTGCTGAGCCGCGGTCGGCGTCAGGGCGCCCGATGGGTCAGTGAAGTTGACTGGATTGTCCGACGCGTACGAATACGGCGACGTTGCCCCAGTGCTGAGCGGGTCCACGGAGATGAACTGCGCAGTTGCCGGGTCGTAGTAGCGGGCCTGCATCCAGTAGAGGCCGGACTCCTGGTCCAGGTACTGGCCCGCGAAGAGGAGGTTGGTGGTGGCGGTCACGGTCTCTGAGGTGATGTTCCCCGCCGGGTCGTAGGAGTAGGTGCCCACCACCGCTCCTGAGGAGTTGCTCAGCAGCCGGGTGGACCCCAGCTGGTCCTGGGCCAGGTAGATCGGGCTACCGGAGCCGGTCACCTGCTCTATCGGCAGACCCCCGGGGCCGTACACGTAGTCGGTGGTCCCGTCGGTGAGGATCAGGGGCGTTCCCGAGCTCAGGTCGTAGGCGAAGTGGGAGGTCGTGCCGTTCACTGTCTTGGTGGCCCGAAGCCCCGTGCCGTCGTAGGTGTAGGTGGCAGTGGTCTGGGTATTCACCGACCCCAGGCTGGTGGGCTGCACCGGCACGTCGGATTCGCTGGTCGAGCCGTTCCCCAGCTGGCCGTACTGGTTGTTCCCCCAGTCCCAGACCGCCGCTCCGCCGGTGGCCGCAATGCTGTGGTCAACTCCGGCCGCCACCGTCACCGCGCCGCTGAGATTGCTCACCTGTACAGGAGTGTAGGAGTTCGTCGTGGTCCCATCACCCAGCTGTCCGTACTTGTTGTACCCCCAAGCGTAGACCGCGCCCGAGGTCGTGAGCGCCACCGTGTGGAAGCCCCCGCCGGCCAGCATCACCACGTTGCTTATCCCGCTGACCTCGACGGGGGTGCTGCTGTTCTTGGTCGAGCCGTCCCCCAGCTGCCCGTAGCCGTTGTTGCCCCAGGCCCAGGCGCTGCCGCCACTCTCCACCGCCAGGCTGAAGTCCTCGCCGCCGGCGATCGAGGTGACATTGCTCACCCCGGTCACCTCGACCGGGGTGCTGCTGTTGCGGGTCGAGCCGTCCCCCAGCTGCCCGTCGTGGTTGTAGCCCCAGGCGTAAACGGTGCCGCTTGAGGTCAGCGCAAGGCTGTGGTCGCCGCCCGCCGCGATGGCGACACCACGTCGGACAAGACCGAAGAGCCATGCGCAGACTACCGTCCAAACACAGTCTCCATACGGTGCACCGACAGTATAGTCCCTACCCCGATCAGAATGAAACCTGCCCACACAAGCAACCATAGGAGCCAACGTTGCCACCTCCTTAACCGTCGAATGGGCACGGACCCGTCACCTCGCTGTGGCATACACGATCAGCCTCAGGCAACTGCCACACACGACGGTCCTGATAAGCACCGGCTCACCACGTCCATAACTTGCCCCATCTCCATAGATATGTAAGGATCGCCAGCCACCAGAATCGTGTCGAGACATCAAGACTAGGTGTCTCGTGGCCCGACCGCCTCCAAGTATGCTCCCGCAGTGGTGCGTCCTGGAAACTGGAAACAGCCAGCGGGTGTGAGTCCCGTCCGGGTAGGTACTGGAGCGCCCGGTAGCAGGCCCCAGTTCGTCGGGGAGACCCGGTGGGCCGAGCGGGGCGTCAAGAGCCTCTCAGGAGGGAGCAAGAGCGCGGGCCGTAGCGACGTGCGAGTCCTGCAGCCTCGACAGATCTACAACGGGGGAGCCGAGCCGCTCACTTCACGGCGAAGGCCACGTCCGGCAGACCCGGTTCCAGGGGTCACGTCTGCCGGGTCCCTCCGGGGTATGGGGAGCGGCACACGCTCAAGGTTGGTTCCGGGACAGGAGAGACCCGTCTGCGCCGCCGTCGTCAGGCAAAGACCGTTCGTATAAGCCGATGGTGAAGTCGAACGGAGCGCAGCGGGAGTCCGACGGGGTCGTAGTACCAGCCAGAAGAGCGCCCATGGGCGCAATTGGTGGGAAGGGCCCCGACTTTGGTCACGCTGACCGAGCAGGAACGCGTCAGGGCATGGCTGGGGCGACCCAGCCCA
>DAHVMY010000008.1:0-52129 GCA_027319585.1 Candidatus Dormiibacterota bacterium | reverse complement strand
GCAACCTCCGCAAGAGGTCGCCCTCTGATCCCGGGCGGCCTTGGGCGGGCAGTATACGGGTGATCGGTGGCGGTCGTGGTGTCCGATGGCGCAACCTCGGGGACGCTCGGGGGCTCACCGTAATCGCCTGGGCCAGGCTAACCGTCCTACCGCGGGACCCGGCCGCGCGGGCCGCATAGCTCATGGCCCGCCTGCCATGGGTGGCGCAACCGGCCTCGCCTCCTGCAGCGCTGGAGGGTCGGACGCGCTGGTGCGGCGCAGATGTCAGCGGCCAGCCACGGGGCTGTTGGGAGGTGGCGCCACGAAGATGCAGAAGGGGTGGCCCGCTGGGTCAGCGTAGACGCGCAGCGGCTCGTCAGGGTCGTTTGAGCGATCTCGCAGCAGGCGAGCTCCCAGAGCCAGCGCCCGCTCATGTTGAGCGTCGAGCTCGGCCAAGTTGTCCACCGTGATGTCCAGATGCATCTGCTGAGGGACCGGACCGTCGGGCCACGTGACGACCAGCAGGCGCTTGACCTGCTGGAAGGCCAGGACCGGCTCCCCGGCGGGCCGCACCAGCACCAGCCAATCGTGGCCCCTCGGATCCGGCTGGCCGGGAGCCGGCGGCTGGTCACCGGTCCGGTATTCGAGGTTCAACAGTTGACGATAGAACTCGGCGAGCTGGCGAGCGTTCTCACAGTCGATGACGGTCTGACGCAGGCTCGGGAAGGTCATTGCGGCGGCCATGCCTGCATTGTGGGGCCGGCGAGGCGAGCTCGTGGGGCCAGCGTTGGGGGAGTGCCATGACGCTGACCGCGACGCCGGAACCCGATGAGCCGTCCCCGTGGGTACTTGACCCAGCTCTTCCTCGACCAGAGTCCCGAATTATGCATGGCGGCAGCTTCCGAGTTCGGACGCAGCAAAGCCGGCGTCGGGCGCCGGGAGACTGGAGCCCCATGGACCCCCAGCCGTCAGGGATGCCATTCCTCGTGACCTGCCTTCAGTGTCACGGGCAACCGGCCTGTCTCGTCTGAGGTGTCAGGAACAGGTTCGGGAGTCAGGGAGACATGCCGATGCGGGTGTTCGTTGCGGGCGGGACCGGGGTCGTGGGGCGGCGGCTGGTGCGGCAGTTGGTGGCCCGCGGCCACCAGGTGACGGCGACCACCAGGAGCGTGGCCAGGTTGAGCCAAATTGAGCAGCTCGGCGGCGAGGCGGTTGTGATGGACGGGCTGGATGCGGTATCGGTAGGTGAGGTGGTGGCAAGGGCACGGCCGGACGTGATCGTGCACGAGATGACGGCCATCGGCGGCAAGCCTGACCTGAAGCACATGGATCGGTGGTTCGCCACCACCAACCTGCTCCGTACCAGGGGTACTGACCACCTGCTGGCGGCAGCGCAGGCGACCGGCGTGCCGCACTTGGTCGCGCAGAGCTACGCGGGCTGGAACGGCATCCGTGAGGGGGGATGGGTCAAGACCGAAGACAATCCTTTGGACCTGATGGTGGGCACCGCTGCTCAACGGGTTATGGAGGCCGTCCGTTACCTCGAGGTGATGGTCCTCCAAGCTCGGGGAGCAGTGGTGCGTTACGGCGCGCTGTACGGGCCAGGCGCCACCGACGACCAGGTGGAGTTGGTGCGGAAGCGACAGTATCCCGTGGTCGGGCGCGGCACCGGTTACTGCTCGTGGGTGCACCTCGACGACGCCGCCAGCGCCACCGTGCTGGCGGTGGAGCAACAGGCGAAAGGGGTGTACAACATAGTCGACGACGAACCCGCCCCAGCCTCGCAGTGGCTTCCGCATCTGGCAGCATCCGCGGGCGCCAGGCCGCCGATGCGAATCCCCACGTGGCTGGCGCGCCTGGTGGCCGGGGAGGTGGTGGTGGCGATGATGACTGAGGGGCGGGGCTTCTCCAACGCCAAGGCCAAACGCGAGCTGGGCTGGGAGCTGCTGTATCCCTCGTGGCGCCAAGGCTTCGAGGAAGGGCTTGCTTGAATTCGGTCGAGGAATTTGAAGAGCTGCGCCCGCTGCTGTTTGCGATTGCCTACCGCATCCTCGGCAGCGTGAGCGAGGCTGAGGATGCGGTGCAGGAGAGCTGGCTACGGTATGACGCATCTCCCACCCCGCCGGCGTCGACCAAGGCATTCCTCTCGGCGGTGGTGGCCCGGATCTCGATCGACGTGCTGCGCTCGGCCCGAGTTCGCAGGGAGGAGTACGTCGGACCCTGGTTGCCCGAGCCGCTGCTCACCGACCCCTACGAGGACCCGGAGCGGTCGGCTGAGCTGGCCGACTCGGTTTCTGTCGCGGCCCTGCTGCTGATGGAGCGGCTCAGTCCCCTCGAGCGAGCGGTCTTTGTACTGCGGGAGGTGTTCGGATTTGGCTTCTCCGAAGTCGCGGCAGCCGTCGGGCGGTCGGAGGCGGCATGCCGACAGCTGGCGGCCCGGGCGCGACGCCACATGGATGCTGGGCGACCTCGGTTTACGGTGGACTCCCGGGAGCGGGAGAAGCTGGCGTCGCGGTTCTTCGACGCGCTTCGGGAGGGGGAGGTGGACAGCCTGCGAGAACTGCTGGCAGCTGACGTCCAGTTGCTCTGGGACAGTGGCGGCAAGCTCCCGCAGTGGGCGAGGCCCATGATCGGCCCGGGGAAGGTGGCGCGGGCGCTCGTCGCGACGGTCCCACCACTATTCCGGATTGGCGTCGCCTTGGAACTCCGTGACGTGAATTACCAGCCGGGCGCGGTATTCCGCGACCGGGACGCCAAGGTGCTCTGCACCCTGGCCCTGGACATCGTCGACGGTCGAGTTCAGGCGATCCGCTCAGTGATCAATCCGGACAAGCTCGGGCACATGGGTCCCGTGGGGGATGCCTGGGCGGTCATGCGCGAGGCGACCCAGGCCCGCCGGGTCCCCTCTGCCCAATTGGGCCAAGAAGGAGCGCGTTATGACCGGTGAGCACTATTGCCTCAAGCCAAGATCTCGCGTCATGACCTGTCCCAAGCGGGAACGCGGCCGCCAGCCCGATCCGGCCTCGGCTTGCTGAATGGCCCTCAGGGCGGCGTCCCAGGTGCAAGGTCAGCGTGATGGCCGTCATTCTGATTTGCCATCGCCCACGCCAGCGCTGTCGATCTCATCAGAGGAATGGTGCGCCCAGAGGGATTTGAACCCCCGCAAACCCAGATCCGTAGTCTGGTGCTCTATCCGGGCTGAGCTATGGGCGCCGGAAGTACGATTCTAACCTTTGGTAGAGGAACGCCCCTGCCGGTTGCCTAGCTGTCGCCGGCCTGGAGTCCTGCCTCCAGGGCCCTGGTCGCCGCGATCCGGCACCCGACCTGGTCCAGAGCGGCGATCAGCTCCTCTCGCAGCGACTGGTCGAAGGGGATCGGATGATTGTCCAGCTCCCGCAGCAGCGCCGAGAGCTGGAGCGCCTTCTGCTCGATCTTGGCGACTAGCTCTCGAGCCGCCGGGCTGGTCGCGGTTATCGCCTCTACGCTCTCCAAATGACGCCTCCTCCTGAATCCGTCGCGGCGCACTGATCGGAAGGCCTGGCCCGATCCCCCGATTCCCCCATCCTATCGCCGACCCTGGCGGATGTCGATGACCTTCCCCTTCCCACGTCGCTCCTTCAGCCACCCGGCCGCGATGGGTGCGGCGAAAGTCGGCCGCAGATCCAAATCAGTGGCTCGTCAAGCAGTCGGTGACGCCTTGGCCGAGGGCGAGGGGGACGGGCTTGGAGACGTCGATGGCGACGGGCTCGGCGATGCCGAGGTACTGGGAGATGCGGAAGCGCTGGGCGAAGGAGTCACCGACGGACTGGCGGACGGGCTCGGGGAAGGGTTGGCCGAGGGGCTCGCCGACGGGCTGGGCACGGCGGTGGGGGTGGGCTTGCTCACGACCCCGACCGCCGGCGGCGGGTTCAGGACCGCGGGTAGGCTTCCCGCGCCGCTTCCACCGCCAAACGGCTGGGGTCCCGGCGGACTGGCCGCGGCGAAGGCGATGATCAGGCTGGCGAAGGCCGCGACCGCCAGGCCCAGGGGGATCGCCGCGATCGAGGAGCGGCTCTGATACCCGTTCCCAGTGGACCGGGAGGAGTTGAGGTATATCCGCCGCATCGGGGTCAGGTGAATCCCCTCCGCCGCCAGACTGGCCCAGGGGGCGCAGAGGTACACCGATGCCTGAAAGAGCAGCAGCACCGCCAGCACCGACGTGGTGAAGCTGAAGGCCCGCACCTCCATCGCCGCAGCGGCGAGCACGGCCGCGACCGCCAGGGTGGTCTCGAACCGCGAGGATCGCAGCGCCTGGGCCCAGCTGCTGATGCCTTCCCGCCGCTTGGGGGTGCGCAGGAAGCTGGCGCGCGAGACCAGCAGCCCGCGGATGTCTGCCAAGGTCACGGTCCAGCTGAGCGCGAACCAAACGCGCAGGGCCGCCCCCGCGTCCCTCCAGGTGAGGCGACCGCTGGCACGGAGCGCCCACACCGCCCGGAGCAGGCCGAAGACGAGGAACAGAAGTGGGATGACCAGGACCGCTCCGGTGATCTGAGCCACCGGGAGACGGTCATGGGCGGCCGTGGCGACCGCCGTGCCCAGCAGCAGCAGGGTGAAGGTCGCCAGCATGGCGTCCCCGAACCACTGGATGGCTCCCACCAGGTAGTGCGCCCGCTGCGCCCTGGTCAGGCGCAGTCGGTGTGGCGCCAGCGGCACCAGTTCGCGCCAGTGCTGGCGGAGGATCTGGATGCCCCCCAGGGCCCAGCGGAAGCGTTGTTTCTTGAGCCCGTCGAAGGTGAGGGGCATGAGTCCCTCGCCCCATGTCTGCTGCAGATAGACCCCGCGATATCCGCGGCCCAGAATGCGCAGGCTGGCCTCGGCGTCCTCGGTGATGCAATCGGGGTTCCAGCCCCCGATCTCATCCAGCACCGAGCGCCGGATAAGCCCCATGGTGCCGCAGAAGATGATGGCGTCGCGGTGGGCGCGGGCGGGCATGGTGATGTCGAAGAAGTACCGGTAACTGTGGAAGAGTCCGCGCAGGTAGGTGTCGTCCTCCCAGTCGCGGTAGTGCTGGGGGGTTTGCACGAAACCGACCTTGGGATCGGCGAAGTGGCCCACCGTCGCCCGCAGGAACCCGGGCTGGACCACATAGTCGGCGTCCACGATCGCGATCACCTCGACGTCCGCGGGCAGCTGGCGGGTGGCCTCGTTGAGGGCGCCGGCCTTGAAGCCGGGCCAAGGGTCCAGGTGGAGGAAGGTGAAACGTTCGCCGAGCTCCTGGCACAGCTGTTGAATCGGCATCCAGACCGAGGGGTCCTTGGTGTTGTTGTCCACCGCCTGGACCAGGAAGTTGGGGTAGTCGAGCCGGGAGAGCGCGACCAGGGTCTCGCGCACCAGCTCGACGGGCTCGTTGTACATCGGCACCTGCACGGCCACTCGAGGCAGGTAGCCCTCGGGCGCCGGCGCGGGGGAGACGGGCACTCTTCTCCGTCCCAGGACGTCCAGGATCTCGAAGAGATAGGAGAGGGCCAGGCCCATGGCGGCGATCTCCGCGACCACGATCAGCACCGACCCCAGCAGCACCACCACCAAAAGGTGCGGGATCACCGCCTGGAAGACCGTGACGGCGATGGAGTAGGCGAGGTACAGCAGGAAGGCCGCCATCGCCGACGTGAAGAGGAGCCGCGCCAGCCAACTCCATCCGCGAAGCAGGGCGCGGGTCGCCACGGTCGCGGCCAGAAGCACGATCGCGACCCCGATTGCCAGCTGGGACTGGCCGGTGATCCAGCTCGTGAGCCAGGCGGAGGCGGCCAGCACCACCAGGGACAGGGGTGCGCCGAAGAGCGCGGTCGCGCGCACCGCGCCCGGGAAGATGGCGACCACGGTCGCCACCACGGACGTGATCGCCGCGGCCAGCATCAGGTCGAAGAGCATCTATCGGTCCCCCCCGGTGCCGGCGTCATTGGCGAGGCTGCAACTCATGGCCTGGACTTCTGGGTCCTGCCCAAGGTGAGCATGAAGCAGCGCGCCACCAACACCGCCGCCACCGTGTAGACGATCACGGCGAGCACCCGGGGCCAGTCGTCTGCCTGCCCCACCCGTGGAGCGTCGGGACTGGCGATCCCCTGCAGCGCCGACGCCAGCGAGTTGCCGACCGGAGCGACCGTCGTCACGAACGAGCCCCGGCCAGGGCCGTCGGCTCGCAACAGGAAGGCGGTCGCGAGGAACAGGTCCGTGGCCGCGAGCCAGGTCAGCTCCCGCAGCCGGGAGCCCCGGTCCTGAGCCAGACTGCCTGAAATGGGACTGGTGGGGTCGGGGCGGGACGCGCCCTCGGGCCTGGAGCGCCGCTTCGCTCCCCCACCACGGTGGAGAGCGGTGGCGGCTGAGGAGTTGGGGGCGGCGCCGACCAGGGCGCGGTCGACCGGGGACGGCTCCATCGGGCCAAACAGGGATCGGTCGAGCTTCGCAGGCAGTGCGGAGTCCTCCTTGAGTCATCTGCGCCAGCTGGGTCAAGGCGGGCGCCCGCGGTCGGCCGGCACCGCTCCCCACTTCCACCAACGCCTCCTCGCCGTGGGAGTTTCAGCGTTGACCCCGGCGGCTTGGCCGACGCGCCGGAGCGGGCTCGAGGTTCCGGATCTCCGCCGCCCAATTGGATATACTCGGGCGCGCGCTGCGGCCCTGCCGCCAGCGGTCGGCGCGGATGGCGGAACTGGCAGACGCGCGGGGCTTAGAACCCCGTGGGGCAACCCGTCCGAGTTCGACCCTCGGTCCGCGCACCACATATGAGAGGTTGAGAAGGACCATGACCCCACGTCCCGCCGATGCTCCAGCCCTTGACGTCGAGGTGGAGCGATTCCCCGATTCCCAGGCCAAGTTGACAGTGGTCGCTCCGGTGGAGCGGGTGGAGAAGGGGATATCCCGGGCTGTGGGCAGGCTGGCGGGTCAGGTGAGGCTCCCGGGCTTCCGGCCCGGCCACGCACCCGCCGCGGTCCTGGAGCGGGCGGTCGGGTGGGAGGCCATCCAGCAGGAGGCGGTCGACCTGCTGTTGCCCGAGCTCTACGCCGAGGCGATCCGTCAAGCCGATCTCGAGCCGGTCTCACAACCTCAGGTCGCGGAGGCCCAGCTGGAGCGCGGGGAGCCCTTCCGGTTCGTGGTGACGGTGGGTGTGCGTCCACCGGTCACGCTGGGCGACTATCACCAGCTCCGCGTTCCGGTGGAGGTGAAGCCGGTGGCGGATGAGGACATCGACACCACGATCGCCGAACTCCGCCAGCGGTATGCCCAGCTGGTCGACGTGGACCGCGCCGTCGAGGCCGGCGACGTTGTCACCGCCGAGCTGACCATGCTCCACAACGGCGAGCCGGTGGGCGCCCCCGATCAGGTCCAGACGCTGGATTTGGAGCGAGGCGGCCTGATTCCGGGGATGGCGGAGCAGCTGGTGGGCGCGGTGGCCGGTGGAGACCCGGTGGAGATCACCCTGACGATGCCCGAGGATTATTCCCGGGAGGAGTTGCGCGGCGAGCTGGTGACCATCACCGCCAAGGTGACCCGGGTGCAGGCCAAGGAGCTGCCGGCCCTGGACGACAATCTGGCCGCGATCGTCGGCCGGGGGGAGACTCTGGCCGAGCTGCGGGAGTACATCAGAGAGCAGATAGCCGCGGGGAACGTCCGGGAAGCCGAGCAGGCCCAGGTCGCGGCGGCACTGGAGGAACTTCTGGGGATCACCAAGGTGGATGTCCCCGAGAGCATGATCCAGGCCGAGATCGACCACCAGCTCCGCGACTTCAGCCGCAGGCTGGAGGAGGGGGGGCTGACCCTGGAGGCCCTCCTGGCGGCCCAGGGCTCCAGCCTCGAGCAGCTGCGGGGGGAGCGTCGCCAGCCCGCCGTGCAGGCCGTGCGCCTGGACCTGGCCCTGAGTGAGGTGGTCCGGCGCGAGCAGATCTCGGTGTCGGACGAGGAGGTGGACGCCGCTCTGGCGGGGCTGATCCCGAAGGGATCCTCCAAGGCGGACCGGCAGCGTTTGCGGGAGGCGTTCCGCCGCGAACTCGAAATCGGCAAGGCGCGGGAGCTGGTGGCCGCGCTGGCCCGCGGCGACAGCACCGACCAAGCGTCCACGGGGAGTTGATTTCGCGGCCGCGGGTATACTCGCCTCGGAGGTCACCGTGACCTCTTGATGAGTTCGGGCTGATTCCAGGAGGAGACCATGGCCCTCATTCCGATGGTCGTTGAGACCACCACCAGGGGCGAGCGAGCCTTTGACATCTACTCCCGGCTGTTGAAGGACCGGATCATCTTCATCGGTACCGCCATCGACGACCAGATCGCCAACCTGGTCATGGCCCAGCTGCTCTACCTGGAGAGCGAGGACCCCGAGCGCGACATCAGCCTGTACATCAACAGCCCCGGCGGGTCGGTCTCGGCGGGGCTGGCCATCTACGACACCATGCAGTACGTCAAGCCCAAGGTCAGCACCTTCTGCATGGGGCTTGCCGCCTCCTTCGGATGCATCCTGCTGGCGGGCGGCGAGGCCGGGCAGCGTTTCAGCCTGCCCAACACCAGGATCATGATGCACCAGCCGAGTGGCGGCTTCCAGGGGCAGGCGTCGGACATTCAGATCCAGGCCCAGGAGATCCTGCGGCTCCGCCGCACCATCGACCAGATCCTGGCGCATCACACCGGCAAGCCGGTGGAGCAGATCACCCGCGACTCCGACCGGGACTTCTACATGTCGCCGGAGGAGGCGCTGGAGTACGGGCTGATCGATCACATCCTGACCAAGGAGCACCCGGCGGGCGAGAGTGCCAACGGCAAGCCGCAGGCGCTGCCGGAGAAGGCGGCCGAGGCGGCCCCGGCGGGACACTGAGGAGCACCGGAGATGGGAGACCTGAAGGACCTCGGGCGGCGCCCGGCCCGGGGCGGTCGCGACCGCCGCGGGGTGATGCGGCTGGTCCGCCGGGTGGGGTCGCGGTGTGATTTCTGCGGCCGGCTGGCGCTGGCGGTCGCCGTGGAGTCGAGCCGGGAGGGCCGCCAGGTCTCCATCTGCAGCCGTTGCGTCGGGGAAGCCGCGCGCCGCATTCATCCGCAGGGTGGGGGAGACGCCGCGTGACCGACTCGACGGACCGCCGCCGCCACACCCGGTGCTCCTTCTGCAACAAGGGCCAGGAGCAGGTCCGCAAGCTCATCGCCGGGCCCGGGGTATACATCTGCGACCAGTGCATCGAGCTCTGCCAAGAGGTGCTGGAGGAGGAGAACAAGGGCCCGGCGGCGCGCCGTCCGCGCACCAACGCGGTGCCCAGCCCGCAGGCCATCTGGGATTCGCTGAATCAGTACGTGGTCGGTCAGGACCAGGCCAAGAAGGTGCTCGCGGTGGCGGTCTACAACCACTACAAGCGCATCAACAACGCCCGCGAGACCAGCGACGTCGAGTTGCAGAAGTCCAACGTATTGCTGGTGGGTCCGACCGGCTGCGGCAAGACCCTGCTGGCGCAGACCCTGGCCAAGATCCTGGACGTCCCCTTCTCGATCGCCGACGCTACCTCGCTCACCGAGGCGGGCTACGTGGGCGAGGACGTCGAGAACATCCTGCTCCGGCTCATCCAGGCAGCCGACTTCGATATCGCCAGGGCGGAGCGGGGGATCATCTACATCGACGAGATCGACAAGATCACCCGCAAGTCCGACAACCCCTCGATCACCCGGGACGTCTCCGGGGAAGGGGTGCAGCAGGCGCTGCTGAAGATCCTGGAGGGCACCATCGCCAACGTGCCCCCGCAGGGCGGACGCAAGCACCCTCACCAGGACTTCATCCAGATCAACACCGGCAACATCCTGTTCATCTGTGGGGGCGCGTTCGAGGGTTTGGAGCGGTTGATCGAGCAGCGGGTCGGCCACCGCACCATCGGCTTCAGCAGTGACCCGGGCGGCAAGCGGACCAAGGAGAGCACCCAGATCCTGCAGCAGCTCCAGGCCCAGGATCTGCTCCGCTACGGACTGATTCCGGAATTCGTGGGGCGGCTGCCCATCGTGGTGGCGCTGCAGAGCTTGGATGAGGACGACATCACCCGGATCCTCACCGAGCCCAAGAACGCCTTCGTCAAGCAGTACCAGAAGTTCTTCGCCCTCGACGACGTCGAGCTGGTGTTCGAGGAGGCGGCCCTGCGCGCCATCGCCAGCCAGGCGTTGGCTCTGGGCACCGGAGCGCGCGGCCTCAAGAGCATTCTGGAGTCGGTGCTGCTGAGCAGCATGTTCGAGGTGCCCTCGCATCCGGAGATCAAGCGCTGTGTGATCACCGAGAAGTCGATCCTGGAGTCGACCGAGCCGGAGCTCTTCCCCGAGGACGAGCCGCAGGCTGTCAGCGCCTGATCTCGACCCGGTGATTCCTCGCCGACCGCGTCGGTCGGTAGACTGGAAGGCTCAGCCAGCACGATTCGTGGAGCCCTCGTCGGGGCGCCCACAGGTCGCTTTCAGGATCATCACTTGACCATGTCTTCCACACCTTCGACTCAAATCGTCTCCGCCAACCTCGGCTACCCGCGCATCGGCCGAAGCCGGGAGCTCAAGTGGATGCTGGAGGGGTACTGGTCCGGCAAGCTTGGCCGCGAGGAGCTGGTCGAGCGTGCCCGGGCCCTGCGGGCGGACCGTTGGCAGGAGCAGCGCTCCGCCGGCATCGACCACATCCCCAGCAACGACTTCTCGCTCTACGACCACGTGCTGGATCTCTCGCTGACCCTGGGGGTGGTTCCCGAGCGCTTCGAGGCGCTGCGCGGCGGTGATCCCCTGGACCTCATGTTCGCGATGGCCCGGGGAGCCAGCGTCGGCGGCCGTGAGCTCGCGGCGCTGGAGATGACCAAGTGGTTCGACACCAACTATCACTATCTGGTGCCTGAGCTGGGGCCGCGCCAGGAGTTCTCTCTGGCTTCCCTCAAGCCGGTGGAGGAGTTCCAGGAGGCCCTCGCTTTGGGTATGGAGACCAGACCGGTCCTGCTGGGGCCGGTCAGCTACCTGAGGCTGGCCAAGGGGACCACGCCCGGCCTGTCGACCCTGTTGCTTCTCGACCAGCTGCTCCCGGTCTACGCGGACTTGCTCGGCCGGCTGCGGGCGGCGGGGGCGCACTGGGTGCAACTGGATGAGCCATGCCTGGCCCAGGACGCGCCGGTGGAGGTGCTGGAGGCGGTCGAGGATGCGTATTCGTACCTGCGCAGCCACGTCCCCGACCTCAGGATGCTGGTCGCCTCCTACTTCGCCGGCCTGGGTGCGAACCTGCAGGCGGCGCTGATGCTTCCCATCGATGCCCTCCATCTGGACCTGGTGAGGGGGTCAGCCGACCTCGAGCCCGCGTTGGCGCTGGCACCCGACGCGATCTCGCTGTCGCTGGGGGTGGTGGACGGACGCAACGTTTGGACCCTCGATCCGGATCCCGCCCTGCGCATGATCGAGCTGGCGGTGTCCAAGCTGGGGAGCGAGCGGGTCATGGTCGCGCCGTCCTGCTCGCTCATGCACGTGCCGGTGAGCCTCCGCGGCGAGGACCGGCTGGAGCCGGAGCTGCTCACCTGGCTCGCCTTTGCCAACGAGAAGCTGCGGGAGGTCGCCGCGCTGGCCGATGGAAACGGGGCCGTGGCGGCCCGGGAGCTCAGCCGACTGCGAGAGGTGGCCAGGTCCCGCACCTCCTCGACGCTGCGGCACGACTCCGCGGTCCAGCAGCGCCTGGCCGGGGTCACCCCCGCGGATCTGAGCCGTCCCGGAGACCCCACCGAGCGCCGTCGGCGGGCCCGTTCCGAGCTGGGGCTGCCGCTGCTGCCGACCACCAGCATCGGGTCCTTCCCGCAGCGGGCCGAGCTGCGCCAGGCCAGGGCCAAGCTGCGCCGTGCGGAGATCGGGGAGGAGGAGTACGTCGGTCTGATTCGCGACGAGGTCCGGCGCGTGATCTCCTTTCAGGAGGAGGTCGGGCTGGACGTTCTGGTCCATGGCGAACCGGAGCGCAATGACATGGTGGAGTACTTCGCCGAGCAGTTGCGCGGGATCGCCACCTCCCAGGGCGGCTGGGTGCAATCCTACGGTTCGCGCTGCGCCAAGCCACCCGTCATATTCGGAGACGTCTCCCGCGACCGCCCGATGACAGTGGGGTGGTCGACCTTCGCTCAGAGCCTCACGGCCAAGCCGGTCAAGGGGATGCTCACCGGTCCGGTGACGATCCTGCAGTGGTCCTTCCCGCGCGAGGACGTGCCCCGCGGTCAGACCAGCCTGCAGATCGCCCTGGCGCTGCGCGACGAGGTCAGTGACCTAGAGCGCGCCGGGATCCGCATCATTCAGATCGACGAGCCCGCCCTTCGGGAGGCGATGCCGCTCAGGCGGGCGGACCAGCCCGCCTACTGGCGCTGGGCGATCGACAGCTTCCGGCTCACCGCGGCGGGCGCCGGCGAGCGGACCCTGATCCACACCCATATGTGCTATTCGGAGTTCGGCGACATCATCGAGTCCATCGCCGAGCTGGGGGCGGACGCGCTTTACATCGAGGCGGCCCGCTCCGGCATGGAACTGCTCTCCGCCTTCGCTGCGATCGGATACCCCAGTGAGGTCGGTCCCGGGCTCTATGACATCCACTCGCCGGTGGTCCCCACCACCGACGAGATCGCGGAACGGTTGCGGGCGGCGGCCGCGGTCATCCCCGCGGAGCGCCTGTGGGCCAACCCCGACTGTGGCCTCAAGACCAGGCATTGGCGCGAGGTCGACCCAGCGCTCCGGCACCTGGTGGCAGCTGCGCGGCAGGTGGCGGGTGAGCTGGGGGCCGTCCCGGTCACCTCGGGCTGACAAGATGGCGTGCTGGTGAAGGGGTCATTCGATCCGGCTGCGACCGAGGCTATCTGGCGGGGTCGCTGGGAAGAGCTGCACCTGGGTGAGGCCGACGTCGACAGTCCGCGCCCCTCGTTCTCCATAGCTCTGCCTCCGCCCAACATCACCGGGGCGCTTCACATGGGGCATGCGCTCAACGCGGTCATCCAGGACTCGCTGAGCCGGTTCCACCGGATGCTGGGTTATGAGGTCTGCTGGGTGCCGGGGACCGACCATGCCGCGATTGCCACTCAGAATGTGATCGAGCGCCAGCTCGCCCAGGAGGGGACCACCAAGGAGCAGCTGGGGAGGCAGGCGTTCAACGAGCGCGTGGACGCCTGGTATCGCACCTATCAGGGACGGATCGTCGAACAGCTGCGTCGGATGGGGGCCAGCTGTGATTGGAGCCGGGAGCGCTTCACCCTCGATGACGCCTACGTCCGCGTCATCCGCACCGCCTTCAAGGAGCTCTTCGACCAGGGCCTGATCTATCGTGGCCCCCGCATCGTCAACTGGTGCCCGCGCTGCCACAGCGCCATCTCCGACGAGGAGGTGGAGTACCGCGAGCACCACGACACCTTCTACTTCGTGCGCTACCGCAGCCCCGACGGGGGCGGCGGGCTGGTGATCGCCACCACCCGCCCGGAGACGATCGTGGCCGATGTGGCGGTGGCGGTGGCGCCGGGCGACCCCCGTTACGCGGGGCTGGTGGGGCAGTCGGTGATCGAGCCCCTGACGGGCCGGGCCGTTCCGGTGATCGAGGATGAGGCGGTGGACCCCGACTTGGGCACCGGGGCGCTCAAGATCACCCCCGGCCATAGCCCCGAGGACTTTGAGGTCGGGTTGCGGCACCACCTCCCCACTCTCACCGTCATCTCCCTGGACGGCATCATGATGGTGCCCGAGCTGCCCGCCCTCGACGGGCTCGCCGTGGAGGACGCCCGCCAGGTGGCGGCTGACCTGCTGAGGCGCAGCGGGGCACTGGAGCGGGAGCAACCGCTGGTCCACCAGGTAGGTCACTGCGACCGCTGCGGCGCGGTGATCGAGCCCCTCATCACCCCGCAGTGGTGGGTGCGGGTCGCCGAGCTCGCGGGCCCCGCGATCGCGGTGGTGGAGGAGGATCAGCTGACGCTGCACCCGCCCCACTTCCGCCGCCAATACCTGGAGTGGATGCGCGGCCTCAGGGATTGGTGCATCAGCCGCCAGATCTGGCTCGGGCATCGGATCCCGGTCTCCACCTGCGACCGGGGACACACCTTCGCCTGGATCGAGGAGCCGGAGTCCTGCCCCGAGTGCGGGAGCCGGGTTCTCACCGCCGACCCCGATGTGCTCGACACCTGGTTCAGTTCCGCCCTCTGGCCCTTCACCACCCTGGGCTGGCCCGCAAGGACCCCGGAATTGCAGGAATTCTATCCCACCAGCGTCCTGGTCACCGGTTTCGATATCATTTTTTTCTGGGTCGCGCGCATGGTGATGATGGGCCTGCGCTTCACGGGTGAGATCCCCTTCCGCGACGTCATCCTCCACGCGATCATCCTGGGCGCGGACGGGGCCCGCCAGTCGAAGTCCAAGGGGAACGTGGTCGATCCGCTCGAGATGGTGGACCGCTACGGCGCCGATGCGCTCCGGGGGTGGGGCGCCACGGTGGCCATGGGAACCCAGGACTCCAAGTTCGACGAGTCGCGGCTGGATGGCTTCGCCAAGTTCGCCAACAAGCTCTGGAACATGGTCCGTCTGCTCCACCTGATCCACTTCCCGAGTGGGGAGGGCCGAATTCCCTGGGGCTCTCAACCCGAGGCCTCAGAGGTCACCATCGTCGACCGCTGGATCCTCTCGCGACTAGCCCACCTGGTCGAGGTCGTCACGACGGCGATGACGGAGTTCGAACTGGGCACCGCCATCGAGGCGATTTACGCCTTCGCGTGGAGGGAGCTCGCCGACTGGTACCTGGAGCTGGCCAAGCCGCGGCTCCAGAGCCACGACCGGAGCGCGCTCTGGACGACCCGCATGGCCTTGGTCACGATGCTTGAGCTGCTGCATCCCATCATGCCGTTCATCACGGACGCGCTGGCCGAGCAGTTCGAGGAGATGCCCCCCACTTTGGACATGGCCCAGTGGCCGGTGGCATCTCCCGCCTGGCTGGATCCCCAGGCAGAGGCGGTGCTGGCGGAGTTCCAGCAACTCACCGGCGGTCTGCGCAGCTGGCTGCAGGATCTAGGGGCCGGGTTCGGCCGGCAGGCACCGCGGGTGCCGATCAGCCTCACCTCCACAGCGGACCCGGTGCTGGCGGAGCTCATCCGGCAATGCCTGCCCTTGCTGGTGCCGGTGGAGTGGGTCGACTCCCGGGTCGACGAGATGGATGGGGTGGCTCCGCTGGTGGTGGGCGGGACCACGGTCCGGCTCGCTTCCAGCGCCGCCTCTGCCAGCCCCCAGATCCGCACGCGGATGGAGCGCGAGCTGGACCAGCTGGGGCAGCTCAGGGCGCGGCTGGAGGCGCACCTCAGCGGACCCTTCGCCACCAACGCTCCGGAGGCCGTGGTGCAGCGAGAACGGGATCGGCTGGCAGAGGCTTCCCGCCGCGAGGCGGCCTTGCGCAGCTCGCTCGGAATCTGAGTCGGGGACGGCGCCTTGCTGTCCCTGACTGATCTGCCCCTCACCCTGCTGCTGGTGCTCGCGGCGGCCACCTTCATGGCGGCGGCCAGCTCCAGGACCCTGTTTCCCAACCCCGGAGTGGTGGCGGGCTGGTCTGTCCGGATCGGGCTGTTGCTGGCGCTGGCGGTGGTGGCCGCGATGGTCGTGCAGGTGCAGCCCGCGGGGACCGTGGCTGTGACCCTGTGGCGGATCGACCCCGAGCTGCCGGTGACCCTTCAGTTCGGTATCGGGGGCCTTGGCATCGCCGCGGTCGCGCTCCTGGCCGCGTTGGTGGTCAGCTTTGCCGCCGCCGACCGGCGCCCGCTGGTGTACGCGGCGCTGGGCGTGGCGGCCCTGGGCTCGGTGATGGCCGCCCTGGCCGGGGACCTGGTCAGCCTGTTCGTGGGGCTGCAGCTCTCAGCGGCCGGCGGCATCGGGATCAGCTATGCTCGCTCGCCCCGACGTGCCAGCCATCGCATCCTCTGGGCGGGTGTGGCCGACCAGTCGGTCGCTCTGGTGTGGCTGGGAGCGGCGGTGGCTCTCTACCACAGCGCGGGCACCGTCCAGTTCAGCGACGTCCCGACCAGCTCCGTCAACTACGTCCTCGCGGCTCTCCTGCTCCTGCCGGCGCTGGTGCGGCTGGGCTCGGTGACACTGCTGCTGGGGGCGCCCGGCCAGCACCCTGGAGAGCGTGGGCTGGATGTGGCCGACTGGCTGGTGGTGGCGGCGGTGCCCACCGCGCTGGTGGTGCTGCTGCGCGACCTCCAGCTCAGTGGGGGGACTTGGCCGGCCCCCTCCTTCGGCACCATCCTGGATGCCCTCGGACTGGGGCTGGCGCTGGCGGTCTCGGCCCTGGTCTGGCGCGAGCACCGCTCCGCCGCCGCGTCCGCGGCACTGCTGCCGGCCGCGGCCAGCCTGATGCTGCTGGGGTTCGGCCTGGACTCCCCGGCGGGTGTCGAGCTCGCCGTCGCCGCCGCCCTCTTCCTGGAGGCGCTGGCCGGCTTCCTGCCCCGGGCCATCGGCCCTGCAACAGTGGTGCGTCCCGAATCCGCCCACCCGGTCGGCACCGCCCTCTGGGTCGGCGTCATGGCGGCCGGCTCGCCCCTGTCTCTGGGCTTTGCCGCTGCTCTGCTGGGTCTGGCTCTGGGTCTCCGATCCGGTGGCGGCACCGGCTTGATGCCAACCTTGGGTTATGCGGCCTGCCTGTTCCTGCTCTGCCTGATCATCCCCGCCTGCCTTCGCCGCCCACAGGCGCCCCCCTCCTGGCGCCTGTGGTTTCTCATCGTTCCGGGCGGGTTCTTGGTGGTCGGGGCGATCGCCGGCGGCTGGGTGCTGACGGGGCTCGGCGCTGCCCTGGCGTTCTCCGGCGCCAACGTGCCGGTCCCGGTGACCGCACCGGACCCCCTGTTGCTCCAGCTCCCGGGGATCCTCTTTCCCCAAGGCTATCTGGCGGTGCTGGCGGGACTCCTGTTGCTGGCCGTCCTGGCGTTCCGCTACGCCGCCGGCCTTCCGGTGATAGCCGGTGCGAGCGCCGAACCCGCACTGGTCGGCGGGGTCGCCCCACCCGGATGGGCTCGGCGGCTCGACTTCCAGGGGGTGCAGTCGGCGCTGAGCCGCGCCCGTCAGGTGGCGGAAACCGGGCTGGCGCTAGCCGAGCGCGAGCTCGCGGAGCGGCCGGTGTGGCTCTGGCTCACGACCGCGGCGGCGATCGCCTGGTTGATGGCCCAGCGATGATCGAGGCGGCGCTGCTGGCCACGGCGGGGTTTCTGGCGGTGGCGGTGATGCTGGTCAGCGTCGGCCCCACCGGCACCGCTCTCAGTGCACTCGCGCTCGGCCTGGGGATGGGTGGCCTGGCATCCCTGACCAGCGGCGTCGCCGCCTTCCTGACCGTGAGCGGCCTCGGCGCACTGGCCTTCGTGCTCATCCTCTGGGGAGGTCACCTGCCGCGCCTGGCCAGTGCCGGATGGCTGCTTGGCCAGGCTCCGATCGTGGGCCGAGAGCGGGTGTTCGACGTCAGAAGCCTGCGGCTGTTGGCCGGCGTGGGCAGCCTGATGGCGGCCCGCCTGCTCTCCGGTCATCTCACGGCCGGCACCGTCTCGACCCAGGGTCCTGCGTTCGCCTGTCTGTTCGCGTGGGAGGCTGGAGTCATCCGGGCCGTCACCGGCAGGGGGCCGGCCGACCTGGCGCTGGGGGCGTTCAGCGCGGCGATCGGGACCAGCTCCTTCCTGCTCCTGAGCTCGGCTCATAACACCCTGGGGTGGGCCGCCCTGCTCACCGCCGTGCCGGCCGTGCCCCTGGTGGTCCTGGCGCGGTCCTCGCCGTGGGAGACCGGGTCTTGATGGGGGCTCCCAAGTGGCCCGGCGGCGAGTCCGCCGCCCAGGCTCACCGGTCACGGGGCGGGCACTCCCGCTGGATCGCGACCGCGCTCTCCCTGGCGTTCCTGCTCCTGGGAGCGGCACTGGCCGCGCACCTGCTCCGCTCCCCTGTCGCCTCGGCTCCCGGATGGGTCGGTGGGCTGGGGGTGCTGCGGGTCAGCCGAGTCGCCGGCGGGGTTTTGCTGGGGGCCGTTGCCGCGATGGCCCTGATCGCGCTGGTGGCGGGCAGTGACGCCCCCACCGCCGCCGGTCAGGCCCTGTTCCTGGCCCTGGCGGCGGCAGCGGCCGTGCTGGTCGCAACCGACTCGCCGGTGGTGGTGGCCTTCTTGGCCGGGGGGCTCAGCGCTGCTTTGTGGCTGCGCTGGCAGCGGGTCGTGGGGCCGCAGCTGGTGGTGCGGTCGGTGGCTCGCCAGGGGGTAATGGTCTTCAGCGCCTGGCTGGCCGCGGCCGCCCTCCTCCCCGGCGTCCGCACCGGTTCCTCCCCGCCGGCCCTGGTCGCGATCCTGCTGGCGCTCGGGCTGGTGGGCCTGATGGGGGTGATGCCCTTCTCCAGCTGGGTCTCTGCCGCCGTCCGCCTGGATTCGCGCGAGATGCTCTACTGGCGGGTGCTCCTCCTGCCGGCCGGGGCCCTGCTGGAGGCCCGGGCGGTCGCGCTCAGCCCGGCTCTGGTCGCCACTCCGCTGCGCGAGCTGCTGATCGCCCTGGGTCTGGCAACCGCACTCTTCTGGGGCGGGTGGGCGCTGCTGGGCCCGGAGCGGGGACGATACCCCAGGGCGCTGGCCTGCGATGCGGGGCTGGTCTGCCTGGCGGTTGCCCTGGGCACGGTGGAGGGGCTGACCGCCGCCTTCATCCTGGTTGCGCTCCACTGGCTGGCGGGCGCCGTCCTCAGCGAACCACGGGGGCAGAGGTCGCGGCTGGTCGCCTGGGTGGGGCTCTCGGGTCTACCGCCGTTCGGGGGATTCTCGGGGAGGCTGCTGGTCGTTCTGGCGGCGGTCTCGGTCAGCCCGGTGCTGGCAGCCGTGGTGCTGCTGGTGGGAGGGCTCCAGTTGGGCGCCGCCGCGGCCGGCATGCGTTCCAGCCTGAGGCCGGACCGGGCGCCGGTTGCCTGGGGCCCGGAGCTGCTCGGTCTGGCCGTGGGGCTGGTCGTCCTGGCGCTCGGGGTGGTCCCGGTGGCCGCCACCCAGCTGCTCTTGGGCTTCCGGCCTTGAGCCACATCCTGATCGGCCTCGCCGTCTGTGCGAGCCTGCTGATCTACCCCGGTGGACTGACCCTGCTATGCGGCGCCTGGCTGCTCTCCAAGGGCAGCTCGATGGCGGCCGCCGGATGGCGCCGCCGGACTCAGGTGGACAAGGCCATCGTCCCGCTGGCCCTGGCGTCACTGGCGGTGGTCCCGTTGCCGTGGCCGGGCAACCCGGCGTTGGCGCTGACGGCGGGTGGGCTGAGCCAGGTCGGTGTCGGAGGGCTCGGGCTGACCGCGCTCGGGCTGTTGGGGATGGAGCTCTGGCTGGCAAACGGCAAGCGCACGAGCTCGCCCCACACGCTGCTGCCGGTCCTCACCGTGCTGGCCATTCTGGTCCTGGCGGAGGTGGTGGCGGCTCCCGACTGGGCCAGCCTGCTCGCGGCGACCGGGACGGGTGCCGAGGCGGGCCGGGTGGGGGTGGGAGTCGCCTGCCTGCTGGCTTTCCCATGGGCCTCCGGGGACCCCGCCGGGAGCCGGCTGGCGGTGGCCTGCGCCGCGGCCACCCGGTTCGCCGTCGCCGCCTTCCTGATCTTCCCCCAGGTGGCCAGGACGCCGGTTTGGCTGGGCCTTGGGGTCTGGCTGGCCGCGTGCCTGGCGTTTGGTGCGCTCTGGGGCGTTGCCCGTCGCTTCGAACTCGGGCGGCCCGCCAAACCGGGTCTTCCCGGCTCCGCTGATAGACTTAGACTCCCGTGAAGGATTCACACGGGGACCGGCCGGGCGAGGGCCACGGCCACTCACCGGAACCAGGAGGCATATCAAGGACGTGGCGGAGTTAGTCCTGGCCTCCGGCTCCAAGCGTCGGCGCGAGCTTCTGGTGCGGCTGGGATTGCGCTTCACGGTAGTCCCCCCCGATATCGAAGAGACGATGGTGCCCGGGATGTGCGCCGATCTGGCGGTCCAGCTGGTGGCACGGGCCAAGGCTCACGCCGTGATATCTCAGCTCGACGGGCGGAGTGCGGCCTACGTTTTGGCGGCCGACACCGTGGTGATGGGCCCCAGCGGCCTCATGGGCAAGCCGCTGACAGAGGCCAGGGCGAAGGAGATGCTGCGGGCGCTGCGGGGACAGCGTCACGTGGTGCTGACCGGGGTTTGTGCTCTCTGCCCCGCCACGATGAAGGAGAGCACCGCCGTCTCGCGGTCGGCCGTGCGCATGCGGGTGTTCGACGATGAGGAGCTGGAGCAGTACGTGGCCGGGGGCGAGCCTCTGGACAAGGCCGGCGCCTACGCCGTCCAGGGGCTCGGCGGCGCTCTGGTGGATGCGATCGGGGGCCGGACCGACACCGTGATCGGGCTGGACTGCCAGATGGCGATGCAGCTGCTCAGTGACGTCGGCTACCCCGATCCGCTGCCAACCGCACCCGACCACCCGGTGCCATTGGGCAAGTCCGCCACCACCAGGCGGCCTCTGGCCAGCTCCAACCGCGCTGGAGGGACGCGCTGAAGCTCGGGCGACACATGGGGGTGGCAGCCTGCCTTCCCGTGATCGGGTTGGCGGCGGCGCTGACGACTTCCTGCGGGGGCTCGTCGATCCCCAACACGCTCCAGGTCACCTCCGAGGTGATCTCGCCGGCCGGCAACTCCGGGCCATCGGAGCAGATCGCCCAGGGAACGGTGGGGCAGGTACAGGTGACCGTCACCAACCTTGGGGGCTCCTCCTTCCGTGGGGTGACCGTCCGCCTGCAGGTCCCGGCCGGATTCGTGTACACCAGCACCGCCTCGGTGGTCGAGAATGGCGACGCCGTCCGCTCCGCCGACATCGTCCCCGCCTCCCGTGACGCCACCCTGACCTGGGGAAGCTGGACGATCGGGCCTGGCGTCACCGGCCAGGCCAGCCAGGTGGTTATCACCGCCAACCTGGAGGCGACCGGCGGGGCGGGCTCGGTCCATCTTTATCCCGAGGTCTTCGCCAGCGGCTACCAGAACTATCTGAGCGGGCGGCTGCTCACCATGGAGATAACTCCGGCGCCCTCCCTGAGCCTGAGCCTGCATGTGAACCCGCAGGCGGTGGCGGCCGGGTCGACGGTCACCTACGAGGCCGTCATCACCAACACCGGCAGCGGCTCCGCCTCCGGCACCACCCTCGCGATCACGCTGCCATCCGACTTCGACTACGTCACCACCCAGTCGACGTCAGGCAACGCGAGCACCTCGGGGGCGACCTATCCTGTCGTCGGGACGGTGATCCCCACGTGGTCGGGCTTCGACATCCCCGGCCAGTCCGGAGCGGGCCCGGGCCTGTTGACCCTGACCTTCCAGGTCGAGGTCCTGCCCGACGTCGGCCGCGGTGTCTACTCGGCCACGGCCGGCCTGATCGCCAGCAATGGCTCAGCCTCCCAGAATGATCTGCAATTGAACTACGGCCCTCTGGCTGCCGTGACCGTCACCGGCCCCTAGGACCCCGGCCGCGCACTCCAGCGATCTGGGACCGGCATCAGTCTGGTAAACTCCGACTTCGGGCGGTTGCAGGATGTAAGCTCTGACGCCCACCACGGGGCCCTCGGCTCCGCCCATTCCCAGGAGTTCTGAATGTACGCCATAGTCCAGATTGGCGGCCGCCAATATCGGGCCATACCCGGCACGCGGGTAGTCGTCGATCGGCTGGAGGTGGAGCCGGGGGACGAGGTCCAGCTGCAGGATGTGCGGATGGTCGTGGCCGAGGCCGGCGACCGGGAGCCGACCGCGGTGGGCACGCCGACGGTGGACGGGGTAACCGTCACCGCCACCGCGCTGGGCCACCTCCGCGGCGAGAAGGTGCTCGTCTTCAAATACAAGCCGAAGAAGCGCTACCGGCGGCAGCGGGGGTTCCGGGCCGAGCTCACCGAGCTTCGGATCGACGCGGTGGGAGCCGTGCCCCGGCGTGCCGCCAAGGCCAAGGATGCCGAGGAGGCTCACGGCGGCACCGAGGATGTCGAGGTTGCCGCGGCTGTGACTCCGAAGCGACCCCGTGCCTCCAGGCCCCCCGCCAAGCGGGCTGCCAAGGCGGTGGACAAGGAGTCTGAGGTGGAGGAGCCTGGCGATGGCGCATAAGAAGGGCGGCGGCAGCAGCCGCAACGGTCGGGACAGCAACTCCCAGCGTCTGGGGGTCAAGGTGTATGGGGGCGAGGCGGTGTCGGCCGGAGCCGTGCTGGTGCGCCAACGCGGAACCCGGATCCTGGCCGGGCCCGGGGTCGGAGTCGGCAAGGACCACACCCTGTTCGCCCTCAGCAGCGGTCAGGTGGTCTACCAGCCATATCGCACCAGCCGGACCCGGGTCACGATCACCCCGGCGGGCGCCTCGGCCGACTGAAGTAATTCGGGCCCTGGCCCGGTTCGCATCATGTTCCTAGACGAGGTGGTGCTGTCGCTGAGCGCGGGTCGCGGAGGCGCCGGCTCCAACAGCCTGCGGCGAGAGAAGTTCGTCCCCAAAGGTGGGCCAGATGGCGGTGACGGGGGCCGCGGTGGGGACATCTTGGTCAGGGCCGAGCAGGGGATCAGCTCGCTGCAGCGCTTCCAGCTGGAGCGCACTTTTCGGGCCAAGCCGGGTGGGGGCGGTGAGGGGTCCAAGCGCCACGGGTCCGACGGCGCCCCGGTGGTTCTTCCGGTGCCGCCGGGGACCATGGTGTTCGATGCCGAAACCGGACAGCTGCTGGCGGATCTGGAACGGGCCGGGGCGGAGGTGGTGGCCGCCCGCGGGGGGAGGGGAGGACGGGGCAACACCCACTTCGCGACTCCCACCTACCAGGCGCCCCGCCGCCGGGAGCTGGGCGAGCCGGGCGAGACCCGGCGGGTGCGTCTGGAGTTGCGCCTCATCGCCGACCTAGGGCTGGTGGGGTTGCCCAACGCCGGCAAGTCGACCTTGCTCGCCCGGCTCACCGGTGCCCACCCCAAGATCGCAGACTATCCCTTCACCACCCTTTCACCCAACCTCGGGGTGGTCGATCTGGCATCCGGGCAAAGTCTCACCGCGGCCGACGTGCCCGGGTTGATCGAGGGGGCGCACCGGGGAGCTGGGCTCGGCGTGGGATTCCTGCGCCACCTCTCCAGGACTCGGGTGCTGGTGCATCTGGTGGACGGGACCCTCGGCAGGGACCGGGTGGCCGCCGCCTATCGTCAGGTGCATGGCGAGCTCTGCCAACACAGCGCCGACCTGGCTGCCAAGCCGACCGTGGTGGTGCTGAACAAGATCGATCTGATGCCGGAGGATGAGGCTTCCCTCACCGCGGAGGCACTGCGGGCGGAGCTCGCGGCGGACGCTCCCCTCGTCCGGATCTCGGCCAGCACCGGGGCTGGCACCGACCGCTTGCTGGAGGCGTGCGCGGTCCTGATGTCCGCGGCGTCGGCAGGCCCGGAGCATGGCGGCACGTTTCGCCTCTACCAGGGCCCGGTGGCCAGGGATCGCAGCTTCCAGGTGGCTGTCGAGGAGGGCCGCGTCGAGGTCACCGGCGAAGCGCTCGTACATCTGGTGGAGATGACCGATATGGACGACGAGGCGTCGGTCCTCAGGTTGCAGCGCCAGCTGCTGAGAATGGGAGTCGAGGACGCGCTCGCGGAGCGGGGGGTATCCCCGGGGACCGAGGTCCAGATCGGCAGGGTCTCCTTCACCTATTTCCCGGAGGTGGCGGCGGCGGAGCTCCCCGCGCCGTGACGCGAGAGCTGGTCATCTTCGGTGGCACCTTCGACCCTCCCCACCTCGGCCACATGGCGGTCATCTCAGGGCTGCGCGAGCGGCTGTCGCTGCCCGTGGTGGCCATCCCCAATGGGCAGCCCCCTCACCGCGAGCCGCCGGTCGCCTCGCCGGAGGAGAGGCTGCATCTGGTGCGCCTCGCGGTGGCCGCGCTCGGCGACCCGCTGGTGACGGTGAGCGACGTGGAGGTGCGCCGCGGGGGTCCGTCCTACACCGCCGACACCCTGGAGGAGCTCCATCGGGAGGTCCAAGGGGTGCGCCTCCTGCTCGCGTTGGGCAGTGACGCCGCGGCCACCCTGCCGGATTGGGAGCGCGCGGAGGTGATCGCCCAGCTGGCGCGGCTGGTCGTCTTCGACCGTTCCGGGACCGCTGAACGCGCCACCTCGGTGATCGCCGAGCTGAGAAAGGCCGGGTATCTGCTCCCCGATGCGCTGGCGATCGGGGTCATGGCCCCGGAGTTGGAGGCATCCGACATCCGGGACCGCCTGGCCCAGGGGGCCGACTGCTCCGCCCAGCTGGCGCCCCCGGTCTGGCGGGAGATCCGCCGCGTCGGTCTGTATGGCGCCGCGCCGGATTTGGTCTCCGGTGAGCGTGGGATAATCGCCCCCGCATGACGCCCCTTCAGCTGAGCCGCCTGGTTGCGGACGCGGCGCTCTCCAGGAAGGCTCGCAATGTGGTCCGGGTCGATCTCCGGGGCAAGACCACCATGGCGGACTACTTCGTCATCTGCGAGGGTGACACCGACCGGCAGGTGAGGGCGGTGGCGGAGGCGATGGTGGAGGATGCGGGCAAAGCCGGGGTCCATCCGCTGGCCCGGGCCGGCCTCGAAGAGGCCTCCTGGATCTGTCTCGACTTCGACTCCGTGATCGCCCACGTCTTCTTACCGGGGGAGCGGGCCTACTACGACCTGGAGGGGCTGTGGGGCCCCGCCCGCAGGGTCCGCCCCCGCCCGGCGAGGGAGCTGGTAGCGGCGCGGTGACCGAACTCAGGCTGGGGTGCTTCGTTCCCCAGGGGTGGCGGAGCGATCTCCCCCTAGCCGCTCCTGCGGCGCCGCTGTTCGAGACCATGGTCGAGGTGGCGCTCAGGGCCGAGCGCAGTGGTTACGGGGCGGTCTGGGTGTACGACCATCTGCAGGGTGTTTTTGCGGCCGACCGGTCGCCGGTGCTGGACCCCCTGATCAGCCTGGCGACCCTGGCCTGGGCGACCACCAAGGTGAGGTTGGGGGCGATGTGCCTGGCGCTCCCCCTGCACCAGCCCACCCAGCTGGCCCATCAGCTGGCCTGCCTGGACGTGCTGAGCGAGGGCCGGCTCGAGGTCGCCCTGGGTGCGGGATCCGACCCCGACGAGGTGCTCTCCTTCGGGCTGCCTCTGCGGTCGCTTCGGGAGCGGATCCTTGCCTGCGGGGAGGCGGTCGAGCTCTTCCGCGCGTGCTGGGAGCACGAGTCGACCCACTTCGAGGGCCGCTACACAGTGGTCGAAGACGCGCGGGTGTACCCCAAGCCGGTCCAGCGGCCCTCGCCCCCGATCTGGATCGCCGGCGGAGGTGAGCGGCTCACCCTCTGGCAGGTGGCCCGCCACGCCAACGGCTGCAGCCTCTTCGGACCGCCGCAGCGGGTCGCGCGCAAGCTGGACGTGCTGGCCGAGCATTGCCGGGCCCTGGGGCGGCCCCTGAGCTCGATCCGGGTGGGCGTGGTGCTGGACTGCCTGGTGGCGGACACCGAGGCGGCGGCCGATCGGATGGCCGACCATTACAACCGCCACGGCGAGGATGCCCGCGCCTATCGGGCGCGGCGACTGGTGGGGACGCCGGCCGCCTGCGCACAGCAGCTCCAGGCCTATCTCGACCTCGGGGTGTCCGAGGTCTGTTGCCACTTCCCCGATGCCGTCACGACCGACTCCCCGGAGCGGCTGGCCCGAGCGGTGTTGGGGGCCTCCTGAGGCTGTCCCCGGGCAGGATCTCATCCTTTTGGGGGACGGTGGGCTTCTGGCAGGTTCTGGTAGCGTCCGCCCATGTTGCGTACGCGGGGCGTCCCCTTCGGCTGGAGGCCGCGCCTGCGCCCGGCGGGGCGGCTCGCCCCCGTAATCCTGGGGGTGGCGCTGCTGGTCGTGGCTTGCGGCAACACCGCTCCGGCTCACACCGTGCGCGGCGGGACGGTCACCTTCGCGGAGCTGCCCGCCGACACGCCCACCTACATATTTCCGATGATGCCTGGCGCCTTCTTTGGCAACCAGAACCTCTACCAGTTCTCCAATGAGTTCTTCCTGCCGCTCTACTGGTTCGGGGACCACGGCCAGCCGGTGCTGAACCGTCAGCTCAGCATCGCCAATGTCCCCATCTTCACCGACGGCAACACCGTGGTGGACATCTCCCTCAAGCACTGGCGGTGGTCGACCCGGCATCCCATCACCGCCCGCGACGTGGTCATGTGGATGAACCTGCTCAGCGCTGCCACCGACCCCAAGGCCCCGGTGCTCGGGAGCACGAGCCTGCCCGGTCCCGGCTGGGGAGCGGCGGTGGCCGGGGGCTTGCCTGAGAACGTGTTTTCGTATGCGGCCACGGGCACTCACATCCTCACCATGAAGCTCAACGCGTCCTACAACCCCACCTGATTCCTCTACAACGAGCTGAGCCAGGTGTTCCCCCTGCCGCGCTTTGCCTGGGACAAGCTGTCGGCTGCGGGGGCGGTCGGAAACTACGACGCCTCCGCGGAGGCTCGGGTGCCGGCGCCGGTTTCCGCGGGACTTCCGGCGAACTCATACATCCCGGCCGATCCCGGCACCGCCACCAGCGGCGCGCTCGGGGTGGCGCAGTTCCTCAACAGCCAGTCTGAGAACTCCGCGAGCTACGACACCAATCCGCTGTGGCAGGTGGTCGACGGTCCCTTCCGGCTCAGCCAGTACACCTCGTCCGGCTACGTGAAGATGGTGCCCAACAAGGGCTACTCCGGCACTCCCAAGCCCACCATATCCGCCTTCGTCGAGGAGCCCTTCACCAGTGACACCGCCGAGTTTGACGCCCTGCGCACCGGCAGCCTCACCATCGGCTACGTGCCGGTCCAGGACCTACCCCAGAAGGCGGCGCTGGAGCGCAGCCAGGGCTACTCCTTCGCCCCCTGGTACGGGTTCGGCTTCGTTTACCTCCCGCTCAACTTCACCAATCCCACCAGCGGGCCGCTGCTGCGCCAGCTGTACCTCCGCCAGGCGCTGCAGTCGCTGATCAACCAGCCGCAGGACATCAAGGACTTCGACGCCGGGTACGGCAACCTCGAGAACGGGCCCGTGCCCGCCTATCCGCCGGGGAATGCGGATGAGAGCCCCCTCGAGGCCAGGAGCCTGATCTATCCGTACTCGCCAACGCGAGCCGTCACCCTGCTCAGGGACCACGGCTGGAGCGTTGAACCTGGCGGGACCAGCTACTGCGCCCACCCGGGCACCGGCCCCGGTGAGTGCGGAGCCGGCATCAGCCTGCACCAGGCGGCGAGCCTTCCCCTGCTGGTCACCAGCGGCAGTGTCACCACCACCAACGAGATGGAGGCGCTGCAGTCGACCTGGAAGCTGTATGCGGTGATCGACGTGAGCATCTCCCAGGAGCCGTTCAACCAGGTGATCAGCACCATGTTCAACAGCTGCAGCTGCGCCCATCCCTGCCGGGGCTGGACCATGGTGGCGGGGATCGCCTGGACCTATTCCCCGGACTACCTGCCGACCGGCGGCGAGCTGTTCGCGACCGGCTCATCCAGCAACGCCGGCGACTACTCCAGCCCCACCAACGACGCCAACATCCACGAGACCCACGTGGCCAGCTCCGCCTCGGCCGAGACCAAGGCGCTGTTCAAGTACCAGGACTACCTGGCCCGCAACCTTCCGGTGCTGTTTCTTCCCGACACCCCGCTGCAGTTCACCATGTACAAGAGCAACCTGAAGGGCCTGGTCCCGCAGGACGTGTTCGACATCATCTACCCGCAGGACTACTACTTCGGCGGTTGACCGGTCCCATCCCCCGCTGCGCGGTGACGCGTGACCGCACCCGCCCCGATGGCCCGATCCCGCCCTGCCGATCCAGCGTCGCCGAACGCCGCCAGGGTGGCGCTCGCTCCGGCATGCCGCGAGCAGCCGGGGAGGCGCTGGGGTTCCCTGCACACCGGTGAAGGCGGTCCCTCCGGGGGCGGAGCCGCTGGGAGAGCCGGGCGGCGCAGAGCCACCCGGGGCTGGTATGGTTGTGCACCAATCGCTGCCGCGGCAGGGCGTCAGTGCGCCCGCAGCGCAGCACATTTAACTGGCCCAGGAGGTGGGCGCGCATGATCAGACCGGGCACCCTTACCCTGCTGCGGACCGCGGCCGTGGCGCTGGCCGTGACCCTCTTGGTGGCCGCCTGTGGCGGGACCTCCGCCACCCCCAAGCCGACCAGTGGAGGCACCGTCACCTTCGCCGAATTGCCGGCGACGCCGCCGAATTACATCTTCCCGATGATGAGCGGGCCCTATTTCGCCAATGCCAACCTCTACCAGTTCTCCAACTTCATGTACCTGCCGCTCTACTGGTTCGGCGACGCGGGCAAGCCGGTCTTCAATCCCGGGCTCAGCATCGCCAACCCGCCCAAGTTCAGCGACAACAACCAGGTGGTGAGCATCACCATGAAGCACTGGCAGTGGTCGGACGGCACCCCTGTGACCGCCCGCGATGTCATCATGTGGCTCAATCTGCTGAGCGCGGTCACCGATCCCAAGGCGCCCTCGGTGGGCAGCAGCAGCGCTCCGGGGCCCGGATGGGGAGCGGCGGTTCCGGGGGCGTTTCCCCAGAACGTGGTGAGCTACACCCAGACCGGCACCTACAGCCTGTCGCTGCGGCTGAACGCCTCCTACAACCCCACCTGGTATCTCTACAACGAGCTGAGCCAGGTGTTCCCGCTTCCGCAGCAGGCCTGGGACAAGCTCTCGGCCGCCGGCACCGTGGGCAACTACGACCAGGCTGCCCAGGCCCGGGTGACGCTTCCCAACACCTCGCCCTCGTGGTACGTCCCGGCCGACCCGGGGACCGCCACCAGCGGGGCGCTGGGGGTCGCCCAGTTCCTCAACAGCCAATCGGAGGATCCCAGCACCTTTGCCACCAACCCGCTCTGGAAGGTGGTTGACGGGCCCTTCAAGCTGAGCCAGTTCACCACCACCGGCTTTGCCAAGTTCATCCCCAACCGGTCCTACTCGGGCAGCCCCAAGCCTCGCATCAGCGCCTTCGAGCTGGAGCCGTACACCAGCGACACCGCCGAGTTCAACGCGCTGCGCAGCGGGGCGCTCACGATCGGCTACATCCCGACCCAGGATCTCAGCCAGAAGGCCAGCCTGGAAAAGCAACAGGGTTACTCCTTCAGCCCCTGGTACGGGTTCGGGTTCGTGTACTTTCCGTACAACTACACCAATCCCACAGTCGGCCCCATCTTCAAGCAGCTGTACTTCCGGCAGGCGTTCCAGTCGCTGGTCAACCAGCCCGAGTACATCAAGGAATTCGACGGCGGCATCGGCCAGGTCGAGAACGGTCCGGTGCCGATCTACCCACCCCACAATCCCGACGAGAGCTCCCTGGAGGCCAACGGACAGGTGTATCCATACAGCCCCAGCAAGGCGGTGTCGCTGCTCAGGGACAACGGCTGGACCGTGGTTCCGGGAGGGGTCAGCTACTGCTCCAAGCCCGGGACTTCGACAGGCGAGTGCGGAGCCGGGATCAGCGCCAATGAGAAGCTGAACTTCACCCTCCTGTACGCAACCGGCAGTGTGGAGGCCGCCAACGAGATGGCGGCCCTGCAGTCGACGGTGCAATCCAAGGCCGGCATCCACCTCACCCTGACCACCGCCCCCTTCTCCCAGGTGATCGGGACTGCCTTCAACAACTGCACCATCGCCACCCCCTGCAAGGACTGGGAGATGGCGAACTGGCTGGGAGGCTGGACCTATTCGCCGGACTATCTCCCCACCGGAGGGGAGCTGTTCGCGACCGGCGGCGGGAGCAACGGCGGCGACTACTCGAACCCCACCAACGACGCCAACATCAGGGCGACCCACACCGCGCCGTCGGCGAGTGCGGAGACCGCCGCCTTGATCCGCTATCAGAACTTCCTGGCGCGGCAGCTGCCGGCCGTCTGGCTGCCCGAGGTGCCCCTGCAGCTGACCATGTACAAGAGCAACCTCAAGGGCCTGGTTCCCCAGGACGTCTACGACATCATCTACCCGCAGGAGTACTACTTCTCCAGCTGATTCGACCACGGCGGCAGCCGGGGTGGGACCTTGTGTTCACCCCGGCTGCCAGGGCGGTCCTCGGCCCGGGCCGTCGGCTCTCACGGCTTCGCCCCGCAGGCCCAGTGACAACCGGGTGTCGCCAGGCGACCGCCACGGTTGCGGACAGGCTTGGCGGTGCCCTCGGGCCGGCCACCCCCAATCGGTTCAAGGTTGGCGTGCGGTCTGCGGGCGTCGCGATGAGGGTGCTTCGCGAACTTAGGCTCTCGTCTTGGGGCGGCTCTGGGTCGGACAGCGGCCGCCGACTGGCCGGTGCCCCGTCGCCGGCATCCTGAGTTCGCGACGGCCCACCCCGTCGACGCCGCCCCGTTCCGACCCCGGCCGTCGGGCGGAGGGTGGGGATTGACGCCGGGCGTCCCCCGCCATCTGGTCCGGGCAAACGGAAGGTTAAATATCGGTAGCGCACTCCATAAGTACTGCGATCTGCCGAGTGGATTTGACTGACAACCATTGCACCAGTAGAATGCCTGGACAAACGGCAAGTTGACCGCGGCCCCTTGGCCTTCGGTGGCTCGCCAGGTGCGGAACGACAAGAAGAGGGGCGATGCGACTTCCGCGGACAGCAGCTACCTGGCGGCCAATTGCCCTGGCGGTTGTGGCCATGATCGGAGTCACCGCCTGTGCTGGCGGCACCACCCCGAGGCCATCGGCAAACGGTGGCGTGGTCACCATCGCCGAATCCCCAGGGGCTCCACCCAACTACATCTTCCCGTTGATGTCGGGCAGCTATTTCGGCAACACCAATCTGTTCGGCTTCGACAACTTCATGTATCCGCCGCTGTATCAGTTCGATGTCTACGGCAAGCCCGGCTTCGACGAGGCGCTCAGCATCGCCAAACCGCCTGTGTTCTCGGATGGGAACCGCGTCGTGTCCATCACCTTGAAGCACTGGGCGTGGTCCAACGGGGCCCCACTCACAGCTCGCGACGTGATCTTCTGGCTCAACTTGCTGAGCGCGGCCACCGACCCCAAGGCGCCCTCGGTCGGGAGCACCTCGGCGCCGGGACCGGGATGGGGCAATGAGGTCCCAGGTCAGTTTCCCCAGAACGTTGTCAGCTATCGGCAGACCGGGACGTACTCGCTGCTGCTGAACCTGAATGGCTCGTACAACCCCACCTGGTTCTTGTACAACGAACTCAGCCAGATCACTCCCATGCCGCAGTCGGTATGGGACAAATTGTCAGCCCAAGGGACGGTTGGCAACTACGACGCCTCGGCGCAACCCCGCGTCGCGCTCCCGGGGACTTCGCCGGGGTGGTACGTGCCCGCTGACCCGGGCACGGCCACCAGCGGTGCCCTCGGGGTGGCCCAGTTTCTGAACCTGCAGTCACAGGACCTCGCGTCCTATGCCACCAACCAACTGTGGAAGGTGGTGGACGGGCCCTTCGCCCTCACCCAGTTCACCACCTCCGGGTTCGTCAAGTTCGTTCCCAACAGGAACTACTCGGGGTATCCCAAGGCGACGATAGCGGCGCTCGAGGAGCTGCCATACACCTCGGATTCTGCCGAGTTCAATTCCCTCGAGAACGGGGCGCTGACGGTTGGCTACCTGCCCACTCAGGACCTCGCTCAGAGAGCCGCCCTGGAAGCCAAGGACGGCTACAAATTCAGCCCCTGGTACAACTACGGCACCGGATTCTTTCCCTACAACTTCACCAATCAGCGGACCGGCCCCATGGTGCGCCAGCTCTACTTCCGCCAAGCCTTTCAGTCCCTGGTCAACCAGCGGCAGTGGATCCGAGACTTTCTAGGCGGCTATGGCTTCGTCGACAACGGACCCGTGCCGCTGTATCCATCGGGAGATCCGTTCCTCTCTCCGCTGGAGGCTGGCAAGCCGCTGTACCCCTATGATCCCGCTCGCGCCGTGGCCCTGCTGCGAGCGCATGGTTGGGACGTCGTGCCGGGTGGCACCAGTGCCTGCGTGCGCGCCGGCTCCGGCCCGGCCGACTGCGGGGCCGGCATCGCCAAGGGCCAATCCGCCAGCCTCACTCTCTATTACGACTCGGGCGTGACCGCGCTCACCAATGAGATGGAGGCTCTGCAGTCCGTGACCCAGAAGGTGGCCGGGATCGACCTCACGCTGAAGCAGGTCAGCGTGGCGTCGCTCGCCAGCATCCTGTTCAATGGTTGCAGTCCGCAGACTCCCTGCAACACGTGGTCGATGGGGGTGTTCACCGCAGCGGGAGGCTATTCATACTCTCCCGACTACCTTCCCACCGGCGGCCAGCTGTACGCGACCGGCGCCGGAACCAATCCCGGGGACTATTCGAATGCCACCGCAGACCGGCTGATCGCCGCCACCCACACGGCGCCCAACTACGCAACCGAGCTCCGTGACCTGTTTCAGTACGAGAACTTCATCAGTGAGAATCTGCCAATGGTCGAGCAGCCCGCGGGACTGGTGCAGCTGACCCTGTACAAGCGCAATCTCCACGGCCTGGTGCCGCAGGGGATTGGCAACCAGTTCTTCCCGCAGTTCTATCGTCTCGGGTAGATGCGGCTGCGGGCGAGGTCGGACCAACGGCAGGTGATTGGAGAAACACCAGATGCTCTTGATTGCTAGCGCGAACGGATCGGTCGGGATGGAAGCCGGATGGGAGATCCTGAGCTCTGGGGGCACCGCCCTCGACGCGGTCGAGGCGGCCGCCCGGGAGGTCGAGGACAACCCCGACGACCATTCGGTCGGCTTCGACGGGTACCCGAACCTCTTGGGGGTCGTGGAGTTGGACGCATCCTTGATGGACGGCGCCACCCGCCGCGCCGGCACGGTCGGCGCGGTCCGCGGCTACCGTCATCCGATCTCGATCGCCCGGGCAGTGCTGGATCGGCTGCCGCACGTGATGGTGGTGGGAGAGGGGGCCGAGAGGCTGGCTGCGGAGCTGGGCATGGAGCCGGAGGACCTCCTCACCGAGGAGACCCGCCAGGTCTGGCGCGACGGGATGGAGGGACATCTCGCGCCCGGCGACTCCCGGCGGCGGCTCCTGGACCGGATCTCCAGCCTGTTCGCGGATCCCGAGCACGTGGCCGGGACGGTCAACTTCCTCGCCATCGACCGCTCCGGCCATATCGCGTCGGCCGTCAGCACCAGCGGCTGGGCCTGGAAGTACCCCGGCCGGCTGGGGGACTCCCCGGTGATAGGCGCGGGGAACTACTGCGACGACCGCTACGGCGCCGCCGCCTGCACCGGTTGGGGAGAACTGGCGATCCGGGGGGCGACCGCCCACACCGTGGTGAGCGGGCTGGCCTTCGGGCTCGGGCTCGAGGAGGCGGCCGACAAGGCGATCCGGGAGCTGCGGGGGCTGGACGTGCCGGGTGGTGAGCCGATCATGAACCTGGTCGCGCTCGACGCCAGGGGCCGCCACGTGGGCCTCTCGACCCAGCCGGGCAACAGCTATGTCGCCTGGGAGGAGGGTGAGTCCTCCTATGCCACGCTGCCGCGCCGAGTGGTGCCTCTTGGTGATTGAACAGGGGCGGTGGCGGCCTGGCCGCGGTACGCACCCAGCTGTGGGGCAGAAGTCATGAGCGATCCCGCAGCGCCGTCCCTGCCCGGCGCGGGCCGAGTGGCCGTGGTCACGGGAGCCGGCGGAGGGATCGGCGCCGCCGTCGCCGGGCGGCTCGCCGCTGACGGCTTCCGGGTTGCGGGAGTGGATCTGGATCTCGACTCGGCCAGGGCGGCTCTCACAGGACTTGCCGGGGCCACCGCCTTCCACTGTGACGTGTCCAACGCCGAGTCGGTGTCCCGTCTGGGTCAGGCGGTGGCCCAGACCATGGGGATCCCCTGGTTGGTGGTGAACGCCGCTGGGGTGTTCTTCACCCACCACGTGCCCGAGCTGAGCGAGGAGGCGTGGGACGAGACGATCGACGTCAACCTCAAGGGTCCGTTCCTCATCTGCCGGCAATTCCTTCCCGCAATGATCGCCGCCGGCAGCGGATGCGTCGTCAACGTGGCCTCGACCGCGGGACTGCGAGGCGGCCACGACCGCGCCGCCTACTGCGCCTCCAAGGCCGGGCTGGTGATGCTGACCCGTTCTCTGGCGCTCGACCACGGGCGCGACGGGATCAGGATCAACTGCGTGTGCCCGGGGCTTATCGACACCCCGATGGCGGACTGGATCACCTCCCGCCCGGAGGCTCTGGAGAGTTGGCGCCGTTCGGTTCCCGCGCAGCGGATCGGGAAGCCAGACGACATCGCCGCGATGGTGTCATTCCTCGCCTCTCCGCAGGCCGACTACGTGCACGGGGCGGTCCTGCTCGTGGACGGGGGCGTGAGCGCCTGACCCAGACCGCATCCACATTCCCCTCGCCGGCGGCGCGCTCCCGGACCCCATGGGGCTCAGGGAGTGACCCGGAGCGGACGAGGTCCTGGTCCCACCGGCCGTCTCGCGGTTGGCTGAGCCGATCCTGGTTGCTCCGCCCATCCAGGCCAGGGCCCAGCCGGTGCCCGCTGTCCCGGTCCCGGCGACCAGGGCTGGCGGAGGGTTGCATGCCGCAGGCTGGTCTCCCCATATACAATCGATGGAGCTGGTCCTCATCCAGAACCATGTTGCATACGCCTGGAACATTGTAGGGTGGAATTATGAAGGGAAAGTTCGTGAAATCGACTTGGCGGCCCCTGGCGGTGGCCGCGGCTGCGAGCATGCTGCTGGCAGCTTGCTCCAGCACGTCCCCCACCTCCCATCACTCGGGGGGTGGCGTCGTCACCTACGCGGAGCAGGTGGGTGCGCCTCCGAACTACATCTTCCCGCTGCTCCCCGGAGCCTACGAGTCCAATGCCAACCTGTACCAGTTCGCGAACCAGCAGTACCTGCCGCTGTACTGGTTCGGCGACCACGGCAAGCCTCTGTTCAATCCGCAGCTCAGTGTTGCCAAGCCGCCGGTGTTCTCCGACAACAACACCGTGGTCTCGATCACCTTGAAGCACTGGGAGTGGTCCAACGGCGCACCGATCACGGCCGCCGACGTCATCTTCTGGATGAACCTGGTGAGCGCTGCGACCGACCCCAATGCCCCCACCGTCACCGGCGCCAATGGAGCGGCCGGACCGGGCTGGGGCGGATTCGTTCCCGGCGGGTTCCCGGAGAACATCGTGAGCTACCAGCAGACCGGGACCTACACCCTGACGATGACGCTGAACCACTCGTACAACCCGACCTGGTACCTGTACAACGAGTTGAGCCAGGTGTACCCGATGCCCAAGACGGTTTGGGACAAGCTCTCCACCTCAGGATCCGTGGGCAACTACGACGCCTCCGCCGCGGCCCGGGAACCGCTTCCCGGCACCTCGCCGGTCGAGTACGTCCCGCGTGACCCCGGGACGGCCACCTCTGGGGCTTTGGGGGTCGCCCAGTATCTGAACAGTCAGTCCCAGCAGCTGACCACCTACGCCACCAACCCGCTGTGGCAGGTGGTGGATGGCCCCTTCCGGATGAGCCAGTTCACGACCAGCGGCTACGTCAAGCTGGTCCCGAACCGAGCGTACTCCGGATCACCCAAGCCCACGATCTCGGCCTTTGAGGAGCTCCCCTTCACCAGCGAGTCGAGCGAGTTCGACGCGCTGCGCTCGGGGTCGCTCACGATCGGGTACATCCCGGTCCAGGATCTCGGCCAGCTGCATTCGTTGGAGAAGCAGCAGGGCTACAGCTTCTCGCCCTGGCGTGGGTACGGGTTCGACTACATCCCCTTCAACTTCACCAACCAGACGGCGGGCCCGATCTTCGACCAGCTTTACTTCCGCCAGGCGATGCAGTCGCTGGTGAACCAGCCGGCCTACGTCAAGGATTTCCAGGCCGGTTACGGGTCGATCGACAACGGCCCGGTGCCCACCTATCCCCCCAACCCGTTCGCGAGCCCCCTGGAGAAGCACGGCCAGGTGTATCCCTACGATCCCACCAAGGCGGTGCGCCTGCTCAGCAGCCACGGCTGGAAGGTGGAGCCCGGGGGCACCAGCTACTGCGAGCACCCGGGGTCGGGAACCGGCGAGTGCGGTTCCGGGATCGCGGCGGGGCAGCAGGCGAACTTCAAGCTGCTGTACTCGAGCGGCACACCCGAGCTGACCAACGAGATGGAGGCGCTGCAGTCGACCCTCAAGGCCAAGGCAGGGATCTCGCTGGCCCTCTCCCAGGAGTCCACGGCTGATGTCGCCTCCACCATCCAGGACGGCTGCAGCCAGGCCAAGCCGTGCAACGACTGGGATCTCGCCGACGTGGCGCTCAGCTTCACCTGGACCTATGGTCCCGATTTCCTGCCCACCGGAGAGGAGCTGTTCGTGTCCGGGGCGGTGGACGACTCCGGAGGGTACTCGTCCCCTGTGAATGACGCCAACGTGGCCGCGACCAACACCGCTCCCAACAGCGCCGCCGAGATCTCCGCCCTGTACCGCTACCAGGACTACCTGGCGAAGCAGCTGCCAGTCCTGTACATGCCCCTGGGCAACATCCAGCTCACCATGTACAAGAGCGACCTGCGCGGTCTGGTGCCGCAGGATCCCTTCGACATCATCTACCCGCAGCAGTACTCGCTGGGGTGACCCGGGTGACCCCGTTGGCGACTGCGGCCCGCCCCGGCTCGGCTCCACCCAACACGGCCCTCCCGCCCACGCTCCGCCCGGGGTCCAGGGCGGAGCTGGACCGCGGCTCACGGAGCTCGGTCACGCGCTCGCCGCATCGGCTATCGCAGGGGAGTGACGGGTGGTGGCCGTGGTGACAGCCGGTCGGAAGCCCGCCGACAGCCAGGTGCGCGGCCCCGACCGCCCCTGGGCGGTAAGGGCTCGGCGGGTGCTTGACGCTTCCGCCTCCACCTGGCTCGAGGGGGTGGTTGTCATCTGCCAGGGGGATCGGATCCTGGAGGTGACGCGGTCAGCGCCGACCGGTGTTCCCGTGTCCGACTTGGGCGAGAGGAGCCTGCTCCCCGGGCTGATCGACACCCACACCCACATCTTTCTTCAGGGGAATCACGATCAGCAGGAGTACGCGACCCAGATCCTGGCTGAGGACCCGGCCCACCGGGTGGCGCGTGCGGTGCGCGCGCTGGGAATCGCCCTCCGGCACGGCTTCACCACCTTGCGTGATCTGGGGACCGAGGGAGCCGGCTTCGGGGATGTGGCTCTCCGGGCTGCGGTCGAGGAGGGGGTTGTGGCCGGGCCGCGACTGCAGGCGGCGGGCCCGGCGATCGGCGCCACGCACGCCTATCCAATCTCGAACTACCGTGACGACTGGAGCTTCCCGGTCGGGGTCGCCGAGTGCGATGGTGCCGAGGGGTGCCGACGCGAGGTGCGCCGGCAGATCGCTCGCGGTGTTGACTGGATCAAGGTGTACGCGACCGCCGGCAGTCGGATGGGGCTCGACCCCGCCGGGTATCCGGACTCGCCTCCACCGTGGACCCAGGTTGAGCTGAACACCATTGTGGAGACCGCCCACGAGCAGGGGGTGCGGGTCGCGGCCCACGCCATGGCCGCCACGGGCACCGACATGGCGGTCGCGGCGGGGGTCGACTCCGTCGAGCATGGCAATGCGATCCGGCCCGAGACCGCCGAAGCGATGGCCGAGCGCGGGATCTATCTGGTGCCCACGCTGCTGGCGCTGCGGGAGCAACCCCGGACCTCGTTCGAAAACTGCCGGCGCGCCGGGGTGCGGGTCGCCCTTGGCACCGACGTCGGTGCCTTCTACTGGGATGAGCACAACCAGGCGCGCGAGCTCGAGCTGCTGGTGGGCTTGGGCCTGACCCCGGCCGAGGCGGTCCGGAGCGCCACCGTGGTCGCGGCGGAGATGCTGGGGCTCAGCGGGGAGGTCGGCGAGATCGGGCCGGGGAGGTGCGCCGACCTCATCGCATGCCCGGGCGATCCACTCTCGGACGTCGCCCTTCTGCAGCAGGTCGATGTGGTGATCCGTGCCGGCCGGTTGGTGACCACCGTCGACCGTCAGCCATCGGGGCCGGTGGCGGTCGGGTGAGGGGTCCGCGCTCGCACCGGGTTGCGGCGGAGCGGCTGCAAGCCTGCCTGGTCGATGCAGGTCGGGCCCGGCATGGGCGCCGCTTCCGCACGATCCCGACCCTGCCGCCGGATGTCGTCCGCCCCGGTGATCAGGGATGAAGCAGCGAGGAACCGAAGTGGGGGCTCAGCGCTCATGCCCGCGGCCAGGGTGGGCCAGCAGACCCGAGTCGGAAAGGGGCATCCGTTGCAGTTGACAATCATCGGCGCCGGTGCGATCGGTGGGACCATCGGTGCGCACATGCTGCGCGCGGGTCACGAGATCCTCTTCTGTGACAGCGATGTGGAGCATGTGAACGCCATCAACTCCCACGGCCTCACGATCGAGGGACCGGTCGTCAACTTCACGGTCCCGGCGCGGGCGGTGACTCCCCAGGACCTGCCCGCGCAGCTTCACCATGTGGCGATCGCCGTCAAGAGCCAGCACACGGCCTCGGCCGCCGAGCTCCTCAGAGGCAGGCTCGCCGCCGATGGCTACGTGGTCAGCTTCCAGAACGGTTTGAACAATGAGGTGTTGGTCGCCGTGGTGGGCGAGGACTCGGTCATCCTGAGCTTTGTGAACTTCGGCGCCGACCTGATCGCCCCGGGCCGGATCATGCAGGGCAACATCGGCACCTTCCGGGTGGGTGAGCTGCCCGGTCGGGGCATCACCCCGAGGGTCCGCGAGCTGATGGCCGCGCTGCCCTACGCCCAGGCCACGGACAACATCCTCGGCTACCTCTGGGGCAAGGAGGCATACGGGGCGATGCTCTTCGCCGGGGCGGTCTCGGACCTCTCCATCGCGGACTCACTGGAGCAACCGGAGTGGCGGCCGCTGATGCTGGCGGTCGCCCGGGAGGTGCTGGCCCAGGCGCCGGTGACGCCGGAGGGCTTCGACGGCTTCGAGCCCGGCGACCTGGAGGGGTCGCTCCCGCGCCTGGCGGAGTTCAATCGCCAGAGCGCCAAGTCCCACAGCGGGATCTACCGCGACCTGGTGGTGCGCCATCGCCCCACCGAGGTGGATGGACAGCTTGGTGCGCTGCGGGGGCCGCTCACCCAACACACCACAGCGCTCATCCACGCGATCGAGCGGGGTGAGCGGTCCTGCGAGGTTCCCAATCTGAAGTTGCTGGCGGCGCTGGAGCGGGCCGAGCGCGTGGGTCGGCCGCTGCAGGCGGTGGTGCGCCTGGTTTCCGCGCCCCGGCGGGCGCCCGGGGGTCCGCTCCTGGGCCACCCGGTGGCGGTCAAGGACATCTTCAGCGTCGCCGGGCTGCCCCGCGGCAATGGCAATCCCAGCGCGATGGCCGGTCCGGCGGAGGCTGAGGATGCCGCCGTGGTTGCCCAGCTGCGCACTCTGGGCGCCGACGTCTTCTGCACGACCGCGATGTTGGAGTACGCCGCGGGGGCGACCCACCCGCAGGTCCCTGAGACCCTGAACCCGTACGACCTGACCAGAACCGCGGGGGGCTCCAGCGGGGGCTCCGCGGCGGTGGTGGCGGCGGGCGTCTGCGATCTCGCGCTCGGCACCGACACCGGTGGGTCGGTGCGCATTCCCGCCTCGTATTGCGGGGTGGTCGGGCTCAAGCCGTCACATCTGGCGCTGAGCTCGACCGGGGTCCAGCCGCTGGCGCCGTCGCTGGACGACGTCGGCATCCTGGCGCGGGATGTCCCGGCCGCCGAGTTCCTGTTCGCGGCTCTCCGGCCCGGGCCGGCGGCGGCCCGCAAGCAGCGGCTGCGGATCGGGTACTTCGAGAGCGGTATGGCCGAGGTGCACCTCGACCCCGAGGTGGATGCCGTGGTCTCCGGTGCTCTGCGTGCTCTGGCCAATGCCGGCTGTGACCTGGTCGCGATCCCTGCTCACCCGTTCCGCGAGCTGGGATCCCTCTTCGATGACATATTCCTCTTCGAGGCGGGGCGGGTTCACGCCCAGCGGGTGCTTTCCGATCCGGCGCACTACGGGCCTGAGACCCTGCGCCTGCTCCGGGCGGCCGTCGGCGCCAAGGAGCGCGTTCACGGGCTGGCCCTGGCTGCTCGGGAGCGGCTCCTGCCGGCGGCGGCGGCGGAGCTGGGCAAGGTCGATGTGCTGCTGACACCCGCAGTCCCGTTCGTCGCCCCTGCCACCACACCGCCGGTTGACACGCCGGAGGGGCGCGACGAGGGCGCCTTCACCGGCGTCTTCAACGTGATCGGAGCCCCAGCGCTGGTGCTTCCCGGCGGCTGGTCTGAGGCGGGGCTGCCGATCGGCCTACAGCTGGTCGCCGGCTTTGGCTCGGACGGCCAACTCCTGGCCGACGCCCACTTGGTGGAACGTATGCTGGAAGTCCCCCGTCGTGAGCCCGTGCCAGTCTCAGGAGCCGACGCATGAAAGCTGCGATCTATCGAGGTGCCGGACAGGTCACGGTGGAGGAGGTCCCCGATCCCAGGCTGGTCGAGCCCACCGACGCCGTGGTCCGCGTGTTGCGTTCGTGTGTCTGCGGGTCGGACCTGTGGGCCTACCGGGGAGTCATCCAGCGCGCCGTGCCGGCACGGCTCGGCCATGAGTTCCTGGGGCTGGTCGAGGAGGTGGGGTCTCAGGTCTCCACGATCTCGGTCGGAGATCTGGTGGTGGCACCCTTTCAGTGGAGCGACAACACCTGCCCAGCCTGCCGCGACGGAATCCAGACATCCTGCGTGAACGGGGGCACCTTCGGGGCGCCCGGCACCGACGGGGGTCAGGGGGAGGCGGTCCGGGTTCCCCAGGCCGACGGGACCCTGGTCGCGGTCCCGGGCGGCCTGTCGCCGACCACAGAGGGGCTGCTGCCGGCGCTACTGGCGGCGACCGACGTGGCGGCCACCGGCCTGCATGGCGCGGTCCTGGCTGACACCGCGCCGGGCTCGACCGTGGTCGTCATCGGTGACGGAGCTGTGGGGTTGTGTGCGGTGCTCGGCGCGCGCTCGATCCTGGGTGCCGAGCGGGTGATCCTGATGAGTCGCAACCCCACCCGGCAGGCTGTCGGGCGCTCCTTCGGGGCCACCGAGGTGATCGCGGAGCGCGGCCCGGAGGCGGTGAGCCTGGTCCGGGATCTGACCCAGGGGCTGGGCGCCCGGCACGTGGTCGAGGCCGTGGGGACTCCGGAGTCCTGGGAGATGGCGGTAGGGATGGCCCGAGAGGGCGGCACCATCGGAGCGGTGGGCGTACCCCACACCACCCCCTCCTTGCCTCTTTTCGATCTGTTCCGCCACCACCTCCGGGTCCACGCGGGAGTGGCACCGGTGCGGCACTACCTGCCCGACCTGATCGCGAGGATTGTCGAGGGCGGCTACGATCCCAGCCCGGTGTTCGACATGTCACTGCCGCTGGCAGAGGTCGCCGAGGCCTATCGGGCGATGTCCGAGCGGCGGGCGATCAAGGTGATGCTCACGTGAGCCAGGAGGGGCCTGCGGCGCGGGACCGGGCGCGCAAGGCGGCGGCCTACAGGGGCTATCGCTCCTACCAGTACCTAGAGCCCGGGGTGGACTACCGGGAGTTCGACCTGGCGGAGGAGCTCGACCGGGTGCCCTCCGCCGGGGTGGCGACCACGCCCGAGCAGGAGCAGCGGGTGCAGCGTCTGCTGGAGGAGGGCCCGATCATCTCCCTGCACGACCACCCCTCGGTCATGCCCAAGGACATCGACCAACTCTTCGAGTACCGCCGTCACGGGCGCGACTTCACCGGCTATCTGGGGCTCAGCCGCTCCGGCCTCGACGCCGTGTTCGACAACCTCGCGGACGGGGAGGGGCAGATCACGTCTTTGTCGGGCTGGAAGTGGGAGGACACCCTGGTGGATCTGGGCATGCGCCTCTGCGACATCGCCCACCAGGACTACGTCACCGTGATCCACCGCCTGGCCGACCTCGACCGTGCCCGTGAAAACGGGCAGCTGGGGTTGGTGCTGGCGATCGAATCGGCCGCGCCGATCGAGAACGAGCTCGACCGTCTGGACATCCTCTATGGCTTCGGGATCCGCTCCATCGGCGTCACCTACAGCGAGGCGAATCTGCTGGGCAGCGGCCTCGGCGAGCGGTCGGATGCGGGGCTGACCGCATTCGGCCGTCGCGCGGTGCGGCGGATGAACCAGCTGGGGATCCTGATCGACTGCTCCCACGCTGGTGATCGCACGACCCTGGACACGATCAATGCCAGCTCCCAACCGGTCTCGATATCCCACGCCGGTGCTCGCGCGCTCTGGCCCACCGCCAGGATGAAGCCCGACGATGTGATCCGCGCCTGCGCCGAGTCGGGCGGGGTCATCGGCATCGAGGCCGCGCCCCACACCACCCTCACCAGAGAGCATCCCCGGCACTCGATCGACAGCTACATGGCCCACTTCGAATACTGCTGTGAGCTGGTGGGGCTGGAGCACGTCGGCTTCGGTCCGGACACCCTCTTCGGCGACCACGTCGGCCTCCACCGGGTGATGGCGGAGCGTTTCGGCCAGCAGCTGCCCCCCTCTTCCCTGCCCATCGAGCGGGTCCCCTACGTTGATGGGCTGGAGAGCCCCGCGGAGACCCTCCCCAACATCGTGCGCTGGCTGGTGGTGCACGGCTACAGCGATCCGGACATTCACCTAGCGGCGGGCGGCAACGTCCTCAGAATGCTGGAGGAGGCGTGGCGGCCGGGTGAGGGTGGCTGAGCCAGCTGCAGCTGAGAGGGTGGGATGGTACCGGCCGCCGACGGGGCCCGTGCCCGATTTCGCACGCCTGAGCCGGGACACCATCGAGCGACTGGCCCGGATCACGTCGGTTACCAGCGAAGTGAGCGACATCCTCGACGGCATGGGATTCGCCACGGCCGTCGATGCCGGTGCCGTCCTCCATCGTCTGGGTCCGCAGACCCTGGTCGGGCACGCCCTGACGCTGGCCTATCTGCCGGAGCAGGATTCATCCGGTTCCCCGGCGGGTCGCCTGGCTCACCACACCGCCGCTGCGATGGCCGTGCACGCCGACGTGCTGGTGGTGTCGTCTCCGCCCCGGCAAGACTGGTCGGTCCTCGGGGGCGACGGGGCCAGGGCGCTGGCCGCCGCGGGCGTGAGCGGCGCGATCGTGGACGGGGGAATCCGCGACCTGGACGAGCTGGTCGGCTCGGGGCTTGCGGTCTGGTCGCGAGCCTTCGGTCCGCGGCGGGGGGTGGGCCGGCTGGAGGCCTCCGCGATCAACTCGCCGATCTGCTGCGGTGGAGTCCAGGTACGGCCCGGGGATCTGGTGGTCGCAGACGTCTCGGGGGTTGTATTCATTCCCGTCGCCGCGGTTTCGAAGGTGGTGGCGCAGCTGCTCGGATGACCATGGGATGGAAACTTTGGCCGTGCTCGTATCCCCGCCACGGTGCGGGCGGCTGCCCCGACGGCTGGCGGGGCGCGTCTACAATCCTGGGCCGGGGTGAGCGGCGGGCGACGGGACACGGCCTTAATTCAATAGATGGGAGGGCGCACAGTGAGTGTGGATGAGCCCAAGGTGGCGGTGGTGACCGGGGTCGCCCACGGCATCGGAGCCGCGATCGCGGCCGGGCTGAGCGCCGACGGGATGGTGGTCCATGGCATCGACAAAGATCAGGTCGACGTCACCGACTCCGCCCAGGTCGCTCGGTTCTTCCGATCGCTCCCCAGGGTCGACGTCCTCGTGAACAACGCCGGTGGCGTCTGTGGGCAGACCTTCGTCCCCCTGGAGGAGATCACGGACGAGCAGTGGCATGCGGTGGTCGACGCGAATCTGACGGGCGCCTTTCACTGCACCCGGGCGGTGGTGCCCGGGATGAAGCTGAGAGGCTGGGGACGGATCGTCAACATCTCCTCCGGAGCAGGCCGGAGCATCAGCCTGACGGGGATCCAGGCCTACGCCTCGGCCAAGGCGGGGCAGATCGGCTTCACCCGCCAGATGGCGCACGAGTTGGGGCGCTTCGGAATCACGGTCAACTGCATCGCCCCGGGCTTCATCCTTTCGAATCCCACCAGCCAGGCGCAGTGGGACAGCTACGGAGAGCAGGGCCAGGCCCGAGTGCTCGAGGGTATCGCGGTCGGGCACCTGGGCAGGGCCGAGGACATCGCCCATGGAGTTCGCTTCTTCTGCGCCGAGGAGTCCTCCTGGATTACCGGCCAGACGCTCTCGATCGATGGCGGCAGTGCTCTCTTTTAGCTCCGACCCCCAGGCCTACCTGCCCGAGCTCGCCGAGTATGTGGCGATCCCCAGCGTGAGCCGGGACGCGGATCCAAAGACCATGAGGCAGGCCGCGGAGTGGCTGGCGTCCCAGCTGGCTGCGGTCAACGGGAGGGTGGAGGCTGGCACCGGACATCCGGTGGTGGTGGGGGAGTGGCTGGAGCGGTCGTCGGCACCGACCGTGCTCATCTATGGCCACTACGACGTCCAGCCCACCGGCGATCTCCGAGAGTGGCTGTCGCCGCCGTTTGCACTCACCAGGGAGGGCGAGGTGGTGCGCGGCCGCGGCGTCTCCGATGACAAGGGGCCGGTCTACATGGTCCTCAAGGTGGTGCAGGCCTTCCTGGAGCAGGAGGGGCGGTTGCCCCTTAACCTCCGTTTCCTGATCGAGGGGGAGGAGGAGATCGGGAGCCCCAACCTGGCGGAGTTCGTCCGGGACCGGGCCGGGGATCTCCGCGCCTCCCTGGTGGTCTCCGCTGACGGCGCGATGTGGCGGCCCAACGAGCCATCGATCTCCTTGGGGTCCAAGGGGCTGGTCGGCCTCACCGTGGAGGTGACGGGGGCCACCGAGGACCTGCACTCGGGCCGCTACGGCGGGACCGTGGCCAACCCCGCCTCGGCGCTGGCGGCGATCGTGGCCGGGCTGCACAACGCGGATGGCCAGGTGTCGGTGCCGGGCTTCTATCGGGGGATTGCTCCGCTCAGCCCAGCCCGGCGCGCCGAGATCGGGGCGGTGGACTTCGATGAGCTCGCCTACGCCCGCGAGCTCGGGGTGCCCGAGCCGTGCGGAGAACGCGGGTTCACCACCCTGGAGCGTCTCTGGGAGCGTCCCACCCTGGAGGTGAATGGGCTGGAGGCGGGTGGCAAGTACACTGTCATCCCCCACATAGCCCGCGCCCACATCACCTGCCGCCTGGTCGAAGGACAGGATCCCCGCTCGGTCCTGGATGCCGTCTCCGACCGGATCATGGCGATCGCGCCGCCGGGGGTGCTGGTCAGGGTGCTGCCCGACCCGGGCGGGGTGCCGGCCTACACGATCCCCGCGGACCATCCCGCGGTCGTGGCCGCCGCTAACGCACTGGCGGAGGTGTATCCGGGTCGCCCGGTGCTGTTCGCCAAGATCGGAGGCAGCGTCCCGGCCACCGACCTCTTCGCCAGGGTCCTGCGCTGCAAGACCCTCTTCTTCTCGTTCTCGACGGCCGACGAGCACCTGCACGCCCCCAACGAGTTCCTGAGGCTGCCCCGCCTCTTGGAGGGCATGCGCGCCTGGGAGCTGCTCCTCCGCCAGCTGGCTGAGAGGCTGCCCGGGGGGGTGGTGGATCCCCCGCCGGTGGCCCAATCATGATCACTGCGACCGAACAGCTCCGGCAGCTGGACGAGCAGTTCTTTGACGCGATGCACTCCACCGACCCGCTGACGGCCACCATGCTGGGGGTAGAGGGCTACGACTCGCGCTTGCCCGATCCGAGCCCAGAGGGGGTTGAGCGCTCGGCTGCTCGCTTCCGGAAGATCGAGGAGCGGCTCTCGCAGCTCTCGCCCGACCATCTGTCGGCCGAGGACAGGATCGACAGGGAGGTGATGGCCGAGCTCGCCTGGTCGCTGCGGGTCAACCTGGAAGACGGGCTCTGGGCGGCCAACGCCTCGGCCGCGGGCTACGTCTCCCCGCAGGCGATCGCGTTCCAGGCGATCCCGACCGCGCCGCTGCGGACGCGCGTGGCGGTCGGTTGGTACCTGGAGCGGCTCGCCCAGCTGCCGGCGTACATGGATGCGGTGCTGCTCCGGTACCGCCAGAGCATGGCGGCGGGAAGGCACCCAACCAAGGTCGGGGTGCAACAGGCGATGGCTCAGCTCGATGGCCACCTGGGCCGTCCGCTGGTCGAGGACCGGCTGCTGGTGGCACTGCGCGCCTCCCCAGTCGCGGAGTCCCATGACCTGGCGCGCGCTGCCGAGGTCGTGGAATACCAGGTCCGTCCGGCGCTGGCCAGGTTGCGAGATGGCCTGGCGCAAGAGCTTCTGTCCGGGGCGCGCCCGGAGGCGGAGGTCGGCCTGTGCTTCATCCCCGGGGGCGAGGATGCCTACCGGCGGGCGGTCCGCCGCCACACAACGACTGAGCTCGAGCCCGCGGAGATCCACAAGATAGGGCGCGATGTCCTGAGTGCGTTGGAGCAGGAGTGGGAAGAGGTCGGCGGCCGGGTCTTCGGCAGGTCGTCGCCCGCAGATGTCCGTCGCCGGCTGCGTGAGGACCCGCGGCTGCGCTTCCACAGTTCAGGTGAGATCGTGGAGGTGGTCCGCGCGGCGCTCAGCCGCGCGGAGCAGGCTCGGGATGGGTTCTTCCCCCGGCTTGAGATAGCCGACTGCGTGGTGGAGGAGATCGACCCGGTCGAGGCGGGGAACTCCGCCCTCGCCTACTATCGCGGGCCGTCTCAGGATGGGGGAAGAGCGGGCGCGCACTGCGTGCTCACCACCGACCCGACAAGCCGCTTCACCTATGAGTACGAGGCGCTTGCCTTCCACGAGAGCAGTCCAGGGCATCATCTCCAGATCGCCTCCGCTCAGCGGCTGGAGCGACTGCCCCGATACCGGCGTCACCTGGATGCCGAGGTCTGCGCCTACGTGGAGGGCTGGGGGCTCTATGCGGAGCGCCTGGCGGATGAGATGGGGCTGTACACCTCCGACCTGCAGCGCCTGGGCATGCTGTCCTTCGACGCCCTGCGCGCCTGCCGACTCGTGGTGGATACCGGGATGCACCACCTGGGGTGGTCGCGCCAGGAGGCGGTGGACTTCATGTGGCAGAACACCGCGACTACCACCGCCAACGTCGACAACGAGGTCAACCGCTACATCGCCTGGCCGGGTCAGGCGCTGGCCTACATGGTCGGCCGCCGGGAGATCCGGCGCCTGCGCCGGGAGGCCGAGGCGGATCTGGGACCGCTCTTCGATCTGCGAGGATTCCACGGGGCAGTCCTCAGTCAGGGAGCAGTGCCTCTTCGCGTGCTCGCCGGGGTGGTGGAGCGATGGCGCAGCTCCGTCGCGCGCGGCGGGAATGCCAGCGGTGAGCAGCCGGCTTGAGCGCTCACCCCCGGCTCTGGGTTGGGAATCGGTACAGGCGCCCGCGTGTCGGGGCCCGAGGAGGTGATACATGTCTCGAGTAGCTATCGGGGAGCTGACCGCCGGAATGGGAGAGGTCAAGCGTGGCTGGGTGCAGATCCCCGGCATCGATCCCCCCTGGGAGGTGCCCGCGGTCGTGGTGCGGGGGGCTGAGCCCGGTCCCACCCTGGCGGTAACCAGCGGGATGCATGCGGCGGAGTACGTCCCCATCGAGGCGGTCACCCGCCTCACCAGGTGGCTGGAGCCGGGCCGCCTTCGGGGGACTGTGGTCGCAGTGCTGCTGGTCAACTCGCCGGGCTTCTACGAGCGCTCCATCTACGTCAATCCGCGTGACGGCCGGAATCTGAACCGCTCCTTCCCCGGCAGCGCGACCGGGGACCCCGCCGAGCGGGTCGCCGCGTTTCTGGTCGAGAACCTGATAGAGGGCGCGGATGCCTACGTCGACGCGCACTGTGGCGACCTGATCGAGGCGCTGAGCCCGTTCACCCTCTGGACCAAGGCCGGGGATCCAGAGGTGGCGCGCCGCTCCCAGGAGCTGTCCGCGGCCTACGGGTTCGAGCACAGCCTGGGGGTGGACCCCGACTCGGTGCCCGGCGCCGCCTACGCCACCGCCGCGTTGCGGGGGGTGCCTGCCATCATCGCCGAGATCGGGCAGCAGGGCATCACCGATGAGCCCTCGGTGGCCCGGCACCTGCGGGGGCTCCAGAACGTCCTGGCCCAGCTGGGCATGATCGACCCGGTCGGAGAGCCACCCCCTCCGCCGGAGGCGATGGACGAGATGGTCTGGACCAGGACCGATGTCTCGGCGACCTACCACCCGCAGATCGTGGTTGGGGAGCGGGTCGAGAAGGGGCAGGTCGTGGGGGAGCTGCGTGACATCTTCGGGGAGCCTCTCAGGACCATCCGGGCCGACGCCTCAGGGGTGGTGGTGTTTCTGGTCACGTCCCTGGCGGTGAAGGCGGGTGACCCCTTGCTGGGGATAGGAGTGCCGAAAGGGCAATGAGGGAACGGGTGGGCGGCCCCTGCTTCCGTGGGCCGCCACCCTCCTCTTGGCCCAGTCAGCAGGTGCCGTTCCAGTTGCTCTGGTAGGCGGGGGGGCAGTCCACCGGCGCGAAGGCGTTGCTGACGGTGTTGGGCAGGTAGTAGTAGGGGTACGGACCGCTGCCGACCTGGACCACATCTGCTGGCTTGGCGTACCACATCACCGGCTGGCCGGCCAGCGCCTTCTCCATGTAGGTCTGCCAGAGGGGGGCGGCCCCGCTGATTCCGGAGGTGACGCTGCTCAGTGTCTTGCCGTCCGGGTTGCCGACCCAGACCCCGGTCACCAGCTGGGGGGTCCAGCCGAAGGTCCAGTTGTCCTCGATGTTGTTGCTGTACTGTCCGGCGGCGTTCTGCTTGTCCGAGGTCCCCGTCTTGGCCGAGACCGGCCGCCCGGGCAGCGTGAGGTGGGCGTAGGGGCCGAAGTCCTGAATCCGGTTGTTGTTGTTGGAGAGCATCGCGTTCATGATGAAGGCGACATCCGGAGGCACCACCTGCAGCGAATTCCGGGCCACGTTGTATTGATAGATGGTGCGCCCCCCGCTCACCACCTTGAGGATGGCGGTGGGTTGATGCAGCACTCCGCCGCTGGCCAGCACCGACGCTCCGGTCGCTATCTGCAGCTCGGTGAGACCGATCGAGAGACCGCCCAGCGTCAGGGCGGGCCCGTAGGTGTTCTGGGGGTTGAGGAGTTCGGAGGCTCCCATCCTCTCCGCCATGCTCACCACGTTGGGCAGGCCGGTGATCATCTCGACCTTCACCGCGGGGATGTTTATGGAGTTGCCCAGGCAGTTCTGCAGCTGACACAGCCCGGTGAAGTCGTGCTCGTAGTTCTGGGGGGAATAGCCATTGATGTCGATCGGCTCGTTCAGCACCGGGGTGGTCATGGTGAACTTGCCGGAGGCGATCGCGGCGGTGTAGGTGAACAGCTTGAAGGTGGACCCGGGCCGTCGGGGCTCGATGGTCATGTTCACCTGGCCCACCGGGCCGTTGTAGTTGCTGGTCCCCACCATCGCCAGGATCTCGCCGTCCCGGGGGTCGAGTGAGACCAGTGCGGAGTCGCCAATGTTGTAGTCGCGCAGGAGCCGGGCGTTGTTGGCCGGGTTCTGGATCACCCCCTCCGCCTTCTGCTGGTCGGCCATGTTCAATGAGGTGTAGATCGTCCAGCCCCCCGGGTTCAGGTAGGCGTCCCCGAAACGGGCCTGCAGACGCTGCTCCACATAGCTGACGAAGTTCGGCGCCAGCGTGGGTGGGCCCTGCTCCCAGGAGTAGTAGGTCAGCGGCTCGCGGTAGGCGGCATCTGCCTGGGCCTGGGTGATGTAGTGATTGGTGACCATGGTCTGGAGTACCACCTGCTGGCGCAGCTTGGCGTAGTTGGGGCCGGTGGTGCCGACGTACACCAGGGGGTCGAAGGCGGTCGGCGCGTCGGGGATTCCCGCCAGCATGCTGGCCTGGGCGAGGTCCAGCTTGCTCGCGGGGATGTGGAAGTAGAGTTCCGCGGCGGTGCCGATCCCGATCGCCTGGTTTCCGTAGGGGATCCGATTCAGGTACATCTGCAGGATCTGGTTCGGTTTGAAGCTGCGGGCGATCTCGTAGCCCAGCAGCAGCTCCCGGATCTTCCTGGTGATGGTCTCATCGGGGGTGAGGAAGGAGATCTTGGCGAGCTGCTCCGTGATCGTGCTCGCCCCCTGGAGTGAGGAGTGGTGAAGGATGTCGTGGATGCCGGACTCCAGGATCCGGGGCAGGTCAACCGAGGTCGTGTCCTGATAGAAGTGGCGATCCTCGACCGAGATGGTGGCGCGGATTACCCAGGGGCTCACCTGATTCAGATTCACGTGGATGTGCTGTTCGCCGGGCTCGTGGAGCACGCTGAGAAGGGTTCCGTCGCTGGCCAGCAGGTAGCTGTCCCGCGGCGGTCCGAGGTTGGGCAGGTCGGTGACGCTGGGCAACCCCACCTGAAAGGCGGAGAGCACCAGAAACCCCACCCCGACCCCTGCGCAGCCCAGCAGCACCAGCACCGCGGCGGCCACTCCGGTGCGGCGCAGCCAGCGATGCCGTCCCCAAAAGCCCGGGTTGCGGGTCTGGACACCTGGGCGGCGCCGGGCCGAGCGACCACGGCTGGCACCCCTGCCGGTGGTGGAGATTTTGACTTCCTGCATCAGCTGGGAGGGAGGGGGAGTGACCCCGCCGTCCGGAGATTATGGCAGGCCCGAGGGAGAGCTCCGGGGATTCGAGGTGGGCGGGCCGGTTACGGGGCCGTGGCAAGCCGTTCACGAGAGTGCAAACAGCGGCTGCCTGGGGGATGAGATCCCGCGGTTCGGTGGGACAGTGGTCAGGCGCAGCAGTCCGGGAGGGATCCCGACCAGGAGTTGAATTCCAAAGCTCATGTCCGCAGTTCCAGCGATCGCCCCGCCCCCGGCCCGCAGCCAGATCGGCTTCCCGCCGGTCCCGCAGAGCCCGAAGGAGGCGGGCCTGCCCTTCTCCTTCATCTGCGATCTGGTCCTGAAGATCCTCTACTTCAATGGCAGCATGCTCGGCCGCGACCTCGCGCGCCATGCCTGCCTCCCCTGGGTCATGGTCTCCGACGCCATCAAGTTCCTGTCCGACGAGGGGTACTGCGGGACCACCGGTATCCGGGGGGCGGTGGGCGGCGACGAAGGGTTCGCCGAGGGTCTGCAGTACGCGATCAGCAGCTCCGGGCGGCAGCGGGCGCGCGAGTTGATCGAGATCAGCCAGTACGCCGGGCCGGCGCCGGTGCCGCTGGAGGTGTACGCCGCGGTCGCTCGCCACCAGGGGCGCACCGCGCCGATGGTGACCCATCAGCTGCTGCGAGCCGCCCTCGACCACCTGGTTCTGCCCCCGAGCGTGATGAATCGCCTCGGTCCAGCCTTGGGAGCGCGCCAATCGATCTTCCTCTACGGCCCCCCGGGCAACGGCAAGAGCACGATCGCCGCCGCCTGCGCCACCCTGCTCGGAGACCCGATCTTCGTCCCCCACGCCATCTACGTGAAGGGTGAGGTGATCCGAATCTTCGACCCGGTCCACCACAAGCCCGTCCCCGCGGAGCTGCCCCCGCATGACACCCGATGGGCGTTCTGCACCCGGCCGGTGGTGATCGCCGGCGGTGAGCTCACCGGCCGCGAGCTGGAGCTCAGCTTCGACTCCAAGGTGGGGTTCTACGAGGCCTCGCTGCAGCTCAAGGCCAACGGCGGTCTGTTCTTGGTCGACGACTTCGGCCGCCAGCAGCTGAGCCCCCAGGACCTGCTGAATCGCCTCATCGTCCCCCTCGAGGCGGGCTACGACTACCTGAATATCTCCCGGGCCGGGACCACGGTCCAGGTTCCCTTCACCGAGATCCTGATCCTGTCCACCAATCTGCGGCCCAAGGAGCTGGTGGATGACGCCTTCCTGCGCCGGATCCGCTACAAGGTCGAAGTTCCCAATCCTGGGGTGGTGGAGTACGGGAGGATTTTCCGCCGGGCCTGCGAGAGCATGGGGCTGCCGTTCGATCCCGAGGCGGTCGCCTACCTTTTGGACGAGCACTATCGCAAGCAGAACCGGCCGATGCATGGCTGCGAGCCCAGAGACATCCTGGAGCACCTGGTTCACGCCGCCGCGTACTTTGGGGTCGAGCCACGGCTGACCCCGGAACTCCTGGACCACGCCGTCTCCGCCTACTTCGCCAACCTCGACGAGGCCGACGGCATCCCCGTCCCAGCGGCGCACTGACCGACCCGCGCACCGAGTCTCCCACCGCCGACACTGAGGCACGGTGAGAGCCGGGCGCAGCTAAAGGCCGGTCTCCGCCTCTCCCACGGAACGGCGCTCCCAGAAACGGCGCGATGCGGGAGTCCCCATCCCGAGACGCATCGGGTG
>DAHVMY010000089.1:0-3505 GCA_027319585.1 Candidatus Dormiibacterota bacterium | reverse complement strand
CACTTCGTCACGGAACAGCTCACCTTCACCTGCGACGACAGCGCGGTCGCGAAGTCGATGCTGTCGGTGATGGGCGCCTTCGCCCAGTTGTTGCGCGACACGCTCATTGAGGAAGGTGGTGACAGCGACATTCAGGATGGGGTAGACGAACGACCAAACGACCAAAGGGGGTGGACGAGCCCATCGGGATGACGGCTGAGGGGCAGAGATGGTTGCTGGAGGGCTGGGCATAGGGGACGCAGGCGCCGAGGTCAGCGTGGCGGGGCAGCTGCGGTCCAGAGCACGGCGGGACGGCCGGCGGTGACCAGGCGCTGGGAGGTGGCTCTGCCAGTACGGGACAGGGTGGCCAGGGCAAGGTCGATGGCGGTGGCGGAGCGGTTGCGCCCCAGCAGGTCGCGAATGTCGGTACGAGTGAGGCCCTGGGGATAGGTGGTCAAAGCGGTGTAGATGGTGTCGGCCAGCGGGTCGCCGGTGAGGTCGCCAAAGATCCAGGCCACCGAGGCAGCCGCGTAGTCCCAGAGAGCGAGCGCGGCATCGAGATGAGAGAGCCCGATGGTGGCAGAGCCGTCGACCAGAGCGTAGAGCAACGCCAGCCGGAGCAGGTGTGCCTCGGCGCGGGCGAGCAGCCCACCCGTGACGCCATCGGCGGGCTCGGCCAGACGGCGGTAGGCTTCCCACCAGGCCGCTCTGGCGGGGGCTGAGAAGCGCATCCGGCCGCGTCCGGCCGCGGCGGCCAGGTGAGCGGCCAGCCGAGTGGGGAGATCGGTCTGGGCCAAAGGGTCGGGATGACCGCCCTCGGGCAGCAGGCGGACGCGCCGGCAAGCGATGAATAGGAAGCGGTTGAGCAGCCCGTTGGCGACCTCGAGGCCGTTGACATGGTGGGCGAGCTCGGGGACGGTGATGTGGCCGATGACCGAGAGATGAGGAGTGGAGGCACGGGCGGGGGCGGTGCGGGTGAGCAGCGCCAGGGGGCGGCCATCCCAGGCTGAGCGCAGCACCGGGGAAAGGGTGTTGACGTCACGCAGGGTGGCCTTGAGCACGGTCGCGAACTCCGGCTCGATGACCAGCAGGCGAGGGTCTTTGGCCCCGGGGTCGGTGCCATCGGGATCTCGCAGCGCCCAGATCAGCCCTTCACCAGATGACAGGCCGGTGGAACAGCGGGCGGGGAAGCCGGTGCAGGCCCGGCCCATGACCCGGGCGACATGCTCCCAGGAGGAGCCCTTTCTGGCCTTGGCGGAGTCCCCCACCAGGACCAGGAACTCGTTGGGGTGATGGCGGGTCGCCTCCACCGTGGCATGGGCGCCACGGCCGACTGTGACCCCAGCTGCCACCAGCAGCTGGGCAAGGATGGCGACTGGGTCGGCCTCGGTGTGAGGGGCGATGGTCTCCACGACCGCCCCGGCCAGCCCCTGGTAGGCGGCGGGACGGGGCGGATCCGGCCACCCCACCGGCGCCGGCAGGGTGAGCGAGTCACAGGCCCCGGCCGGGATCACTCGGCGGCCACCTCGGCCACCGCGGCTCTCGCCGAGGACTCGTCGACGATGGCCTTGTCCGCCGCGAATGCCGCCACCAAAGACTGCAGGGCAAGGTTGTTGATGACCCTGGGCAGACCGCGAGAGACCTGGTGGATGAGGGCCACGGCGTCATCGGAGAAGAGCCGGTCGGAGCGCCCGGCGAGGTTCAGGTGATGGCTGATGTAGCTGGTGCATTCGGCCAGATCCAGCCCGGTCAGGGCATAGCGCAAGCCCACCCGTTGCTCCAGAGCAGTGAAGGCTCCGAGCCGCAGGCGGCGACGCAGGGTGGGCTGGCCGAGCAGGAGCAGGCAGAAGGGAGGCGCGGCATCCATGCCGGCATTGGCCAGGCAGCGCAACCCTTCGAGAGTCTCGGCGTCAGCCATGTGGGCCTCATCGAGGATCACGGTCACGGTCTTGCCCCGCTCTTCGGTCTCGACCGCGAGCGCGTTCTGGGCCTGGGGAATCAGCGCGGCGGCGTGGAAGCGGGGGATGCCGCCAAGGGCGGCCACGATGGCGGCATAGGTCCCTCTGGTGCCGACCCCGGGGGTGCCCAGGTAGACCACGGTGTGCCGGGAGGCATCGCAGGCGGCCATCGCCGCCCGGGCCGCCACGGTCTTGCCCGAGCCGCACTCACCGTTGATGACCCCAATGGCACGCTCGGAGATGCACCAGGAGATCCGGGCCACCGCCTCGGCGTGGGCTTTGTGGTGGTGCAGCATCCCTGGGGCCAGGTCCTTGCTGAACGGCATGCGGCTGAACCCGTAGTGGGTGCGCAGTTGGTCGATGCTCATGAGAGGTGCTCCTCGGACTCGGTGTCAGCTGCAGGCTGGTCGGATGAAGCGTCCAGGGCGGAGTAGTCGATGAGCTCTCCCTCGAGTTCGGCGGCCCGCCGCCGGGCCACCAGGGAGAGGTAGTCGATGCCGGTTGGCACCGGTGTCGGGGCCGCCTCGGGGTGCGCGTGAGGATGGACGTGGCGACCAATCCGCACCGGCACTGCCTTGCCCATCGAACGGGTCTCGAAGCGGACCTCGATGTCGGTCAGGTCGAAGGGGTCCTATGTGCGGTCCCGAATTATGTGACCTGGGATGACGGCGGCCCAGTTCAGGAGTCCGTCGACGTCGCTGCGCTGCACATAATGTTGGGCTCCAAGAGGTCGATGCTTCACAAGCTCCCGAGGAAAGCCAGCAACTGGTCCGAGGGCCGGTATCTGCCTGGCTTCGAGTTTGGTGGCGTGGTGCGAGCCAGAGCCCGCTCCTTTATTGACAGGTCACCGTGGAGATAGATCCGGTCGGTCGTCTCCACGCGCTCGTGGCCGAGCCAGAGCGCGATCACGGCGGAGTCGACCCCTGCGCGCAGGAGTTCCATCGCCGTTGTGTGGCGCAGAGTGTGGGGGGTCACGTGCCTCGAAGCGAGCGACGGGCAGAGCTCGGCGGCGGAGGTGGCATGCCGGGCCACAACGCAGCGGAGGCCGTTTCGTGTGAGCCGAGCGCCTTGCTGGGTGGGGAAAAGAGGGTCATCGGGAGCGCCACCGCGCTCACCCATCCACCCCTGCAGGGTCTTCACGGTCGAGGCGTCCAATGGCGTGCTACGTTCCTTGCGTCCCTTGCCTTGGCACCGGACGTAGGCGGCTCCGTCGAGCTCGACGTCGCGGTTGCACAGTCCGACCAACTCCGAGGCCCGCATGCCGGTCTGCAGCGCGACGCGCAACAGAGCATGATCACGTCGCCCCAACCATGTGTCGCCGTGGGGCGCTTGGAGCAGGGCATCGACTTCATCGGGGTGCAGATAGATGACCTCCTTGCGCTCGCAGCGCTTGGCCGGGACGTCAAGGACGCGGGCGATGAGCGCCGCGTGTTCAGGATGGCGCAACGAGGCGTAGCGGAAGAAGGCACGGATCGCCGCACGGCGGGCGTTTCTGGTCCCGGCACCGTTGTGGCGCTCGGACTCGAGATGGTCCAAGAACGCCGAAGTGAGCCCGACGTCAAGGTCGG
>DAHVMY010000088.1:0-3517 GCA_027319585.1 Candidatus Dormiibacterota bacterium | reverse complement strand
AGCCCGGTCACAGCAAACCCCGGCCCTTCAGCTCGAGGTAGCGATTCAGCAGCTGGGGAGTGATCCCCTCGGGGCCGCTGTCCACCGACATCACCCCCAGGGACCGCAGCCGCTCCAGCGCCAGCGCGCGGTCCTCCAGCTGGGCCAGGGCGGCCGCCCGGCGGTAGAGCGATCGGTCGTCGTCGGGGCTGGCAAGGGCCGCGTGCTCCAGCACCGGGTCCCTCTGGGTCACGATCAGGGGCAGATGGCGCGGACGCAGGCTCGCACCCGCCCTTGCCAGCTCCTGCGCCCCCCGGGGGTCCCCCAGGTCGGTGAAGAACACCACCAGGGAACGGGGCCCCTGCCGCCGCCGCAGCTCCGCCACCACCAGCTCCCAGTCGGGGTCCACCGGCAGGGAGCGGACCCCGACCAGCGCATCCAGCAGCCGCCGGTAGTGGGTCCTGCCGCCGCGCATGGAGATCTCCGCCAGGACCTCGCCGGCCACCGCCAGCGCCCCCACCCGGTCACCCCTGAAGAGCGCCACCCAGGCCAGCAGGAGGGCAGCGGAGAGAGCGGTGTCCAGCTTGGTCAGCCCCCCCGGGGCCCCGGCCATCAGCCGGCCGCAGTCCAGGACCAGCCAGATGGGGCGCGACCGCTCGGGCTCGAACTCGCTGGAGATCGGCCTCCCCATGCGCGCACTGGCCCGCCAGTTGATCCGCCGCGGGTCGTCGCCGGGCACATAGTCCCTGAGCCCGGCGAACTCGGTGCCCTCGCCGAAACGCCGCCAGCTCCGCACCCCCATCTCCTGCAGGGAGCCGCGGCGCACCAGCTGCTCCCATCGCCCTATCGCCGCCAGCGCCGGATACACGGGGATCCGCTCCTCGGCTGGCACCACCACCTGGCGGCGCCACAGCCCGAGCGGCCCCGCGGTCCGGACCACGATGTTGCCGAAGTGGTGATCTCCCCGCTGCTTCGGGAATGCCAGGTAGCTGACCTGAGTGAGCTGGGCCGGGGGCAGCCTGAAGCTGAGCAGGGCGGGCCGGCACTCCAGCTCGACCGGGGTCTCGTCCCGGGCCTCCACCGTGCATGTGTGCTGGGCCCGCACCAAAAAGTGGAGCGAGATCTGGTTGGCCCCGGCCAGCGCCAGGGCGGGCGGGTGCTCCCGGGAGATCCGCCAGTCGGCGAACTCGGGAGCTGACCACCAGTCCCAGAGGCAGGCGAGGGTGAGAGCCGCCAGCAGGCTCAGCCCGAGGAGCGTCAGCCACCCCTGGGCGGCTCCGGCCAAGACGACCGCCAGGCAGGCCAGACCCAGCACCAGCGCCCGAGGCGTCACGGGCCCTCTACCGGGGCACCGGGACCCGACCCAGCACCCGCTCGACGACCTCCCGCTCGCCCAGGCCCTGCATCTCCGCCTCGGGTCGGCGCTGCAGGCGGTGCCGGAGCACCGGCAGGCAGAGCTCCTTGACGTCCTCGGGCTCGACGTAGTCGCGACCGAGCAGGGCGGCTCTGCCCTTGGCCAGCCGGACCAGAGCGACGGTGGCCCGCGAGCTGGCCCCGACCGCGAGCTCGGGCGCCTGCCTGGTCGCCTGCACCACCGCGGTCAGGTAGCTCATCACCGGGTCGGAGACGCTGACTCCGGCCACCTCCTGGCGCAGCGCCTGGAGCGCCGCCTGGGTGATCACGGGCTCCCCCAGGGCGGCCTCGGCCGAGTGGGGGTCAAAGCCACGGTCCACCATCCGTGCCAGCTGCAGCTCCCCCTCCTGGCCCAGGTAGTCGACCTCGATCTTCATCAGGAACCGGTCCAGCTCCGCCTCCGGCAGCGGAAACGTTCCCTCCAGTTCAATGGGGTTCTGAGTGGCGAGCACGGTGAAGCGGTCCCCCAGCGGTCTGGCGAGCCCATCCAGGGTCACCTGGCGCTCCTCCATCGCCTCCAGCAGCGCCGCCTGGGTCTTGGCGGGGCTGCGGTTGATCTCATCCGCCAGCAGCACATCGGTGAAGACCGGCCCCGGGCGCACCTCGAAGGCGGCCCGGGCCTGGTTGTAGATCACGGTCCCGACGATGTCCGCCGGCAGCAGATCCGGGGTGAACTGGACCCGGGCGAAGCGGCCGGCCGTGAGCCGGGCCAGGGTCTTGGCCATCAGGGTCTTGGCGGTGCCGGGATACCCCTCGAGGAGAACATGGCCGCCCACGATCAGGGCCAGCAGGCAGAGCTCCAGATTGTCGGTGGGGCCGACCAGCACCCTGGATGCCGCGCTCAGAAATTGCGCCCTCGTCTCGCGCAGGTTGGCCATCCTCACGCAACCTCCCGGCCGCCGCCGTCCTGCAGCTCCCGCTCCACCTCCGCGGCGCGCTGCGCCAACCGCCGCAGCTCCCCACCCGCGACCGGCTCCCGGGTTGCCCGCTCCAGCGCCTCCACCAATGCCGTCACCCGCGACCCGGGCCCGAAGGAGGGCCCCGCCAAGCCCTGGGCCCCGAGCACCGCCCGCAGCTGGCGCAGGTAGTGGGCGGCCACCGCGCGCCGGTCCCGGGTTCGCGCGTACAGGTTGGCGACCGCCTCCAGCTGATCGGTGGTGCTCCTGATCGCCACCAGCTCGGGGGGTGGCAGGGGGCGCCCCAGGCGCCGGCCGCTGCTGAAGAGAAAGAGGAGCAAGAGCAGCGCGGTGAGCACCGTCACCAACCCCAGGGGAGTGCCCCAGAGCAGCGCTCCGGCGCCGTCCCCCAGGCTGTAGCCGTGGTGAATCTCGTCGAAGATCACCCGGGCCGGACTGCCCAGACCGAGCGCGGCCGCGGCGAACCGGGCGTTGTCCACCTGGTCCAACAGGGAGTTGGAGAGAATCGCCTCCGAGTCGAGCACCACGGCCCGCCCGCGCCCGACCCGCTCCAGCACCGCAACCGGGCGCCCAACCGATCCCAGCAGCGGGATGGCGCTCGTCCCGGCGTAGTTGAGCGACGGGGCGCGCGCGGATAGGACCCGCAGCGGGCTGCCGCTCGCGAGCGGCAGCAGCGCCGGCCAGGGCCCGGGGCCGGCCTCAGCTCCCAGCCGGAGTCCCAGGCTGCGCAGCAGGGGAGCGTCAATCGCGGTCCGATCGAGAGCGAGGACCAGCGTCCCGCCGGATCTCATGAAGCGGCCTACCGCCTTGACCTCGGCGCGATCGAAGCCGGTGGAGGGTCCCGCCTCCACCAGGACGGCTCGGCCGGGGAGCGCCCCGACAAAGTCCGAGCCGGTCAGCCGGGTGGGCCGCGCCCCCAGCTCCTTCGCGAGGTGGTAGAGGGCCCAGGTGCCCGCGGACCCGGTGGCGTAGCTGGAGGGGTTGGCATTGTCCTGCTCAGGCCCGGGGCTGAGCAGAATGGTGAGGACCACCCCGACCGCGAGGATACCGACGGGCAGTGCCCACCGTCGCCAGCTCCGCCCTCGCATCACGGCAGCTCCAGGGCGGTCCTGCGACAGGCCCTGGTGAACTGATCGCAGCCGCCCGGGCCGGGGTCCTGCCCGCCGTAGACGACCGCGCTGAACTGGCTCACCAGGGGTTGCAGGCGG
>DAHVMY010000087.1:0-3568 GCA_027319585.1 Candidatus Dormiibacterota bacterium | reverse complement strand
GCACCAGAGCGACCGCCTCCTGGCGCTGGACCCTGGTGATCCTGCCCTCGATGAGGCCGGAGTGGTAGCCCGCCACAATCTGGAACAGCAAAAACAGCGCCAGCACCACGGCCACTCCCCGGGCCGGCAGCAGGTGGCTCCGACTGGCGATCGCGGCCCACGCTAGCCATACCCCCGCCAGCAGCCAGAGGTTGAAGAGGGTGTAGCGGGAGCTCGTCGCGAGCGCAAGCCCCAGGTGGGCGCGGCCGATCGTGATCAGGAAGTCGATCAGGACGCCGAAGCCGATCAGGGCCAGTGGCAGGGCCAGCCACTCCCCACTGGCCGGCCGCCACATCCACCATCCGAACGCGATCAGGCCCAGGGCCAGGACGGCGAAGCCGACCACCTCCTGCTGGGTGGTGCCGAGGTGGAGCAACCGGGAGACCGGGACCGTGCCCCCCACCAGGAGGTAGTAGTAGTGCAAGGAGAAGGCGGGGTGGGCGATGGCCCAGCGGACCCCGCCCCCGGTGTCGACCCAGATGAACCCGATCCAGTAGATGGCGGAGACGACACAGGTGCTGGCGAGCCAGGGGACCAGATGAAAAAGATGGCGCCGCCGGGCCAGGATGTAGATCAGCCCGGCCGCCCAGACCGCTAGCCCCTGGGTGGACGAGTAGGAGGCGACCGTGGCGGCGCCGATGGCGACGACGAGAAACCACGGATGGCGCTCGGCCAGGGTCAGGCTGACCAGGCTCAGGACCAGGCAGAACAGGATCATGTAGAGCGCGATCGCGAACCCCTGCAGGGCGACCGCGTACTGCAACCAGCTGAAGATCACGAATGCCCCCGGCACGAACCAGAGCAGATTGGCCCCGGTCGTCCGGCGGTAGAGCAGCCCGAGCAGGGCGACGGTCACCAGCAGAAGCGCGCAGCTGGCAAAGATCTCGACCCTGGTGTTGAGGTGGTCGAGATGATCCAGGACCAGCATCAGCAGGTTGGGAAACAGCATCCGGTTCTCGTTGTGCTGGGTCCAGAGCGCGCTCAGGGTCAGCTGCCCGTGGACTGTGAGCCGGTAGAGGATGACCATCGCCCATTCGTCCTGGTAGGGGACGTTGACGCTGAAGGCGTACACGTATGCGGCGTAGGCGGTGGCCGCCACCGCCAGCAGCACCACGGCAGCCGCGTTGGCAGGCGCCTGGCCGGCAAGGCGCGGGCGCGTCATGCTCATGCCGAACCGATTCTAGAGAGTGGCCGGTTCGGCAGCCGCGAGCCGGGGGCCCACCCTCTGCGCGGATGGGATCTCGCTGAGGTTCGCCCGGGAACCGATTGCCTCCGATCGGCAGCCGCCGGAGCCGCTTGGCTGCGGGCCTCTGGGGTCCCCATCCGCCGCCGCGCGCAGGAGACCGCGGTCAGGTGAACACCGACCAGTGACGCGCCTGCAGCCAGCTCGCCCAGCTACGCACGTAGGCTCCGGACGGCGGGTAGAGGAAGTGGGCCAGCTGACTGTTGGGCTCGGTGCGGAAATCCCGCAGGATCAGGGCGGCCTCCGTCCGGCTCGCCAGGGTGGCTCGGCCCTGGTCTAGGCCGTTGGGGATGGACCAGACCACCTGCAGGATCACCAGCGCCAGGACCACTCCGGCCAGAGCGCTGCGCCAGGGCCTGAGGACCAAGGTGCGGGGTAAGGCGCGCAGCCGCGGCGGCGGGTTCAGCAGGGTCACCACGCCGAGATACACCCCGATCAGGAGCACCAGCCCATAGGTGGTGTAGCGGCTGCTGAAGGGGGCATTGAGCTGCAGCCTGCCGACGGTGACGAGGATGTCGAAGAGCAGCCCCGACAGCCACAGCGCCAAGGGCAGGCGCAGGCGCGAGGCCGGGACCTGGCGGCGCAGCACGCCCCACAGCACCAGGGCGCTGGCCGCCAGCAGCGCCAGGGCGAACGCGGTGTGGTGCACCGGGACGATGTTGCCCATGAGGTGGAGCAGATAACGCACCGCCAGCACCGGGTGGTCCAGGGCGAAGGTCGGACTGGTGACGGTGTAGATGTTGCCGATGTGCCACTCGTAGATGGCGGTGACCACCACCGCCAGGACGAACCAGGCGGCCAGCTGGAGCCGGGACCGGCCCCGCCCCAGTGCGTAGAGGAAGCCGACCGGCCAGAGCAGGAGGCCCTGCAGGGATGAGTACGAAGCGACCACGGCGGCCACGCACGCGACCAGGAACGGGCCCAGCCCGCTGAGCTCCAGGGCGCACAGGCAGACCAGGGTGCAGAGCAGGATCAGCATCCAGGCCAGCTGAAAGGCCCACAGCAGGTTGCCCGCCTGCACCAGGCTGAAGTAGAGGAATGGAACCGGGATCAGCCACAGCAGGGGGATGGCGGCGGTGCGGCGCGCCAGCCAGATCATGAGGCCGACCGTGATGGTCATGAACACACCGCTGAGGTACATGTCGTCCACCTCATTGACCCGGGTGTGACTGTCGACCACCGCCTGGAGCAGGTTCGGGACCAGCATCCGGTTCTCGTTGTGCGGGACCCAGAGCGTGGAGAAGGTGAGATGGCCCTGGACCAGGGCCCGGACCGAGGGCAGGGTCCCGTTCCAGCTGTCCGCGAAGGGGACGTTGACCGCGTAGCGGTGGATGAACCAGAAGTCGAGCGCAACCGGCACCGCCATCACCAGGCAGGTGACCGCCAGGAGCAGCCCCCCTGACCGTGAGCCTTGGGGTGGGGGGTCCCCGAGTGAGGCAGGTGCGGGCGGAGGGGGTGGTGTGGAACTAGGCAGGGTGTTGGTCCGTCCACGATGCAGGTTGGCCCCGACCGGAGCGGCCGCAGGCGCAGTCATGGTAGCCGGTGGACGCCGGGCGGCGACGCGCCCTCCCCAAGCAGCCCTGCTGACGGCTCCCCGATGCCTGCTAAGGTGCAGCCGTGGGTCGAGTCCTGATCGTCGCCAACGACGTGGTGGCCAAGCGCATGGCCGGACCGGGGATCCGCTGCTACGAGCTGGGCCGGGTGCTGGCTCAGGCCGGGCATCAGGTCACCCTGGTGGGGGTCGGGGCGACCGACCTTCCCCAGGGATCGCTGCGGATCGTCCCCCAGCTGGATCCGGTCGAGCTGGACCAGCTGGCACGCCAGCAGGATGCGATTCTCTTGGAAGGGATCGCGCTGGTGCGGTACCCCTCCCTGCGCGCAGTGCCGGTCCCGCTGGTGGTCGATCTCTACGATCCCTTCCCGCTGGCTCTGCTGGAGCAGGAGGCGCATCGCCCGCCCGCGGTCCAGGAGCACGAGAGCCTGGAGATCCGCAAGGTGCTGCGGGAGCTGCTGCGGGGCGGAGACTTCTTCCTCTGCGCCAGCGAGGTGCAGCGCGACCTCTGGACCGGGGCGCTGCTGGAGGCGGGAAGGGTGACGCCGCGGATCTGGGCGCAGGACAACTCCCTGCGCCGCCTGATCGACGTGGTCCCGTTCGGGCTGCCCAGCGAGGCCCCCCCGCCGACCGGGGAGCGGCGGCAGCTGCCGGTCGGCAACCTGCAGCCCGGCGACGTGACGCTGCTCTGGGGGGGCGGCATCTACAACTGGTTCGATCCGCTGACCCTGATC
>DAHVMY010000086.1:0-3666 GCA_027319585.1 Candidatus Dormiibacterota bacterium | reverse complement strand
ATGCGGCCCATCAAACCATCCTGGGCGGCGCCCGCAGATCCTTCGAGGCCCTGTGCGCAACACCACGCTCTTTGACGTTCCCGACCTGGCCGCCCACTTCTGCCTGGCTGACGGCCGCACCGCGGCCCTGGTCACCGGGGAGGGACTCTGCGACTTCTGGTGTGCCCCCCATTTCGATTCGCCGCTTCGTTTGGCGGGGATCCTGGACGGGGCCAGGGGCGGCGTTGTGGGCGTCCTGCCCCAGGTTGGAGCGCCGGTTTCAGCGCGCTGGCTGGGCGGTGCCTCGGCGATGGCGGTGGAGTGGACCGGCTCGTTGTCGATCACCGTCAGCCTGCTCTCGCACCGGGGCGCCTCCCGCCTGGCGTTCCTGGTCGAGGGACCAATCGGAGCCGAGCTCTCGATCCGGCTCGGGGCCGCCGGGGGTGACTGGACCGTTCTCCCCACCCGCGCCGAGCTGGACCGGGCGGGTTGGCCTGATGGCCCCGGAGGTCCCCTGCTGGTGGTGGCGTCGGAGGCCCTGGTGCCGGATCCAGCCGGGGCCCGGATGCGCCTCAGCCGGTCGGAGGCGCTGGTGTGGCTGGAGCTCTCCAACCTGCAGCACCGTCCCTCCCCCATGGCCGACCACCTGCTGCAGGGTCCGGTCTCCGCGCTGCTCGCGGTCCGGGAGGAGCTCGCCAGGGCCCGCGCCGAGGCGAGGGAGTTCCTCGACGGTCTGGCATCCCAGCCGCAGCTCGCGACCGTTCTCAACGACGGTCCGGAATGGGCCCGGGCCAGCCTGTTGAGGTCCGTGCTCACCCTTCGCTCCCTTCAGGACCGCGCCTCGGGGCTGCTGGTGGCCTCACCGCTCACCTCGATCCCGCAGTGGCCGGGCAGCGAGCGCGCCTGGGACTACCGATACGCGTGGTTGCGGGACTGCGCCGACGCCGGGATGGCGTTCGTCAGGGCCGGTGCCTGGGTCGAGGCGAGGCGGCTCGCGGTCGGGCTGGCGACGCGCTTGCGGGGGCAACGGGGTGCGCCGGTGGCGCGACTGGATGGCGGGGCGCTGCCCCCCGAGCATCTGCTGGAGCACCTCAGCGGCTACGGGGGTGGCCTGGTGAGGATCGGAAACGCGGCGGCGGAGCAGCTCCAGGTGGACACCATGGGCGAGGTGATGCGCTTCATCCAGCTGCTGGACCGCAGCGGCCAGTGCCCGGAGGAGCTGCTCGAGGCCGTCCCCTGGCTGGCCGATCAGGCGGCCGCGAGCTGGAGGCTCCCCGACCACGGGATCTGGGAGGTTAGGGGGGAGCCCCGGCACTACCTGCACAGCAAGCTGCTGGCGTGGGCCGCGCTGGACAGCGCCGTGCGGCTGAGGATGGAGGGGCGGCTGGGGCTGGGCTCCGGCGCCGGCTGGGAGCGTGAGCGAGATGAGCTCGCGGCGGCCATCCGCGCTCGGGGCAGCGATCAGAACGGGGCCCTCAAGATGGCCTTCGACGACCCCTCCGCGGACTCCTCGACCCTGGCCGCCTATGTCATCGGTCATCTGGACCCGGGGGCGCCGACGGCGGCGGCGACCCTGGACCGCGTGACCGCCGAGCTGAGCCTGGGCCCTCTGCTCGCACGCCACCGACCTGAGCGGGATGGGTTGCCGTCGCCCTGCGCGCCCTTCATCTTCCCCTCGCTGTGGGCCGTGATCGCCGAGGCGCGGCTGGGCCGCCGCGAGGCCGCCGAGGTGCGGCTTCGGGCCATCGTCGAGCTGGCAGGGCCCGCCGGGCAGCTCTCCGAGGTGGCGCTGCCCAGCCCGCCGACCCTGCTGGGGAACTATCCCCAGGTGCAGAGCCACGCCGCCATGGTCGAGGCCATCCTCGAGCTGTTCGGAAGCGGGTGACCGCTCGGGTTCAGGCGCCTCGAATCCTATACTGGCGACTGGTTCCAAATTGGAGCCTTTTTGTCTTCCAGCCCGCCCCGTTCGTCTAGTGGCCCAGGACACCGCCCTCTCAAGGCGGAGATCAGCGGTTCGAATCCGCTACGGGGTACCAGTTCGATCTCCAGCCAGATCCCCGACCCAGGAGGACCATGGGCCCCAGCGACGCTCCTCTGCGACCGATCCCGGTGGCTGCCCACGGACATGGCATCCAGCCGCACCACCAGACGGTGCTGCCTCCCGAACCTGACGCGGCCCAGCGGGCGCTGGATGTGGCCCTGGCTCAAACCGGCAGCGCTCAGCTCGACCTGCTGAAGGAGGTGTGCCGGGCCCATCCCAGCCTCCTCGACGGGTGGGCGCGCCTGGGGCAGCTGGCCTACCGCGCTCAGGACCCGGTGGACGCCTACGCGTACAGCCGGGTCGGCTACCACCGGGGGCTGGACCGGTTGCGCCGGCATGGCTGGGGCGGTACCGGGCAGGTGCGCTGGAGCGAGCCCTCCAACCGGGGCTTCCTGCGCTCCCTGCACCTCCTGATGCTGGCCAGCGCCGCCATTGGGGAGCAGGAGGAGTACCTCCGCTGCCGCCAGTTCCTGCTGGACCTGGACCCGGCCGACGGCCTGCGGGTGTCGGACCTCCCAGAGCTGGGTCCCGGCCAGCTGCTGGATCCGGAGCGGTTGCCCTAGCCGGGTTCTTCGGGCGGGAGCAGCTTGCCCCCGGTGGGGGGCGAGCCCTTGAAGCCGGCGGCCGTGCGGTGCCCCCCTCCTCCGAAACGGACGGCGATGGCGCTCACGTCCATCCCCTCCGGGGTGGATCGGAGCGACCAGCGCGCCACGTCCCCGGCCCCCTGCCACCACACCGCGGCGAATGGCTTGCCCCGGGCCAGGCGGTCGCCGATCTCGCTCTGCAGAACCGGGCTGTTGACCGCAGGCACCCTGACCCCCAGGATCTCGACCGGGCTGGCGTGGGCGGCGATGCGGTCGACCATGCGGCGCTGGTACGCGAGCAGCACCCTGCCCTCCTGCTGGAGCTGATCGATGTCGAGCGCGTCCCACACCGAGAAGTCGAAGGGTTTGGCCCGCAGCGCGGCCGCCACCTCGTCACTCTGCGGCAGCTGATTGCGCCAGAGGTCACGATCCTGGACGTACTGGAGCAGGGGCGGGGCCGGGTCAGGATGGAGATGCTCCCACGTCATCACGGCCCCGCTGCGCTGCATGTCGAAGACGCACCCGGGCAGGTCTCCGATCTCGCTCTCGGCCGAGCGATGATGGTCCAGCACGACCAGCTGGTTGGCCTCCCCGAACAGCCGCAGCATGGTCCTGCGGTCATAGGCGAAGTCGGCGAGCAGTGCGGACCGACCGCGGAGGTCGGGCGGGGGATCACCATGGCTGACCGGGACGTAATCGGCCCCTTCCCCATACCGCTTCCACGCCGCGTAGGCGGCGCCGAAGCCGTCCGGGCAGTCCCCGTGGTAGAGCACCAGAAGGCGAGAGCCTGCCCGCTGAGGCTGTGACTCCTGCCTGCGGCCGTCCCCGTCGGGCGGGGCCGGTCGGCTCAAGCGCTAACCGTAGATGAAACCTTCGACACCCTGAAGAGTGTAGATCGCCCGGGTGTCCATCTCGTTCAGGGCCACGTAGTTCCCCTCCTTGACCACGAAGCTGTTCGGTCCCAGCACCTGGACGACCCAGGCGACGTGTCCGTAGTACGGGTCGTAGGCGCCACCGGGAGAGAACACCACCATCGCCCCCACCCTGGGGGTCATCCCAACC
>DAHVMY010000085.1:0-3992 GCA_027319585.1 Candidatus Dormiibacterota bacterium | reverse complement strand
GCCGCGTTGGCCGCTGAGAGGAGCCTGTGCTCGCTCAGATCCTCGCGCATCAGCTCCTCTACCGCCATACCGCCTCCAAAAACAGTTACTCGATCGGAGAGGTTGGCCACCTCTTCGCTGTCCGAGGATATGACCACAACCGACGCACCCTCGGCCGCAAGATCGCGGAAGAAGCCATGCAACTGAGCACGAGCCCCGACGTCGACCCCGGCGCTCGGATCCTCCAGCACCAGCAGCTTGACCTGTGCTTCCACCCAGCGCGCCACGACGACCTTTTGCTGGTTGCCACCCGAGAGAAGCTCGATCTGGGTGCCGGGCTGGCGTGGCCGCACGTCGAAGCGTCCCAATGCACGCACGGCTCGCTGGCGCTCCGCCTTGTGGCCCATCAGGCGGAAGGCGGGCTGTCCCTCGGCACCGGGATTGATGTAGAGGTTCTCCTGTACGGTGAGCCCGCCGGCAATACTCTCGCCGACCCGGTCGCCGGCGACGAACCCCACAACGCCTTTGCCAACCGCGTCCACCGGGGACCGGGGCGAGTAGTCGGAGCCCTCGAGCTTCATCGACCCGGAGGACCTCCTCGTCGCGCCAACCAGGGCACGGCCCACCTGGACCTGGCCGCTCCCGGCCAAGCCGAACAGGGAGAGAACCTCGCCGCGTCTCACGTCGAGGTCGATCGGCCCCACTCCTGGAGCACACAGGTTGCGGACCGTGAGGACTGGGGAGCCGGCTGCTGCCGTCGGCGCTGCGCGGGCCGCCCGCGCGCCTTCCAGGGCGGCCAGGCCCTCGGTCCCGATGATGTGGCCCACGAGATCATCGCGCGTGAAGTTCTCCACTGCCCCCCGGGCTACGACCACACCATCACGCAGGACGACGACCTCGTCACATATCTCGAATATCTCCCCTATGCGGTGACTGACATAGAGGAAGCTCACCCCGCGTTCCTTGAGCGACCTGATGACCGCAAAGAGGCGCTCGACATCCGGCGGAGGCAACGCCGCGGTCGGCTCGTCCAGCACCACCACCTGGGCGTCCACCGACAGGGCTCTGGCGATTGCCACGAGAGAGCGCTCCACGGCAGAGAGACTGGAGACCAGCGCGGTGGGTTCGAGCTCAAGCTCGAAGCCGTGGAGCGTGTCGAGCGCACGACGGCGGACCGTCCTCCAGGAGATCAAGCCCCATCGCCGCGGGTAGCCGGTGACGAGAGCGATGTTCTCGGCCACTGTCAGCGTCGGGTCCAGGCCCAGGTCCTGGTGTATGAACGAAACCGCCGGAGCCGCCCTGCCGGGCAGCACCTCTTGCCCCTGACAGGTCACCGAGCCCCGGTCCTGCTTGTATATACCGGCAAGCAGCTTGATGAGCGTCGACTTACCAGCCCCATTCTCGCCCACTAGGCCATGAACGCGCCCGGGGAACAGGTCGACGTCGACCCCTGACAGGACAACGGCCGCGCCGAAGCTCTTGGTCAGATCCCGGACCGAAAGGGCAGGGCCCGCTCCCTTCGAGGTGCTACGGAGCGGGCCCATCGTGTCAACAGCCACCTTCCCTACTTTCCCGATGCGTGCCCGGTAGTCAGTAGCAAGGTGAAGCGCTTCTGGTAGCCATTGCTCGGGTTGAACGCGTCCGACCTGCCACCCTCAGCATTAACGTTTGCTTTGGTGACGACGTAGACGGGCGGGTACCATGCCGTGGGAGCAAGACCATGGAAGGCACGGTTCATCTGGTAGATGGCATAGTCGGCCTCTTCCTGCGCCGGCTCCGGGATGGTGGCGACTTGGTACTGCCCTGTCCTGATGCGCGTGTACGCGGAGGCAATACCGTCTGAGCCGATGAGCTTCACGCCTCCATTTGGCGGCACGCCCCCAGCCTTGAGAGCAGGCACTGCGAAGTCCCAGTCGTTGTCGCCTACCGTCAACGCGTAGAAGTTCGGCCCGTAAGTGGATACCCAGGACGTCACGGCCGCGGGGGTGCGGGTCGAGGACTCGGCCGCCGGGTAGTCGACGTACGCGAGGAGCTTGCAACCCGGGCACTTGCGGAGCTCGGCTCTCATCGCGTCCGACTTGTATTGGGCAATGGCGTACTCGTTGTGGGTCAGGATGATGACACGTGCCTTGCCGTTGGAATCGGCGATGGCTACGTCAGCCTCGGCGCGCCCGATGGCGGGGGCATTCTCCTGGATGTTCGTGTAAAGACCGCTTCCGGGGCCGTTCGTGGCCGTCGCGTGCAGGCCTATAACCGGGATGTGGTCGCGGTGCGCGGCAGCGATGCCCTTGGCGACGCTGGTCGCGTCGGCAAACATGATGATGCCGGCAGGATGGAGAGCCACAGCCGAGTTCATACCGTCTACCCACCCGGTAGGAGTGCCCTGTCCGTTGATGATTGTGACCTTCCAGCCGATCTTCTTTGCCATGGCCTGCAGGTAGTTGCCATAAGCCGCGTCGAGGGAGTTCGATTCCTGACCTGACAGGTATACGAGCGTCTTTCCACGCTTGGCCACAGGCCCGCTGGTGGGCCCGGTCCACTTCGTTTGTGGCGCTTCCATCTTCGCCACCTCACGCTTGATCTGCGCCACTAAGTTGCTTGTGCTCGCGGCGCGGGCGCGTGGATGAACGCTGGCTGCCGCTCCCGAAGACAAGGCAACGCCTGCTGCACCTGCTGCACCGGCTGCGACCAGAGCGACCGCAGACAGCCGAACGCGGTGTCTCTTCATGAGAACCTCTCTCCTTTGTTTTACTACGCGAAACTGTGGTTCGCGCTTTGTGTTAGTCTACGTCCAGGCCCCCGGGACGTCAAGGGACCGTGGCAATATCTGTGTAAGCGATGGAGGAACATCTCAGGATGGTCACGCAACAAGACACTCAGGTCTCGCCAGCCGGCCGTTACGAGGTGGACTCCGTGCGGCGCACGCTCAAGCTCATGCGCGCTCTGGTCGAGAGGGGTTCGCTGACCTTGGAACAGGCGGTTCCCATCGTCGGGTCCGCGAAGAGCACCACGTTCCGCCTGCTTGAGACGCTCCGCGCCGCCGACTGGGTCGAGCGCGCCCCGCGGGACGGATACCAGCTGGGTCCCGAAGCGGTGCGGTGGTCGCTCGTTCTTTTCGGCCGCCTGGACATCCCTGCGGTGGCCGCAGAAGAGGTCCGCTCCCTGTGGCTCAGGACCGGGGAAACCGTTGGCCTGGCCCTGTTCACGGGCCGGACGATCGTGCTCACAGAGATACTCGAGAGCCCCGACCCGTTCCGGATGGCAGAGGTACCGGGGACGCTGGCCCCCCCGCACTCGTCCGCACTGGGCAGGGCGGTATCGGCATACCTGCCCGAGGCCGAGCTCATGGAGCTGCTTGGCCCCGAACCGTACAAGAAGCTCGCGGCCCGGTCCCCCGGAAGCTTCAAAGAGCTGAAGCTGCTCCTGGAAGAAGTGGTGAAGAGCGGCTGTGCCATAGAGATAGAGGAGAGCGCCTTGGGCGTGGCCTGTGTCGCTGGCCCGATCTTCCAGCTCGGCAAAGTGCGCGGCGGTATCAGTGTGGCCGGTCCGAGGGTCCGCATGACCGACAAGCGCCTGGCAGAGCTGGGGCCTGTGGTGGCGGAGGCCGCGCGGCGGATCTCAGCGCGGCTCTCTCCTGGTGCACCGCATCAGCCTCCCCTGAGCGCCCTGCCCTGAGGCTCCCCGGCTGCTAGTGCTTTCTTGCGGCGCTGCTGCGCCTGGGCCAGACCGCGATCCCGCGCGACGGCGGACACGAGACTTACCCGCGCGGGGAGCGGATCAGCGCCCTGCCGGTCGGCGCGCTTTGGCAAAGGTCACTGCCGCATGTGGACGGATCCACCGCTGGGCCGCGAAGATGCTCGTCACAGGTAGTGCGCGAGCATCATCGAGCGCTGCGGGCGCCCGCGCGCGAACTCAAGCAGCGGTCTCAGCGCGCTGCCGGGATCGCGTCTGGCGCGGGCAAAGCGGCGCTCGATGTACTCGGTGGTCTGCGTGGCGGGCAGCGGATCGAGCTC
>DAHVMY010000084.1:0-4054 GCA_027319585.1 Candidatus Dormiibacterota bacterium | reverse complement strand
CTGCCGAACTCGGCGTCGTCGGGGTGGGCGACTATCACCAGGGCGCGCTCGAAGTTCTCCAGATCAATGTCACTCATTTCCTCAGTTCAGGATACGGGGTCGGGATCCGCCCAAGCCCTGCCCTGCGCACCGGCCGACCGGCCGGCGAGCTCCGGACGCAGGCCCCCGCGCGAGGTCTGAGGAGGGGTCTGCCCCGGACCGATGGCCACCTCTCGAGACCTCATATGGTGGGAGGAGCGTCTGAGCTATACTACCCGTGGTGTCTGTGAGACAGAGCGGTCGGAACGGCGAGGTCTCCGCCACCGCGCGGGCCGAGATCCTCTCACTGCGAGCAGCGGGCATCCCACCCAAGGCGATCGCGCGTCGGCTGGGCCTGGCGCCCTCCCTGGTCGCGCAGACCCTCTACGAGGTGGCCGCTACCCGCCCCAAACCGGCCGCCAGCGACCCCAAGTGCTGGGTGAGCCCCGGGTGGAGCTGCTCCGTCCGGGCGCCCTCCCGCCGGGACTGGAAAGACGCCGGCCCGGAGTCCGAGGATCCCATCGGCCGCAGCCTGGTGCAGGTGGCGGTCCTGGCGCCCCACGACAACCGGCACAAGCGGTGGTTCGCCGGCTACCTGCTCGACGTGCACTGCCTGGGCGTGAAGGACGCCCTGCCGCCGAGAGTCCTCGACGAACATGAGGTGGAGCCCTTCCTCAACCGGTTCTTCTTGGCGTTCGACTCTCCCCCGGTCCCCTGCCCCTTCGACCTCGCCCGGGAGCTGGTCTTCGGGGCCGAGCACTACGCGAGGAGCCTGGGCTTTCTGCCCCATCCCGACTTTCGCAGCGCCCAGCGCCTGCTCGGGGACCCGCCTTCCAAGTTCTCGATCACCTTCGGGTGGATGGGAAAGCCGTTCTACATGTCGGGTCCGTATGACGACCCGCAGGCGGTCCTGCGCACCCTGGATCGGACGGTCGGCGCGGGTAACTACCACTTCGCGGTCGAGGCATCCGGTCTGGGCGACTGGCTGGACGGCTGACCCGCACCCGACCGGCCGTCCGGCGCCACCTCGTAGACCATGCCCCTACCCCCCAAGGGACACATGGCCGAGGCTCAGCGGAAGAGCCAGGGGAGCTTGAGGCGCAGCCCCCCCTCCTTGAGCGCGTCGATCACGTCGTCCGCCAGAACCCGGCCCAGCGGATGCCCGTTCTGGTCGGCGACCACCACCGACGAGGCCCTGGCCTCGGTGAGACGGTCCACGACCTCGTCCAGGAACGCCTCCGGCGGCACCGTCACCGGGGTCGTGTCCGAGAGCAGCTCCGCGACCCGGGTCTGGTCGTCGGCCGCCAGCAGATCGAAGAGCGGCAGGTCGGCCAGCAGCCGCCCCTGATCGTCCAGGACCACCACCGAGTCGATGTCGGCGCCGTGCTCGCGGAGCTCACGCAGCCGCTCCCGCACTGCCGCGACGGTGTCGTCGGGGTGGACCTTGGCCAGGGTGGTGGTCATGAAGCCACCAGCCATGGTCTCCGGATACCCCAAGAGGTCGGTCAGCTCGCGCGCGGCCTCGGTCGGGAGATGGGCCAGGATCGCGTCCGCCTCCTGGCGCTCCATGTCCCGCAGCACGTCGACCGCCTCGTCCGGCTCCATCGCCGCCACCAGCTGCGCCGCCCGCTCGGTGGGTGCCTCCCGAAGGATGTCCTCGATCCGCTCCGGCTCCATCTCCTCCAGCGCGTCGGCAACCGCGCCCGGGTCGAGCGCGGTCGTCAGCTCGTCGCGGGCGGGCTGGTCCAGCTCCTCGAGCAGGTCCGCCAGCTCCCCGGGATGCAGCCGCCGGAGTCCCTCATGGGGGACCGAGAGCCGGAGCTCCGAACCGGGGTCTCCGAAGGGGTGGACCGCCGACCAGTCGACCAGGCGCTCCGAATCCGGCCGCCAGGTGGAGACGATCCGGGCCAAAAGCGAGCGGGGTGAGCCGGCGACCCCCACCAGCCGCAGCCGGCCCAGGACCGGGGCCAGGTAGGGGTCCTCGGCGCGCAGCACCTTGGCTCCGTCGACGTCGACCAGCTGGCGGCCCAGCACGTCCTGGACCAGCCGCAGCTCCCCCTCGCGGCGGACGAACCCGGGGTCGGCCTGGCCCACCGGGCGCACCACGATCGCCTGGGCGTCGATCCGCACGACGGTGGAGATGGGGTGGAAGACCTGCTCGTCGCCACGCTGCAGCACCAGCCCGGTAACCGGGGGGTAGGCGTCACTGCCGTTCCAGCTCACCACCACATCCACCAGCCGACCGGCCCCGCGGCCGGCCTCGTCGACGGGGGAGAGCTGACGCAGCCGGGACAGGGGGAGCAGGGAGGCCTGGACCGCTCTGGTGGTGAGCAGGCGGCGGCGCCGCCTTGATGGCGTCGGCGGCCGCGACGGCAGGGTGGGCATGGAGCTGAACGACTAGGGCCGCGCGGGGAGGCGGTGGACGCCGACGCAGGAGATCACGCTGGTAGCATATAGGTGCGCCCCGGCGCAGTTTCCGATACCCGCCTTAACCCTGCCTTCACGGCCGGGCTGGTATCGATTGGCCGAGCATGGAGGTGAGCATGGACGGTTCAAGTAAACCGCCGAGTCGTCATCTTCACGCGCCCGCCGTGTGCGCTTAGGCCGATAACCTCCGACAGCCTCCCGGCGGGTACTCGCGCCCACCCGCAGTCGAACCCAAGCCAGGAGGTCGCCGATGCCAGAGGAGCTGCGCCGGCCCGCACCGGAGCGGTCGGCGGTGCTGGATCCCGCCCACGAGGGTGAGATTCGTGGCGCCCTGGGCCGGATCCCGCCTGCCGATCGGGGCCGGCCCTGGTCGAGGCGGCTGCTGACCCTGGCGGCGATCATGGGGCCCGGCCTCATCGTCATGATCGGGGACAACGACGCCGGCGGGGTCTCGACCTACGCCCAGGCGGGCCAGAACTACGGGACCAGCCTGCTCTGGGTTTTGGTGCTCTGCATCCCCACCCTGATCGTGGCCCAGGAGATGGTGGTGCGGCTGGGGGCGGTGACCGGGGTGGGTCACGCCCGCCTGATCAAGGAGCGCTTCGGCCGCTTCTGGGCCGCCTTCTCGGTGGGGGACCTCTTCCTCCTCAACTTCCTCACCCTGGTCACCGAGTTCATCGGGGTCAACCTGGGCCTGCGCTACTTCGGGATCACCCCGCTCGCGTCGGTCCCGATCGTGGCGATCGCGCTCTTGGCGATGGTCGCGACCGGCAACTTCCAGCGCTGGGAGCGCTTCATGTTCGTCTTCATCGTCACCAGCCTTTTGATGTTCCCGCTGGCGCTGCTCTCACACCCCAAGCCGGTGCCGGTGCTGCAGGGACTGGTGATCCCCTCGGTGCAGGGCGGCTTCCGCTCCACCTCGGTCCTCTTCATCATCGCGGTGGTGGGCACGACCATCGCCCCCTGGCAGCTCTTCTTCCAGCAGTCCAACGTGATCGACAAGCGGATCACCACCCGCTGGCTCCGATACGAGCTCGCCGACACCTCGATCGGGGCGGTGGTCACCACCGCGGGCGCGGGCGCCCTGATGCTGGCGACCGCCTTCGCCTTCAATCACACCGGGCTCGCCGGCCAGTTCGGCTCCGGGCTGACGGTCGCGGAGGGGCTGAGCCGCCGGGTGGGGCCCGCCTCCGGCGCCATCTTCGCGGTGGTGCTGGTCAACGCCTCAGTGATCGGCGCCTCCGCAGTCACCCTCGCCACCTCCTATGCGCTGGGCGACAGCTTCGGGCTTAAGCACTCGCTGCACCGCAAGGTGAGCGACGCCAAGGGCTTCTACCTCTCCTTCGCCGCCCTGATCGCCCTGGCCGCGGGCGTGGTGCTGATTCCGGGAGCCCCCCTGGGGCTGATGACAACCGGGGTGCAGGTCCTGGCGGGGGTGCTGCTGCCTTCGGCGATCGTCTTCCTGCTGCTGCTCTGCAACGACAAGGAGGTGCTCGGCCCGTGGGTGAACGGCCGCTGGCAGAACGCGCTGACCGGGGTCATCGTCGGCGTCCTCGTCCTTCTCTCGCTCGTTCTGACGGCGGCGGTGGTGTTCCCGGACATTTCCGAT
>DAHVMY010000083.1:0-4076 GCA_027319585.1 Candidatus Dormiibacterota bacterium | reverse complement strand
ATGAGCACCGTCGCCGCCGCCAGGTGGACCGGGTGCGCCTGCCATATCCCCATCTCCCACCGGACGAAGGCCGCCCACCAGCCGGGGGTGCCATGGGCGACCGGTGCCAGGACCAGGGTCGGGAACCCCCCCGGCATCCGAGGCTGGGCCTGCAGGAGGGCGTCCAACAGCCACAACAGGCCCAGCGCCGTGCGCAGGAAGGTCCGGGCCGGAATGGTGCCCGGTTGGGCGGACACCGCCGGGGCTGGAGCAGCGACCGCCGCGGGCCGCAAACGGCCCACGATCGGACCCGCGAGCAGCACCAGCCCGGGCAGCGCCAGTTCCAGGAGCAGGACCAGGTAGAAACCGTTCAAGCGCGCCGACCCCGGCTCGCCAAGGTGGGGACGCTCCGGCAGCCGGCCGTCACCGGCGACTCGAAGACGTCCGGAATCGGTAATGGCACAATCCCAATCTCCGGCGGAAGCGCCGGCTCGGCCAGCGCGGTTTCCGCCTGTCAGGGGAGGGAAATCACCCGGGTGCGCCAGGGGGTGGGATCGCGACACTGGTCCAGATGCCAGCTGCCAGCGGTGTGGATGACCGGGTGGGAGCGTCCCCGGCCCGGGTCCGGTTCGACCAACGCCCGATGCTGGTCTTCTGGGAGACCACCAAGGCGTGCGCCCTGAGCTGCCGTCACTGCCGCGCGACCGCGGTTCCCGACGCACTTCCCGGCGAGCTCACGACCAAGGAAGCGCGGCTGCTTCTGGAGCAGGTCGCCGCCTTCGGACGGCCGTCGCCGATCTTGGTGATGACCGGTGGGGACTGCCTGGCGCGTCCCGACCTCCCCGACCTCACCGCCTACGCACGCGACCTGGGCCTGATCGTGGCGCTGTCGCCATCGGTCACCCCCCGGCTGCGCCCCGACACGATGCGGGCCTATAAGGAGCTGGGGGTGCGGTCCGTCTCCATCAGCCTGGATGGAGCGAGCCCCGCGGTCCACGACCGCATCCGCGGGATCCCCGGGCATCACGAGCTGACCATGTCCGCCATCCGCTGGCTGGCGGACATGGGCTTCAAGGTCCAGGTCAACACCACGGTCATGCGCCAGAATGCCCACGAACTCGCCGATGTCGCAGCCCTACTGGCGGAGTCCGGAGTCGTGATCTGGGAGGTGTTCTTCCTGGTCGGGGTCGGCCGCGGCGCCCGGCTGTCCGCCCTGTGGGCGGCGGAGAATGAGGACGTCTGCAACTTTCTCTACGACGCCTCCCGGCATCGGCTGCTGGTGCGCACCGTGGAGGCGCCCTTCTTCCGCCGGGTCCTGACCGCTCGCAGGGCCGACGAGGAATCCCAGCCAGAGCCGCTGACCGAGCTCGGGCGGCAGCTCAGCGCGCGCCTGCGGCATCTGCTTGGCCCCGCCCAAGGCCGGTCCCTGGCCCAGGCCGCGGGGACCCGGGATGGCATGGGAGTCGTGTTCGTGGGCCACGACGGCGCGGTGCTCCCATCGGGGTTTCTGCCCATGCCCCTGGGCAACGTGAAGGAGACCGAGCTGGCGGTCATCTACCGACGACATCCGCTCCTGCGGGCCATCCGGCGTGCCGAATTCCACGGCCGCTGTGGCAGCTGCGCCCATCGGCAGCTCTGCGGAGGCTCGCGCGCACGCGCCTACGCCCACCTCCTGGACCCACTCGGCGAGGATCCCGGCTGCGTCCACCGTCCCAGCTGAGGGACTGGGGCCGGTCCGGGCGGCCCCCCGCGGAGGCCGGGATCGCCAGGTGCCGGTCGCGGCCTTGGGGAACAATAATCGAGAGATGTTTCAGGGATCGCGATCGCCGGCGGAGCTGGAAGGACGAGCTGCCGGGCTGCTGCTGGGTTTCGCCATGGCCCAGCACCAGAGCGACTGCGAGGGTGCGCACGCCCCCACCGAAGCCCTCCTGGTGGATGCAGTCTCGCGGCACCTGTTGACAGGTGGCGGGGCCGAGGAGGGAGAGCTGCTCCGCAGCTGGGTCGCCGCCATCGCCGGCAACGGGCAGCCCCAGGCCACCCAAACCGAGCTCGTGCTGGAAGGGGTGCGGAGCGGCCGCTCCTGGACCGAGGCTCGAGCCACCGCGGCCCGGATAACCTTGAGGCCGAGTTTGGACCCGCCACTTCTGCGGACCCTGCCCCTGGCAGTCGCCTGCGTGGGCCGGGGCTGGGCGCTCCGAAGCTGGGCACTGAGGGTGACGTCAGCAACCCACGACGACCCCAGCTCTCAGCTCGCCGGTTTCGCAGTCGCCCGGCTCGCGCAGGACCTCCTGGCCTTCGATCTCGAGGATGCGCTTCCCCGCACCGCCCAGGCGGTGCGGGAGGATGCCCCGGAGTCACTGCTGCGGGCGCTGCGCCCGGCGGGGCTGGGGGAGGTGATTCCCGACGGCGAGGACGCCCAAGGGGTGCTGGCAGGGGCCGTGCAGGCGGTGGTGGGGGCCGCGGACTGGACGCAGGCGGTTGAGCGCGCCAGCTCGCGGGGACTCAAGGGCGATCAGGCAGTCCTGCTCGCCGGAGCTCTCGCCGGCGCGCTCTTCGGGGTTGAGGGAAGCACCGTGGATCTGCCCGCGGCCAAGGTCCAGCGGGTGCGCGAGCGAGCCAACGCCCTGCTGCGGCACAGCCAAGAGCATGCGGCCGACCCACTGCCGCCGCCGACCCGGCTCGCCGCGCCCACTGCGCCATGAGCTCGCAAACCCTGGTGGTGGACGGCACCAACGTCAGCTGGGCCTGGCCGAAGAGCCGGCCACACATGGTGCGCAGCGAGTTCGGTAAGGCGCAGCTGCTGCTGTTCGAGGCGCTGATGGGATCCCCGCTGCGAGCGGTCCACCAGGAACTCGTTGTGGTCTTCGACGGCCCCCCCACCCGGGGCGGGCCATCCAGCACCAGGGGGGCGCTGGTCCTGCACCCCGATGCCGGTCACACTGCCGACGATCGGATCCTGGAGTTGATCGGGCAGCGGCGCCACTCGGGGCAGACGATCGCGCTCGCGAGCAGTGACCGGCAGCTGCGCGACCTGGCACGCGGCCTGGGGGCGACGACCATGGGGGCGATGGAACTCCTCAAGCTGCTGGACTCCAGCCTGGGGAGGCGACGCGGGCCGTCGGGACCGCCGAGTGGCAGCTCGGAGAAGCCTGCGCCATCCCAGCGCGACACCGAAGCGTGGCTGCGCCGCTTCAGAGCGGTGGACCGCCGGTCAGAAGGAGGGTGACTCCCGGTAGTCGCCGAAGACCTCCTTCATGGCGGAGATGATCTCCCCCTCGGTGCAAAGCGACCGCACGCAGTCCAGGATTGGCAGCATGAGGTTTTGGTCCGAGCGGGCCGCGTCTCGAAGCCGGTCGAGAGCGTTGGCCACACCCTGGCCGTCCCGGCGCTGGCGCAGGGACGCCACCGCCGCCTTCTGGTCATCCTCGGCGGACTGGTCGATGCGCAGCAGCGTTGGGGGCTCCTCGTCCGTGCTGACGAAGGCGTTGACCCCGACCACCAGCCGCTCACCTCTGTCCAGCTGCTGCTGGTAGCGAAAGGCCGCGTCCGCGATCTCACGCTGGAAGAAGCCATCCTCGATGCATGCGAGCACCCCGCCGCGCTGGTCGATCTCCTCGAAGTATCGTTCGGCCTCCGCCTCCATCCGGTTGGTCAGCTCCTCCACGAAGTAGGAGCCGCCCAAAGGGTCGATGGTGGTGGTTACCCCGGTCTCGTACGCGATTATCTGCTGGGTGCGCAGCGCGATCTGGGCCGCCTTGGCGGTGGGCAGCGCCAGGACCTCGTCCATGGCGTTGGTGTGCAGCGACTGGGTTCCCCCAAGGACGGCTGCCAGCGCCTCCAGCGCGGTGCGGGCGATATTGTTCTCCACCTGCTGCGCGGTCAGCGAGCAGCCCGCGGTCTGGGTGTGGAAGCGCATGAGCCAGGAGCGCTGGTCCTTGGCGTGGTACCGGTCCCGCATCCGCCGCGCCCAGATCCGGCGTGCCGCCCGGTACTTGGCGATCTCCTCGAAGAAGTCGATGTGGCTGTTGAAGAAGAAGCTCAGCTGAGGGGCGAACGAGTCCACGTCGAGGCCCGCCCCGATCCCGGCCTCGACGTAG
>DAHVMY010000082.1:0-4105 GCA_027319585.1 Candidatus Dormiibacterota bacterium | reverse complement strand
CATCCTGCTCGAGTCCGAGGAGCGCTTCGCCGGCAGGCTGCTCCGCCTGACGGTCGACCTGGTGCGGGTCGGCAACGGGGTCGAGGCCCAGCGGGAGGTGGTGCACCACCACGGCGGGGTGGGGATCGTGGCCCTGACCGATGCCGGCGAGGTGCTGCTGGTGCGCCAGTACCGCCATCCCGCCCAGGAGCTCCTCTGGGAGATCCCGGCCGGGAGCCGGGAGCCCGGGGAGTCGGTGCTGGAGACGGCCCGCCGGGAGCTCGCCGAGGAGACCGGCTACGGGGCCGAGGCGTGGCTGGCGGTGGGGGCGACGTTTCTGGCCCCGGGCTACAGCACCGAGCTGCTCTGGTACTTCCGGGCGACCGGGCTGGCCCCGGTCCCTGGCCACAGCCCGGATCCCGACGAGGCGCTCCAGGCCCGGCCCTTCACCCCGGCGGAGCTGGCCCAGCTGGTCTCCAGCGGGCAGATGCGCGACGCCAAGACCCTGGCGGGGCTGGCGCTGGCCGGGGTCCTCCGGCTGGAGTAGCGCCGTGGCACGAGGCACCGAGGGCCTCCGGCTGCGGCTGGGGGACATCGTCGACTCCGCCACCGACGCCCTGGTGAACGCCGCCAACCGGCAGCTCGTCCGTGGGGGAGGAGTCGATGGGGCGATCCACCGGGCCGCCGGCCCCGAGCTGCAGGCATATCTCCGAAGCACCTACCCGCAGGGCTGCCCGACCGGTAGGGCGGTGCCGTCGCCGGGATTCCGGATCCCGGTGCGCTTCCTGATCCACGCGGTGGGACCGGTCTGGCGCGGGGGCGGAGCCCAGGAGGAGGAGCTGCTCCGCTTGGCCTACCGCTCGGCCTTCGATCTGGCTGCCGAGCTGGGCTGCCGCAGCGTCGCCGCGCCCGCGATCAGCACGGGAATCTACGGCTTCCCGCTGGCGCTGGCGGCCCCGATCGCGGTGGCGGAGGCCCAAACCGCCGTGAGCTCCGGCTCGCGGCTGGGCCTGATCGAGTTCGTGCTCTTCGACCAGGCGGCAGAGGGGATCTTCGCCAGAGCCCTGGAGACAGCATGAGCACCGAAAGGGTGGATGGAGGATCGATCCATTGATCACCGAGCAACTCAGAGTCGACACCCGCGGGCGCACCCTGACCGACCTCACCGCCGAGCTCACCGCCTTCTGCGCGAGTCGCGGCGACGGCCTGGCGCACGCGTTCTGCCCGCATGCGACCGCCGCCCTGGTCCTGATGGAGATGGGGGCCGGCTCCGACCGCGACCTGGAGGGCTGGCTGGAGGCGCACCTGCCTCGCGACCGGCACTACCTGCACACCCACGGCTCCCCGGGCCACGGGGCCGACCACCTCCTGCCGGCGCTCCTGGGATCCCACGTCTCGGTCCCGGTTGAGGCGGGCCGGCCCCAGCTCGGGACCTGGCAGTCCCTGGTTCTGGTGGACACCAACCGCGACAACAACCGCCGGACCGTCCTGCTCAGCTTCCATTCCGGATGAGGAGGACCGCATGGGCAGGCCCCGATCGCCCCATCTCGCATGATGGTCTGGGCCCGACCAGGGCAAGGCCGACGGCGAGACCCCAGGGCGCTCCCGCTCAGCCCTCGAGGCGGGCCCAGATCTCCTGCACCGACGCCTGCTCCTCCAGGTAGTACCGGATCCCCCACTCGGCGACCATGGCGGCGTAGAAGAAGCGGGGATTGTCGCCCAGGCTGCGGCGAATCGCGCCCAGCTCCTCGGAGCGCTTGCGCAGCTGCTCCTGATATCGGTCCAGCAGCTGGCGGGGCCGCGACGGCCCGGTCACGTGCCCCAGGAACAGCCGCAGGGCGACCTCGTGCTTGAGCACCGGGAAGTCGACCTCTCCCTCCTCCAACCAGCGCCGGAGCGCCGCCTCCCCCTTGGCGGAGAGGCTGTACCGGCGCAGGCTGCGGCTGCCCCGCCGCGTCACCGACTGCTGCACCAGCCCGGCTCGGGCGAGCCGGTCGAGCTCGGAGTAGACGTGGCTCATCGCCGGGGCCACCCAGAAGAACCTGAGCGTCCGGTCGGCGAGCTTCTTCAAACCGTAACCGCTCATCTCGCCCCGGAGGGAGAGCAGCCCCAGCAGCGCGTACCCGGTCACCGAGGTGGGGGCTTGACTTGGCATCGCTGGCATGATATTCATTCCCCGCTGTTCCTAAATGGAATATATGACGGTCGTGAGGGAGAGTGAGATGTCCGAGGTGGTCTTGCTGATAGGGACCCGCAAGGGGGTGGTGGTGGCGCGCTCCGACCAGGCGGGCTCGGACTGGCGGCTGCGCCCCCTGCAGCTGATCATGAGTGAGGTGTACGGGGTCGGGATCGACACCCGCGGGGGCCGGCTTCGGCTCTTCGCCGGCGCCGCGAATCCGCACTGGGGCCCGACCGTGGTGCATTCCGACGACCTCGGGGAGAGCTGGAGCGAGACTGACGCCGCCCCGATCGCCTTCCCAGAGGACACCGAGGCCGCCCTCATCCGCGTCTGGCAGATCCAGGCGGCCTCGGACCGTGAGCCGGGGGTGGTGTACGCCGGGGTCGAGCCCCACGCCCTGTTCAGGTCCGAGGACGGCGGCATCAGCTTCGAACTGGTGCGCGGGCTGTTCGACCACCCCCACCGCCCCGAGTGGGCACCCGGCAACGGGGGCGCCTGCCTGCACACCGTGCTCCCCCACCCCACCGACCCGCAGCGGATGCTGGTCGCCCTGTCGGCGGGCGGCGTCTACCGAACCTTCGATGGCGGCGCCACCTGGGAGGCCGCGAACTCGGGGATCCAGGCCTACTGGATGCCCGAGGAGGAGCGCTTCCCGGAGTTCGGCCAGTGCGTCCACAAGCTGGCCCAGCATCCCGACCACCCCGAGCGCGTCTACGCCCAGAACCACTTTGGGGTGTACCGCTCCGACGACTACGGAACGAGCTGGCATCCGATCGAGTCCGGACTGCCATCCACCTTCGGCTTTACGGTTTTGGCCCATCCGGGGGATCCCGAGACCGCCTTCATCTTCCCGCTGCAAGCCGACTCCGAGCGGATGCCTCCGGACCGCGCCTGCCGGATCTACCGGACCCGGGACGGGGGGGCCAGCTGGCACCCCCTGGGCAGGGGCCTGCCCCAGAGCGGCTACCATTCCGCGGTGCTGCGGGACGGGATGTGCACGGACTTCGGCGACCCCGCCGGGGTTTACTTCGGAACCCGCAACGGGGAGGTCTTCGCGACCCGGGACGCGGGGGAGAGCTGGGAGCTGGTGGCCGAGCACCTGCCCGACGTCCTCAGCGTGCGGGCCGCGGTGGTGGCTTGACCGCGACCGTGATCCTGCCCGCCGTCCTGCGTCCCGCCGCGGGGGGGCTGGGCCGGATCCCGGTCGAGGCCGACAGCGTGGGCGCGGCCCTGGACCAGCTGGCCCGCGAGTGGCCGCTGTTGGAGCGCCGGCTGCGCGACGAGCGGGGACGGCTGCGCCAGCACGTGCGGCTCTACCTGGAGGCGGACGACATCTCCGACCTGGCGGGGATGGCGACACCGCTTCCCGAGGGCTCGCGGCTCCACGTCATCCCGGCCGTCTCCGGCGGCTGCTGACCCGTCAGCCGGGGATCGGAGTGCCCAGGTCCAGGTGCGCGGCCGGGATCTGACCCAGCCGCCCGGCCCGGTAATCGGCGAAGGCCTGGCGCAGCTCCTCCTCGGTGTTCATCACGAACGGCCCGTACCAGGCGACCGGCTCGCGAATGGGCTGCCCGCCCAGGAGCAGCACCTCCAGCGCCGGGTGGCGCCCCTCCTGCCGCTGGGCCGCCCCCAGGGAGATCGACTCCCCGGGCCCGAAGACCGCCAGCTGGCCGCTCCTGACCGGGGCGGTGGAGCCGACCACGCCCTCGCCCGCCAGGACGTAGGCGAGCGCGTTGAACTTGGGGTTCCAGGGGATCCGCACCAGGCTGCCGGGGGGGACGGTCACATGCACCATGGCGATCGGGGTGTGGGTGATCCCGGGGCCCTGGTGGCCGGCAAGCTCGCCGGCTATGACCCGGAGCAGGCTGCTCCCATCCGCCGACGCCAGCAGCGCCACCTGACCACCGCGGATGTCCTGGTAGCGGGGCGGGCTCCACTTGAGCGCCG
>DAHVMY010000081.1:0-4311 GCA_027319585.1 Candidatus Dormiibacterota bacterium | reverse complement strand
GATGCGCTTGAAGTCGCATTTGCCGAGGGTCTCGATGTTGTGCTGGGCGAGCATCTCGAAGAGGCCCTCCTCGCCCACCCGGCGGACATCGTTGCCGCTGTTGCGCTCGCCCTCATAGAGGATGCCGAAGTCCACCTCCGCTCTGGTCAGGACCCTGGCCACGGTCTGGGTGAGCCGCTGCACCCGGGGATCGTAGGAGGCGAAGTCGCCCACGAACCAGAGCACGTCGACTGGCTCCTTGCGGGCGTCCTTGATGGTGAAGCCTAGGTCCTTGACCCACTTGGACCGCATCCTCTCCGACTGGTTGAAGGAGTTGCCGTACTGAGCCAGGCTGGCCAGGGTGTCCTGCAACCTGGGTTCCAGCCGCCCCTGTTCCACCAGCTGCCGGCGCATGCCCACGATCTTGGGCACATGCTCGATGTGGAGCGGACAGACCTGCATGCAGGCCCGGCAGGTGGTGCAGGCCCAGAGCGTGTCGTCGTGGATGGCGTCGCCCAGGAGCGCCCCGCCGCCGACGCCCTGGCGGTGCGAGCCGATCCCCTCTTGCTCCAAGAGGTGATCGCGCAGGTCCATGATCAGGAGCTTGGGGCTGAGTGGCCGTCCGCCCGCATAGGCCGGGCACACCGCCTGGCAGCGCCCGCACTCGGTGCAGGCGTAGAGGTCCAGCATCTGCTTCCAGCCCAGCTGGTGGATCTCCTTGAGGCCGACCGATGGCTGGGTGAGGTCGGCCGCCGGCAGGGTCCCCTTGGGCCCCAGGTCCCGGAAGTAGACGTTGGGGATGCCCACGAAGATGTGCAGGTGCTTGGAGGTCGGAATGTAGGCCAGAAAGCCGAGGATCGCCAGGACGTGGGTCCAGTAGAAGACGTGGGCGTAGGGCTGGGCCGCCCGCCCGTGGATCCCCGCCAGCCCCACCGCCGCCGCCAGGGCGGAGCTGACCGGCCGCCAGGCGGCCGAGGGGTCATGCCCCTCGGCCACCCGGAAGGTGCTGTGCAGCAGCATGCTGGCGACGACGCAGAAGATGAGGATCAGGATTATGGTGGCGTCCCGCTCGTTGGACCCTTTGAAGCGTTCCGGCCGCCGCACGTAGCGGTTGAAGGCCGCCATCGCCAGGCCCACCAGCACCAAAACGTCAAAGATGTCCTGCAGCAGGGCGATCCACGTGTTGCCGCCTATCGGCGCCAGGCTGAATCCGGGAACGAGGCCCTTGCCGAACTCCTCGACCACGGCGGTGAGCAGGACCACGAAGCCGCTGAAGATCATCAGGTGCAGGGTCCCGGAGTAGCGGATCTGCAGCAGGCGGGTGTGTCCTCCGACGTTGGTGACCACCCCCAAGATGCGGCGGAGCGGATGGTCGAAACGGTTTTCCGCCCCAGCCTTGGTCAGGGGTCGCAGCAGCCTGGCGAAGCGATAGCCGGACCACGCGAAGGTTGCCACCATCAGGGCGAGCAGGGCGATCGTGGTCGGTGCCATCGGTCAGCCAGCCGCCTTGAGACGCTTGCTGAGGGCGGGGAGGATGTCGAAGAGATCGCAGGTGGTCCCGTAGCTGGCAGCCTGGAAGATGGGAGCGTTGGGATCGGTGTTGATGGCGATGATCAGGCCGGCAGCCTGCATGCCCTCCAAATGCTCGGGCGCCCCGGAGATGCCGACCGCCACGTAGAGCTTCGGCTTGACCGTCATTCCCGACTTGCCGACCTGGCGCTCCTTGGGCAGCCAGCCACTGTCCACCACAGGACGAGAGGCTCCCAGCTCGGCTCCAAGGGCCGCCGCGAACTCCTCCGCCACCTCGATGTTGTCGGGCCCACCGATGCCACGCCCGACGCTGACGATCCGCTCCGCCTTGGTGATGTCGATCCCGCCCTCGCCGCCGCTCCCGGTGGCGATGAGCCGGGTCCTGAGGTGGTCGAGAGCCTCCGGAGGGGACATGACGCTCCTGATTCCCTCCCCGCCGGAGTGGCCGGCTGCCTCCGCGAAGGTGCCGGCGACCACCGAGAACACCGCCGGCGGGGCGGTCCTGGTGGTCGCCACCAACTTGCCTCCGTAGAGCTGGCTCTCGGCCACCAGCTCGCCACCTTCGGCACTGAGCCCCACGCAGTAGGCGACCAGCGGCCGCCCGGTGGCGATCGCGCTGCCGGCCGCGAGGTCGATCCCGGCCGAGGTGTACCCCACCAGCACCACCGCCGGCTCGCGAGCCCGGATCGCCTCCACCAGCACCGCCTGGTGGGCCTCCGGGAGGTAGTCCGCCAGAGCCGGGCTGGTGACGGTGACGATGGTGTCCGCGGCGCCCAGCTGGTCCGCCAGCGGCTCGCAGTCCGCCGCCGCCACCAGGGCCTCGACCGGGCCGCCAAACGCCTCCGCCAGCTGCCGCGCCGCACCCAGCAGCTCAAAGGTGATGGGAGCGACCCGGCCCTGGTCGGCTTCCACGTAGACCATCACACCGGCCATGCTCATGCTCCCACCAATCCGCGCTCGCGGAGCAGGTCGACTATCTGCTGGGCCACCTCCTCGGGTTTGCCCTCCAGCATCCTTGCCCCCGCGCCCCTGGCCGGCGCGGCCAGGCGGGTGACCGCCGGGGCCCCGACCGGAGCCCCAGCCGCCGGCGCCGCCGCGGTGATCTGGGCGGAGGCCATGACCTGGCGGAGGCGGCTGATGGGGACATACCGGGGCGGCCGCGCGGCCGCCTGCACGCCCAGGACTGCCGGCAACTGGACCTCCAGAGTCGCCATCCTCCCGCCGGCGCCAGCTCCTGCTGCACCCGGACCGTGGCCGCCCCCGGCTCGATGCCACTGACAACGCTGACGTGGGGCCACCCCAGGCTGGTTGCCAGGATCGGGGCTAGCTGGCCATGGATGTCGTCGGCGGCCTGAACCCCGGTCAGCACCAGATCGGGAGCCATCCCCGGGAGAACCTCGGTCAGAGCCGCCGCCGCCCGTGGCGCATCGGTGCGCCCGTCGGGGGTGGGGATCTTCACGGCCCGGTCGGCACCCCGCGCCAGCGCGGCGTAGAGCATCTGGTCGACCCCATCGGCGTCCAGAGCCAGGGCGGTGACCCCACCGCCTCCAGCCTCCTTGAGGAGGATCGCCTCCTCCAGGGCGTGGTCGTCGAATTCGTTCAACTTCCACTTGACGCTGTCCCGGTCTATGTCGGTACCCGTGGCGTCAACCTCCACCTCCTCCACCAGATCGGGGACCTGCTTCAAGATCACTGCGATATGCACGCACCGCCTCCTAGTGCAGGGCCTCGTCCACGAGCTCGATGACATCGCGAACGAGCAATTTGCCCTCGTTGCCGGTTGACTTCACCGCGTCCTCGAAGCGGGAGACCTCATAGGGGCAGCAGACGACCAGCATCTCCGCGCCGGTCTCCACCGCTTCCCGCACCCGCCGCTCGCTGAGCCGTTCTTTGGTGTGACTGCCGGAAAAGCTGTCCAGCCACATGCCCCCGCCCCCGCCGCCACAGCAGTACCCGTTCTCCTTGCAGCGGAACATCTCCACGAACTCCAGCCCGGGGATCTGCCGGATCATCTCGCGGGGAGCGTCGTACTCACCGTTGTGGCGGCCCAGGTAGCAGGGATCGTGGAAGGTGACGCGATAGGGCAGCTCCCGCTGCCAGGGCAGCTGGCCCATCAAGGGCGCCAGGAACTGGGTGTAGTGGGTGACGTCGTAGACCCCGCCCAGCTTGGGATACTCATTGCGGAAGGAGTTGTAGGCGTGGGGGTCGGGGGTGACCAGCCGTTTGAACTCGTAACGACCCAGGGTGGCGATGTTCTGCTCCGCCACCATCTCGAAGAGGCCACGCTCCCCCGCCGCCCGCTGGCTGTCGCAGGAACACTTCTCCTCCGACCCCAGAATGCCCCAATCGACCCCCAGCGCGGCCATGGTCCTGGCAAAGGCTCTGGCCGCATCGCGGCCCCTGGGGTGGTAGGCCCAGTAGCACTCGACGAAGAAGAGCACGTCCACGGGACGGGGCTCGCGACTGAGAACGGTCACCGGGGCCCCGGCCTCGGCCACCCAGTCCGCGCGCTTGCGCGCTGGCTCACCCAGGGGATTGCCGTACTGGAAGGTGTTCTCGAACGCCTTCTGCAGCTCGGCCGGGACGTTGCCGGCGGCGACGGCCTGCTCCCTAACCGCAGGCATGATCTTGAGCAGATTGACCTCCTTGGGGCACACCCGCAGGCAGTTGCCGCAGGTGGTGCAGAGCCAGAGGTCCGGGCTGGTGAGCAGATCCGCACCCAGCTGGGTGCGACGGTATATCTTGCGGGGGCTGTAGTCGCCCACGTGATCCACCGGGCAGGCGGGCGCGCACTTGCCGCAC
>DAHVMY010000080.1:0-4424 GCA_027319585.1 Candidatus Dormiibacterota bacterium | reverse complement strand
GGAGCGGGGCGCTCCACCGGCCACCTCTCGGAGGTGGCGAGCTCCCCCTTGCCATCGATCGGCTCGCCCAGGGCGTTGACGACCCGGCCCACCAGCTCACGCCCCACCGGCACCTCCACGATCCTCCCGGTGGTGCGCACCTCGTCGCCCTCGCTGAGCTCGGAGTACTGGCCCATGATGATCGCCCGCACCAGGTCCTCCTCCAGGTTGAGGGCCATTCCCGAGACCCCCTTGGGGAACTCCAGCAGCTCTCCCGCCATCGCCCCTTCCAGTCCGTAGATCTGGGCGATCCCGTCGGCCAGGGCGGTGATGACGCCGGACTGCGCCGTGACCACCGGCGCGTCGAAGTCGGCGATCTTGCTCTTGATGATCTTGCCTATGTCGTCGGCACTGAGGCTCATGGTCTCCTCACGAAGATTGCACTTCTGTCAGCATCTCGCGGCGCAGCTGCTGGAGCCTGGTCTTGAGACTCGCGTCAAAGACCCGATCCCCCACCCGCACCACCGCCCCGCCCAGCAGGGAGGGATCCACCTGGGCTTCAAAGTTCACGTCCACCCCGAGGCGTTGGGAGAGCTCCTTGGAGAACTTCGCCAGCTCCTCCGGGGAGACCTCGACCGCGGTCGAGATCCGGGCCGCCACCCGGCCGTCGCGGCGATCCAGCAGCTGCTGGTAGCCCGCCTGGATCGCGGCCAGCATCGAGGTGCGACGGCTGTCGAGCAGCAGCCGCAGCAGGTTGGCTGCCTCCTTGTCAATCTCGGGGTCGCGCGCCAGGACCGCCTGCGCCAGCTCGCGGCGCTGGCTGGCGGAGAACTCCGGGCTGCGCAGCGCCGCGCCCAGCTCGCTGCCTTCGAGCAGCTTCCGGAGCCGGCTCAGCCGCTCCTGCCACTTGGCGAAGCTCTGCTCCTGCTCCGCCAGCTCGAAGATCGCCTGCGCGTAGTGGCGCGCAGTGCTGGGTACCCGCGGCATCTCGGCAACCTCAGGCACTGAGGTCCACCTCCTTGAGCGCCTGGTCGATCAGGCGACGCTGGCGGGCCGGGTCGAGCTCCTCCTGGAGCACCTTGGTGGTGGCGAGAAGGACCAGGTCCGCCGCCTGGCGCCGGAGCTCGGCGACCGCCTGCTCGCGCTCGCGGGCCAGTTCAGCGCGGGCGCGCTCCAGCATCGCCTGCTGCTCCTGCTCCCCCTTCTGGCGCAGCTCCTCACGCAGCTGTTCACCCAGCTGCTGGGCGCGGTCCAGGATCTCCTGAGCCTTGGCCCTGGCCTCCGCCATCTCGGCGCGCTCCGAGACCCGCGCCTGCTCGGCCTCCTTGCGGGCGCTCTCCGCCTCGCCCAGCGCCTGGGCGATCTGCTGCTGCCGGGAACGGATCGCCCGGTCCAGGGGAGGGAACACGTAGCGGCTGAGCAGCCACAGCAGGACCAGGAAGACGATGATCTCGACGATGAACGTCGCGTTCAGCGTCAGCGGATTGGAGGCGAGGACCACAGCTGGTGCCTACTTCCCCGCCAGGGCGATGAACACGAACATCAAAGCGAGGTTGATGAAGTACACGGCCTCCGCCAGACCCACCGTGAGGAAGGTCCAGGTGAGCAGCCGCCCCTGCGCCTCCGGCTGGCGGGCGATCCCGGCGATCAGCTGGGCGCCGGCCAGCCCGTCACCGATGGCGGCTCCGACGGCGCCGACCCCGGTGCCGATCATGGCTCCGGCGTAAACCTCTGCGTGTGCGGTGGTTAGCAAGTGTGTCTCCTCCCGGGTCTGATGGGGGCTTGTCAGCCCTGGCTGCTGGCGGTCTCGGTGGCCTGATGGTCGTCGCTCATGGTCGCCATGCTGAGGTAGATCACCGTCAGCAGGGCGAAGATGAAGGCCTGGATGACGTCGACGAAGAGCCCTTCGAAGAGCTTCCAAATTCCATTGAACACAAAGCCGATGTAGATCGGCAGGATGGCGATGATCTCCAGCATCAAAGCCGCCGCGAACATGTTGCCGAAGAGTCGCAGGGTGAGCGAGATGGGATAGGAGATCTGGGCGATCACGTTGATCGGGACCAGCAGGATGTACATGAACCAGGGCAGCCCCTCGGGGTGCACGTAGTTGAGCTTGAGATAGCCCCCGAAGCCCTTCCTCCTTATCGACGTCACATGGACCAGAACGATCACGATGATCGCCAGGGCGGCGGTGTCGTTCACGTCGGAGGTTGGGGACGTCAGCCGGCCCCCGGTGGGGATCAGCTCCAGCCAGTTGCTGACCAGGATGTAGAAGAAGAGCACCGTCACCAGCGGCACCACCCAGCGGGCGAAGGGTCCGATCATGCGGTTGATGTAGTCGTCCACGGTGGTCCAGACCATCTCGATCGCCGTCTGGAACCGCCCCGGCACCCCGCTGGTGAGCTTGCTTCTCAGGTAGAAGGCGGCGACCAGCACCACCATGAAGGCGACCCCCGAGCTGATCAGGGTGTCGAGGTAGATGGTCTGTCCGAAGATGTGCCCGATCCAGTGGTTGCCGACCGCGATCTGGGTCAGGACCATGGGTCTCATCTGGCGCTCATCCTCGCTCCCATCCGCAGCACGGCCCCCACCTGCGCCAGGTGGGTGACCAGCAGCCCGAGCAGCGCCCAGATGCCGACCGGCCCCAAAAGCACGACCAGCGCCGCCATCGCCACCGTGATCACGGCCAGACGGGGCAGGCTGGAGCCCAGGAAGGCGACTGGTGAGTGCCGGAGTGCGAAGACGGCGAGCTGCAGGTTGCCGATCCCCACCAGCCCTCCGGCCAGCGCCAGACCGCCGCCGACCAGCCCGGCGACGAGGAAGCCGACCACGGCCACGACCACCACCGCGGCCAGTGCCGCGAGCCAGGCCGACCTGACCGCTCCCGCCATCTCGTCAGCGTTCTGCACCATCAATCCCTGTGGTCCCGATATTGAGCCAAGCCGCGGTACACGGCCAGGGCGCCCCCCGCCAGCCCCACCAACAGCCCCGTGAGCGTGAGCCACGGCAGCGTGTGGAAGCGCTGGTCCAGCAGCACCCCGGCCACGACCCCAGTTACGACCGTGATCGAGAAGACTCCTACCAAGGCGAGGGCTCCTCCGGGACCCGACACTCCCCCGGGCCGCTTCGGATCGCCCTCCGAGGACAAATCGAGCGGATCTTAGCATGGGCCGAGGGGTGGTGGCGGCCCGGAACTTGGCCTCTCGCCGGCTCTTGACCGACGGGCTTGGACGGCGTGCCCCGGCCGCCCTCGAAGGCGCGCCGCCGACCCTCCACCGCCGCGCTCGCTCCCAGGCCGGCGTCGGCGGTTGACGGTGCGCCAGTCCAGTCAGCACTCCGCGCGGGCGCCGCCGATCCTGGGTGATCCGCGCCGGCCCGGGGATGGTCCGGCTCGACCACCCACCACCGCTTCGGAGCTGGTCGGCAACCTGTGACAGAGACGTCCGGGCCGATGGTCCGAAGCCGGGACGGGTCCGGCCGAAGCCCTGCGCTACGGCTCGAGCACCCCGGCGAGCGCCCGGCCGGGTGCTTGGTCTAGCGCGGTGGTCAGCGGCGGGGCACTGGATGGCCCTGGTGCCGGTGCGGAGCAGGGTCGCTGTCCTCAGACCACCTATCCCGCGGATCTGCGGCGCTCCCAAAGTCTCGGTGCTCTCCACCTACACTGGCCTGATGGCGATCGGAGTGGATGCCAGCCGGGCTTTTGAGGAGGCCCCCACCGGGATCGGCGTCTACTCCACCGAGATCTGCTCCGGGCTCATCGCCGACCCTCCGGCGCCACTGGTCCTCTACCTGAACCGTGCGACTCCGCCCGGATCCGCGCCCCCACTCGGCGTGGACAGCGTCTGGCGCCCCATCCCTCTGCCCCGAGGCTGGACCAGGCTGCGGCTCGGCTGGGAGATTCGGAAGCGTCCCCCGGAACTGCTGTTCATCCCCGCCTACCGGCTGCCACCGGGCCGGCTCCCGCGGTCGGTGGTCACCATCCACGGGGTCGAGCACCGGATGGCCCCCCAGGCATATCCGGGCAGAGCGGGCAGCCGGGTGGACAGCTTCGTCCACGACACCCTGGCCCGCGCCGCGGCGGTGATCGCTCCATCGGAGACCACCAAGGCGGACCTGGTCCACCTCTACGGGGCTGACCCTGCTCGGATCACCGTCATCCCCCACGGGGTGGCGGAGTATTTCCGGCCTGCCCCGGACGGCTCGATTCCTGGGTCTCCGGCCGAGGGAGAGGGGCCGTACCTGCTGGCGGTCGGAGCCCACCACCCGCGCAAGAACATCCCCTTCTTGGTCCGCTGCTGCGCAAGAGCGTTCGCCGGCTCGCCCGACCCGCCCCGCTTGGTCGTCACCAACGCGTTGGGGGAGGTGGCGCAGGCGCTGGATCGGCAGGCCCGCGAGGCGGGCGTGAGGTTGAAACTGCTGGCCCACGTCAGAGGTGAGGAGCTGGC
>DAHVMY010000007.1:0-53015 GCA_027319585.1 Candidatus Dormiibacterota bacterium | reverse complement strand
GAAGGATCCGCTCGGGATCGTTGAGCTGGTTGACGGTGGCCGGCCCCTTGGCGCAGTTCCTCCCCCGCGATCCGGGGTGGGCGGGGTTCCCCTCGAGCTTGCGGATGGAGAGGTCCTCCTGGTCCACGTAGGCGAGCAGGCCGCAGCCGGACTCGCAGTTGAAGCAGGTGGTGGGGACCAGGGTGTAGTGGTGCTCCACCCGGCGGGGATGGGCCTTGGCGTCCAGCTCGATGTGGTCGTCCCAGCTCTCAGGCGGCGGGAAGTTGGCCAGCTGCTCGTGGTGGCGCTGCCCGGGCAGATCGGGGCGATCGAACGGGGTGGTTGGAGCGGTGGACGTCACCAGCGAATCCTCCTCACGAGAGCGGGACATCCTGTCCCGCCCTGACGAACGCGGTCTCGTACGCCAGCAGACCGGGCTGGACCAGGATCCCGGCGAGGGCGCCCAGCCCCGCCAGGGAGCCGGGCAGGGAGCCGCTGCCCAGCCCGATGGCGACGATCGGGACGGCGACCGCCCCCAGCCAGAACTCCCGCGCGTAGGGCCCGAGGATCATGATCCGGGCGGCGACCGCCGCCTGCCGGCTGGGGTGCTGGCCCACATGCTCAAGGGTCAGCAGCAGCAGGTGCACGGCTGCGGAGATCACCAGCACCAGCAGCAGGAATCGGATCTCCACGGAACCCTGAGCGGTCAGCAACCCCACCACCAGGAGCGCCCCCGACCCCGCCAGCAGCGCCTGGTCGATGAGGTGCCACACGAAGATCGGGGACTGCCAGAGGTCACGGCCCTCGGCCTGGTTGAAGAGTAGGGCCGAGTAGCCGGCGGTGACGATGGCGACCGGGAGCGCCACCCAGCGCAGGACCGAGAACGCCAATCCTGCGGCCCCTCCGCCGATCACCCCAGTTGAGTCGAGCACCCCCAAAAGCAGCCAGGCCCCGCTGACCGCGGAGAACAAGGAGAAGGCGACCGTGCCCCAGACCAGCCAGGAGGTGGGGTTGAACTTCAAGAAGATGTAGAGGAAGCGCTCGGGCCGCTTGAGGTCCCAGATCAGGAGCACCCCGGTGATCAGGGAGAACAGGAAGGCGACGGCCGGCGCCGCCAGCAGAACCTCCGCTCCCTGACGACCGTTCGCGATCAGCGCCAGGGCCGCCACCAGAAGCGCCCCCGCCGCCACCGACTTGGTCCAGAGATATCCGGAGACCCGCCACCCCCAGGGGCGCGGATGCGGGGTGTTCAGGGTGGTCCGGGCTGCCTCCGGCGGCCGCTCATCCTGCCCCCTGGCGAACTCCACCCGCTGACGGTCCGGCGTCGAGTAGATGTAGGTCTCTTCCACCGGGGCCTCCAGGGGATCCAGAGCCACCCGATCCGCCCCCAGGTAGAAGACGTTGGGATGGGTGTTCTGCTCCGGCGACCGCACCTGGGTCGGGCGCTCGGCGATCAGCCGGCTGATCCCACTCTTGGGGTCATCCAGGTCTCCGACCCAGATCGAGTGGGTGGGGCAGACCACCACGCAGGCCGGCTCCTGCTGCTGATCGATGCGATGGGCGCAGAAGTTGCACTTGGCGGCGGTGTGAGTGTCAGCGTCGATGTAGATGGCGTCGTAGGGACAGGCCTGCAGGCAGCTCTTGCAGCCGATGCAGCGGTCACTGTCGAAGTCGACGATCCCATCGGGCCGTTTGAACAGCGCCTTAGTGGGACAGATCCGCACGCACGGAGCGTCGCTGCAGTGGTTGCAGCGCATCACCGCGAACTCGCGACGGGTGCTGGGGAAGGCGCCCTTCTCCACGTACTTCACCCAGGTCCGGAACTGCCCGACCGGGACCTGGTGCTCGGTCTTGCAGGCAACCGTGCAGGCGTGGCAGCCGATGCAGGTGCCCTGGTCGAGGGCGAATCCGTATCTCAAGAGGTCCCCTTCGCATTAGACCGGTTGTCCGGAGTTTAGCCGCCCCGGCCGCACCGCGTCCAGCCGGCGACGGGCACCCTGGCCCGCCGGGGTGGTCAGTCCCCGCGAGCAGGAGTCGACTGCCGGGCGGCGACCCGGACTCCGCGGCCGAGCCAGTCGACGGAGAAGCTGTACCGGTCGGCGCGGATGAGGGTGCTGCGCCACTCGATCGGGGTCAGCTGGGCGTAGCCCAGGCGATCGATCCGGAAGGCCCCGGTGCCGGCGGGCAGCTGCAGCTGCCCCCTCTCGGTCGCGGTCGGGATCACCGCCCGGATCTCCTCGCGGCCGCTGTCGGGCCGGGTCCCGCACAGCTCGGCCATCTGGTCATAGAGGGCGGAGTGGGAGAAGTCCGCCTGGAGCAGGGGCCAGCCCAGGCTGGCGGGCACCCAGGCACGGTCGAGTGCCAGCGGTTCGTCGTCCGCCAGCCTCAGGCGCTCCAGATAGATGAGCTGCGCGGTGGCCGGAAGCGCCAGCCGCGCAGCCACCGCGGAGTCGGTCGTCTGCTCCAGCCGCCGCACCTGGCTGCGCTGCTGAGCCCCCTGCTCCTCCACGAAGCGAAACAGGCTGTAGAGGGCGCCCAGCGGCTGGTGGAACTGGCCCACCAGAACTCGCGAGCCGCGCCCCCTGCGGGAGTCCACCAATCCATCCGAGCGCAGCTGGCGCAGGGCCTCGCGGACCGTGTGCCGACTCACGCCGTAGGTGGACGCGAGTTCCAGCTCGGTGGGAAAGCTCTTGGGAAACTCCCGGGCATCGATTCGCCGCCGCAGGTCAGCGGAAAGCTGCGCCCAGAGCGGCATGGGATGGTCCCGTCGCAGCGCAGAACCGGTGGTCGATCTATCGCCGTTGACCACTTGCCCCTTCCTCCAAACTCCAGAATTGCGCGAGACCCACTTCGGCCTTCCGCCGATCGCCGCACCCAGCTGGCAAGGCGGGTGCACGCCCGGCCCACCCGGGTCCGCTTGTAATGTTGACGCGACCTAGCTAGTATGTGCGCAAGTACGGACAATTTGGAAGGCGACACCTCTTCCACTCGAGCCATCCGAGGAGGACAAGAGCTGTGCAGGTCATCGTCGTTGCGACCCCAGAACTGGGCGACCGTAGCTACCTGGTACACGACGGCAGGGTGGGCTTCGTGGTCGACCCCCAGCGGGACACGGACCGGATGCGGGCCGAGATCGAGCGCTTAGGCGTCCGCGTGAGTCACGTTTTCGAGACCCACATCCACAACGACTACCTGACCGGCGGGCTGGCGCTGGCAGCGGCGCTGGGCGCGGCGTACGTCGTCTCCGGCGCCGATCAGGTCGAGTTCACCCGCGTCCCCGCCGGAGAGGGCAGTGAATTCGAGGTGGGAGCGCTCACGGTCCGCGCGCTCCACACCCCCGGTCACACCCCCAACCATCTCTCCTACCTGGTCTTGGAGGGTGGCGAGCCACAGGCGGTGCTCACCGGCGGGTCCCTCCTCTACGGCACTGTGGGCCGCACCGACCTCATCTCCGAGGCCATGACCGAGGAGCTGACTCGGCTGCAGTTCCGGTCGGCCCGCCGGCTCATGGCCGAGATCCCGGCGGCGGCCAGGGTGCTGCCTACCCACGGCTTCGGCAGCTTCTGTGCATCGTCGGCGACCTCCACCGACGGCCCCGGGGACATGGCCACCGAGCAGGCTCAGAACCAGGCTTCGGTGATCCCAGACGAGGACGCCTTCGTGAGCGCGGTGATCTCCGGCCTGGGGCCGTATCCCGCCTACTACCGCTACATGGCCCCGCTCAACCGGCGTGGGCCCGCGGCCATCGACGAGGAAGCCGCCGTTGCCGAGCTGGATCCGGACGAGCTCGCGAGCAGGCTTGCCCAGGGCCGCTGGCTGGTGGACACCCGCGATCGACGCGACTTCGCCCGTCGGCATCTGGCGGGAAGTGTCGGCGTGGAGTTGGATCCGAACTACTTCGCCACCTACCTGGGCTGGCTGGCGCCCTTCGAAGAGCCCGTCACCCTCTTGACCGAGGGCCGATCGGCATTCATGACCGCGCGGCGCAACCTGATGCGCATCGGGATGGACCAGCTGGAGGCGAGCACGAGCGGCTTTGCGGCCAACGCCGACGCCCTGCCCACCAGCTCGTATGAGGTGACCGACTTCGCGACCCTGGCCGGCGGCGACGCGCTCTCCCGACCGGTGCTTGACGTCCGCCAGCGCGCCGAGTGGCTCTCAGGCCATATCCGCGGCGCCCAGAACCTACCCATCCAGGATCTATCGGAGCATCTGGACGAGCTGCCCAAGGGGGAGCTCCTGGTCCACTGCGCGGCTGGCTACCGTGCCAGCATCGCGGCCAGCCTGATAGATCGAGCCGGGCATCGCGTCGTCCTCATCGACGACGACTTCAACAACGCCGAGAAGGTCGGACTTCCCATGGAGACCTGACCCAAGCTCGGACGGATCAAACGGCCTGCGGAGGGAAACACATGGCCCAGGACAAGCTGCACCACAAGATCGTGGTGGTCGGCGGTGGCACCGCCGGCATATCGGTCGCCGCCCGGCTGCGTCGGGCCGGGGAGGCGGACGTGGAGGTGATCGAACCGTCCGACACCCACTATTATCAGCCGCTCTGGACCCTGGTCGGCGGGGGCCGAGCCCCGCTGGGGATAACCGCCCGCAAGGAGGCCTCGGTGATGCCCAGAGGGGCCGCCTGGATCAAGGCCCGGGTGGACGGCTTCGATCCGGACAACAATCTGGTGCACCTGGCAACCGGCAGCACCGTCGAGTACGACTATCTGGTGGTCTGCCCCGGCATCCAGCTGGACTGGGACAAGATCCCAGGAGTCCCGGAGGCGGTCCAGGGCCCCTTCGCCTCCAGCAACTACACCTACGACCTGGCCCCCAAGACCTGGCAGCTGATCAAGCCTCTGCGCCGTGGCACCGCCTTGTTCACGATGCCGGCAGGGCCGATCAAGTGCGCCGGAGCACCCCAGAAGATCGCGTATCTCGCCTGCGACTACTGGCGGCAGCAGGGGGTCCTGGCGGACATCCGCGTGGTCCTGGTCTTGCCCACTCCGGGCATGTTCGGGGTCAAGGTGTTCTCGGACGTCTTGGAGACCGTCGCCGCCCGGTACGGGATCGAGGTCCACAAGTCCAGCGAGCTGGTGGAGGTGGACGCGGACAACCGCACCGCGGTGATCGTCAACCACGCCGATGAGAGCAAGGAGGAGATCACCTACGACCTCATGCACGTGGTGCCACCGCAGAGCGCCCCGGACTGGGTGAAGGCCTCTCCCTTGGCGGACGCGGCGAGCCCCTTCGGGTACGTGGAGATCGACAAGAACACGATGCGCCACGTGCGCTACCCCAACATCTTCTCGTTGGGGGATTGCGGCAGCTCCCCCAACTCCAAGACCGGGGCGGCGGTGCGCAAGCAGGCCCCGGTCGTGACCGCCAATCTGCGGGCGGTGATGGCCAACGGGCAGCCAACCCAGCAGTACGACGGCTACGCCTCCTGCCCGCTGACCACCTCCCGCAATCGGATGCTGCTGGCGGAGTTCGATTACACCATGCAGCCTCACCCCACCATCCCCTTGATCAACACCAAGAAGGAGCGCTACGACATGTGGCTGCTCAAGCGGTACGGCCTACCCTTCATGTACTGGAACATGATGCTGAAGGGGACCGCCTGACCTGAGCGGGGGCCGGAGTGGTCGTGTGGAACCCTCCGGCCCCCGGCCCCTGCCGCTTGTGCATCCGATTGGCTGGGGCGGCGGCAACCCGCACCGCCGCGGTCGACAATCACCCGCACAGATGGCGGATACACAGCGGAGATCAGCGGAGCGATTCCTCGGTCAGGCCGGCACCGCCGCGGACTTGGCGCCCACCAGCCCGAGCAGCCCCTCAGCTCCAATCGGAGGCGCTGCCTGCCAGGCCACGAGGGCCACTACCCCCCCGATCCTGGCCGCCTGCCTGATCCACCACGACTCGTGCGCTGCCAGGGCGGAGAGAATGGGGTCAGCGGTCCCGGTCGCCAGCATGCTCTGGTTGACGACCCACTGGGCGGGGTGGATGCCGGCCCGAAGCAGATCCTCCTGAAGGGCCTGCGCCTCATGAACTGGGGTGGGCTCCGCCAGCGTCACCACTAGGACCCGGGTGAACTCGGGATCCCCCAGACGGTCGAGCAGCGCCGCAACCTCGGGTGGCACCTCGGCCGACTGCCTGCGAACCTCGCGCTGGAAGCTGCGCGCCGCGTCCAGCAGGAGCAGGGTGTGACCGCTCGGAGCCGTGTCGAGCACCACCACTGAGTCCCGGGCGCGGGCCACGGTGGCGGCGAACTCGCGAAAGACAGCTATCTCCTCCGTGCAGGGAGAGCGGAGGTCCTCCACCAAGACCGCGTGCGCAGCGGCGTCCAGCCCAGACCCGGCGGTTGCCAGCACCTGGGAGGTGTAGGCGGCCGTGGCCGCCACCGGATCAATCCGCTCGACCCTGAGATCGCTCGGGAGGTCGCCGAGGTCGCCCAGCACCTGGCTAACGTGGGCGGCAGGGTCCGTGGTGGAAAGCACCACAGGCACACCTCGCCGGGCCACCGCCACCGCGATCGCGGCGGCGATGGTGGTCTTGCCGACGCCGCCCTTCCCCATCGTCATGACCAAGCCTCGGCCCGCATCGGCGATCGAATCCACAAGGTTGGCCAGACCCAGCTCCGACACACCCTGGAGCTCGGCCGCGGTGGCACGGTCCTCGGTCGCACTGGAGCTCGGACCCGAGTGGAGAAGGCGGCGCAGGCCGTCTACTCCGAGCGGCGGAGCGTCCAGCAGGGGCACCGACTCGCGGCGCAGGCGCTGGAGATTGGATGGGGTGGCGGCCAGCGCCTCAGCCTGGCGGCCAGCGAAGGCGCGGGCGGTCCGATCTGAGGTGGTCGCAAGCTGACCCTCTGGGTAGACTCCGTTCACCACCAGCAACTGGTTGTCCAGCCCGGTGTCCGCCAACTCCGCGCTGGCCCGCGAAGCCTCCGCCAGCGCCCCTCGGTCCGGCCGCGTGACGAGAACCAAGGTTGCGCGAGCTGAGTCCGACAGCACCTGGAGCGCTTCTCGGTAGCGCGCTCGCTGCTCGGTCAGCCCCGAGAGCGGCCCGACGCAGGTGACCCCGACCTGGTTGGTGTCCAGGTAGCTTGTCCAAGCCCCCGGCAGGGCCAGCATGCGCAGCGTGTGCCCCGTGGGAGCGGTGTCGAAGATCACGTGGTCAAAGTCGGCCGGATCGGCCAGCAGACCGGTGAACCGGTCGAACGCCGCGATCTCCACGGTGCATGATCCCGAAAGCTGCTCCTCTATCCCCGCCACCACCTGATCCGGCAGCACGCCGCGGTACGGCCCGACCACACGCTGCCGGTAAGCGGCGGCCGCAGCCATGGGGTCAATGTCCAGCGCCCAGAGGCGCTCAGTCCCGGGCACGAGCTGGGGCTCGCTCCCCAGAGAGGTGCCCAGAACCTCACTGAGGTTGGACGCCGGGTCGGTGCTCACCAGCAGCACCTTGGCGCCGCGATCGGCCAGGTTGACCGCCACGGCACAGGACAGCGAAGTCTTACCGACCCCTCCTTTGCCGGTGAAGAAGAGGAACCGAGTTGGGTGATCAAGAAGTGAATTGAACATCGCTGCCACCCTCAGCAGCAGCCCGATCGGGCCGCCGACTCTCCCCCACAGCACCCCTGCGCCGACTCTGCATGTGCCACCGGCACCCGGACTTCGTCGGCGGTGGCGGGAACATTTGCCCACTCGGCCATCTCGCTGCGAGAGGGGTAGCGCCCAGACGACCTGACCTCGCCACCGACCATGACCACCGGCAGCGCCGCTTCGCCGGACGCCTTGAGCAGCTCTCCGACCGCGGCCGTCGACACGAAGGCGCCCGGCTCCTGACTCAGGTTGAAGCGGCTCACCCTGACCCCCTGGCTCCCCAGCCAGTCCAGATCGCTGGCAAACCGTGCCAGCGCCGGATCGACCTGGGGTCCGCAAACGCCGGTCGAACAGCACATGGCGGGATCGAAAACCTGAACTTCCATAGCCAACTCCTGAAATCGCACCTTGGCCGTAGATGGCCCGCCCCGGAGTATATCGCACATCGACGATTTCCGATCTTAGCTCGTGGCCCTTCTCCCGACGGACGCCGTAACCTCCCCAGCCCCCCATCTGTCCACTGCAGTAGGGCCACATCAGAGATCGGGCCCCAGCTGGCGCTCCCCCCAGACCAGCACCGAAGCCAAAAGGAGGTGAGATCGGCCCAGGCGCCCGCGGCTGCCGTGCTTCAAGCCCTGCGGCCTGGCCATGGCGGCGTCGGCGGCACTCTCATCGGCCACCTGGGCGCGATGCCGAACGGTGGCCGGACGATCTCGACCGCAGCCCTCAGGTCGCAGGGCCATGAGCCCAAGGACAGGACACGTCGGAGTGCTGGGGATTCAGCCGGGTTGGCGAATTTCCCTGCCGTCGGAGTGCATTGGCAAGGGACCGGGGATGCGCCGGTCGCGGGCCGACGCGACCGGCGCCATGAGACCGATGACAACCGCCGCCGCAGGAGTCCCAGCGCCAACCACAGGCCGGGCCGACGCGCGGCTGAAAGCCCCCTTCGCCAACGGCTCTAGCCTCCTCCGCGAATTGTCATCGGCCCAAGCCTGGCGTCGCTCGGCGTTGGTTCGCGACCGTGGTTCCACCCGCGTGCGCGCCGGAGCCGACTCAGACGGTCAATGAGGCATGCGCCGGAGGGGCCCCGTACGGACCACCGAGGTGACGGGCACGCGGCAGCTGGTCTATGGTCCCCTCGCCTGAAGCCAGCGACAGGCCTGCTGGTCGCGCCGACGCCCTCAAGCCCTTGCGACCAAGCTTCTGCCGAACAGCGCCGGTGTTGCCGGGGTGGCCCGCCCGGCCTCGGCAAGGTCTGGAAACCGGAGCCGAGCCGCGTTCCCCTCGATCTTGGTCGTTCCCTGAGGTCATGGGGCACCCGGCCCGGGCCGCCGCGGGGCAGTCGGCCCAAGCGGCTGGTGGGATCCTGTAGTCCCGCGCCCGCTGACCCGACATCCACCGCCCCACCAGGGTGGACGTGGCCACCGCTCATGAGGGCGACGATCGTCCCGAGAGAGCTCGCCGGCTGCGGCTTGAGGTTCGAAGCAGTCCACGCTCCCGGGGCAGCCCATTCGCGTGCCGCTAGACTTCCAGCAACTTGGCCGGCTCCCCGCTTCTCGCACAGGCGCGTCGATGAGCCCGCTCGCGATCTTGGCCGTCCTGGTGGTACTCGGCTTCGCGTTCATGCTCGGGGTCTCCGACGCCCCCAACGCCAGCGCCGCCCTGCTCGCCGCGCGAGCCACGTCCTACCGTGGGGCCATCAGCTTCGCGTTCATCTTCCACGTCCTGGGGGGGATACTCGCCGGCCAAGCGGTCGCGGCGACCATGGTGACGCTGGTGCGGGTTCCCCCCTCGGCTGTTCCCGGGACCTATCTGGCCGGCGGCATTGCCACCATCGGCTTTACCTGGCTCGCCACCCGGCGCGGGATCCCAGTCAGCGCCAGCATCGGACTGGTGGGCGGCCTGGCGGGGGCCGCGGCCGTCGTGGGGGGCTGGACCGCGGTCGGCTGGGGCGGGCTGCATGGTTGGCGGCCATACGGGGTGATCGGCACCCTGGCCGCGGTTCTGGTCTCACCCCTACTGGGGGTCGTGGTCGCAGGGGCGCTCCGGAGGGCGTTGGAGCCGGTCGCCCAGCGGGCTACCCGGAGCTCCCTGCGGCCGATGCGCGGCTTGATCTGGCTCACCGCCGGCCTGGTGGCGGTCGCGGACGGGTCCAACGACGGCCAGAAGGCGATGGGACTGGTGACCGGCCTGCTGGTTGCCAGCGGCGCCCTCAGCCGCTTCTCCGTCCCTCCTTGGGTTACGGCGGTGGTGGCCGTGGTGCTTGCCACCGGCACCGCCCTGGGGGGGCGGCAGATCATCCGGACCGTGTCCTCACGCTTCTACGGTGGTGGCCCCCTCGACGGTCTGGCGGCCCAGGCCGGCTCCGCGTTCGTGATCCTGGGGGCCAGCTATGCGGGGGCCCCGGTCAGCACCTCGACCATAGTCGCCTCCGGAATGGTCGGGGTCGGCGCCGTCCGCCGCCGCCGTCATGTGCGCTGGCCTACAGTGTCCAGGGTGGTGGCTGCGTGGCTGGTGACGGTGCCCGCCTGCGCCCTGATCGGCGCTTCCCTGGTAGCGCTCGCCCGTCTGGCCGGTGTCATCCACCTGTGAGCCGGGGCCCAAGATGAATCGCTCGAAAGCCAGCTGGTGGAGAACACTGCTTCCCGGCTCGGGACCCAATGTGATGTCCCTGCTGGTTGCGCAGGGCAAATTGACCCAGGAGGGGCTTTCGCACTTCGCCGTCTGGTCCGGCTCCGGGTCTCAGTCAGAGGCCGATGAGGTCCACCGCTGCCGGACCGAGGCCTACCAGGCCCGTCGCACCCTCCTTGCTGCCCTGCAGGCCGCGCTCTCCACCCCTCTGGACCAGGAGGATCTGTACATCCTGTCGGAGCGCCTGGATCGGGTCATCAACGAGGCCAAGGACACCGTCCGCGAGGCAGAGGTTTTGGGCTGGGCGCCGGACGCCCACGCGAAGGCGATGGGAAGCTGTCTAAGCGACGCCACATCGTCCCTGGCAGCAGCGTTCGCCATGTTGCCGCGTGATCTCAACGGGGCCGGCCGCCAGGCGGATGCCTCCACCGGCACCGTCCGTCATGTCGAACACAGGTACCGGGAGGCTATGACCAGCCTGCTGGGCAGCGACGACGTCCGCTCGGTCATCGCCGCCCAGGACCTCTACCGACGCTATGCCAGAGTGGCGGATCACGTGGTCGCGGTGGCTGACCGCCTCTGGTACGCAGTGCTGCGCGGAGCATGATCGGCCAACGGCCGATGACGCCTGCGGTCAGTCCGCAGTCCTGCCCAAGGAGTCACAGTCGGCGGGTGGGTCCCGAGCAGCGGACCGACGTCGGCGGCGCCGCGTGACGGTTGGTCACGATCTCCCACACCACAACGGATCGAGCCCCCTCCAATTTCCGCCGAGCCGGGCAGCCCCTCACGGAAAAACCGGTCCCCCCCCTGGTCATCGACATCGCGATGCCCGCCATTCGCGGTACGCAGCCGTCACCAGCTCGGCATTGCCACTGGCGGCGCTGCCATCGGCGAGCAGCAGGCTGTCCTCGAAGCCGATTCTCACAGCCAAACCTCGGTTGGCGGCGAGGCGGAGCAACGGCCAGGCGGATCTCTCCTCTCCGTGCAGCAGCAACGGACGATCGAGTGGCGCCGCCAGGCCGATCAGGCGCTCCGCCGACACCACTGCATCGTCGACGTCGGCGTCGGTGATCTCCAGGAGAAGGTATCTGCAGGACCCGGCGAGGCCGCTGGCCAGGAGGCGCCCGAAACCGTCAGTACCGCTCCAAATGCCGGCATCGACGGCAATGCCCCGGTCGAGACAGCGCCTGGCGATCTGCTCCCCGCCCTCTTCATGGAAGTTGACCGAGACGTGGTCGGGAAGCACAGTCCAGGAGGAGATCTGCTGCAGCCGCTCGGAGACCGATGCGGTCCAGGCGCCGGTCGTGACGCCGACGGGCACGCGGCAACACCGGGCGCGTACCGCGACGAGCGCGGCGGCGACCAGCCCGGATTCGATACTGTCGGCTCCCGCGGGGTCCTTGGGATGAAGGTGCAGATCGGTGGCGCCGGCGCGGACGCAGGCCTCGGCGTCATCGGCGATCTCCGCCGGTGTCACGGGGATCGGGGCACGTCCATCCGGCACGCGGGCTCCGTTCAGGCAGGCCTGCAGCATCACAGCAGCCCAGCATGCCACAGCGATCCGACCGTCAGCTTGGGCGACCGCGCGGTGCACCGCCAACCCCCGGGGGCCCGATGCTTGCCCCACAGCCTATCCGGCGGACCGTCGTTCGGGCCCCAGGCGAGGCGTTCGACCGCCCCGGAGATCGCTGACCGGCAATGCTGGACGCGCCGGCCAGCGGTCCAGGTCCCCAAGGGGCTCTCTCGACTGCACGGTGGTGGTGCCGGGTTCGTCCACAGGCTTGTTCGGTTGCCCCGCTTGATTGAGCACCTGTGCGAGCAAACCAACGGGGACCGCCCTGAGCGCTGGCCGCGTCGTCCGGTCCGGCCGGCCCCGCCGGGTCCCGGATGCCCGCAGCTCTTGAGAGTCAGGCCCAGACAATCGACACGGCCCGCCGGGTTGGGTGGCGGCCGCGGATCCTGATGCCCTTGATCGCGTTCGTGGCATGAGCATGGCCACGCGCTGTGGAAGGTGGGCCTCGGGCCCTCCGGTGTGGGAGCTCGTAGCCGGGGTGGCGCGACCGCGAGCCGGAGCCACCATTGAGCTCCCGAGGTACGAAGGGTGAGGTCCCGGGGGTCCTGCGGCGTCTGTTGAGACCGGGTCACCCCTCCGATCGGCAACGCTTCGGACCCGCGACGAGTAGGAGGCATCGAGAGGGCCATGCGCTGCAGCCCGCACTCAACCAGCTGGGGCTCGCCACGCCACGCCGCCCTTGGTGACCGCCCGCCCACCGCTTCCATCGCGTGCGCGAGGAGCGTGGCGACTCGAGGGTGCGGCCGATCCCAGCGGCGCAGGCCGACCCGCCACCTTGCCCCAGGGAGGGAGGTCGGCAGCCCAGCCATCGGCCGGGGCCTTCGGCCGATGGAACTTGCCCCGACTTGAGGAGAAGCGTCGCTGTGGTGAGGGGGGCGCCCTGCCTCAACGCCGCCAGCACCCGGGCCGCAGCCCCGGCAACGGTCCTGGACGCCTGGGGTGGCTGCGCAGTGGTAGTTCGCCCAGTGGGTGGCCGGGGACAGGGCGCCGAGCCCGACCGGGGTCCGGGCCGGTCGGTGGTTGACACCGATATATCGCTGAGCTATTATCGACATGTCGGATACGGTTCACGGTTGGAGGAAGCGACATGATCGAGGAAGGATGGATGGAGCGAGAGCACCAGATGCGGGGACGCTGCGCCGGGGAGCCGGGCGGCCGGCACCGGGGCCGCTGTGGCCGGCTTGATGGCGAGGGGTTCAACCGAGGCTTCATGGGCGGAAGAGGCGGAGGCATGAGGGGTCCCATGGGGATGGGGCGCGCTCCCCGCGGCAATGTGCGCGCCGCCATCCTGCTGCTGCTCAGCGAACAGCCCCGCAATGGGTACCAGATCATGCAGGAGATCGGGGAACGCAGCAACGGCGTCTGGCACCCTAGCCCCGGGTCCGTGTACCCCGCCCTTCAGCAGTTGGACGATGAGGGCTTGGTCAGAGTCCAGGAGGTGGACGGCCAGCGGACCTACACCTTGACCGATGCTGGCGAGGCGTACCTACAGGCTCACCGCTCCGAGTTCGGCTTGCCGTGGGACGAGGCTTCGCGGGCCGTCGGCAACGACGTGCACGAACTGATGTCGTTGATGCGGCAGTCGGCGGCCGCACTCTTCCAGGTCGTCCGGGCGGGAGACTCAGCCCAGGTGGCCAAGGCGGCCCAGCTGATGAAGGAGACGCGCCGCTCCCTGTATCGGATCCTGGCCGAGGAGGAAGAGACCGGGGGCGGCCACGGTGCCTAGCCGCCGGCTGACCCGCACGGCGCGAGGTGGTGCGGCACCGGCATGATTAAATCCGCCTGTGATCGGGAGGCGCAACCCGGTCCTGGGCGGGTTCGATTGCCTTGCGGTCACGCTTGGAGACGGCCCGCTCGTGCTCTGCCGGCGCCATGCGCCTGGCCATCCGCTGACGTACCAGACCCGGGCCGATGAAACTTGCTCCGGCCACCACCCGACGTTCCCGAACGTGCCTCGCACTGCTGGACCCGGCCCATGAAACTGGGTCTTGACACGCCGAACTGGGGCAGTGTTATGGTGAGGGCAGGTTACCGGACTCAGACGGAGGTTACCGACATGAGAACCGTCTGGACGTTTCTGAGGCAGACTCGGGCGGAGTGATCAGCCCCCCGGGGCCGTTTCTCGACGGTGGCCGCGCCACCGCCAGGTTTGTCGGGTCCCGGCGCAGGGCTGACTGACGATCCGAATCTAGTCCGGCTTATCCGCTGGACGCGGTGCCTAAGCACCGGCAAGCAATTGGGCGGGCCCGATGGGCCCGCTCTTCTTTTTAGCGCTTCGGCCCCACGGAGTCGGCGATCCGGAACCTCAGCGGTGACTGGTCCTTGACCCCCACCCTCGGCCCCACCAGCACCGCCACCTCCGGGATCCTCTCTCCCACCTCCAGCCAGAGCTCTCCACCTCGACCTCGACAGAGGTCCAGACGGTTGTGTCGCAGGTCGATGTCGAGGGCCGCGCAGATCCGCGCCGGACCGTCGAGCCGGCGCCCCAGCAGCTGCGCGCTGGGACGGGCGCCCCGGATCAGCACCGCCTGCGGCAGCCCGACTGGTCCGGTGACCACGTTGAGGCAGTGGTGCATCCCGTAGATGAAGTAGACATAGGCGAAGCCTGGCGGGCCGTACATGGGTTGGTTGCGCGGGGTCGGTCCCATCCGGGCGTGCGAAGCGGAGTCGGCCTCACCGAGGTAGGCCTCGGTCTCACAGATCTGCACCGCCTGGACCAAGCGCTCGCGGCGACGCACCAGCCAGGACCCGAGCAGATCGCGGGCCACCTCCGGGCTCTGTCGCCCGAAGAAGGCCCGGGAGATGCGTTGGCGGCGCCGGGAAGTAGCGCCTGGAACGGAGACCGGCAAGTCAGCGTACCCTGGCTCCCGAGACATCGGCCAGCACCCTGGCCACTCGGTCACGAAGATCCACCCCCTGCTGGCTGGTCAAAGTCCGGTTGGGGTCGCGAAAGACCAGTCTGAACGTCCATCCCTTCAGGCCGTTGGCGAGTTGAGCGCCACGGTACTCGTCCAGCACCCGGACCGCCTCCAGCTCCGCCAGCCCGATGCCGCCAACGGCGGCCACCGCCTCCCCGAGGGGGGCCTCCTCCGGAACACTCACCGCCAGGTCCATGATGAGCGGCGGGGTCTGCGCGAGCTCCCGCCCAGATCCCGGCCGCCCGCCCGGCAGCAGCCAACCGTCCACCCGCAGCTCACAGGCGACCACCCGACCGCGCAGCCCCAGCGCCGCGCAGGACCTCGGGTCCAGCTCTCCGACCACACCCCGCACCTCGCCCCGGCTCACAACCTCCGCGCAGCGGACGGGATGGAAGCCGGGTCGGACGGCCGCCATGAACTTGGTGGAATCGGCGCTGAGCCGGTCCCCCAGAGCCTGGCAGACGCGGAGCAAATGGCGAAGAGCCGCGGCGCTATCTGAGGCCTGGAAATCGACCCCCTGGTCCACCGCCGCCAGCAGCTCCGGCTCCTGCGGCCGGCCGTCCTTCCCAGAGGTCCAGAAGACCCGACCTTGTTCGAATAAGCGCGTCCGCTCGGCCCCCCGCGCCTGGTTGAGCTGGCAGCTGCCGAGCAGCCCCGGCAGCAACGACACCCGCAGCCCCTCGAGCGCCCCGGAGAGCGGGTTGGCGATCCGCTGGGCTTCAACACCGTCCCCCAGCCCGGAGACCGGCCTCGGACGGCCGGGATCAAAGAGGCTGAGGGTGATGGCCTCGGTGTAGCCGGCGCCCATCAGGATCTCCCCGGCCAGCCGCTGGGTGGCGTTCGCGCTGGGGCCGGCGGGCGGCCGCCGGAGAGCCGGAAGAGTGGCGGGGAGCCGGTCATACCCGATGATCCGGCCCACCTCCTCCACCAGGTCGACGGGCTGGCTGAGATCCGTGCGCACAGTTGGCGGGGAGGCGACCAGATCCTCGCCCTCAAGCGCCACGGTAAACCCCAGCCGCTCCAGAGCCGACCTGGATTCCCCGGCCGTGACCTCCATGCCCAGCAGCGCAGAGATGCGCGAGGCGGAGATCCGAATCGGCTCGGCAGGAGGGGGCAGCTCGCCCGCGGTGAGCAGCCCGGGGCGGGGCGAGACCCCCAGATGGTCGTGGAGAAGCCGGGCGAAGCGCCTGGTCCCCATGGGAACCAGATGGGGAGACAGGAACCGCTCAAAGCGGGCGGAGGCCTCGGTCCGCAGTCCCAGCCGCCGCGACGTCCCCCTGATCGAGGTCCACTGAAAGTTGGCGGACTCCAGGAGAAGCTGGGTGGTCTTCGGGGTCACGGACGAGTCCCAGGAGCCCAGCAGGCCGGCGATCGCAGCCGCCTTCCCGTTGGCGGCGATGACCAGATCTGACGGCGCCAGCGACCGCTCCTGCTGATCGAGGCCCAGCATGGTCTCGCGCTGCCGGCCCGGCCTCACCTCGATCACCACCCGGCCGTCCTCACCCTGGATGCGGTCGAGGTCGAACGTGTGGAGCGGCTGGCCTACGTCCAGCATCACGTAATTGGCCAGATCGACCACCACCCCGAGCGACCGCTGTCCCACCGCCATGAGCCGACGCCGCACCTCAAGGGGGGCGGGCAGCTGCGGGATCGCGGTGAAGGCGCAGGCCGTGTAGATCGGGCAGAGCTCCCTCACCGCGATGCGGACCTCGACGCTCTGAGCGATCGGCTCCCCGGTGGCATCGACCGGCGTCATGTCGCCAGGGTGGACGGGGCGGTCGAGCATCGCCGCCAGCTCGGTCGCGACCCCCAGGTGGGAGAGGCAGTCCCCCCGGTTGCTGAGGATCTCCAACTCGTACACGGTGTCCTCGGGAAAGAGCTCCCTCAGGGGCTGGCCGGGCTCGCCCTCTCCGGGGCGGAGAGTGAAGACCCCATCGTGATCGGCCCCCAGCCCCAACTCGTCGGGGGCGCAGAGCATGCCCTCGCTCTGAACTCCCCGAATGCGACGGCGCCCGATCTCCAGCCCCGACGGGAGCCGGGTTCCGGGCCTAGCCCAGGGGACGAGCGCTCCCACAAAGAGGTTGGGTGCCCCGCAGACCACCTCCACCGGCTCCGGCTCAGAGCCCCTGACCTGGGCGAGGAAGAGATGGTCGCTGCCATCCAGGCGCTTGAACTCGACCACCTCTCCGAGTACCAGCGGCTCCAGCCCGGCCGCGAACCTGGTCACCCGCTCAACCTCGGTACCGCTGATGGTGAGCAGCCGCTCCACCTCTTTGGGGGAGACTCCCTCCAGGTCCACCATCGACCCGAGCCACTCGTGGCTGACCCGCAACTCAGAACCCCTCCAGCAGGCGCAGGTCGTTCTCGTAGAGCTCGCGAACGTCGCGGATCCCGTAGCGAAGGGCGGTGATGCGGTCGGGCCCCATCCCGAACGCGAAGCCGCTGTAGCGGGCCGGATCGACGCCGACGGCGGCCAAAACCGAAGGGTGGACCATTCCCGACCCCAGGATCTCGATCCAGCCCTTGTTGAGGCAGCTGCGACAGCCCTCTCCGGCGCAGATGCCGCAGGCGACGTCCGCCTCCAGCGACGGCTCGGTGTACGGGAAGAAGCTGGCCCGCAGCCTCACCCGGCGGTCCTGGCCGAAGAGCTGCCCCAGGACGTATTCAAGCGTCCCCTTCAGGTCCGCGACCGTCACGCCCTCATCCACGCAGAGCCCCTCCACCTGATGAAAGACCGGGTTGTGAGTGGGGTCCGGGTTGTCGCGGCGGGCGACCTTGCCAGGCACGATGATGCGGAAGGGAGGCTTGCCGGCCAGCATGGTGCGGATCTGCATCGGCGAGGTGTGGGTGCGGTAGAGCCAGCCCTGGGCGGAGCCGCCCAGGTAAAAGGTGTCATGGCCGTCGCGAGCCGGATGCTCCTCGGGCATGTTCAGCAGCTGGAAGTTGTGCAGGTCGTCCTCGATCTCAGGCCCGGCCACCGCGGTATATCCGAGGCCGGTGAAGATGTCCTCGATCTCTCGCACCGTGCGGGCCACCGGATGCTGGTGGCCTCGCTGCAGCGGGTGCAGCGGGTGGGACAAGTCCATCCGCTCTTCAGCCAGCTCCCGATCCCAGAGCGAGGCTTGGAGTTCCGCCTCCCGCTGCTCCAGCGCCTCGGTGACCGCACGCTTGGCGGCGTTGAAGGCCCGTCCCAGGGCCGCCCGCTCTTCGCCCCTGACCTCGGCCAGGCGGTCCGCCGCAGCCGCGATCGAGCCCCCGTGGCGCGCCAGGTAGCGCCGCCGCACCTCTTCCAACTGGTCCGGATCAGCGGCCCCGGCGATCTCCTCCAGGGCCGTCGCGGCGAGCGCCTGGAGGTCGTCACCGGTCACTTGGTAGCGACTTTCTCCCGGGCCACCGAGATCAGGCTGGCAAAGGCGTCCGGGTCGCGGGCCGCCAGCTCGGCCAGCTGCTTGCGAGAGATCTCCACCCCCGCCTGGTCCAGAGCGGCGATGAAACGACTGTAGGGAATCCCCGCCTGGCGGGAGGCCGCGTTGATGCGGGCGATCCAGAGCCGGCGGAAGTCTCCCTTGCGCTTGCGGCGGTCACGGTACTGATACGCCAGCGAGTGCATGACCGCTTCGTTGGCGGGTCGAAACAGCCGGTTGTGGGTTCCCGTGAGTCCGGAGGCCAGCTCCAAGACTCGCTTGTGGCGCTTGCGCGCGGTGACGCCGCGCTTGACTCGGGCCATGACTCAGCTCCCCAGGTACGGCGCATCGCGCCGGATCGACTTGGCGTCGCCGGTGGTGACAACCTGTGTCTTGGCATAACCCCGCTTGCGCTTGGCCGACTTGTGCTCGAGCAGATGCGATTGGAAGGCGCCCCGGCGCAGGAGCTTGCCGGTCCCGGACAGGCGGAACCGCTTCTGAGTTCCCTTATGGCTTCGAATCTTGGGCATCTTCCTTGGCTTCTCCTCTGACCGCCTTCTTGGGAAGCGGGTTCAGAATCATGATCATGTTGCGCCCCTCGAGCAGGGGCTGGCGCTCCACAGTGGCCACTTCCTTGACGTTCTCCGCCAGCCGCTGCAGCAGCGCCCGGCCGATTTCCTGGTGCACCAATTCGCGGCCACGGAACATGATAGTGAGTTTGACCTTGTCGCCCTCCTCCAGGAAGTGGCGCACGTACCCGTACTTGGTCTGGAAGTCGTGCTCACTGATCTTGGGCCGGAGCTTCATCTCCTTGAGCCGGACGGCATTGTGCTCCCGGCGCGCCTCCTTCTCCCGCTTCAACGCCTCGAACTTGAAGCGTCCGTAATCCATCAGGCGACACACCGGCGGCTGCGCCTGGGGGGCGACCTCGACCAGATCGAGCCCCCGCTCCTGGGCCAGCGCCTGAGCCTCCGCCAAGGTCACTATGCCGATCGCCTCGTCGGTGGTGTCGTCGAAAAGCCTGACCGAGGGTACCCGGATCTGGTCGTTGATGCGCAGCTCGCGAAACGCTATGGACGCGCCCTCCTTGCAGATGAGTTTGAGTTGCCGATGCTACCACGCCGGAGCCCTCGGCCCCTACCTCCGACTGCGGTCGTCAGGATGGGATGGTCTCCTGCCGCAGCCGGGCCAACAGCTGGTCCCGGTTCAACGCCACCTGCTCACCCGACCTCGTGTCGCGCAGGTGCACGGTATGAGCCTCCACCTCGCGTCGGCCCACCACCGCCAGGTAGGGGATCTTGGCCAGCTGCCCATCCCGTATCTTGGCCGGCAGCTGGCGTCCCGGGCGATCGTAGACCTCGGCTCGAAAGCCGGCATCCTCCAGATCGGCCACCCACTGATGCGAGTAGTCCAGCTGATCGTCACTGACCGGGACCAGCTGCACCTGCACCGGGCTCAACCAGGTCGGCAGGGCCCCAGCGTAGTGTTCCAGCAAGACTCCGAAGAACCGCTCCATCGAGCCCAGCAGGGTGCGGTGGACCATGATCGGCCGGTGGGTGGCGCCATCGTCGCCCACGTACTCCAACTCGAATCGCTCGGGCTCATTGAAGTCGAACTGGACCGTGGCGCACTGCCAGCGCCGGCCCATGGCATCGCGGATGTGGACGTCCACCTTCGGCCCGTAGAAGGCGCCCTCCCCCGGGTTGACCTTGAACTCCATCCCCCGCCCCTCGACCGCCCGGGCGAGGGCCGCCTCGGCCAGCTCCCACATCCGGTCTTCCCCAGCCGCCTTGGCCGGTCTGGTGCTGAGGTCCACCTCGACCTCCTGGAAGCCGAACCGCGCCATCATCACGCGCACCAGATCGAGCACTCCGGCGACCTCGCGCTCGGCCTGCTCCTCGGTGCAGAAGATGTGGGCGTCATCCTGGGTCAGCCCCCTCACCCGCAGCAGCCCATGCAGCGTCCCGCTGCGCTGGAAGCGGTAGACGGCGGCCAGCTCGGCCAGCCGCAGCGGGAGCTCCCGATAGCTGCGCTGGCGGGAACGGTAGATCATGATGTGGAAGGGGCAGCTCATGGGCTTGATCCGGTAGCGGTCGCCCTCCACCTCCATCGGCCCGTACATCTCATCAGCGAAGTAGCCCAGGTGCCCACTGACCTCCCAGAGGTGCTCCCGGGCGATGTGGGGGGTGTAGACCAACTTGTAGCCGCGGCGGCGATGCTCCTGGCGCCAGTAGTCCTCGATCACAGTGCGGACGGTGGCGCCGTTCGGGTGCCAGAGCACCAGCCCTCCCCCGAGCTCCTCCGAGAGGGAGAAGAGGTCCAGCTCGCGCCCGAGCCGACGGTGATCGCGCTGGCGCGCCATCTCCAGCCGTTCCAGGTACTGGTCCAACTCCTCCTGGCTGCCCCAGGCGGTCCCGTAGATGCGCTGGAGCATCGGCTGGCTCTCGTCGCCGTGCCAGTAGGCGCCCGCCGGATGGAGCAGGGCGAAGGCGGGGATCGCGCTCGCGTCGGGGACATGCGGGCCCCGGCAGAGATCGAAGAAGTCGCCGGTGCGGTAGCAGCTGATGACCTCGTCCGGCGGGATCCGTTCGATCAGCTCGACCTTGAAGCGCTGGTGAAGACGGCGGAACTCCTCGAGCGCCTGGTCGCGGCCGAGCTCGCTGCGCTCGTAGGGCGTGTGCCGGCCCTGGATCTCGCGCATCTTGGCCTCGATCCGCGGCAGATCCTCCTCGGTGAAGTGGGCCCCTCCGGGAAGCAGGAAGTCGTAGTAGAACCCATCCTCGATGGCGGGCCCGATCCCGTACTCCGCCCCGGGGTACAGCTCCAGCACGGCGGCCGCCATGAGGTGGGCGGCGCTGTGGCGCAGGGTGTCGAGATCGATGGCGGCGGCACTCATCTCCAAAGGATTGTAGGGGGAGCCGGAGGTGGAATTCGCCGCCTGGCCCGCCGACTATAATCCGACCACCCGGAGGGCGCATAGCTCAGGTGGTTAGAGCGCTACCCTGACACGGTAGAGGCCCCAGGTTCGACTCCTGGTGCGCCCACCAACGGGCCCGTGCGCCCGGAGAAGCGGACGGATGGCGATGCGACCAGCGGAGGCGGTCGGCACGGCCACGGCTTGCGCCACCGGCCATCGGGAGACAGCATCGGTTGGTCCACCTACCCGGGATGGCCCGGTCGCGCGGTTTCCTGCGTCCGCCTCCACCGTGTCGCCCCGGCGGGGTGGCACCACCGCGGGCATCCGGATCCCCCCAAGTGAAGCGACCATGAAGCTTCCGACCGGGGGCAGGAACAGGGGTCGCAACCGCGCCCATCGGCTAGCGCCGGGAGCCCCCGAGGCGGCGCGGGGCCCCAGTTGTCCACACCCCGAAGTGGGGAAACAGGGCACAACCGGAACCCGGCGCCCTTGGGCGAATTGCCATATTTTATTGGGAGTTTTCGCCATTGACAGCCCCCCCCAAGGAGGTTCTAAGATGGCCCCCGTGCCCCGCCCCCGACGTGCCCTGCCAGTCCTGCGGATCTGCGCCCGCTCCGGCTGCTCCAACCTGGTCAAGAAGCAGACCGCCAAGTACTGCAGCGTGCGGTGCTCCGCTGAGGACCCGGACCGGCGGGCCCGGCTCAGCCGGCGGGCGAAGGACGGCCGGCTGTTGCCGCTGGCGCGCCAGCTCCCGCTGGCCTTCGACACCGATGAGCTCGCGATCGGCAAGGCGGCGGAGAGTCGCGAGGAGATTCCCCAGGGTCTCTCCCGCTGGGCGGTCTGAACTCAGCTGATCGGGGTTCGCGGTCGGGAGCGCTGCATGGCGGCGGCGGTGCGGAGGTCAGCCTCGGTGACGCTCACCACCAAGCTGCGCTCGCAACGATGGCAGATGATGTGGAAGGTGCTGGGGGCGAGGATGTCTCGGGCCACCTCCTGACGGTGCCCGCACCCCTCACAGCTGACTACGGCGCGCATGCGGCCATTGAACTGGCCCTGAGCCTCGGCAGCACCGGCTGCTGGCGAACCGCCACAACTCGCAACCGATCTGTAACCGCGAGTGCGACCACTCAGCTGCGCCCCCACGCCCTCACCCCGGCCACCAGCCCGGTCGCCAGCAGGCAGACCCCCATGAAGGCGATGACGTCGCTGGCACCGACCACGTCAGCGACCGCCCCGGCGACCAGCAACGGCAGCGCGATCGCCAGGTTGATCACCAGGAACGCCCCGCCGAAGATCCGGCCCCTGGTGGACTCCTCGGTCCCCTCCTGAATCAGCACCAGACAGGGGATCAAGACCGATCCCAGGCCGGCTCCGAAGATGACCGCCAGCACGATCGCCAGGGGCACCAGGGTGGCGTCCAACCGCAACCCCGCCAGGACCGGGGGCAGGACCCCCAACACCAGCATCGCGACCCCAGCCAGGATCAACCCCCGCACCACGCTCCCCACCCCGTGCTGGCTCGAGTTGCGACGGCTCACCAACATCCCGGTCAGCACCATTCCGAAGGTGGCAGGAATGAGCAGGATGTAGCTGTTCTGCGGCGACTGCAGGAGTACGTGCTGCATGTAGCCAGCTGAGAGCGCGAAGATCGTGAACACGATCACCAGCGCCAGGGTCAGCATGCCGAAGGCGAACGGCAAAACGGCACTGTCGCGGATCACCGCCAGCACCTCGGTCACCTCCCGGAACGAACCACCGCTGACTTCCGGCACGAGATCGCCGTCGGGCTTGACGACCGCCAGTCGCGGACGGATCAGCCAGATCGCGCCCGAAGCCAGCATGAAGAGCGCGGCCCCAAAGTAGTAGGGTCCCTCCAGGCCCAGGAGCCTCTGGGCGATCGAGGCCAGGGGAACGGAGACCACGATCGTCAGCACGATCGTGACCGTGAACAGCGAGGTCGCTGCCGAGAGCTGGTTGCGCTTGACCAGGCTGGGGATGCTGGCTGCCTCGGCGGGTGCGAAGAGCTGACCCACCCCGGCGAACACGAGCGTGATCGCGTACAGCGGCAGCACCTGGTGCTGGGCCACTCCCGTCAGCTCGAGCGCCGGCACCCCGAGCACCATCACTCCGCGGCTGAGGTTGGTCCAGATCATGAGGGTCTTCTTGTCGTAGCGGTCCGCGAAGATGCCGGCGGGAACCGACAGGAAGACCGCCGGGATCGTGTACGCCAGCAGCAGGGCCGCGTCGCTCAGGTAGAGATGGGTGAGGGAGTAGATGGAGAGCAGCAGGGAGAAGGCGAAGAACTTGTCGCCCAGCTGGGCGGCCACCTGAGCTCCCCAGAGCAGCCGGAAGTCGCGGTTGCGCAGGGTCTCCCGGAAACCCGACGTCCCGGGGGAAGCTGGCGGCGGAGCCTCGCTGACCTGCTGGCTCACAGCCGTCATGGGGGCGAATATATCATCCGGGCTGCAGGGGTCCGAGCTCCTGGAGAAGCCGCTCCCACTCCTCCAGCCCCAGGCTGCCCGGCCTTCGGGTGGGCTCGATGTCGGCGGCGGCGAGCGCCGCCGCCGCGCGGTTGGCGTCACCTCCCAGAGCCCGGGTCAGCCCGTGGTGAATCTGCTTGCGGCGCATCTGGAAGATGGGACGGGCGAGCCCGATCAGCGAGGGCAGCATCTCGGGCCGAGCGTCGGGCCGGGGGCGCAGCTCGATCAGGGAGCTCCAGACCCGAGGCGAAGGCCAGAAGCTGGCAGGGTCGACATCGAATTCCAGGGTCACGGTCGCCACCAGCCGCAGGGTCAAGGTGGCCAAGGACCAGTCCCCAAGCTCGGCAGTGAGGCGTCGGGCGACCTCGCGCTGCACCAGCAGGCGGCACCGCGAGGGCTGGGGCCGCCACTCCAGCAGCCGGGGCAGGAGGGCGCCCGTGATCTGGTAGGGGAGGTTGGCCACCACCTGGTAGGGGGCTGGCAGGCCCAGTTCGTTCGCGCCCACCAAGAGGGCATCCTTCTGGATCACGCGGAAGCTCGGGTGACCTGCCTGCAGCAGGCGCAGGGCGGCCACGCAGTTGGGATCCACCTCCATCCCGGTGAGTTCGACCCCGGCCTCCAGCAGCCCCTGGCTGAGGGCTCCCAGGCCGCAGCCGATCTCCAGCGCCGGGATCGTGACATCCACTCCGCCGACGATCGCGTCCCGCACCTCCTTGGAGATCAAGAAGTTCTGTCCCAGCCGATGCTGGGGCAGGACCCGGAACCGCCGGGCGACCGCCCGAACGGTCTCCGGGCGGCAGAGGTCGAGCGTGGTCAAGGCAGGTTGAAGAACTGGCGCACGTTGGCAGTGGTGACCCGGGCCAGGGTGTCGAGGCACTCCCCGCGCTCGATCGCCACCCGGGTGGCGGTGGCGCGGACCAGGGCCGGCTCGCAGACCGAGCCCCGGTGGGGCTCGGGAGCGAGAAAGGGACTGTCCGTCTCGATCGCCAGGAGCGCGGACGGCACAACCCGAAGGGCAGCGCGCAGGGGCCCCGCAGAGCGGAAGGTGACGTTGCCGGCGAAGGAGCACAGCAGCCCCCGCGCGGCCGCTTGGGCCGCGAATGCGTCGTCCCCACTGAAGCAGTGCAGCAGGACCGGTACCCGCGGGCTGCGGTCCAGCAGCGACACGAGGTCGGTTCCGGCCTGGCGCATGTGAATCACCACCGGCTTGCCCACCTCCTCGGCCAGCACCAGCATCTGGGCCAGCACCTCCTGCTGCACCGCGGGGGACGGAGCCGGCCGACCGGGGCGATCAAGGTAGTCCAGCCCCACCTCCCCCACGGCGACCGCCCGCGGGTGGGCCAGCAGCTGGCGAAGCTCCTCCACCTCACGGTCCGTTGGCGGCCGTCCATTGTTGGGGTGCCAGCCGACGGTGAAGTGGACCTCGGCATGCCGCTCGGCCAGCCGGCACGCCTCCCGGCTGTCGTCGAGGCCGTCGCCACTGGTGACCACCTGGTGCACGCCGGCCTGGTGCGCCCGCTCCAGCGCGGCGGTGACCGCAACCCCGTGGCGGGCCATCTCGTCCAGGTGGCAGTGGGCGTCGATGAGGTCGACTTCAGCCACCGGCCGTCCCAGCGCTTCGGGGTCCCTCGACCACCACCGTGCATTCCCCCCTGGGCGGATCGGCCCGGAACTGCGCCGCCAGCTGGCCTGCAGTCCCCAAGTACCAGGTCTCGTGGAGCTTGGAGATCTCGCGGGCCACCGCCAACCGCCGATCCCCGAGGGGTTCGTCCAACCACTCCAGGGTGGTGGCCAGGCGGTGCGGAGACTCGTAGAAGACCACCGCAAACGCCGCAGCGGCCTCGAACAGCCGCCGCAGCCGGGTCCTTTGGCGAGGCGGGAAGCCCAGGAAGGTGAAGCGGTCGGCCCGGAGCCCGCTGGCGGCGACCGCGGCCACCACCGCCGACGGTCCGGGCACGGCGAGCACCGTGAATCCGGCCCCTCTGGCGGCATCCACCACCTCCCGACCCGGGTCGGAGATGGCAGGCATGCCGGCGTCGGAGATCAGGGCGACGTCGCCCTCCTGAAGGGCGTCGAGGACAGACTCGGTGCGGCGCCGCTCCTGCTCCCCCGGTAACGCCAGGTAGCGGGGATGGGCGCCGATAGCCGCCAGCAGGCGGCCACTGTGCCGGGTGTCCTCAGCCACCACCACCCGGGCGGACCGCAGGATCTCGGCGGCACGCGGCGAGAGATCGTCGCGGTTACCGATCGGGGTCGCCACGACGTGGAGGGTCCCCACCCGGGTCAGTAACCCCAATCGCGGGGATAGCGGAAGTCCATCTCGATGGTCCTCGCCGACAGCTTGGCGATCAGCGGCTGGCGGCGCTTGAACTGATTCCGCCTGACGCGCTCCAGGACGGACTGGACCACGGAACGGGGGATGTCCAGCTCGTAGAGCCCTGACGCCGGCTCGCGCTGTTCGACCAGACGGTGAAGGATGAGGTCGGCCTGGGTGTAGGAGAACCCCAGGTCATCCTCGTCCAGCTGGCCCGCGAAGAGGTCTGCGGACGGCCGCTTGCTGAGCAGGTTGGCCGGCAGCCCAAGGTGTTCCGCCAGCTGGTAGACCTGGGTCTTGTAGAGGTCCCCAAGGGGGTTCAGGGCATGGGCCATGTCTCCATAGAGGGTCCCATAACCCAGCATCAACTCCGACTTGTTGGAGGTGCCCAGCACCAGCATCGAGCGGTCGTGGGAGATGTCGTAGAGCACCGCCATCCGCTCCCGGGCCATCTTGTTGCCGCGCCGGGTGTGACTCTCGGTCGGGTACTGGGTGAAGTAGGCGTCCACCTGGGCGCTGATGTCCACCACCAGCAGCTGCGCCGACAAGGCCTGCGCCACCGATCGGGCATCCTCCAGACTGTCGCTGGAGCTGTGCCGGTAGGGCATCGCCACCCCCAGCACCGCCTGGTTGCCGAGCGCCTCCACGGCGAGCCAGTACGCGAGCGCGGAGTCGATCCCCCCGGAGACACCGACCACCACACCCAGGGCCCCAACCTTGAGCACTTCGTCGCGGATGAACGCCTTGAGAATCCGGCGCACCAGCTCCGGGTTGATGTCGAGCTCGCTCACCTTGGGTCCAGCTCCCTGAGGGCAGACCTCAGAATGTCGGTCCGCTCGTCCCGCAGGAGCGGATAGGCGATGCGGGCCCTCCGTAGCAGGCGCCGGTCCAGGGCAACCCGGTTCACCCCCAGCTCGTCGGCTGCGGCTGGCCCCAGCTCCTGACCCTCGGGGCCGTGAACTGAGCTGCCTCCCCAGAAGTAGTGGCCGTCCTCGAACCCGACCCGGTTGCAGTAGGCGACGAAGGTGGTGAACAGCGCCGAGTAGCTCTGCAACATCGATCGCCACAGGCTGGCGGTCCCCAGCTCCACACCAGAGACCCCCCGGCCCGGGCTTGCCGACGGGCAGACGATGAGGTCGGCACTCTGCCGACTGAGGATGTAGGGGGCGCTGGGGTGCCAGAGGTCCTCGCAGACCAAAGCCCCGATCCGCCAGGTCCCGCAGCCGGCAAATTCCAGATCCACAGACTGGATGGTGGACCCGGCCGCCAGATACCTTTGCTCGTCGAACATCCCATAGGTCGGCAGGTAGACCTTGCGATGCACATGCAGGACCCCCTCGGCCCCCACCACCACCGCGGCGTTGAAGAAGCGGTGGTCGCGAGACTCGATGACCGCTCCGACCACCGCTCGCGCCCTGCCGGCAGCCAGTGCCAGCTCGCGCAGCTCGGGGCCATCGAGCCGGATCGCGGTCTCCGGCACCAGGTCCTTCAAGAAATAGCCGCAAAGGCTGAGCTCGGGGAAGACCACCAGGTCCTGGCCCGCGCCGGCCTCCTCATCCAGGCGGGCGGCGGTGGCCTCTAGGTTGGACCGCAGATCGCCCAGTCTGGGCGCCTGCTGCACCAGGGAGAGCCGCAGGGGGCGCGCCCCCTCACTCACCGCGGTCCCCCTGGCCCAAAAACGCGCTCACCACGGCGGCCACCTCATCGGCTGGATCGTAGTTGAATCGGGCGTGGGGCAGGGCGGCCACGAAGCTCTCTCCGTAGCTCTTCTCCAGAATCCTGGGGTCGCAGATGACCACCGCGCCACGGTCACCGTGGCCCCGCACCAGCCGGCCGAATCCCTGCTTGAGCCGCAGCACCGCCTCGGGCAGAGCGAGCTGGGAGAAGGAGTCGGCCCGGCCGCGTGCCCGGGCCTGGAAGATGGGGTCGCTGGGGACCGGGAAGGGCAGTTTGTCGATCACCACGCACTGCAGGATGTCGCCCGGCAGATCGATCCCCTCCCAGAAGCTGTTGGTGCCCAGCAGCACGGTCCTACCGTGCTGGCGGAAGTTGCGCAACAGCTGGTTGCGGGTTCCGTCCAGACCCTGGCCGAGCACCACTATGCCTCTGCTCTGCAGCCTTCCGCGGAGCTGCTGGTGCACCTCCCGGAGCGCCTGATAGCCGGTGAAGAGCACCAGGGTCCGGCCGCCGAGCTGCTCTGCGATCTCGGCCACCATCCGCGCCACCACGACCGGATGGGCGGGGTCCCCGTGCCCAGGAACGCCCCGGGGGATGCAGCACAGTGACTGGTGCAGATAGTCGAATGGGGAGTCCAGCACCAGCTCCTCCGCTCCCTCGACCCCCAGGCGCTCACGGATGTACCGGAACGAACCGGCGACGGCCAGGGTCGCGGAGGTCAGCACGACCGTCTGGCAGTTGTCGAAGAGCTCCGAGCGCAGCGCGGTCGCAACCTCGATCGGGGCGGTGCGCAGCACCGCCCGGTCCCCCCGCTCGACCTCCACCCAGACCACCTGGGCCGCGGGCTCGACCTCTGCCGCGGCCGAGAGGGCGACCTGGGCCAGGCGTGCCATCCCGGCGAGTGCGTCGCCTGCCATCAGGCACTCCCTGGCGGCGTTGTCGGGCTGGGGAAAGAGCGAGGGAGTGATCGACCCCTGCTCGCCGGCACGGCGGAGCCCGTTGGCAGCGGCGTCCAGCGCCCGCTGCATCCGCTGCAGCGACTTGGCCGCCCGCGGCCAATGTGCGGAGGTGGTGAGCCGGGGATTCACAACCGCCTGCTGGTAGCCCCGCCCGGGTTCGGCACCGGCCAGCAGCCGGAGGTCCCCGAAGGCGTTGATCACCGTCTGGCGCGCCGCGCGGAGTGTCTGGCCGAGCTCCGCCTCCCCCATCTCCGGCAGACGATCGATGACCGCCAGGACCGAGCCTGCGGCCATGCGCTTGCCCCTGGCCTGCGTCGCCGCCTCCTCGAGGTGATGAGCCTCGTCGACGATCAGGCGGTGAAACTCCGGAAGGACCGAGCCGCCGCTGTCGGCGTCGGTCAGCAGGAGGGCATGGTTGACGATGACCAGGTCGGCCTCACGCGCCGCCAGCCGGGCCCGGGCCATGAAGCATCGCCGGTCGCGCCAGTTGTGGCAGGCGGGCCCCAGACAGTCATCGACGTTGGACCCCACCCGCTCCCAGAACTCCGGATCCCGCCCCGCCAGGCGCAGTTCCGAGCGGTCCCCGGTCTTGGTCTCGCGGGACCAGATCAAGGCGCGCACCTTGAAGCGCAGCTCGTCAGCGTCCCGGGTCTTCCCCTCGGCGGCTCCCGCCCTCAGCCAGCGCTCCAGCCGTCGCAGGCTGAGATAGTTCCCCCTGCCCTTCAAGACCGCGGCTCGCACCGGCAGCGGTCGAGCGGATTCCAGCCGGGGCAGGTCCTGGCCGAGCAGCTGCTCCTGCAGGGTGATCGTGTGGGTCGATACCACCACGCGCTCCCCGCGCCTCGCCGCCCACTCCCGGGCCGGCAGCAGGTAGGCCAAGGACTTGCCCACCCCGGTCCCGGCCTCCACCAGCAGCTCCTGGTCGCGCTGGAACGCCTGGGTCACGGCGAGCGCCATCTGCTGCTGTTCCTCCCTAAGTTCGAACTCAGAGTTGGCGGCGGCCAGCAGCCCCCCCGGACCGAAGGCGTCAAGCACGAACTGCTGGTCGAGCTCCCCCTTGGGGGCCGGAGGGTCCTCGATCAGGACCGGAAGCGGCACCGGTGGGATGCTCCGCTCCGGGGTCGCGGCGTGAGCGGCCAGCTGCTCGGCCATGAACCGGCCACCGGGCCAGGGGCCGTCGCGGCACAGGTCGATGACCTGAGAGCGCAAGGGGGCGGGCAGCTCCCTGGCCAACTCAACCAACCTCCACAGCAGAAGCCGGGTCGCCTCGGCGTCGGAGAGCGCGCGATGGGGACGGTCATGGAGCAGTTCCAGGTTGCGGCTGAGCTCCTCGAGGCTGTGGTTCTGCGCCGACGGGAGAAAGGTCCGGGCCAGCTCCGAGGTGTCGACCGCCGCTCGGCGGGCGAACGCCTCCGGCAGCAACTCGGCGCAGAAGGCGAGGTCGAACCCGACCCCATGGCCCACCAGCAGGCTCCCCTCGCAGAAGATCGCAAGCTCGGCCACCGCCTCGGCGGGCACCGGCTGGCCGACCAGATCCTGATCATGGAGTCCGCACAGACGCTGGACCACCAGGGGCACGGGTCTGCCGGGATCGACCAGGGTGGAGAAGGTGTCGAGGACCCCCGCCTGATCGAACTTCACAGCGCCGATCTCGATGATCGCGTCCGACTTCGGTGATAGCCCGGTCGTCTCCAGATCGAACGATACGTAGGTGGGCGAAGCTGTTTCAACACTCACGAGTGGGACCACCTTACGGACCCCGCCGCCTGGTTCGTCACCCGAAGACGTCACCGAGTCCGGCGCAGCCTGCCAGGACGACCTCTGTGACCTCCTCCACGGAGAGCGCGCTGGTGTCGATCACCGTGGCCGACTCGGGGACGCTGAGGGGGCCGACCGCGCGCGAGCGGTCCATCCGGTCCCGGTCCAGCACCTCCTCCACCATGAGCTCATCCGGAGTGGGCAGTCCCCGGCGGCGGAGCTCCTGGCGGCGCCGCTCCAGGCGCACGTCGGGCGGAGCGTCCAGATAGAACTTTCGATCCGCCTTGGGAAAGACCACGGTGCCGGTGTCGCGGCCCACCGCCACCGCCCCGCCGCGCCCGCTCCGGCGCTGGAGTTCGAGGAGCGCCCGCCTGACCTGGGGAAGACTCGCGACGAACGCGAGCAGAGGAGCCAGCTCCGGGTCCCACAGCTCGAGATCCAAGTCCCGGCCATCGACCCGAGCGAGCCAGCCGACGGGGCGCGGGGCGGTGTTGACCTCCACGCTGAAGTTCCGGGCCAGCTCCGCCAGCTGGGCCTCCTGTCCCACCCCCAACCCGCGGCGGGAAGCGGACACGGTGAGCGCCCGGTAGAAGACGCCGGTGTCGAGGAAGGCAAGCCCGAGCTTCTCAGCAACGAGCCTTCCCACAGTGGACTTGCCAACCCCGGCGGGCCCGTCGATGGTGATGATGGGGTGCGCGGCCGTCAAAGCCCGACCAGCTGGCGCAACCGCCCGACCTCGGCTGGGCTCAGCTCCCTAACGGTTCCCTCCGGCTGGGTTCCCAGCCTGATCCCGGCGAACTCCACGCGCACCAGGTCCGTCAGGGGCAGCCCGACCGCCGAGCACATGCGTCGCACCTCCCGATGCCGGCCCTCCGCCATCACCACCTCCAAAACCGTCCGCCGCGAGCTGAGTCGCGACACCCTGACCGCCAGTGGGTGGGTGGGACCATCGTCCAGCTCCGGGCCCGAGCGCAGCTGCTCGAGCTGGCGGCCGGAGACCGGACCGGGGACGGTGAGTCGATAGGTCTTGGGCACGCCGTAGCGAGGGTGAGTCAGGCGCATGGCCAAATCGCCGTCATCGGTCAGCAGGATCAACCCGCGGGAGTCGATGTCGAGGCGTCCGACCGGGAACAGCCCCTGACGCTCGGGGACGTAGTCGAGCACGATCGGGCGGCCGCCGGGGTCATGGGCGGTCGAGACCACCCCGGCCGGCTTGTTCAGGGCCAGATGGCGGCGGGGCTGGGCGGCCCGCGAAACCACGACCCCATCGACTGCGATCCGGTCGTGCTCGGGGTCGACGATCATCCCGTTGGGGGGCGCGGTCCGGCCGTTGACCTGCACCCTCCCCTCCTGCAGCAGCCGGTCGGCGGCCCGGCGTGAGGCCAGGCCGGACCGCGCCAGGAAACGACCGAGCCGATCAGCTGCCATCGCCGGCCTCCACCGCCTGCACCAGCCAGCCCTCGTCACCCCCCGACGGCAGCGGGGGCAGATCCTCGATACGGGCCACCCCGACCACCTGCAGGAAGTGCATGGTGGTGCCGAACAGGCGGGCCCGCCCTGGCCCCTCCGACCTCCCGATCTCCGCCACCAGATCGTGACGCTGGAGCCGGTCCAGCACCGCCTCACAGTTCACCCCCCGGATCGCCTCGATGGCGGATCGGGATATCGGCTGACGGTAGGCGACGATCGCCAGGGTCTCCAGCGCGGGCCTCGACAGTCGACTCGCCACCTCCGGCCGCACCGCCCGCTCCACCGCCCAGGCGGTCGAGGGGTGGCTCACGAGCTGGAGCTCGCCCCGGTGGTCCTGGAGCATCAGCCCGGTCCCCTGCAGCAGCAGCGATGCGATCCCGGCCAGGTCGTGCAGCTGGGCGGGCTCGACTTCCAGAGTGGCCGCCAGATCCGCGACCGCGATCGGCTCCGCCCGTACGAACAGCACCGCCAGCAGGGCTTCGGCGAGCCGCTGACCCCACCCGTCGGCGGCCGCGGTGGGGTCAACCAAGGGATCGCTCCACCCGGATCGGGCCGGCGGGCTCACCCTGGTCGCAGGTGGCCTCGCCGCTCCACACCAGCTCCAGCAGGGCGAGGAAGAAGGCGACCGCCTCCAAGCGGTCCCGGGCCGCGGCGAACACCTCGTCAAACTCCAGCGTTCCCCGTTCCCTGAGGAGGGTGCGCAGCTCCTCCACCTTGTCCTCGACGGTGTAGGCGGGCAGCCTCAGCTGGACCTCCTCGGGCTCGGGCAGCCGCGTCAGCAGCTCGGAGAAGGCGACCGCCAGCTGCTCCGGGCTGAGGTGGAGCGATGGGCGGGGGTCGACAGGCACCCCCAGCACCCTGAGGAAGGCTCGTGGCCCGGCCGACGAGTCGGCCAGCAGGACTCCCGCGGCGGCCTTGAAGATCCGATACTCCTCAAGGCGAGCCCCCAGGTCGGGCTCTTCGGAGATGGCCTCGCCCTGGTTCAGGCTCTCGTCGCTGAGCTCGTCAAGCCGGCGGCCCATCTTCAGCTCGAGCAGCTGGGTCAGAAGCTGCAGCGACTCGGCCGCCCCGAGTAGGTCAATTTCGCCCTCGGCCCCGACCACCAGCTCCCGCAGCTGGTGGCTGAGGACCGCGAGGCTGATGTCGCCGAGCTCGACCTCGCCCCGCTGCGCCTTGGCGAGCAGCTCCGGCAACCGCTCGAGCTCCAGCCGCTCGTGCCAATCCCCCATGGCCTAACGGCCCACGGCCAGCAACAGCTCCTGCGCGTGCTGCCTGGCCACCCTCGGTGTCGCCTCGCCGGCCAGCAGCCGGGCAAGTTCCTCAACCCGTCCGTCCTGGTCCAGCTGCTCGATCCGACTGCTGACACCCCCACCCTCTTCGGTCTTGACAACCCGGAGGTGGGTGCTGGCTCGGGCCGCGATAGGCGCCAGATGGGTCACACAGATGACCTGGCGGCTCTGAGCCGCCTGCCGCAGGAGCTCGCCAACCCGGTTGGCGGCCTCGCCCCCAAGCCCCTGGTCGATCTCGTCGAACACCACGGTGCCGACTCCAGAGCGCTGGCTGAGGTGGGAGAGCAGGGCGAGCGCAACCCGCGACAGCTCGCCCCCGGAGGCGGTGTCCCGCAGTGGACGCGGCTGGTCCCCCCGGTTGGCCGCGAGCTCGAAGGAGACCCGGTCCCACCCGTCACGCCCGACCTCCACCGCGGTGCCGTCAGGCAGCGCGATCCCGCCCGGCCCGAGCTGGCGCCAGACCCGGGCCGCGAACCGAGCATGGGGCATCAGCATCTGGCGCAGATCCCCGGTCACCTCACGCTCCAACTCCCGGGCGGCGGCTTCCCTGGCCGCTGTGAGCTTCGTGCAGGCCTCCGCCAGACGGCCGTCCAGCGCTCCCAGCTCGGCCTCCAGCTCACCGAGGCGACCGGTGATGCCACCGCGCTCGGCGACCAGGCGGGCCGCCTGTTCCCGGCGCTCAATCGCCGCCTCCAGGCTGCCGCCGTGGCGGCGGGCCAGCCGTTCCAACAGCGCCAGCCGTTCCTCCACCTGGCCCAGGCGGGAGTCGTCGTCGGGGAGGGTGTCGAGATATGAGCTCAGCTGGAGCACCAGCTCCTGCAAAAGCACGACCACCTCCCGGGCCTGCGCGACCGCCCGGTCCAGTTCCGGGTCGATCCCGGCCAGCCCGCGAGCCTGCTGAAGGGCTCGGGCCAGGGTCGGCCCGGCATCGGCCGGGTCGCCTCCGCCAGCCGCCAGATGCAGCTGCTCGGCGGCTTCGCGCAGGCGCGCCGAATGCAGCAGGCGCTCACGCTCACTGAGGAGGTAACGGTCCTCTCCGGGCACCAGGGCGGCCGCACGCAGCTCCTCGAGATCCAGCACCGCCTGCTCCAGCTCGCGCTGCTCCTGATGCTCCAGCCCCCGCAGCCGCACGAGCTCAGCGAGGGTTTCCTGGCGCCGGTCGAAGAGCTCGGCGACCCCGTCCCTGAGCGCGATCAGCATCTCGCCGCCGAAGGCGTCGATCGCCTGGCGCTGCTCCGACTCCATCAGCCAGCGGGAGGAGACTCCCTGGCCATGGACCTCCAGAAGGGCCTCTCCCACCTCCCGCACCGTGGACACCGGCACGGTCTGGGCATTGATCCTGGCGCTGGTTCGTCCCGACCGCAGCAGCTCCCGCCCCAGCACCAGCACATCCCCGGGGTCCACGCCGAGCGCCACCAGCGCCGTTGCGGCAGACCCGGGCACATCTGAGAACACCGCATGCGCCGACCCCCGCTCCGACCCGGCCCGGACGAGCTGCGGATCGGCCCGCCCACCAAGGGCCAGGGCCAGGGAGGCCAGCAGCACCGACTTGCCCGCACCGGTCTCGCCCGTGACCGCGTTGAGTCCCGGACCGAAGGAGCATCCCGCCCGCGCCATGACCGCCAGGTTCTCGACCCTGAGCTCGACCAGCAAACTCAGCCCCAAGGATCGGAAAGCGGGTGGAGGTCCACCTCGCCAGCGGACGCGGGCACCTTAAGCACTCTGCCAAAGCCGGTCTTGGACCGCAGTCGGGAGAAGAACCCGGCGGTGCCCGGGGGCTCGCACAGGTCCAGCTGGGGCCCGCGGCCGACCCTCATCTCCCCTTTCTCAACCAGGCTTCCCCAGGGGAAGCCGTCCGCCGCCACCACGGCTCGGCCCCGCAGCATCTCCACCACCACCTCGCAGCTGTCGGGAATCACCAGGGAGCGAGTGAGAATCGCGTGGGGGTTGAGCGCGGTCAACACCAGCGCGGGCACCGCGGGGTCGAGGGGGGGGCCGCCCGCCGATAGCGAGTAGGCGGTGGACCCGATGCTGGTCGCCACGATCAGGCCGTCGGCGTCGAAGTCTCCGATGAGGTCTGAGTCCGCCCGGACCCGGATCCGGACCAGATTGAACGCATCCGCCTTCAGGACCACCTCATTCACGGCGATCTCCACCCGTTCTGCGGGGAGTGAGGCTCCGTCGTAGGTGATCACCCCGCGGAGGGTCCCCCGCAGCTGGTGCCGGCACCTCCCGTCCGCGAAGGCGGTGATGGCGGCGGGCAGCTCGGGCAGCTCAACGCTGGCCAGAAAGCCCAGGTGGCCTCGGTTGACACCCAGGACCGAGACCCCGGCGGGGGCTACCAGCCGGGCGCCGTACAGCAGGGTCCCATCGCCGCCGACGCAGACCAGCAAGCGTAGACCCGGCAGCTGGGGCCGGATCACGCTCTCGGCGTCCCGCTGCGCCACCACGGTCTGGAACCCGGCCGCCCGGGCCAAGGACAGCGCCTGCAAGAGCGGAGGGGCCTCTGGATCCTCGTGCAGGTTGAGCAAGAAGGCGATCACTCCTCGGGGCTCGGCCACGCTCACCTCATCTCCTGTGCGGGTTGTCGGTTGGATGGTAGGGGCTCCGCAAGGTCCGGTCGCGCCGTCAGAGCAGCATCCCGATCGCAAACCCCAGAATCAGCCCGGCCAGCACCTCGTAGGGAGTGTGGCCGAGAAAGTCGCGCACGCGCTCGTAGCGCAGGCCCAGGTGGCTGCGCAGATCCTCGATCATCCGGTTGAGGATCAGCCCCTGCTGGCCGGCGGAGCGCCGCACTCCGGTGGCGTCGTAGATCACCACCACCGTGAGCACCGCCGCGGCGGCGAACACGGGTGAGCCGGTGCCCAGACGCCGACCCAGCAGGGTCGTAAGGCAAACGGTGAGAGCTGTGTGGGAACTCGGCATCCCTCCCGAGAGTCCGATCGACCGTACGCTGAAGCGCCGCTGCCTCCACGAGTCCGTCGCGACCTTGAGGCATTGCGCGATCGCCCAGGCGAGAGCGGGCACCCATATGAACTGATTGGAGAAGAGTGGGGCCACTACCTGTGGTCAAGCGTCCCGGCCGGCGCCTGGGTCGGCTTCGGCGCCCGGCTGGAAGGGGCGCTCGGACACCTCGCCGTCGGGTCCGATCGAAAGCTCCATCACCCGCTTCTCAGCGCCATCCAGAAGGGCCGAGCAGCGCTTGACCAGCGCCACGCCCCGCTCGTAGAGCTCCATCGCCTGCTCGAGGGGCGCCTTGCCGTCCTCCAGACGCTGCAGGACCGCGTCGAGCTCTCCCAACGCCGCCTCGTAGTCAAGGGTCTCCATGGCGGCCGTCACGACCGCCGCCTGCGCCCCGGGTTCACGCTCCATCGCCCACCTCCTGCAGCGGCTTCGAGTCGATCACGGTGCTGGTGACTGTCCCCCCGGCCACCCGGGTTGTGAGCCGATCTCCAGCCCTGACCTGGGCGGGATCCCGCAGCATCACCGCCTGGTCCGCCAGGTAGGTTATCGAGTATCCCCTACTCAGCACCGCCAGCGGGCTGAGGGCCGAGAGACGCCCGACCCGGCCTGCGAACTCCTCACGGGCACGCAGCAGCCGCGGCCCCGGGCCCTTCGCCTGGAGCAGCCGCAGGCGGCCCAGCAGCTCAGAGCGTCGTTCGGACACGATCCGGAGACCCGCGCGCTGGAGCCGAGCGGTCATCCGGTCCAGATCCTGGCGTCCGGCCTCGACCCGCACGCGGGGTGCCAGCCGCTGCAGCCTCGCCTGCTGCTGCGCCAGTGACTGGGCCATCTGACCCAACCGGGCGTCGAACCCCCGGCGCAGCCGCAACCGCCTGGCCGCCACGTCCGCCCGCAGTTGCTCCAGATCGGGTACCGCGAGCTCCGCCGCCACCGACGGGGTCGCAGCCCGACGGTCCGCGATGAAGTCCACCACGGTGGTGTCCGTCTCGTGCCCGACCCCGGTGATTACGGGATGGGCCAGCCCGGCCACTGCGCGGGCCACCTCCTCGGTGTTGAACGCCTGCAGGTCCTCGAGCGAGCCGCCGCCCCGGACCAGCAGGATGACATCCGGGCCAACGCGGTCGGCCAGCCGGAGCGCTTCCACAATCGCTGCCGGGCTCCCCTCCCCCTGCACCAGGGTCGGCAGCACCAGGACCGAGGTGATTGGGCAGCGGCGGCGAATCACCTGGATCACGTCTCTGATCGCGGCCCCCCTCGGGGAGGTGACCACCGCCACCGACCGGGGCAGGAAGGGAACCGGACGCTTGCGCTCGGGCCGGAAGAGGCCCTCCGCCTCCAGTTTGGCGACCAGCTGCTGGAAGGCGATCGCGATCGCCCCGATGCCGGTGGGCTCGAGGCGGTCCAGGTAGAGCTGCACGTCTCCGCGGGAGGGGTAGAAGGAGACGCGCCCATGGGCGATCACCCGCTGGCCGGTCTGGGGCTCGAAGTCCAGGGTTCGGCCCGCCCCGCGGAACATGACCGCCCTGATCGAGGCGGGCTCCGCCACCTGGGGCCGGCAGTCGGTCAGAGTCAGATAGCGGTGCCCGGCCGCAGAACGGCTGCAGGTCCCGATCTCCGCCTCGACGTACACGTCCGCGAGATCCGGGTCCTCCTCCAGGTCGGCGCGGATCAGGGAGTTGAGCTCACCGACCTGCAGGATTCGGCTCGGCGCCAGCATCCCCACTACCTCCCTGAGGGACCCACCCTTCCCTGACCACCCGGCCCATCACCCCGTTCACGAAGGCGCCTGCCTCCGGCCCGGCCAGCTCCTTGGCTATCTCAACCGCCTCATCTATCACCACCGCCTGGGGATCCTGGCGACGCCAGACCAGCTCTTCGGCGGCCAGCCGCAGCACCGCCCGCTCCAGCGCCCCCATCTGCTGCAGGCGCCAGTTGACGGAGGCGGCCTCCAGCAACGAGTCGATCTCGGACATGTGCGCCAGCACCCCGGAGACCAGCTCTGTGGCGAACGCTGTGGAATCGGGCCGTAGCTCCTGCACCTCGGCGACGTACGAGAGCGCATCCTGCCACTCCCCCGGCCTCGACTCCACCTCGAAGAGGACGCTGACGGCTGCCTGCCGTCCCCGATGCCTGGGGCCAGCCACTCAGACCTCCTCGATCTCGACCACGTGAACGTTGACCTCCACCACCTCCAGCCCCAGCATCTGCTGCAGGTCCTTCTCGACTCTTCCCTGCAGCTGCTCCGCCAGCTCCGGTACCGATGCGTCCCCGGTGATGCAGACGTAGACCTCGACCTTGATCGCGGAGCTCCCGACCATCTCCAGCCGCACCCCCTTGTGGCTCTGCTCGGCCCTAAGCGGACGAGTCCCCCCGACCCCCAGGTTCTGGCATATCGCCGCCACCCCGTGGGTCTGCAGCGCTGCCATCGCCGCGATCGAGGCAACCACCTCGCTGGCGACCCGCACCCGCCCCGCAGGCCTGGCACCGGCGATGCGGGGGCTGGTCATTGCGCGCGTTCGGAGTACTTGCCGGTCCGGGTGTCGACCTTGATCCGATCCCCGACCGCCACGAACAACGGGACATCCACCACCACACCGGTCTCGAGGGTTGCCGGCTTGAACGTGCCGGTGGCGGTGTCGCCCTTGAAGCCGGGGTCGGTCTGGGTGACCTCCAGCGTCACCGAGATCGGAACCTCCACCCCCAGCACCTGGTCCTCATAGCGCAGCAGGTAGAGGTGGTCAGACTCCCGCAGCCACTTGGCGGCCTCCTGGAACTGCTCCTCGCTCAGCGTCACCTGGTCGAAGGTCGAGGTGTCCATCACCACATGGGAGTCTCCGTCCTTATAGAGGTACTGGACCTCGACCTTCTCGATCCTCGCCCTGGGAAACCGCTCCTCGGGCCGGAAGGTCTCCTCCGTGACGGCGCCGGTGTTGAGGTTGCGCAGTCGGGTCCGCACCACGGCGGTGCCCCGCCCGAGCTTGATGTGCTCGAAGCTCAGGACCTCGAGCAGCTGCCCGTTGCGCTCCACGGTGGTGCCGGCTCGAAGCTCTCCGGCGTTGATCATCGGCGGTCTCCTTTTCGCATGTTCTGAGCTGGCCAGGCCAGTGGCCGCGAGCCTCGGGATCTCCCCTGCGGTCGCCTCAGGTCAGATGATCCCAGCTTCTCAATGGCGGTGGGACTTCACCTCCCGACCGCCGCGACCGTGCCCACCTTAACGCCATTGCTACAACCTCTTCAGCAGCCGGTGCAGTTTCGCGACCTCGGGCATATCGACCCGGTGAGATCCTGCGCTCGCATGAGCACCAGTCCCGCCCCCACCCCCCTGCGTGCCGACTTCCAGGGAGCCATGCCCAGCTCGCTGGTGATGGCGTCCCTGTCCCGAGCCCTCGACCTGGCCGAGGGCGAGCCGATGGGTCATGCGCTCAGGTCGTGCTGGCTGGGAATGAAGCTGGGTGATTGGGTGGGGCTCGGCCCCCAGGAGCGCCAGGAGCTGTTCTACGCCCTCTTGCTCAAGGACGCCGGCTGCTCGGCCAACGCCTACAGCGTCACCCACTGGTTCGGAGCCGATGACCGCTCCACCAAGGCTCGGCTCAAGATCGCCGACTGGAGCAGCCAGTGGAAGTCAGTCCTCTTCGCGATCCGCCAGACCGCCCCCGCCGCCCCCATCACCAGAAAGATGGCCCAGCTGGTCTCCCTGGGGTCCAAGGGCCCCGGCCTTGCCAGTGAGCTGGTCCAGGTCCGCTGCACCCGCGGAGCGGAGCTGGTGCGCGAGCTGGGCTGGGGTGAGCCCGCCGCCGAGGCGGTGCTGTGCCTGGACGAGCACTGGAACGGCTCGGGGCGGCCGCGCGGGCTCAAGGGGGAGGAGATCCCCCTGCTCAGCCGCATCATCCTGCTCAGCCAGACCGCTGAGATCTTCTGGCGGCTGGGGGGACGGCGGAGTGTGGAGTCGGTGCTGCGGCGGCGCCGGGGGACCTGGTTCGACCCCCAGCTGGTCGACGCGGTTCTGGTCCATGCGCGGGGAGACAAGCTCTGGGACCGCTTCGCGACCATCACCCATCCGGAGCAGGTGGCGCACCTCGATCCGCATCCGCGCCGCGTCCCCACGGCGACCCTCGCCGAGATGCTGAAGATTGGCCAGGTGTTCGCAGGCGTGGTCGACGCCAAGTCGCCCTGGACCGCAACCCACTCCACGCGCACCGCGCTCCTCTCCCGGCGCATGGCGGCGGTGATGGGCCTCGATGAGGAGGAGGCTGACCGCATCTGCCTGGCCGCCCTGCTCCAGGACCTCGGCAAACTGGCGATCAGCAACTCGATCCTCGACAAGGCGGGACCGATGGATCCCGCCGAGGTCATGGAGATGCAGGCCCACACGGAGATCAGCTACCAGCTTCTGGCTCCGCTGTGGCCGCTCGGCGACGTCGCCGAGATGGCAGCCTCCCACCATGAGCGGCTGGACGGCTCCGGCTACCATCGCCACCTTCGGGGGCCAGACCTCACCTTCGGCGCCCAGATCGTGGCCGTGGCGGATGTGTTCGAGGCGCTCACCTCGGACCGCCCCTACCGACGGGCGCTGGACCACGACCAGGCGATCGCCCGGCTGCGCAAGGAGGCGGGACGCTCCCTGGCCGCGGAGCCGATCTCAGCGCTGTTTGAGATGGTGGAGTCGGCCCGCAGCATGGCCGAGGGGGCTGCGATCGATTGATCGGTGCCCGGAGCAGGGGGCCCTGGCCCGTTCCCGAGCAGCGTCGAAGGACAGCTCTCGGGGCCGCCCATGACCGGACAGATGCCCACGAGCGACGGCTCTGTGCGCCTCACATGAAGTAGAGGATCACCCCGCAGCCGACCACCAGGAATGGTCCGTACGGCACCGCGTCACGAAAGCTGAGCCGGCGCGTGACCAGGAGCAGCACGGTCACCACGCCACCGATCAGGGTGCCCGCGATCAGCGCCCAGAGCGTGTAGAGGGATCCGTAGCTCAGGCTCATCCCGGTGATCGCCCCGATCACCATGCCCAATTTCAGGTCCCCCCAGCCGAAGCCCTCGCCGTGGTGGAACAGCGAGCTGATCACCGCAAAGGGCAGCAGCGCCAGCCCCCCGACCGCAATCCCGAACAGGGACCGAAGGGGACTGAGGTCCGGGCTGACCAGGCTGAGCGCCACCCCCACGGCCATCGCCGGCAGGGTGATCACATCCAGGATCAGACGATGCTTGAGGTCGAACGCGAGGATCTGGATCAGGACCAGGATCCACAGGCTGTGGACCAGCAGCGCGACTGAGGGTCCCTCCTTGGCGAAGAACATGAAGAAGCCGACCAGCCCGAGCCCGGGCAGCAGGTAGCTCTCGATCCAGCTCCTGCCGGAGCGCTCCCACTCCTCCATCTCCCCGATCCCGCCCTCCAGGTACAGGCACAGCAGCCCCACCAGGTAGCCGCCTCCGGCTCCGGCCACGCCCCAGACCGCAGCCTCCAGCAGCCTCACCCCAGCCCTCCTTGACGCAGCGGGCCGGTGGCCCTCAACCGAGCCCCGCCTGCTGAACCTGCTGCTCGTGCTGAGCCGCGGTCACCGCGAAGAGCATCCTGCCGTTCCGCAGCGAGACGAAGTACAGGTAGGCGGTGGGGGTGGGGTGCAGGACGGCGGCGATCGCCGCCGCGCCCGGGCTGTCGATCGGGCCTGGGGGCAACCCGGTATGGAGGTAAGTGTTGTACGGAGAGGGAAAGGAGGTGCTGAAGGGCTGCTGGCTGGCGCCCGCCCGCGCCATCGCATAGATCACCGTGACATCGCTCTGCAGGGGCATTCCCCGGTGGAGACGGTTGAAGAAGACACCCGCCACCAGGGCTCGGTCCTTGCGGGTCACCGCCTCCGCCTCCACCACCGACGCCAGCACCAACACCTGGTACGGGGTCAGCCCGACCTTGGCACTGCCGGCCAGGATCGCTCGGCGGACGCGCCGGTCGAAGTCCTCCAGCTGCAGCTTGAGGAACTCGTGGGCGGTGATATGGGGATCGACCATGAAGGTGTCCCCGTAGGCCATCCCCTCCCAGCTCGCCCCCGGGGGTGCCCCGGGCAGCTGCGCAATCCCCGCAAAGTGGCCGCCATCTATCTGCTGCATGTAGCTGGCGCTCGAGAACAGGCCATCCGCCTGGAGCCGCGCGCCCTCCTGGCGGGCGGTCAACCCATCGGGCACGGTGACCCTCAGAGGCAGGACGGATGGCGGGCCCTCCAGCACCGCCACCAGCTCGGCCGCCCCCATGCCGCGATCGAGCACGAATTTGCCCGGATGCAGCCGCCCGGCCAGCCCCTTCACCCGGGCGTACACTGCGAAGACCAGCTCTGAGCGGACCAGATGGTCCCTCCCCAGGGTGCCGACCAGCTGACCCAGGCTCTCTCCCCTGGTCACCGTCACCACCACCTGCTGCCGGGGGTCCTGCTGGACGGGGTCAAGGGCCCGGCGCACCAACAGCGCGCTCACCCCGCCGCCCACCACCAGCACCACCAGCAACGCCACCAGGGCGGTGCGCCACGGGTGCCTCCTCACCACTCCCGCACCCGGCTCCCCGCCAGCACCCCCTGGAGCAGCAGCGCCGCCGCCACCCGATCGCCGGCGTCCCGGCGGAGCCGGCGCCTCGCCCCCTGACCCAACATCTCCTTCTCCGCCTGCCGGGTGGTCAGGCGCTCGTCACAGAATCCGACCACGATCCCAGTCTCCGCAGCGATCCTCAGTCCGAGCCCCCGGGCTGATTCGGCCTCTGGCCCGGCCTCCCCACTCATCCTAAGCGGCAGCCCGACGACTATCCCGACCACCTCCTGCTCCTGCACCACCCGACCGATCACGGCCAGCAGCGCATCCTCCTTGACTGCCGCCACCGTGAGGTGAGGTTGGGCGATCGTCCGGGACTCGTCGCTCAGAGCGAGCCCGACCCTAACCCGCCCGGGATCCACGGCCAGGATCCGACCGGTCGCCGGCCAGCCGGGAAGACCGACCAGCGAGCTAACCGCCGGTCACCGCCTGGCGGACCAGGTGGATGCGGCTCGACAGCAGCGGCAGCCAGGGGAGGCTGAAGGGTGTCTGGTGGATCGCGACGGTGCTGGCCCCGGGCAGCTGCGAGAGCAGGTAGCTGCGCGCCGCGCCGGGATTCATGAACGTCACCCGGCTGCTGAAGGGGGCCAGGTTCACCTTGGGAGCCCAGTAACCGACCGCGCTGGCGGTCAAGGTCAGGTTGCCGCCGGGGCCGGCTGAGGCCACCTGGATCTGGCCCAGCTTGTAGCCGGGGAGCAGCTCGCCGTCGGCCGGCACCTTGGACTTCAGATCCGCCAGCACCGCCGACCGGGCGGCGGCGGGGCTGTAGGCGGTTGCGGCCGCGCTCACCGCCACGGTCAGGGTCTCCTTCTGGCCGGTCTGCCCCACCGTCGGCAGGGTCGGATCCTTCACCGTCAGCTGCACCCCATTGCCGGACGAGTCCTGCGCAATCACGTTCGAGGGCCCGGCCAGACTCTTGAGGTCGCGCTCGACCTTGGCGGTCAGCTGCGCCGCCAGCTGCTGCTCCTGGGTCTGGGCGGAAGAGATGTCGGAGCTGGTGAAGACCGCCTCGGTGGTCGAGTTCTTGCCCCCGGTCATTGGCGCCGGGTTGGCCAGCGAGAGGTTGACGAAGCCGGTGAGGAGGCAGTCGTTGGCGCCCGCCGGACTGACGCAGGCGCTGGACTGGATATTGCTGCTCGACCACCCCCACTGCTGGTTGGCCCCCACGTTTCCCTGGGCTCCCAGGCTATTGGAGTCGGCCTGCACCGGCAGCGCCGGCGAGGAGGTCGATGCCGACGCCTGGCCCTGCCCCTGGCCCTGGTTGCAGGACTGCAGGGTATAGGAGCCACTCTGGCCGGCGCTGGTGGTGGTGAAGCCCAGATTGCCGCTGCCACTCTGGTCTGAGAACTCCGGCGTCACGGCCCCGGTGAAGGTGAGCGTGGCCGCCCCGTTGTAGTTGCCCGGACCGGTGTACTGGTAGCAGAGGTAGAGGTTGCCGGTGGCCGGGGTCGGTGGTAGGACCTGGGTCCCGCTGGGGCTCACGGTGAAGGTCTGGGTCTCGGTGGGGGTCAACAGGGCCTGCACCGGGATCACGTCGAGCACGCTGCCCGACCCGCCGCTGACGTTGCCCTGGATCGTCACCGCATCACTGAGCTTGTGGGACTGGACCCCCACGTCAATGGTGGCGGTGGGCAGCAATAGCAGGATCGCCAGCACCCCCACCACGAAGATCGCGACGCCCGTCCCGATCGTCCAGCGCCGGGTTGTGGGGGATTGCCACCAGTGCCGGGACGCTCCTCCACCGCTCGGGGACACCGCCATGGTGGCGGGGCTGCGACGCGCCACGGCGCGTTCCTCCGGGGGGGCGGGCGGCGACTCCACAACCGTGGCCGCACCCTTCCCGGTCAGGGCCACGGCTGTCCCCACAGCCGCAGCCCCGGCGGAGGTGCCCCCAACCACCGAATGCAACGGCGCGTTCTGCTCCATCTGCGCGATCGAGGCGAAGGTGGGAAAGCCGGTTCGCATCGCCAGCGCCTGGATCTGGGGATCGGAGCTGACCACGCTGACCCGCTTCTGGAAGCCCTTGGCGTACTGCATCAGCAGCTGCAGGTCCAACCCCGACCGCAGCACCCGGCCATCCGGAGGCACGACGAAGACCAGGTCCCGCTCCCCTTCGGCTCGGCGGATCCTGTCGACGAGATCCGTGATCTCGTCGGTGGGCTCGACGTAGAGTAGCTTCGACATCTTGATCAGACCCGCGGGTCAGAACCGGAAACGCTGACGCCGCAGCTGCGGTTACTCATGATCGCACGGGCAGGGAGTCAACGGCGGATGAGCCCGGTCACCCGCTGCAGCATCTCCTCCCACGTCGGCCCCGCGGGCGGCGGGGCCTCGATCTCCGCCGCCGCCTGATAGGCGAGCCCCATCGGGGTGATGTCCGCGGCCGAGGTGAGCAGGCCGGTGGTGTCGTGCACCGCGGGAAGCTGTTCCGGCAACAGCCGCAGGAAGCGGGGCTGCTGCAGAAAAGGCAGATAGTCGGTCCAGCGCAGCACCGAGAGCTGCTCCAGGATCTCCGGCAGCAGGGACCCGCCCCCGCATAGCCAGACCTGAGCTGGCAGGGGCTGGGCCAGCGCCAGCTCATGGAGCACCAGGGCAACCCCCTGGGCCAACACCTCCGCGGACTCGCCCATGGCGCGGCGGACCCTGGCCTGCTCGTCCCCACTGACCAGGCCCGCCGAGTGACGGACCTTGAGGGACTCCGCCATCGGTAGCGATAGGTTCAGGTCATGGGCCAGCTTGCGGGTGAACGCCCGACCCCCGAGCTCGAACATGCGGGCCGACTCCAGCACGCCGCCGCGCACCATGGTGACGGTGGTGGTGCGGGCGCCGATGTCGATGAAGATTCCGCCCCGCTCCAGCACTTCCGGCGTCGCGGCCAGCCGCGCCACCGCGTAGGGCTCGGCCACCGTCTCCAGCAGCTCCAGGTCCAGCGCCTGAGCGATCTCCTCGACCGCAGCCAGGTGCTCCTCACTCGTGAAGGTGTTGAAGACGGTGAGCTCCAGCTTCTGCCCCTGGTAGCGCAGGGGGTCCAGTACCGGCTGGCCGTCGACCTTGGCAGCCGTGATCGAAGAGTGGACCAGGCGGAGCTGCTCGCCGCGGTAGCCGGCCTCCTCCTGCAGGCGCGCCTGCGCATCTCGGAGCGCGCGGCGCTGAATTGACTCCACCTGATCCTCCAGCTCGCGCTTGGAGATGCGGTCGTGACTGCGGCCGCGCACCTTGGCCGCGTTGGTGCTGACCACCCGCACCCTGGTGCCCCCGATCCCGACCACCAGCCGGGTGGGGATCACCTCCGCCATGTCCTCCGCAGCCTCCAGGGCGGTGTGGCAGCCCTCGACCACCGCCTCCAAGTCCGGGGGGACCGCGGGGTCCAGGTTGCCGGGGCCCTGCTCGGCCCGGCCCACGCCGAGCACGATCGCCTCTCCGGCCTCCTTCTTGACCACCAGCGCCTTGATCACCTGGGTCCCGATGTCGAGCGCGGTCACGTGAAACCGCGGCTCGCGACGAGCCGTGTCCGGCGGTGGTGCCATCTCAAGCGTCCTCCAGAGCGGCTCTCAAGGCGGTGCGCACAGCCTCAACCGCGGCCTGATGTCCCTCCCGCGGGACCGCTCCTTGTCCAAGCTGCTGGTTGCCTCCGCCCCGGCCGCCCAGATCCCGGCACACCTGCTGGGCCATGGCGCCGGCATTGAGGCCCTTGGCGACCAGCGCCTCGGAGATTGTAACCATCATCTGACTTCCGGCCAAGACCACCGCCATCCCCTCGGGCGCCAGGGCGAGGGTCTGGTCCAGCAGCCGCCGCGTCTCCGCGCGGTCGAGATCGGTCTCAAGATCCTGAACCGCCAGGGGCACTCCTGCCACCGACTCGGTCGTGGACGTGCCACCGGCGCGCTCAGGGCCGAGCTGGCGCAGCTGACGAACCTCCTTCTCCAACTCGCGGACCCGGTCCCTGAGCGAACTGACCCGCTCTGGAAGCTGTTCGGACGAGCACCGCAGCACCGTCCCCGTCTCCGTGAGCAGCTCGGCCTGCCGCCGCCAGTGGCGCTCGGCAGCCTCACCGGCCAGCAGTTCGACTCTTCGCAGCCCCTGCCCCACGCTGCGTGATCCGGCGAGCATGACCGCCCCCAGCTCACCCGAACGCTCCACATGCGTGCCCCCGCAGAGCTCCTTCGAGAAGGTGCCGAAGCTGACCACCCGCACCACTTCCTGATAGAGCTCGTCGGGAAGTGCCAGCGCCCCGGCGGATCGAGCCTGATCGACCGTCAACAGCTCCACCTTCCGGGGCAGATCCAGCCGAACCTGGGCGTTGATCAGGGCTTCCACCGCGGCCAGCTCCTCCGGGGCGATGGGGCGTGGCCAGCCGAAGTCGAAGGTGGCATGGTCGGGACCCACCAAAGACCCCCGCTGGACCACGCCAGCACCCAGCACGCTCCTCAGCGCCTGGTTGAGCAGGTGGGTGGCCGAGTGATGCCTCGCGCAGCCCAGGCGCCGGTCGAGGTCAACCTCCGCCCGGACCGTGAGCCCGGCTTCGAGCCGGCCGGAGATCAGCCGGCACCGCTGCACGGCGGGCCCCTCGACGGTGGGCTGGGAGTCGAGCACCTCCGCGGCCCCGCCCGCCCAGACCAGCCGACCCCGGTCTCCCAACTGGCCACCGCCCTCGGCGTAGAAGGGGTTCTCGGCGAGTACCACCTCCCCCACCATGCCGGGCTCGGTGAGCTCGGTGAGCTCGGAATCTCGCACCACCGCCAGCACCTCGGTGTCCACCGCGGTCAGCTCGTAGCCCACGAAGCGGTTGGCCGGGAGCGCCAGCCGCGTCACGCCCAGATCCTCGATCGCGCGGCCCGCCCGGCCCCGGCGGCGCTGCTCGTTGAGGAGCTGCTCGAAGCGCTCCCGGTCCACCCGCAGCCCGCGATCGGCAGCCAGCTCCATGGTCAACTCGATGGGGAAGCCGAAGGTGTCGTGGAGGCGAAAGGCGTCGTCTCCGGAGATGCCCGTGGGGGCTGCGTCCGCGAGCTCGTAGAAACGGTCCAGGCCGCGTCCGACCGCCTCCTCGAAACGCCCCTGCTCCTGTCCCAGGATGCTGCGGATGGTGGTGAGCTGCTCGCGCAAGTTCGGATACTGGCTGCCCAGCAGATCGGCCACGACCGCCACCCCAGGTTCCAGACCGCCGCGGACATCCAGGCTCCGAGCGCTGACGAGCGCCCGGCGCAGGATCCGGCGGAGGACGTAGCCACGGCCCTCGTTGGAGGGGAGGACCCCATCGGCGATCAGGCAGCAGGCGCCTCGGGTGTGGTCTGCGAGGATCCGCAGGTGCCTAACCGCCTCCGCCGGGTTCAAGGAGCGGCGAGCACGGGCGGCGAAATCATCGATGATCGGCTGGAAGAGATCCGTCTCGAAGATCGACCGCTTGTCCTGCAGCACCATGGCGATCCGCTCCAGGCCCATCCCGGTGTCCACCCCCGGCCGCCTCAGCGGCTGCACGGTGCCGTCCTCGAACTGCTCCTTGTCCATGAAGACCAGGTTCCAGATCTCCAGAAAGCGGCTCCCCTGGCCGGGCCGCTCCTCGGGACCCTCGCCCCACTCAGGGCCCAGGTCGTAATGGACCTCACTGTCCACGCCGCAGGGTCCGGTGGGACCCGCCTGCCAGAAGTTGTCCTCGAGCCGCACGATCCGGCGCTCGTCGACCCCGGCCACCCGCTGCCAGGCCAGGGCGGACTCCTCGTCCTCCGGGTGGACGGTGTAGTGGAGGCGATCCGGGTCCAGTCCGAACCCCTGGGTCAGGAGTTGGTGGGCGTAGGCGATCGCCTCCGCCTTGAAGTAGGCGCCGAAGCTGAAGTTGCCCAGCATCTCGAAGAAGGTGTCGTGGCGCGGGCTGCTGCCGACCTCATCGATGTCAACCGTGCGGAACGACTTCTGACATGACGTGAGGCGCTCTTCCGGAGGTTCCCTCAGCCCCAGGAAGTACGGCTTGAAGGGGACCATCCCCGCAGACACCAGGAGCAGGCTGGGGTCGTCCCGCGGCACCAGCGACGCACTGGGCACCAGCAGATGTCCGCGCTGCTGAAAGAAGTCGAGAAATTGCGCGCGAATCTGATCACTAAGCAAGTTGTCACAGCTCCTGCAGGCTCCGCCGGATTCTAGCAGCCGGGCCGGTGACGGCCCAGGCTCACTCCGGCATCTCCTTCTTCAATTGTTCCAGCGCAGCCCGCTGCAGACGACTCACGTGCATCTGGCTGATGCCCAGCCGGCGCGCCACCTCCGTCTGCGGCAGCTCCTCGACGAAGCGCAGCAGCATGATCTCCTGCTCCCGGGGGGTCAGGTGCTGCAGCGCCGACCCCAGCAGTTGGCGCAGCTCGATCCGGTCCAGGTTCTCGTCCTCCTGCCCGATCCGATCCCCCATCTCACCCGCCTCCTCGCCCCCCGGCGCGGGACCGTCGAGGGAAACCGCCCGGTGCGCGGGTCCCGCCTCCAGCGCCTGCAGCACCTCCTCCGGCTCCAGCTCCAGATGCTTGGCGATCTCGGCGACACTCGGGCTGCGGCCCCAGCGCTGGCCGAGCTCCTCCTGAGCCCTCACCACCTTGGTGTAGGTCTCCTGGAGCCGGCGGGGCACCCGCACCGCCCAGCTCTTGTCCCGGAAGTACCGCTTGATCTCGCCCAGGATAGTGGGGGTGGCAAAGGTGGTGAACTCCAGACCCAGCTCCGGTTCGAAGCGGTCGATCGCGGCGATCAGGCCGAGGTAGCCAACCTGCTCGAGATCCTCGAGGGGCTCGCCGCGACCCGCAAAGCGACGAGCCAGCGAGCGCACCAAGGCGGCGTACTGCTCCACCAGCTGCTCCCGAATGGCGGGGTCTCGGGTGCGCCGGTACTCGGCGAACAGCCGGTGCTGGAGATCGCGGTCGAACCTGGGGGAGGTCTGGGAGGACCGAAACCCCGCCTCGGTCACCGCCAGCGGTACTTGGCCAGACGGACGTGCATCAGCCCGCTCCCCACCGCCTGGAAGTCGACGTCGTCGGCGAAGCACCGGAGCATCTGGATCGCCATGTCCAACGCCTCCCTCTCGGCCAGCGGGCTGGCCGCGACCGCGGCCGCCGTGCGCTCCTGCGGCTCAGCCTTGCCGGTGAGCAGCCTGACGTCAACCCTCAGAGCGTCTTCCTGGACGGAGAACCCGATCCGCACCTTGGCGTCCGCGAAGCCGGCGCTGAGCGCCGCGCCGATCGTGTGCTCGCAGGCCTCGGCGATGGCGATGTTCAACTCGTCCAGCGCCTCCACGCCCAGCCCCGCCACGCTGGCCATCGCCGCCGCAGTCCGCTTGGCCACCACGATGTAGTCGCGATCCGCAGGGATTCGCAGTTCGGTCTGGGCGGCGGTGCGGGAACTCATCACCCCAGTACTTGCCCCTGAGAGACTCACTTCAAACTCCGACGATGGCTCCGGGAGCACCCGCCGGCCCGGCTCCGATCCCTGAAAAACCAGGTGGGTGCACCGCACGCGGCCTTCCACATCCTCTCCGGGAGGCTCGTGGGCCGCCCGCTCTGTTGGCGCTCCCGAGAAATACGTCACTAGGGTCGGCTGCTGGCAAACGGCGGGGCCCCGGACCCCTGGTCAAGGTATCACTCCCCGCCGCCGCCCTGGGCCGGCCCGCCTCGCTCGCGACCCTGCGCCAGGCGGAGCCCGACCTCGGCCAGCTGCTCCGGAGCGACCGGGGTGGGTGACCCGGTCATGGGATCGGCGCCGCTCTGGGTCTTTGGGAATGCGATCACCTCCCGGATGGTGCTCTCCCCGACACCCAGCATCACCATGCGGTCCACCCCCGCCGCGAAGCCTCCGTGGGGCGGCGGACCGTACCGGAACGCGCTCATCAGGAACCCGAACTTGCGCTCCGCCTCCGCGGCGCTCAGGCCCAGCGCCTCGAAGATGAGCGCCTGCTGCTCGGGATTGGTGATCCGCAGAGAGCCGCTGCCCAGCTCCACCCCATTGCAGACGATGTCGTACGACCGCGATCGCACGGCAGTCGGGTCGGTGCGCACCAGCCCCCAGTCGTCGGGATGGGGTTGGGTGAATGGGTGATGGACCGACCCGATCCGGCCGGTCGCCGGGTCGCGTTCAAAGAGCGGGAACTCGGTGATCCACAGGAAGTCGAACCGGTGCGCCGGGATCCAGCTGAACCGACGAGCGGCATGCAGGCGCACCGCCCCCAGCGACGTCTGGGCTACCGGCGTCGACCCGGCGGTGAAGCAGACGCAGTCCCCCTCCTGAAGACCGAGCCGCGCGGTCAAGGCCTGCTTCTCCTCTTCGGAGAGGAACTTGGCGATCGCTCCCTCGAACTCACCCGAGCGCAGCCACAGGTAGGCCAGTCCGGCCGCGCCGTAGGTCCTGGCCACCTGGAGCCACTCCCCCTCCAGCTCCCCGCGGCTGAGCTCGGTCCCGCCCGGAACGCGGAGGGCCTGCACCGAGCCACCCTGGTCCAGGGCAGCGCGGAAGACCCTGAACCCCGACGCCCGAAACACCTCCGATACGTCGTTCAGCTCGTGGCCGAAACGAGTGTCCGGCTTGTCCGAGCCAAAGCGCCGCATCGCCTCGCGGTAGGGCAGCCGCGGCCAGGGAGTCTCGACTGGAATCTCGAACGCGGTCCCAAAGGCGGTGGACACCATCTCCTCCAGCACCAGGAAGACGTCATCCTCCTCGACGAATGACATCTCCAGGTCCAGCTGGGTGAACTCAAACTGCCGATCCGCCCGCAGGTCCTCGTCCCGCCAGCAGCGGGCGATCTGAAAGTAGCGGTCGCACCCGCCCACCATGCAGAGCTGCTTGTAGATCTGGGGCGACTGGGGCAAGGCCCAAACGTGACCTGGCCACATCCGGCTCGGGATGATGAAGTCCCGGGCGCCCTCCGGGGTGCTGGGGATCATGGTCGGGGTCTCGATCTCAATGAACCCGAGCCGGTCGGCCACGTCGCGAAGCGCCTTGATGAAGCGGTGACGAGCCCGGAGATTGCGCTGCATCCGCGGCCGGCGCAGATCCAGGTACCGGTACTGCAGCCGCACCTTCTCCTCCGCTACCTGCTCGTCGGAGACTCCCAGCGGCATCGCCTCCGCCTGTCCCAGGACCTCACAGCTCTCCACCCGGATCTCGAAAGCGCCGGTGGGAAGGTTCGGGTTCTCACTGCCGGGAGGGCGGCGCCCAACCTTTCCCTGGACCCGCAGCACCCACTCCAGACGGCAGTGCTGGGCGATCGCGTGGGCCTCCGGGGCCAAAGCCGGATTGAAGACCAGCTGGATCAAACCGGTGTGGTCGCGCAGGTCGATGAAGGTCAGCCCGCCATGGTCGCGGCGGTGATTCACCCAGCCCGCGACCACCAGGGTTCGGCCCTCGTCGCCGGCGTCCACGCTGCCGCACATCCTCCGGTCTCTCACACGACGCCTCCTCGATTCAGGGCGACTTCGACAGCAGCGCCCGCGCATGATCCACGGCAGACGCCAGGGGCTGGGCGACCTGGCTGGCGTCACCGAGGCTCCGCATCGTCACCACTCCCTGGCGGAGCTCCGCCTCCCCGACGATACAGACCAACTGCGCTCCGCTTCGCTCGGCGCTGCGCATCTTGGCCTTGAGGCTGCGTTGCCCGGCGTCCGTCACCACCGCCAAGGCGGCACCCCTCAGCCGTTCGGCGAGCTGGATGACCGCAGCAGCCGCATCGGGATGAGCCGCCACCACCCAGACCCCAGGTGGTGATGAAGGCGGCGGCTGCGGCGCCAGCATCGTCACCCGCTCCAGGCCGGCCGCGAACCCGACTCCGGGGCAGCGCGGGTAGCCGAGCAACTCCGAGAGCCCGTCGTACCGGCCACCGCCAAACAGAGAGTTCTGCGCACCCTTGAGGTCCTCATGCCAGACCTCGAACGCGGTGCGCTGGTAGTAGTCGAGGCCCCGGACCAAAAGCGGGTTGAGCTGGAAGGGGATTGCGTAGGCCACCAGCGCCGCCTGCACCCTGAGGAAGGCCTCGCGGCAGGCATCGCACAAAAAGTCGGTGGTCTTGGGGGCAGCGGCCAGGAGTCCGGCGACGTCGGGGTCCTTGCTGTCCAAGATCCGCAGCGGGTTGCGGCGCAAGCGCTCCCGGTCGAGCTCAGGCAGCTGGGCCAGGTGGGGACCGAAATGCTCCAGCAGGGCGGCGCGAAATCGCGGACGGCAGCTCTCGTCCCCGATGCTGTTCAGCTGCAGGCTGGTGCCCCCCAGCCCGAGCTCGCAGAGCCAGCGCCAGGCGACCGCGATCACCTCCGCGTCCAGCTCCGGCTCCGACTCCCCCAGCACCTCGACCCCGAACTGGTGAAACTGCCGGTATCGTCCGCGTCCCGGCCGGTCGTAGCGGAACATCGGGCCGGAGTAGCTGAGCCGGACCGGGAGCGACGCCTGCCGCAGGTCCGACTCCCAGAAGGCCCTCACGACGGGGGCCGTCCCCTCGGGGCGCAGGGTGAGCGATCTCCCGGAACGGTCCTCGAAGCTGTACATCTCCCGGGTCACCA
>DAHVMY010000079.1:0-4468 GCA_027319585.1 Candidatus Dormiibacterota bacterium | reverse complement strand
ATGCCCAACGACGTGATGATGTTCTCCGACTCCGGGCTTAGCATCGCCATGGGTCAGGCGGACGACGAGGTGAAGCGGGCCGCCAACGAGGTCACCGACTCGAACCAGGAGGACGGCTTCGCCAAGGCCGTGGAGCGGCTCCTCCTGGCTTAGGCGGTCTCGGCGGTTTCAAGGTCCGGTCCTGGAGCCCGCTGGGGCACGAGCTGCTGAGCTCTCCCTGGTCCTGACAGCGTCCCGCGGTCAGAGGCCCCAGTTCCCGCTGGTCATGCGTGGGTCGGCATCGGTCCCAGCGTTCGAGATCCCTGGCTCTGCTGGACGTCACAGCGGGCCATGAGGAGCCCTGCTCCAGCCAGCCAGCACCTACGGCCCCCGCCTATCGGAGGTGGCTGGTTTGGTCGCCCGGACCGCGTCGAGTGGTCGCAGCCGCTGGTGTGGCGGGGCCGTCGCGGTCTGAGTCGGCGAACTGCGCTCGGTTGGCAGATGACCCCGGGACCTCCTGGGTCCACGACACCTCGGCCTCGACCGCCCGTTTGCCTGGTCGACAGAAGACCAACTATGCTCGCTGTGTTCTGAAGCTCCCACCATTCGCTTACCTGGCGCCGTCAACCCTCGACGATGCGCTGAGCCTGCTCTCGGATCGCGGGGACGAGGCGCGTGTCCTGGCGGGCGGTCAGAGCCTGATCCCCCTGCTGGCGCTGCGGCTCGCCCGGCCCGAGTGCCTGGTGGATCTCGGCCGGCTGACAGAGCTGGTGGGGATCGCAGACCACGGGCCAAGCGTTGGGATCGGGGCCATGACCAAGGAGTTGATGGTGGAGCGCTCGGCCGTGGTCGCGGCGCAGCTGCCGCTCCTGGCGCAGGCGCTCTCGTTCATCGGCCACCCGGCGATCCGCAGCCGCGGGACAGTGGGTGGAAGTCTGGCGCACGCCGACCCGGCTGCGGAACTTCCCGCAGCCGCGCTGGTGTTGGAGGCTGAGATGCGGGTCGTGAGCCGGGACCGCGGGCCCCGGGTGATTCCGGCCAAGGACTTCTTCCTCGGCCCGTTCACGACCGCCTTGGCCAGCGATGAGATCCTGACCGAGGTCCGCATCCCCAAGCAGGCGCCCGGAAGCGGGTTCTGCTTCGACGAGGTCGCTCGCCGCGTGGGTGATTTCGCAGTGGTCGGGGCGGCGGCCGCGGTGCAGGTGCAGGAGGGCCAGCTGCGGGGGTGCCGGGTGACTCTGACCGGGGTGGCCGACCGGCCCATCCTGCGCACTGGCGTCGAACTCGGAATCGGGGAGGACTCGGTGGACCCCTTCAGCGCAGCCGGCCAGCGGTTGGCCCAGGAGCTGAACCCGCCGTCCGACCTGCACGGCTCGTCCGAGTACCGCCGTCATCTGGTGGCCTTGCTGGTCCCACAGGTGTTGGGGCGGGCTCACCAGGTCGCGCTTGCCGGTAGCGCATCGTGACGGGTGGACGGGATGGCCAAGGAGAGACGGTGACTCCGATTCGGCTCACGGTGAACGGGCAGGTGCGGGAGGGGGCGGTTGAGGCCCGGTTGACGCTGGCCGACTTCCTGCGCGATCAGCTGGGGCTGACGGGGACCCACCTGGGGTGCGAGCACGGCGTCTGCGGCGCCTGCACGGTGCTGCTGGACGGTGAGCCGGCCCGCTCCTGCCTGGTGTTGGCCGTCCAGGCTCAGGGGGCGGAGGTCACCACCGTCGAGGGGCTGAGCGAAGGTGACGGGTTGTCCCCGCTGCAGCAGGCGATGCGCGACAACTTCAGCTTCCAGTGCGGCTTCTGCACCCCCGGTTTCCTGATCCAGGCGCATGCCCTGCTCCGCGAGAACCCGAAGCCGACGGAGCAGGAGGTTCGCCTCGCGCTCTCCGGCAATCTCTGCCGCTGCACCGGCTACCAGAGCATCGTGGCCGGGGTGCTGGCGGCGGCGGAGGCCCTGTAGGCGCCGCGCCCAGAGGAGGAGATGGCCACTTGATCACACAGCGCCCTCCCGCCGAGCGCTTCACCGGCAGTTCGGTGAAGCGGACCGAGGATCCTCGCCTGCTCACCGGCCGGGGCAGGTACGTGGCCGACATCCGGCTGCCCGGCATGCTGCACGCGGCGTTCTGTAGGAGTCCCCACGCTCACGCCCGGCTTTTGCGGCTGGACACCGCCGCGGCTCGCCAGGCTCCGGGGGTGGTCGCCATCTTCGATGGCTGGGAGATGGCCCGGCTCACCTCTGCGACCGGTGGGATGGCGGAGATGATGGGTTCGGAGAGGCTGCCGAAGTACTCTCTGCTCTGCACCGACAAGGTTCGGCTGGTCGGCGACCCGGTCGCCTTGGTGGTGGCCGAGAGCCGGGCCCAGGCGGAGGACGCGGTCGAGCTCATCGAGGCCGAGTATGAGGAACTGCCCGCCGTAATGAGCGAGGATCAGGCGCGCGACGCCAGCCTCCCGGCGATCTTCGAGGATCTCGGCAGCAACATCCTGTTCGGTCCCGACCAGAAGGTCTTCGGAGACGTCGAGGGAGCATTCGCCGCCGCCGACCGGGTGGTCCGGGCGCGGATCTCGCAGCACCGGCATCAGAACGTGCCCATGGAGGGTCGGGCCATCCTCGCCGCCTTCGATCGTGCCAGCGGGGAGCTGGTGGCCCACGCCGCCACCCAGGGGGTCAACACCACCCGGCAGATCGTCGCGGCCCAGCTTCAGATGCCGCTGGACAAGGTCCGCGTCCTGGCTCAGGACATCGGCGGATCGTTCGGGCTGAAGTTCGGCGCCAGCCGCGAGGAGGTCGCCTGCTGCGCCGCCAGCCGCGAGCTGGCCCGGCCGGTCCGCTGGATCGAGGACCGGATGGAGAACCTGACTGTCTCGGGGCAGGCCCGTGAGGAGAGCTTCATCGTGGAGGCGGCGGTCACGACGGCCGGCGAGATCCTGGGCATGCGGGTCGAGATGGTGATCGACTCCGGTGCCTACCCCGGCTTTGCCCCGGGGATCATCTCGACCGTCCGGGAGATGATCCCCGGTCCCTACCGGATGCGGGCGCTCTCCTTCTCCGCCACCGGGATCATCACCAACAAGGCAACCTATGTCGCCTACCGCGGGCCCTGGGCGTCCGAGACCTTTGTCCGGGAACGCCTGATCGACCTGGTGGCGGCAGAACTGGGCCTCGATCCGGTGGAGGTTCGGCTCCGCAACCTGGCCGAGAGGGATCAGCCGCCACTGCGGATGGTGACCGGACCGAGTCTGGCCGGGATCACCGCCAAGGAGTCGTTGCGGCGGATGACGGAGCTTTTCGACTTCCCCAGGTTTCGCGAGCAACAGGCAACCGCTCGGGCCGCCGGACGCTATCTGGGAGTCGGCGTGGCCACCTACGTCGAGCCGGCACCCGGGCCCCGCCCGGAGACCCCCCCCACGGAGCTCGAGTGGGTGCGGGCCAGCCTGGGGGAGGATGGGACGGTGTCGGTGTTCACCGCTCAGATGCCCCACGGGCAGAGTCACCAGACCACCCTGGCCCAGATCGCCGCCGATCAGTTCGGGGTCGACTTCGACCAGGTGCGGGTGGTGGTGGGCGACACCGATCAGGTGCCCGAGGGCTTTGGGACCGGGGGCAGCCGCTTCGCCGCCATGGCCGGGGGGGCAGCGCTGCACGCCACCCGGAGGCTTCGAACCCAGGTTCTGGAACTGGCCGCGCAGCTGCTGGACCTGAGCCCATCGAGCCTCGACATCCGAGACGGCGCGGTGGTGGGTGAGGGTGTTCCGGGGGGCGGGCTGCCCCTTCCTGAGCTGGTCCGGCGGGCAAACGAGGCTGCCGCAGCCGGACTGATCCCGCCGGGCACCGACACCGGGCTTGAGGCCAGCTTCGGCTTTGACGGTGGTCAGGGGGGATGGTCAGGGGGAACTCACTGCTGCGTGGTCGAGGTCGACCACATGAGTGGCAAGGTTGAGCTGCTGCGCTATCTGGTGGTGGAGGACTGCGGGGAGTTGATCAACCCGGCGGTGGTGGAGGGGCAGATCCGTGGTGGGGTCGCCCAGGGCATCGGGGCCGTGCTGCTGGAGCGGTCCGCCTACGATGAGTGGGGCCAGTATCTGTCGTCCACCTTCATGGATTACCTGCTGCCCACCACCACCGACGTGCCCAACATCGAAATTCACCATCTTGAGACGGTTCCCCTGGACCAGGACGTCAACTTCCGAGGAGTCGGCGAGGGGGGCATGATCGTGGCTCCTCCGACGATCTGCAACGCCGTGGCCGACGCGATCGCCCCGACCGGGGGGCGGGTGCTGGAGCAGCACCTGCCGCCTCAGCGGATCCTGGAGCTCATGGGGGCCATTCCTGAGCGCGGGTGAAGGGCTCGGTCGGAGGTCGGGCTGTAACCCCGGGCGGCGGCCCACCGTTCCAGATCCCGACCCGCGGCTGGCGATCCCGATCGAGGGACCGCAGCACGCCGGGTGGAGGAGGTGATCGATGCGGTCTCTGATGGCAGCGCTCATGGTG
>DAHVMY010000078.1:0-4537 GCA_027319585.1 Candidatus Dormiibacterota bacterium | reverse complement strand
CGGGCTCCAGGTTCACCGCGGCCGTCAGCTCCTGGAGGAGATGGGCTGTGAAACCGGCCGCGACCGCGTCGAGAGCGGTGGCCTTGACACAGACGTCCAGCGCCAGGCCGGCGACGAAGACATCGGATATCCCGTGGCTTGAGAGCAGCTGACCGAGCTGGGTGGGCTCCACCCGGCCGGTCCCGAGGCTCAGGGCGCTGAAGGCGGAGTACCCATCCTGGTCTCCCATCCCCTTGCGGATGAGATGGGTCGGCCGGGGAACGGCGGGGTGGAGCTCGGCCCCCCAGCTGCCCTGCACGCAGTGACGCGGCCAGACGCCGCCCTGGTCTGCGAAGTGGGGGGTCAGTTCGGGGTGCCAGTCCTGGCTGCAGACAACGAGGGCGCCCTGCGCCGCCGCTTGCCGCATCAGGTCGCCGACCGACCGGGCGACGCGGTCGCCGCCTGCGACAAACAGGCTGCCGGCTGGATCGGCGAAGTCGTTCTGGACGTCAACCACGATCAGCGCTGAGCCGGAGTCGAATTCGAAATCCACTGCCGCCAGCATATCCGGGGGGTGGTGGCGGTGGCCGCCCTGGGGGCGGTCCCAGCGCCGCCGAAGGCGCCGGTGGCACCTCCCACCGCTATTGCCTAAGCTTGCGGGAGTGAGGACAGGCAGCGCCCCCGATCCTGAGTCGTCGGCGCCGTCCTATTCGGCGCTCCGCGGGGTGCGGGGCCCGGCCCGGATGCTGGCCAAACTGGCCGGCGACTCCGCAGCCCGCTGGAGCGAGTCCCCGGAGCTGCGCCGGTCGCTCATGGCCTGGGCCGGAATCGGGCTCGTCCTCACCCTGGGGTCGGGGCTGTCGGCCGGCATCCTGGGCTCCCGGCCCGGCCTTGGGGTGGCGCTGGGCCTGGGCTGGTGGGTCATCACCACCGCTTTCTTGGTGGTCGCGCTGGATCTCAACCGTCGCTTCCCCGACCGCGCTCCGCTCGCGCACCTTGGTCTCCCCAATGGGCTGACGTCCATGCGGGCCTACATGGCGGTCCCAATCCTGCTGTATGCCACCATGCCGCCCCAGACGGAGGCCCGTCCCCTCTTCCTCTGCGTCGCCTCACCGGTCGCGCTCCTGGACGTGCTGGACGGCTGGGTCGCCCGGCGGGTGGGGTTGGTGACCGTGCTGGGTCGGGCGCTCGACCCGATCATGGATGCGACCTTCTTCTCCCTCTCCGCTCTCGGCTGCCTGCTCCTCGGGCTGGTGCCGATCTGGATGGGGCTGCTGGTGGTGGCCCGCTATGGGATCCCCGCCATCGCCTTCTTGTCGCTCTACCCCTGGCTCCCGCGGCGACCGGAGATGGTGGCGACCCGCTTCGGCAAGATCAACACCTTCGCCTCCGGGGTCGCTTTGGCGGGCTCCTCCCTGCTGGTGCTCTCGGGAGCCCCCACCCTGGTCTTCGACCTGGTCTTCGGTGCGATCCTGGCGGCGACCGCGGCGGGACAGATCGTGACCCTGGCGAGAAGGGGGATTGAGGAGTTGCGGTCGCGAGTCTGAGAGTGCGGCCACGCTGCTCCAAAGCTGAGCGGTGACCGGACCAGCCGGATCAGCTCAGCCTCGGGAAATCTCCCAGAGGACCTCGGGTGCGACCATCCAGCAGAGGGCGGCGTGGGCGACCCGCAGTGAGCCCCGGATGGACCCCTCGCGGAACATCTTCTGGTAGGCGTGCTTGGCGACCGAGTCGGCCAGGTGGACCACCCCGCCGAAGGCGGCGAAGGGCAGCAGCTGGAAGTCCACGAACAAAGCCATCGCGACCGCGATCGCGATCGGCACGTGGAACTGGACCAAGAGGAAGACCAGAACGCCCTCGCGGATCCCGATCCCGTTGGCGGAGATGGGGATGAAGGTGACCAGGAGTGCCACCGGCAGCGCCAGCGCGAAGACCCCCCAGGAGATGTCATAGCCCAGGGCCCGGCTGAAGGCCTCCATGGAGAGCAGGTTCAGCCCCCACCCGATCCCGCCCGCCAGGATCGAGACCGCCAGCGCCATGGGGGCGCCCCGGTAGCGCCCCAGAGAGCGCAGGAAGGTGGCGAAGTGCTCGGTGAGGCGGTGGGTGCGCCAGGTATGGCCGACCGGGTCGACTCCGCGCAGACGGGCGAAGAGGTGCTCGGCGACCAGGGCCACTCCCCAGGCCAGCAGCATCGCCCCGGCGAAGAGGGCGAAGCCCACCACGTCGGTGGTGTGGAAGACGGTGCTGATCACGACCGCCCCGCCGAGCCCCCAGGCCGCCATTCCCAGGGTGCCGGCCATCCGGCTGCCGACCAGAGAGGCGATCACCGGTCCGTGGCCGACCACCCTGCCGACCTGGACTCCGCGCACCGCGTCGCTGCCGACCCCGGCCGGGAAGATCTGGTTGATGAACAGCCCCTTCATGTACCAGGAGCCGAGGTAGTGCCAGCTCACTCGCCGGCCGGCCCCGCGCAGGAGGGCGCCCCATTCCACGATGCTGGCCAGCACCGAGAAGCCGGCCAGGGCCATCGCCAGCAGCGCCCATTCGCCGCTCAGGTGTCCGAACTCGGCGATCGCTGACCCCAGGTTCACCGAGTGGACGAAGATGGCGAAGGCGAACAGGGTTACCGCAATCCTGGTCGCCGGGTGGCCGACTACTCGGCGCAGGACTCGAAGCAGCTGGGGTAGAAACCGCTTACCCACAGCTCGGCAAGATACACCTCTTGGCTGAGAATTGGCGCAGTCGTGAGCGAATCGTCTCATCCCGGTCATCCATTCACTACGATCCCCAAAGTGACACCCACATCAGCCCTGGGATCAACCACCTGCGAGGAGGTTCCGCCGCGGGTCGGCGTCCTGCCCACGTACGTCCCGCCGGGGCGCCGTTCGCGGACCGTAGAGCCCACCTCCCGGCGCGAGCGGATTCTCGAGCGGGCCTTCGAGATGGCGCCGGGGGCCACCGTATGGCTCTGCCTTCTGGTGCCGCTGGGGGTCGGCTTCGTGATCACCTTCACCAACTTCCAGTACCTCTGGATCCTGGGGGTGTTCGCGGTCCTGATCGACCTGTACTGGTTGGTCAAGCTGGTGTACACCTTCCGCTTCGTGCTCCGGGGGATCCGCCGCCTGGAGGAGTCCCAGGCGACGAACTGGAGCGCCCGGCTCAGGTCTCTCGAGCTGCCCCCCGGCGCGCCCTCGCCGACAGAGCTGGTGCATGCGGTCCTGATCCCCACCTACACCGAGCGCTACGAGACCCTGCGAGCGACCGTGGCCGCCCTGGCGGCGGCCGACTACCCGGAGCAGCTCAAGGTGGTCGCGATCATCACCCGCGAGACCGATCTCGACGGCTGCCGCAACGTGGCCCGTCTGCAGGAGGAGTTCGGGGAGCGCTTTGCCGCCTTCTGGCACATCAAGGACCCCCTGCTGCCGGGGATCGTGGTCGGCAAGTCGGCCGCCATGGCCTACGCCGGCCCGGTCCTGGAGAGAGCGCTGCTGGGGCTGGGGCTCGACCCGACCAGGGTGATCGTGACCGACCTCGACTCCGACTACCGCGTCCACCCCCAGTACTTCTCCTACATCAGCTACCACTACTGCCTCGCTCCCGACCGCCTCACCTCGATCTGGCAGCCGGTCCCGATCTTCCTCAACAACCTCTTCAAGGTCCCGGCGGCGGTGCGCTCGATGGCGACGCTGGCCACCCAGTGGCAGCTGTACCTGCACCAGCACCCCAAGCGGCTGGTGATGTTCTCCGCCTACTCGATGTCGCTCCAGCTGGTCTCCGAGGTCGGCTTCTGGGACGACGACGTGATCCCGGAGGACTCGCGCTTCTTCTGGAAGGCGTTTTTCACCTACGGCGAGCGGCTGAACGTGAGGGGGGCCTTCATGCCCATGTACGGCGACGCGCCCCGGGCTGCTGACTACGGCAGCACCCTGGTCAGCCAGTACAACCAGATCAAGCGCTGGGCCTGGGGGGTGACCGACATCCCCTACGTGGCAGCCCGCATGCCCGCCCACCCGGAGATCCCGCTCAGGGTCCGCCTGCAGCGTTTCAAGATGCTCATCTTCAACCACCTGAGCTGGGCCACGGTGCCCCTGCTCATCCTGGTCGCGGGCTCTTTGCCCTCCATCTTCAACTACGACTACGGGCTCTCCAACACCGGGGCCATCCTGGAGACGGCGGCCAGCCTCATCCTCCAGGTGACCCTGCTCAACATCCTGGCGGTGGCGATCCTGGACAACCGGATGCAGCCCAGGCCCAAGGAGTGGAGCTGGTGGCGCCGCCGCTTCGCCGACCTCCAGACCATCACCTACCCGGTCGTTTTCCTCGTCCTCAGCGTCATCCCGGCGCTGGAGGCCCAGACCCGGCTGCTCTTCGGCTCGCACCTGGAGTACCGGGTGACCGAGAAGAACTGAGCGAAGCCGCCGATACAATCCCTCCAATGGGAGATCGCCCGGTCGTCTTCAGCGGCATGCAGCCCAGCGGCGACCTCCACCTCGGGAACCTGCTGGGGGCGCTGCGCCCCTGGGTCATGGAGCAGCACCTCTTCCACAACTACTTCTGC
>DAHVMY010000077.1:0-4578 GCA_027319585.1 Candidatus Dormiibacterota bacterium | reverse complement strand
GTGGCACCTTAGCAACCGCTGGTTGCCCTCGCGTCATTTGAACTGGCTGGTAGATGAGCCCCCCAGGTCCCGATCCCTTAGAAATCGAGGCTGGGCGGCGCCACGATCCGGCCCCCCAGGGTCGGCACCGCACCGATCAGGGCCTTGGTGTAGGGGTGCTGAGGGCTGTGGAAGATTCGCGCGACCGGTCCGACCTCGACCAGGTGACCCCGGTAGAGCACCGCGACCCTGGTGCAGATGTGCCGCACCACCGCCATGTCGTGGGAGATGAAGACCAGGGTGAGCCCGTAGCGCTCCACCAGCAGCGCCAGCAGGTTGAGCACCTGGGCCCGAACCGAGACATCCAGCGCGCTCACCGCCTCGTCGGCCACCAGCACCCGCGGCTGGGGAGCCAGCGCCCTGGCAATCGCCAGCCGCTGCCGCTGCCCCCCGGAGAACTGGTGCGGGTACATCCGGGCCGAACCAGCCGGCATGCCCACCGCCTCGAGCACCTCCTCAACGCGGGCCCGGTGATCCCCCGGGATCCGCAGCGAGCGCAGCGGCTCCGCGATCGAGTCGCCCACCCGGAGCCTTGGGTCCAGCGAGGAGAACGGATCCTGGAAGACGATCTGGACCGCCCGCCGCAGATCGGCGAGCTCGGAGCGGCTGCGTCCGAGCAGCGTTCTTCCCTCGAAGAGGACGTCGCCCTCGTCGGGCTCCTCCAGCGCCAGCAGTAGCCGGGCCAGGGTCGACTTTCCCGATCCCGACTCACCGACCACTCCCAGTCGGTCGCCGGGGTCGACCTCGAGGGAGACTCCTGACAGTGCCACCACCGCACTGTCGCGGGGGCCGTAGCGGCGGGTGACCCCCACCATCTGGAGGACCGGACGGGCGTCTGAGGGGTCTGGGCGCTGGCTCACGCGTTCGCCTGGCCGAAGGGGGCGGCAGCAGGGCGGCCGGTGGGGGGGCCGAGCGGGAACCAGCACGCGACCTGGTGATCGCGCCCCCGTATCTCCGGAACGTGTTGGCAGCGCTCCTGTTCGAATGGGCAGCGACCTCGAAACACGCACCCTTCGGGGAAGAGTCCCAGTTGCGGAACCGCGCCCGGGATGGTCGGCAGCTGTCCCGCCAAGGTGTCGGCGGCCGCCCCGATGCCCTGTGAGGTGCGCAGCAGCGCATCCGTGTAGGGGTGGCGGGGGGAGGCGAGCAGCTCTGCGGTAGCCGCCGCCTCCACCACCCTGCCGCCGTACATCACCACGATCCGCTGGCAGACCGAGGAGACCACCGCCAGGTCATGGCTGATCAGGAGCAGGGCCGAGCCCTGGTCGCGCACCAGATCCTGGAGGAGCGCCAGCACCTGGGCCTGGACCGTGACGTCCAGCGCCGTGGTCGGCTCATCCGCCAGGATCAAGGCCGGCCCGCAGGCGATCGCGATCGCGATCACGATGCGCTGCCGCTGGCCGCCCGAGAGCTGGTGCGGGAAACGACGGGCCTGCTCTTTGGCGTTGGCGAATCCGACCCTTCCCATGAGCTGCAGCATCCGGTCCCGCGCCGCCCGGCGGGTGACCCGCTCGTGGAGGCGGATCGCGTCGGTGATCTGGGTGCCGACCCGCATCAGCGGGTCGAGCGCGGTCATCGGCTCCTGGAAGACCATCGCGATCCGGCTTCCGCGCAGCTTCGAGAGCCGGCGCTCCGGCAGCCCCAGGAGCTCCACCCCGTCCAGAAGCACCGACCCGCGGGCGGTGAGCCCCTCCGGCAGGAGCCCCATAATCGCCAGCGCAGCCATCGTCTTGCCACTGCCGGACTCGCCGATGAGCCCGACCCGCTCACCCGCCGAGATCGTGAGGGAGACCTCGGAGACCACCGGGATCTCCCTGGCGTCGACCCTGAGCTGGGAGACCTCGAGCAGGCTCACTCGCGGGGCCTCAGGGTGGGGTCGAGCAGGTCCCTCAGCCCATCTCCCAGGGCGTTGAACCCGAGCACGCATAGGGCGATCGCCAATCCTGGCCAGACCGCCATGAGGGGATCCTGGTACAGGTAGTTCTGGGCATTCTCCAGCATCCCTCCCCAGGTTGCGGCCGGGGGCGGGGTGCCCAGTCCCAGGTAGGAGAGGGCGGCGACCGCCAGGACGGTGACCGAGAGCAGAAGGGAGGACTGGACGATGATGAAGGGAAGGATGTTGGGCACCACGTGCCGGCGCAGGATCGCCAGCGGCGAGCGGCCGTAGGCGCGCGCCGCCAGCACGTAGTCGGTGCCCAGCACGGTGAGGGAAGCGCTCCTGGTCACCCTGGCGAAGGCCGGGATCGAGGCGATCCCGATCGCCACGGTCGCGGTGATGGTGGAGGCTCCGAAGACCGCCACCAGCGTGATCGCGGCCAGCAGCGCGGGGAAGGAGTAGATGAGGTCGGCCAGCCGCATGATCAGCTCGCTGACCATCCCGCCCCGCGATGCCGACAAAAGCCCGGCGGGGATCCCGATCCCCCCCGCGATCAGGACCGCGCCGGCGCTGGAGAGCAGGGTGGGATCGGCGCCCGACATGAGCCGGGAGAGCAGATCCCGGCCGTACTGGTCGGTGCCCAGGAGATGGTGCGGGCCGGGGCCGAGCAGGGCCTGCCCGGGAAATACGGCGAGCGGCCCATAGGGGGTCCAGAACACGGCCACCACCGCCACCACCACGATCACCAGCACCACCAGCCCACCGAGCAGTGCGCTCGGGTTGCGCCGCGCCAGCCGCCAGAGGCGGTGGGCGCGGCCGGGGACTTCGGCCGACGCCCGACCGGCGGTCAGGGTCGTCACGAGCGCAGCCCGATGCGCGGGTCGATCACCCGGTAGAGGATGTCGACCAGAAGGTTGGTGACCACCACCGCGGTCGCCACCAGCATCACTATGTCCTGCACCAGGATGAGGTCGCGATTGGCGACGCTGGAGAGCAGCAGGCTGCCCACCCCGGGCAGGGTGAAGACCGCCTCGATGACCACCGCGCCGATGATCAGGCCGGAGAGCTCCAAGCCCAGCACGGTCACCACCGGGACCGCAGCGTTGCGGATCCCGTGGCGGATCAGGGCCTGGCCCGTGCGCATCCCCTTGGCCCGGGCGGTGCGCAGGAAGTCGGCGCGCAGCACCCCCAGGACCGCCGTGCGGACGAAGCGGGCGAGAATCGCGCCCTCCACGAGCCCCAGCGACACCGAGGGCAGGATCAGCGACTGCAGCGCGCCGCCGACACTGGTGCTCCAGGGCGTGAAGCCGCTGGCGGGCAGCCACCGGAGGTCGACCGCGACCACGATGATGAGCAGGATCCCGAGCACGAAGTTGGGGATGGCGATCCCAACCTGGGTGGCGGCCGCCAGCACGGCCCCGGAGGTGCGCTGGTGGCGCAGCGCGCTCAGGATGCCCGCGGGCACGGCGATCAGCAGTCCCACCAGCAGTCCCAGCAGAACCAGGGGCGCGGTCACCTCCAGCGCCGCCCCGAGCTCGGGCGCGATGGGCTGGCCGGAGATGTAGGAGTTGCCCAGGTGCAGGGTCACCAGGCCCTGGATCCAGTGCAGGTACTGCCAGACCAGCGGCTGGTTCAGCCCCAGCTTGATGGTGAGGGCGCGCACCGAGGCGGGGGTGGCCTGGGTGCCCAGGATCACCTGGGCCGGGGTCCCGGGGAGGATGTTGAGGACGGCAAAGACCAGGATCGAGGCTGCCCACAGGGTGAGCACGACGGTCACCAGGCGCCGGAGGACGAACCGGGACACCGAGCCCTCGCCGGGCCGCCTGCGCTTGGGGGCAGGACCGGCGAGAACGGTGGGATCAGGCTGCACAGCTCTCAGCCGGCGTGGGTCCCACCAGTTGTGCTTCCCCTATGAGGTGTAGCCGAGCGCCCTGGCGGCGGCCGGAATGCTCCCGCCGATGCCCACGTAGGTGAGGTTGAAGGCCTCGGTGTAGGCGGTCGAGGGCAGCCCCACCACGTCTTTGTCCGCCACCGTGAGGCTGGGAATGATGTAGAGCCAGTCGTTGACCGCGTCGGCGGTGATCTGGCGCAGCACCTGCCGGTAGCCGGCGATCCACTGGGCCCTGGTCGGGGCGGCGTCGGCCGCGGCGAGCTCCTTGGCCACCTCTGCCGTCCCCGCGTAGTGCCAGTAGTAGCCAGGGGTCCCGTAGTTGCCGATGTCGCGTCCCTCGGCCTGGTCGATGATCGTGGTCTGAAAGTCGCCGGCCTCGAACACCTGCGATATCCAGAGCGGGAAGTCGATGGTGCTCACCGAGACCCTGATCCCGATCGCGCCCAGCTCGGAGACGATGAGCGGCGCCGCCAGCTGCGCGTAGTAGTAGGGGGGCAGGGTGAGGGTCAGCGGGAAACCCGAGCTGTAGCCGGCCTCAACCATCAGCGCTTTGGCCTTGGCGACGTTGTACGGGTAGACGTTGGTGAGGTTGATGTAGTACGGGTCGGCCGGGACGGTGTCGCTGCCCGCCTCGATGCCGTAGCCTCCCGAGGCCGCCTTGATGATCGCCTTGCGGTTGGTGGCGTAGAGGATGGCCTGGCGCACCAGCTTGTTCTTCAAAGGACCGTAGGCGTTGTTGAGGGTGAGCTGGACCTTCCCGTTGGTGAGCCCG
>DAHVMY010000076.1:0-4588 GCA_027319585.1 Candidatus Dormiibacterota bacterium | reverse complement strand
AGGTCAACTTGAGCCAGGAGGTCAGTGAGTGGGTCCGGCCCGGCTGCAGGCGCTGCCCGTGCTCCCGCCCACCCGGGTGTGCACCTGCGGCAACCCTCTTGCCCTCAGCCACGTCGAGTACCTGGGCCGGGGCGAGTCGGTGCCGATCCACCGTTGCCGGGGCTGCGGGCTCCTCTACCGGGGGGCTCCCGGGGCCGGCAGTCGCCAGCCTCCCAGGCGGAGCCGCAAGCCCCTGCCCGACGGCGGCCACCCGGAGAACCCGGTGATAGCCTCGGACGTCGCCGAGCGGCTGAGGGAGCTGCTCGACCGCAGCTGATCGGCTACCGGCGGGCGGGCCCGACGTGGCGGTCCAGCCACCGCCCCGCGGCCTCGGCCACCTCCAGCCGGTCGACATCCACGCTGAGGCCATGGCCGCTGCGCTCGAACCGGCGCATCGCCCGCACCGACGAGGACACCCCAGCCAGGATCTGGACGGCGTTGGCGGGGTCGACCACACTGTCGCGCCCACCGTGCAGCACCAAGAGCGGCTGCACCACGGCGCCCAGCTCGCGGTGCACCTGGCGGCCCAGCCGGACCAGCTCCAGGATCGCCGCCGTGGGTCGGCGGGAATAGCTGTGGAGCTCGGCGATGCCGTCGACGCGGTAGAGGTCGACCTCCTCCGCGGGCTCCTCCCAGCGGATCAGGGACTTTGCGACCGGGAGGACCCGGAGCCGCCAGTCCCGGATCCAGAGCAGTCCTGCCTGGGAGACCACCGCCTCCACCTCGGGCCTGGTCGCCGCCAGGTGCAGGGCGAGGGTGCCCCCCATCGACTGCCCGGCCACCCCCACATGGGGACACCGCTCCCGCAGCTCGTCCAGGGCGCGCGCGGCGGAGCGGATCCAGTCGTGGCGGGTGGTCAGAGCCATCTCCTCGGGCGTGGTGCCATGCCCCGAGAGCAGGGGGGCGTAGACCAGAAAACCCCGCCGGGCGAGCCAGTCGCCCAGCCCTCTCAGCTCCGGTGGAGTGCCCGCGAAACCGTGGAGCAGCAGGACTCCCCGGGAACCCTGGCCGAGCCAGTAGGGGCGGGCGGCCGCCGCGGGGATGTCCCGGCCGCGCCTAGCCTTCATCGCCTGCCATCGGGGCCAGGTTATCCCAGCCCGAGCAGTGGCGGGGTCGAGCTATAGACTCGGCCAATGGCAATCGAGTCAGACCTGGGGTCGCTGGTGCGCGCGACCCTCGAGGAGATGCTGGCCGGTGGCGACCTCGGAAGCGATAGGAGCCGGCGCCTGGGCGACGCCCTCATGGAGGGAGCGCTGAGCCCGAGCCAGATGGGAGCGGTGCTGGCGCTATGGCGGGCGAAGGGGGAGACGGTCGCCGAGCTGGTCGGGCTGGTCGGCTCGATGATGGCCCACTGCGTGCGGGTGGAGCTGGGCCGAGATGCGGTCGACACCTGCGGCACCGGCGGCGACCGCCTGGGGACCTTCAACATCTCCACGGCCGCGGCCATGGTGGTGGCCGGAGCCGGGCTCCCGGTCGCCAAGCATGGCAATCGCGCCGCCAGCAGCCGGTGCGGGAGTGCCGACGTCCTGGAGGCGTTGGGGGTGGCGATCGACCTCAAGCCCGAGGGGGTGAGGTCGTGCGTCGAGGAGGCCGGGATGGGGTTCATGTTCGCGTTCTCGTATCACCCCGCCATGCGCCATGTCGCCGCCCCCCGCCGCGAGCTGGGAATCCGCACGGTCTTCAACATCCTCGGCCCGCTCGCCAATCCGGCGGGCGTCCCCTATCAGGCGCTTGGAGTCTCCAGCCCGGCGCTGGCCGAGCAGATGGCGCACGTCCTGGCGGGGCTGGGACGTAAGCGCGCCGTGGTGTTCTCGGGTCCGGGCGGGTTGGACGAGCTCGGCCTGGACGGGCCGTCGCCGATCTGGCACGTCCGCGCGGGCGAGGTGATCCCGGACCGGGTCGATCCCGCCGCCCTCGGCTTGGAACCGGCGTCCAGCGCGTCCCTCAGCGGCGGAGACGCCGCGCAGAACGCGGCGGCGCTGCTCCGGGTGCTGGAGGGGGAGCGAGGGCCCAAGCGGGACGTGGTGCTGCTGAACGCCGCCGCCGCCCTGGTCGCCGGGGAGCGGGCCCGGGATCTGCCGGAGGGGCTCGAGCAAGCCCGGGAGAGCCTGGATCGGGGGGCCGCCCGAAGTGTCCTCGACAAGCTGGTGGCGACCTCGACCAGGGTCGCCGGATGATCTCCGCCCCGCCCCGGGCGCGCCTCGGCCCCCGCCTGCGAGCCGTGCTGGAGCTCTGCCCCACAACCGGCCGGGTCGCCGACATCGGCAGCGGCCACGGCCGCGTGGCCCTGGAGCTGGCGGCGTCACGTCCGCCCGGGAGCGTCTTCGCCACCGAGGTGCGCCCCGGTCCCGCCGGTGAGCTGCGGCGAATGCTGGGGCAGGGAAGCCCGGTCACCGTATTGGAGGGATGGGGGCTGCGTCCGCTGGCGGGGCTGGGCGTGGAGGGCGCGGTCATCGCCGGGCTGGGAGGCCGCACGGCAGCCGCGATCCTGGAGGCGGATCCGGCGGTGCTCATGGAGCTGGCCTGGGTGTGCCTGCAGCCGATGCAGCGATGGGAGTGGCTCAACGCCTGGATGGCCGGCCGGCCGGGGTGGTCCGCGCACCGCACCCTCACTCTCGAGCGTGGCCGCGCATACCACACCTTCCTGTGGCAACGGCGATGAGACAGTCCGAGCTGCTGGCGGCGCTTGAGGAGTGGGAGGGCCGGCTGGCCGCGCTCTTGGCGGAGTCCGAGGCGGCCGCCAGGCGCGCTGGCCCCGATCCGGTCTCTTTGGGGCTGGTCCGGCAGCGGGAGGAGGGGGAGGCCCGCCTTCGGCAGCGCACCTCGGCGCTGCGGCAGCTCGAGCTCGAGGCCGCCAGTCTCAAGGAGCGGGCCACCCGGCACGAGCGGGCCCTCTATGACGGCAGCGTCCGCAACCCCGCCGACCTGCAGCGGCGCCAGCACGAGCTGGACTCTCTGAGGAGCCAGCTGGACTCGCTGGACGAGCGCCAGCTGGAGCAGATCGAGCTGGTGGAGGAGGATGAGCGGGAGCTCGCGCGGCTGGATCAGGCCCTCCAGGAGCGAGCGCAGGACGTCGCGGCGGCCAGAAGGGCCGACGAGCAGCGCGCCCCGGCCCACGCTCAGGCGGTCGCCGCCGCCAGGGCGGAGATCGCCGGGCTCACCGCCCAGCTGCCGGAGTCGGTGCTGCGCACCTACCGCCGCATCGCCCAGCGCCGCCAGCCGGCCGTGGCGCGGGTGGTGGGCTCCACCTGCAGCGGCTGCCGCCTCCCACTGCCCCACCGGATCGTGGAGGAGCTGCACGGCGAGCAGCTGGTGCTCTGCGAGAACTGCGAGCGCATCCTGCTGCTGTGACCTCCGGCAGCCGGCGGCCCTCCAAGTGGATCTCTGCCTACAGCGACGGCGCCTGCAGTGGCAACCCCGGTCCGGGGGGCTGGGGGTTCCTGATCGAGTGGGACGATGGGGTGGAGGAGGGGTCCGGCGGCGAGCCCTCGACCACCAACAATCGGATGGAGCTGGTGGCGGCGCGCGAGGCCATGGCCGCCTTCGCCCGGCGTCGCCTGCCGGATCAGGGGCTGCTGCTGCATGTGGACTCCCTCAATGTGATCGGCTGGTTGAGCAAAGGCTGGAAGCGCAACGCCAACCAGGACCTGTTCCCAGCCATCGACCGCCTGCTGGCTGAGCTGGACGGGGCGGTGCGCTTCGCCCATGTGCGGGGTCATCAGGACTCCGCCGGCAACAACCGCGTCGACCGCCTGGCGGTCGAGGCGAGCCGTCGGTTCCAGCGGATTTGAGGAGGGCTATCGCCCCGCCGACTGCGTCCAGCGGCCCCGAGAACCAGCTGACCGGAGCCTCACAGGCGCGACTCGGCGGGAGCGCGGAGAGGCGGGGGAGGAACCTTGCATGGCGGTCCTGATCGCGCTGCTTCCGCTCCTCTGCATGTGGTTGGCGGCGGGCTGGGGCTTCCTGACCCTTCCGCCGAAGAGTCGCGTGCCGGTCCACCTAGGCCTTACGGGGGCCAACCGCCGGTGGGGCCGGACGGCGGGGTTGCTCCTGTACCCCGGCCTTGGTCTTGTGGTCGCCGGCTTCGAATTGCTGGTGGCAGCCCCGTCGCGGGCGCGGGCCGGGGTGGTGGCGCTGCCGCTTGGGCTGATCCTGGTTCTGCTGCTGGCCCTCCAACTGGCGGCGATCAGGCGGGCCACTCCGGAGACATGACGGCCCCCGACCGGGCAAGCGCACGACCCCGGCTCCCACGGCACCGGCCAGCGGACCGAGAACCTCGGGAAGCTCAGGCCGCCGCCGGTTGGAGTGAGCGAAACAGTGCGGTCCGCCCCTCAGGATCGGGGCGAGCCCCTCAGGCTTCCGGTGAAGCAGGGTCGATCTCTACCAGGGTGCCGGATGACCGGTCCAGGAGCCGTATCCAGCCAACCTTGATGCGGTAGAAGCGCTGCCGGCTGGCGACCTCCTCAGGCCCGGGGAACCTCGCCAGGAACCGCTCCGCCGCCACCGGGTCGCCGCCGTCGACCACACCTCGCATCTGCACTCCGCTGAC
>DAHVMY010000075.1:0-4887 GCA_027319585.1 Candidatus Dormiibacterota bacterium | reverse complement strand
ATCGAGCCCAGGATGGAGTGGTACCTAAGGTTCTGCGTGAACGCCCAGGAGACGAACTGGGAGCCGTGGTCTCTGTGCAGGATGGTTTCGGGCGAGGTGGTGCGTGACTTGGCGGCCATAGTCAGGGCATCGTTGACCATGGCCGCCTCTTTGCGTCTGTCGATCGCCCAGCCCACCACCCGGCGCGAGTAGAGGTCCAGGACGGCACAGCAGTACAGGGTGCCCTCCCGGGTCTTGTGTTCGGCGATGTCGGTCAGCCAGACCCGGTTCATGGCCCGGGCCCTTTAACCGGCTAACAGCGTTAGACCGCTCCTGCGGAGCTCCGGTTAAAGCCTGTTTACCGGCCAATCGAGGCAGATCTTACGTCATCCGAGGTACCTCACGATTGGCCGGTAAACAGGCTGAAGTTGCGGGAGAGCAGGTGTTCGGTGGTTGCCACGTTCTTCAGCTGGCGCCACTTCCGCCGGCTCATCGGCAGACCCTGCAGCCCCAGGCTGGCCATGATCCTGGCCACCAGCTTGTGGTTGGCCACCACGCCATGCTCATGGAGCAGCGCCGCCCGCACTCGGCGGACTCCGTAGGTCGCCCGGGAGGCTTCGTGGATCCTCCCGATGGTGTCTGGACCGCCCTGGGTTTGATGGAGACTCCTGAGTTTGGAATCTCTCCTCCCGTGAGGAGGTCATTGTAGTCGTAGTTGTGGATAGGAGGGCGCGGGGGGGAAGGTTGAATAACGTGGACTTCGAGGAAAAGAGCCTGGCCCTGACCGTGTAGTCCCTCAGATCCGTCAACCTACCTTGCCCACCAGCCCCGATCATCGCTGGGTAAGCTCGTCATAGGCGACCGCCTCGTCGCAGCAGGGGCAGTATCCGCCGACCCCCGCCGCCCGGCAGAAAACATGGCAGTCCGCGCAGTATTGCTCCCCGAGGTAACGGGCGTCGCACTCGGGGCAGATGTAGACGCTCACTGGTCGGCGTGGCTGCCTGGGGGCAAGTGCCGGAGGTTTGAGGTTGGGCCCATGGCGCAGCCTCCAAGCCGCTTGGCGACAAGCCTCTGAGCAATACAGGCGGCTGCGGCGGCCCGGAGGCAGCGTCGCCGCACACACTGGGCAGCTTGCCGTTACGGTACCGTTATGTAGCGTGGTATCGGCCTTCGGGCTCATGCCGTCTGCCCCACCATGGCCACCACCGGAGCGGCACCCAAGACCGCCGCAGCGCGGTATGCCGCTTCGTACTCTGCCGGCGGAACATAGCCGCAGGCGCTGTGGAGCCGGCTGCAGTTCCACCAGTACACCCACCGCGCGGTGGCCAGCTCCACCGCCTCGCGATTGCGCCAGGAGGCCTCCCGCCAGACTACCTCAGCCTTGTACAGCCCGTTGACAGTTTCGGCCAGGGCATTGTCATAGCTATCGCCCTTGGATCCCACCGAGGGCACTGCCCCGGCGTCCTCCAGACGCTGGGTGTAGCGGATGGCGGTGTACTGCACCCCCCGGTCGGAGTGATGGATCAGGCCGGCCAGGTCGGTCCCGCGCCGCTGCCAGAGGGCCATCTCCAGAGCGTCCAACGCCACTTCGGCGCTGAGGGATGCGGATACCTTCCAGCCCACGATCCGGCGGCTGAACACGTCGATGACCAAGGCGGCGTAGACGAACCCCAGCCAGGTCCAGATATAGGTGATGTCGGCCACCCACAACCGGTTGGGCGCCGGTGCCTGGAATTGACGCTTGACCAGATCGTCAGGGCGGTCCGGAGCCTCCTTCCTGGAGATCGTGGTCCTAGTGGTCCGCCCTCGCACCACCCCCCGCAGGCCCAACCCTCGCATCAGCCTGGCCACCCGGTCCCGGCCCACCAGAACGCCCTCCCGGCCCAGCTGGCGCCACACCTTGTCCACTCCGTAGACCCCGAGGTTCTCCTCGTGGACTCGGCAGATCTCAGCCTTGAACCCTTGGTCCTCGAGCTCGCGCCGGCTCGGCTGCCGTCTCCGGGATGCGTAGTACGTCGACGGAGCGACCTGCAGGGTGGTGCAGATCGGCTCGACCCCGTGGCGCTCCCGGTGGGTGTCGATGAAGCTGGTCATCTGGGCAGTCGCGGGTCGAGCTCCCGCGCAAAGAAAGCCGAGGCCGCTTTTAGGATCTCGTTGGCCCGGCGCAACTCCCGGTTCTCTTTCTCCAACTCTGTGATCCGCTGCCGCTCTGAACTGGTCAGCCCCGGACGCCGCCCGCCATCGATCTCCGCCTGCCGGACCCACCGCCGGAGCGTTTCGTGGCCCACTCCCAGTTGGCGGGCAATCCGGGTCACCACCCCTTGGTTGTCACTCCCCTGGGCGATGGTCTCCTGGACCATCCGCACTGCCCGCTCCCGCAGCTCCTCCGGGTACCGCCGCGCAAAAGGACTCGTCTTGGTCTCTTCCATGGCTCCACATTCTCCAAGGTGCGGAGCCTCCACTAAACCCAGGGCGGTTCAGAGGGGCCTTCATTGGTCGCAGGGGGAGGGCTTGGACGATTACGGTTCGCGAAAGACCTCATGGCCTCCGATGCGACGCCACCGGACAGCTGGCTCACCGGCGGGGTCCACCCACTCGAAGGTGGCTCGACCATCTGGGCCGGAAAAGGACCACGTCATCTCCCAGATGCCCGGGGCGCCATGCACGGGCTTGACCCGCAAGGCATTCGGCCAGCCTGTCCGCTGAGCGGGCGAAGACCTCAACCCGCCGACGCGGAGCGCGCCGGGCCTCCTCCAGTGTGCGCGGGTAGGTCCGAACGAGCTCCGCGAAGTTGGCGAGCGCCTCCTCCTCGGTCGCGCCTTGGACGATCGCGCGAAGCTGAGTCGCGTGGGCGATCCACCCGCGCCCCGGCACCTCGGTGACTTCGATCTCGGCCTCTTCCACGCTGGCCCATTCTTGATGCCCTGGGCCGAACGACAGCACAGGCCGAGGTCAGCGCTTAAGGCCTCCGGGGGCGCGCGGCCCGCTGTTCCTGCCCCTAGAGTCTGGGGGGCCTTGAATGCCTGCGGACCCCTCCATTGGCGGTGGTCCATACTCCAAGCGCCCCAGCTCAATGAGCTGGTCAAGGTCCGCCAACTCGGACTCCTGCAGCACGCGCCGCGCCAAGGTGCGCACCGCCTCAAGGGTGAGAGCGTCTTGGTGGCCGAGCATGCGGGCGATGTCACCCGCGTCCGTGGCACGCCCCGCGATCATTTTCAGGATGACCAGGTGGGGCAGGGACGCCATCGGGACACTTCCCGCCCGGTTGGCCATGGCGGAATCCACCAACGCTTCGCCCCATCGTCCGGGCACGATGATGATGTCTACCGGTTGGTCGTCGGCGCTCTGCCACGTGACCCCGGCGAGCGGCGGCCGCACGACCAGTTCATGCTGCAGCCGCCACCCGGCTGCGTGCAGGGCTTCTGTGGCTAGGTCCACATCGCGCTGGGCGATCGCGAAGTCGATGTCCATGGTCTGGCGAGCGGGCATGAACTGATTGGCGGCGACCGCTCCTATGATGGCGTGCGGGACGGAGCCGAAGGCGGCGTCGATCTCCTCGATCCCCATCACCGCCCCACCCGCTCTGGCCGCAGCCTCCACAGGTCGCTCCCCGATCCGGGTGCTCGACGCCGCCACGCGATGGCCGTGATCACATGCAAGGGCGTCACCACCTCGGGACGCGGCTCGCGTCGCCACCGAGGCGGCCGGCCCTTGGGCAGCACAACCCCGCGCTGGATGAGTGAGCGGCTCACCGTAGACGGATGCCAGCGCTTCCCGCCGAATGGGGCTGCGATCCCCACGCGCTCCAGCACCCCCGAGATCTCGCGGGCGCTCAACCCATAGCCCTGACTCATCTCCACCAGACGATCACTGAGGTCAGCGGACAAGGCGGGCGGACGACCGCGAGTCATTTCTGCAACATTATATCGAAAGTGGTTGCGGGCGACTTCGACGGCTTCTGCTCCGGCGGTTCGTCATCGGGAGGCTCTGCATCCTGGCCATCCTGCCGCCCAAGGTCGCCCTGTCCCACCTGGTGATGCCCCTGAAGACGAACTCCTCACGCCGCCACCGCTCCGAAGTGCTCTCCGCCAGACGAGTTGGCCGGTGTCAGCGGGATTGGAGCGGCAGATATGGGACGAGTTCGGCGGCCAGCTTGGGGAGAGTCAATGACTGAAGCAGGACCGTTCCTGGCCCGGTCAGCTCCACCAGGAAAACCCCATCTCCCCCGAACAGCTTGTTGGCGATGCCGGGGATGGTGCGAATCTGGAAGGGCATGGAGGCGGGGAACAGGCCCACATGGCCGGGGTGCACGAAGATCTGCTCACCGGGGTTGAGATCGCGGCGCACCAGTTCCCCGGAGAGCTCGATGAAGGCCCGCCCACGACCGGAGATCTTCTGGAGGATGAAGCCCTCGCCGCCGAACAGCGCCGAGCCCAGTCGGCGTTGGAACCCCACCGAGATGTCGACCTCGCCGAAAGCGCAAACGAAGCCGTGCCGATGCAGGAGAAATCCTCCGGAGTCGAGATCGATCGGGACGATCTGGCCCGGGAGCTTGGTGGCGAAGGCCACTTCTCCCACCCCTCCCTCGGCCGTGTAGCGAGTGAGAAAGACGGTGGAACCTCCAGTGGCGCGACGCAGCGCTCCGAACATCCCTCCCCCGCCTGCCGAGGTGTGCATCCTGACTCCAGGCGACATCCACGAGAGCTCGCCGCCCTCGGCGAGTAGGGTCTCCCCCGGCTGGAGGCTCACCTCCAGGATGGGCATTGTGGTGCCCGTAACCTTGGATTCCACACCACACCTCCTGTCGTGGTCGGTCACGTAGGGGACGATGTTACGATCCCGAGCCCGTCGGACGGATCGCTGGAACGCCTGCCCCATCCGGGGACCCAACACCAGACGGCAGCGCCT
>DAHVMY010000074.1:0-5301 GCA_027319585.1 Candidatus Dormiibacterota bacterium | reverse complement strand
GATGAAGGACACGGTGTACAGCACCGAGGTGACCCCGAAGGCGTGCTCCGCCAGGGGTGGAAGGGCGACCCTCTCAACCCCAATGGTCGCTCCAACCAGAAGGGTCAGGAGCGCCAGGACCGAAAACTGGAACCAGTTCTGGCGCAGCCCCAGAACGGGGCGCACGATGTTGCCTCCGGCCGTCCTCACCAGAGCACCCGCCACCGCCAAGCCGGGATGCTCATCCTGGCCCGACGGCCCATTCGGAGCGTGGTGAGGCTCGCGGGCCTAGTCATGCCGCCCCCACCTGGACCGGCCGCCCGGCGAGATTCCACTCCGGGTATCCGAGCTCCATCCGCCGGGCCCGGAAACCGGCCGCCCGGAGATGCTCGAGAGCCTCATTGGCGAAGGTGCAATAGGGTCCGCGGCAGTAGGCGACGATCTCGCGGTCCCGGGGCAAGTCGGCGAGACGCGCCTCCAACTCCTCCAGAGGGAGGGAGACCGAGCCCGCAATGTGCCCGGCAGCATATTCGAGCCTTGGGCGGACATCCAGCAGGACGACCTGGTTAGAGGCGAGTCCCCGCTCCACTTCGGCCTGGTCGACCAGATTCGACTTCTCTGATGGTTCCGGAGCTCCCTCTGCCACAAGCGCCACTTCCGGAATCCGCTCGGCCGCCGTGTCCCGGAGCCCCATCCACAACCTCATCACGCCGGGGTCTGCGAGCGCGTACCTGACCTGGACCCCCTCCCGGCGCCTCTGCACCAGGTGAGCCCGGTGGAGGATCTGCAGGTGGTGCGAGGCGTTGGCCAGGCTCAGGCGCGCCTCCACCGCTAGCTCGTCGACGCTGCGCTCGCCCTGGCAGAGCAGGTCGATGATCTCGAGCCGGTGGCCGTTCCCCAGCGCCTGCCCGACCCGTGCCAGTTCCTCGTAGAGTTGATCCTTGATTAATCCATTCATCGTTTGAGTAGTCTAGCACTATCGCACGTCCCGGATCGCGGACCCAGGTCACCCGCACCGGAAGCCAGGTGGTGCTGAGACCGATCGGCTCGGCCCTGCGGAGGCCAGCGCGACCGCCGGAGCCAGTGGTTGAGCCGAGGCCGCCGCGTCGCCTCTACTGACGGTGGAGCGGCTCCCAGCTTCAGAGATCGGGCGGCGGACAGCCTTCCTGGCTTTGGAGCCTTCTACCACCCAAGGGAGGTCGGAAGACGCCGGCCGTGGCGGGCACTCCAGAGGTACGCCCGCTCGAACCCCAGTTTGACCACCCGCCACCTGCGCCCCTCGGAGACCTTAGGGATCCGGTCACGTGGTGGACGGACCGGGTCCACTGCCATGTAGATGCCCCGGTCGCCCATGTCCATCACACACCGCGCCGAAAGTGGTGCGCTGAAGGCCTCCCTGCCCCCTAGGCGGGCCGCGATGTCGCGAGCCACGACCACCGCCATCTGTTCTGTCATGTGCCCGGTCTTGGGGAAGTTCACCGGCACCGGGGTCTCGTCCGCAGGCGGCAGGGCCACGGCCACCCCCACGGCGTAGATCCCGTCCAACCCTCCCCGCCGGAAGTGGGCGTCGACCGGGACGAAGCCCTTGGCATTGGCCAGGCCGGGAGTATCGGAGACCACCGGAACCCCAGCCAGCGGGGGGATGACGATCGACAGCACCGATGGTAGCGGGGCGCTTCCCTGCACTTCCACCGCTCCGTCCGCAATCCTGGTGATGGCGGCCGAGGTCTGGTAGGGGATGTCGCGCTCCTCGAAGGCTCCCTCGAGAAGCTGGCGGATCCGTCCTGCCCCGCCCATGCCCATGTGGCCGACGAAGGGTTCGGGAGTGACGAAGCTGAGCGGGACCACATGGCGGAGTCGTCGTCGGCGCAGGAGGTGGTCGAGCTCGAAGGCCAGCTCGTAGGCAGGGCCGAGGCAGCTGGCACCCGGAGCCGCACCAATGACCACAGGGCCGGGCCGCTCGAGGAGGCGCCGTACAGCGGACCCCAGCTCCACCGCCTCCCTTGGCGACATCGGCGAGTGGCCCGGTCCGTCGAAGGGACCGAGACCCGGTACCGCCTCATTCGCGCTCCGGTGACCGGTGGCAATGACAAGAAAGTCGTACGGGTACTGCGCGGCGTCCGTCTCCACCACCTTGCGCCCCGGATCGATGGAGGTGACTTCGGCGGGCACGAAGGTGATCCGCTGGGACTTGAGTGGGGCCGCCAGGTCGAAGGAGATCCGCTCCAGGCTGCGCTCTCCCGTTGCCACCCAGGTCAGAGAGGGCACGAATGTGAACCGGCGATCCCTGGCAATGAGGGTTATCTGGGCACGCTCCGCAGACACCCGGCGGCGGAGCTCGGAGGCGACGGTCAGCCCCCCGAAGGAACCCCCGATCACCACCACCCTCACCACCAAAGTCGCACCTCCTCGGCCGCCATCAGAAGCTGAGGAGCCGCTCGGCCCAGAGCGTCCATTCGGCCGCTTGCTCGAGCGTGCCCCGGACCACCCCTTCGACCAGCGCGTCGTCCGCCACCCCCCGAGCATCCATGCAGGTCCCGCAGCAGGCGACCTCACCGCCGTGGCGGAGCACAGACAGGACCATGCGGTCGAGGTGGTAGTAGCCGTCGGGTACCTTCTGGTTGGACACCGCACACCCCACCGCGTCCCCGAAGAGAAAGACGCGAACCTCCACCCCGTCCCGCCGGACCAGCGCTCCTGCCAGCCGGAGTCCGTTCCAGGACCTCTCGGTGCCGTAAGCCGGGTCGTTGAGGACGATCAGGACCTTGGTCACGCTGCCTCCTCCGTCCCCACCGTCACCGGAAGTCCGGCGAGGCGCCACTCCGGCAGGCCTCCATCGAGCCTCCTGGCCGTCAGCCCCCTGAGCCGGCATGCCTCGACCGCCTGCGGTGCCAGCACGCAGTAGGGGCCGCGGCAGTAGGCCACGATCTCCACCTCCGGGGTGAGCGTGGCCAGGAATGACTCCAGCTCAGCCAGCGGCACAGATCGGGCCTGCGGGATGTGTCCTGCCAGATACTCCTCACGGGGCCTGACGTCGAGGACGAGTACGGATCCGGTGCGGAGGCGTGCGAGCAGTACCTCTCGGGGCATCGGCTCCATTTCGGGGAGCACCTCGAAGTGCTGACGGATCAGGCTATCGACCTCGGGAAGCCGGTGGCGGGTCAGGTCACGAAGGGCCGCGAGAAAGTGGCAAACATCCTCGTCAGCCAGCCGGTAGTAGACATTTCGCCCGTTCCGCCGGGGAGCCACCAGCCCAGCGAGCTGGAGCTCCCGGAGCTGGGCGGAGGTGTTCTTCAGCCCCGCCCCCACCTCCTGTGCGAGCGAGGACACACTCCGCTCACCCTGGCACAGCACCTCGACCAACGCCACCCGTACGGGACTGGCAAACGCCATGGCCACCCGCGCGAATTGCCCATACAGAGACCGCTCGACCTCCGCGGACCCCTTCGGCTGTCCAGATGTTAATCGCATAATCTATAGGGTATCAGACACTGCAGCTCGTTGAGGTCTCCGCCGGCCGACTCCGGTCGGCGCCTCAAGCCGCAACTTGCTCGGCCCGGCCCTCTGGGATGGTCTTCCCAACCCTCATCGGCCAGCGGTACGCTGGACCTGGTCCGGCTCGACCCGCCTAAAGACGACTTGAGGCGGTCTCCGGGTCACTGCGCAGCAGGGCCCCGAGCCGACGCTCGAACTCGTCGTGCCCGATGGCACCGGTCGCGTAGCGCTCCCGCAGGAGCGCGAGAGGATCTGACCCCACCGTCTCCCGTGCTTGGTCGGGCGCCGTGTCGACAACTCTGCGGAGCCCGCCGCGGGGACCGCAGTGGGACGGTTCACCGCTGCGCATGGTGCGCGCCATCACGGTCATGCCGATCAGCATCATGGCCGGTATGACCAGCAGCAGTGGCCAAGAGCTTCCCCAGCCTAGCCCCATCACGGCTGGTGCGCCCCTGCAGGCCGGGATCCTGAGTAGCCGCAGCGGCCACCTCCAACCGCAGTCCTGAGACCGTAGGCCCCGACTTGCGGAGACCCACGGCGCCGGCGATCGGCCCCGGGCTCACCCACCGGAGCTTCGGACCCGGTTCAGTTGATCAAGGACGTCCGCCAACTCCTGCTCCAGATCGCGCTGGCGCTCCTCCAGCGAGGTGCGACTCTCACTCCTCGCTCGGCCCCGGCCGCGCTCCGAACCGCCAGACCCACCCCGGCACTCGCAGTTGCATCCGCAGCCCCCGCGTCCTTCTCCGTTCATGACTGGTCTCCTCTGTGGTCGTACCGGGCCAGAAAACTGGCTACCTTCTGCTGGTGGATCCGCAGGGACTCCGCCCACGCATCCAGGAGAGCCGATCCTTCATCAGTGAGTTCGTACGTTCGCTTGAGCGGCCCGGGGAGGTCCTGGCGCCAGCTGGATCGCACCATTCCGTCGGCCTCCATGCCACGAAGCATCCGGTACAGGTTGCCGAGATCCACCCGGCCCTCACCAGGGACCTCCGCCAGGTCCTCGGCCAGCTGGTAGCCGTGTGCCTCGCCCGCTCGTAGCCTCAGGAGAATCGCAGCCTCCTGGAAGCGCTCGATCCGAGCCTGAACCTCGAACCCGCCGGCTCCGACTCGGCACCAGCACCGCGGCTGGCTGCCCCTCATTCCAGTAGCCATGGCGACAGTATATGTCACTGACATATGTAAGTCACCCCCCCCCTACATTTCCGCCAGGCACCGCGAGGCCATACCCGGGTGCTCCGATCCCCGCTCGAAACTTGGAACCAGCAGCGGATTGCCTCATCCTGCCTGTGGTGCGCGGACGGATCCACCGGTCCGGCGTGGCGGCTCCCAGATTGGTCTCGCCGCATGTCGGGGCCAAGACGAACCGGAACCAGCGCCTCGAGCGGATACGACCCATCGGGGAAGGGTCGGGCACCGGTCCAGGAGGATTCGCTTCGCCCGACATGCGTGGCTCCTAGGATCGGCTCGTCGTCCCTCTCCGGAGGCACGGCTGTCACCACTACCCCCTACCTGGCGAGCCCACCATCCATCGCTGTCAATGGCCTGCGGCCGCGGAATTCTGGTAACGTCCTCGCTGGCCCAAGTCAGTGCTATGGCCGTCCTGGGCTCCTAGTTCCCCGGCCCCCGGCCAATCTGGTCACCTCCTCTCAAAGGACGGCGGCGAGTAGGGCGCGACGCACCGCAGGTTGGGCACGGCACCGCTGGTAATGGCGTCGCATGACCGGCGCGGCACAATCGTGTAATCGGGAAACTGTGGGCCCAACGGAGTTCAAGAGGGCCTGAGGAGCGGCTCCTGGACAAAACCGCAGTCTGGGGGACTGGGGGTCG
>DAHVMY010000073.1:0-5676 GCA_027319585.1 Candidatus Dormiibacterota bacterium | reverse complement strand
CGGTAGGCATCTACCAGGGTGCCCAGAGCGCGCAGGCCGTCGGCTCGCTGCAGCAGATGCTCCGCGGGAGCCGCCAGATCGCAGACGAGGGGAGCGTGGAGCAGATCCCCAAAGTCCAGGATCGCGCTCAGATGGCGCTCCTCCAGGAAGAGGACGTTGCTCAAGCACAGGTCGTTGTGGATCACCTGCGCTCTCAGCTGGGCCAGAGCCGGCAGGGCCCGCTGTTCGAAGTCGTCGATCGCGCGGGCCGCCAGGGCGCGGCGCACGGGGTCTCCGATCAGGCCCAGCAGCGGTCGCAGCTGGGGAAGGCGGCGCAGGTCCCAGGCCAGCTCCCGTCCCGACGCGGGATGGAAGAAGCCGCGCAGGGCTCGCCCCAACAGGGCCGCGTTCCGGCCCAGCTCCGTGACCGCCGCCAGGCTCATGGAATCCGACGACAGGTGCCGCCCGGGTGCCTGGACGAAGAGCCTGATCCGGTGGGTTCCGCCGTCGGCGGTGTTGCAAACAGCCCACTCCGCGCCGTCGGAGCGGGGAACGGGTGTCATCAGGGGAAGTTCCGGGACCACCTCTCCCGCCCAGCGCAGCGCGGCCGCCTGCATCGCCAGAACCTCATCCGAGTCCCGGCTGTTGCTGACCTTGAGCACGAAGCTCTCCCCGGAGCCGGTGCGGAGGACGAAGTTCTGGTCGCGCTCCCCCTCGAGGGCCAAGATCTGCCCGCTCTTGCAGAACTCACGGCTGGCGATCCCAGCCGCCTCCTCCAGCGTCAGCGCGGGCGGTGGGCTGTCGAGCAGGGCCAGCGCGGAGCCGGGGTCCAGCCGCTTCCCGGTTGTGTCGCCCATCGGGGTCCCCTGGCGGCCGGCGGCTCAGGGCCTCAGGCGGCGCCGAGGATGGCGTCGATCTGGCTCAGCCGTGACGGAGTGAGCTTGGGCAGCACCTCCAGGGCCCTCAGGTTCTCCTCCACCTGGGCGACGCTGGTGGCGCCGGTGATCACGGTGGAGACCCGTGGGTTGCTGCCGCACCAGGCGATCGCGAGCTGGGCAACGGTGCACCCCAGATCCGCGGCCACGCCCATCAGCTGGCGCACGATCGCGTTCTTCTGCTGGTCGGTGACCTCATCCCGGAGCCACTCGTAGCCGGGGAGAGCGGCGCGGCTGTCCTGGGGGACGCCATCGATGTACTTGCCGGTGAGCAGCCCGGACGCCAGCGGGCTCCAGGTGGTCAGCCCCAGGCCACACTCGTCGTACAGACGGGCGTACTCCTGCTCCACCCGCTCCCTCCAGAAGAGGTTGTACTGGGGCTGCTCCATCACCGGCTTGTGCAGGTGGTGGCGCTCGGCGATCTCCCACGCGGCACGGATGTCGGCCGCCGGCCATTCCGACGTGCCCCAGTAGAGGGCCTGGCCGCGGCTCACGATGTCGTGCATTGTGAAGACCACCTCCTCGATGGGGGTCTCAGGGTCCGGCCGGTGGCAGAAGACCAGGTCCACGAAGTCCAGCTGGAAGCGCTCAAGGGAGCCCTCGATCGCCTGCAGCAGGTACTTGCGGTTCAGCGTCCGCTCCTGGTTCACGCCCTCGTTGATGCCCCAGAAGAACTTGGTCGAGACCACGTAGCTGCGCCGGGGCCAGCCGGCCCGGGCCAGCACCCGGCCCATGATCCGCTCGGACTCCCCGCCCGCATAGACCTCGGCATTGTCGAAGAAGTTGACTCCGGAATCGAAGGCGGCCTGCATGCAGGCCAGCGCCTTGTCCTCATCCATCTGGTTGCCGAAGGTCACCCACGAACCCAGGGACAGCAGACTGACCCTGAGGCCTGATCGGCCCAGACGACGATATGGCATGAGCATGTGGCGATAACCTCCGCAAGCGGTTGTCGGCGGCCAAACCGCCCCGTCTCCCCTGCCTCATCCTAGCGTCAACCGACCGTCCGCCCCCTCCCAGATCACCTGCCCCGAGCATTGACTCCAAGGTGGTGGCCAGCCGGGTGACCCGGGAGGCTCAGATGGGAGTAGAGGCCCTGGCCTGCTCCACGACCTGCGCGATGAACTCCGACTTGGCCTCGGTGTAGCCCGTCCGGTCACCGCGATGGTCCTTGGCCAGTCGCCGCTTCAGCTTGGCGTAGGCGAAGGCGTCGGCGGGGTGGGTGCGCAGCCAGTCGCGGAAGATCACGTGGCGGTCCCACCAGGCCGCGTTGGTGCGCTCGACCATGTGCACCTGATGGGTTCTCCTCCCCTCCCCCCTGCGGAAGTATCTGCGGTCGGGCAGGTCCGCCTCCATCTCGGGAAGTAAAGGTAGCCGATCTCCGCCATCGCCCCCACCAATTCGCGAGTCGGCTGGAGCGAGCGGACCCCGACCTGGATGTCGATCACGGGCTTGGCGGCAAGCCCCTCGACCGCGGTGGAGCCGATGTGCTCGGTCCCGAGCAGATGGCCCCGGAGCGCGATCGCTATCCGCGCCGCCTCCTCCGCGAACATTGCCGGCCACCGGAGGTCGTATTCGACGATGACGACAGGCTCGTCTTCACCGGCCGACAGCCTCCGGCTCACCTCAACACCTCCTGTCCTATGAGCGGCGTAGCGACGCCCAGAGATCTTCGCCGATACTCCGGGAATCGTCATGCGGTCCGGTCCGGATCAGCTGGCCAGCTCTGCCCAGGATCGGGCGTCCGGGCAACCGGCGCGGAGCCGGCCGGGTCGGCGGCTCGGAGGGGTGATGACTCGTCCTGGCCGCAGTCGACAAGCCGGAGGCCGATGACGCGGGGAACGTTGTCAATCGCGAAGGATTCGCACCATTCCGTGGATCGTTGAGTCACGAAGGAATGACACCGTCCTGGCAGCGGGGATGAGGGGTGCGACGGTAACGCCGGGCAAGGCAAGCCCCGGTGGGGCCGGGCGCGCGGTTGCGGGCCGGGCTCCCGGATCCCAAGATGATGGCCACGGTGCTCACTGGCTGGCCGCGTCAACGGTCAGGGCTCGGGAGAGGGAAATGGATATCCCGGTCGTCGGGAAGGAGTCGGAATGGGAGGCTCTACCTCAACCCAGCTACTGGCTCTCTAGGCCGAGTGGCCCCCCGCGGCCCCCGCTGGAGCAGAGCGTGTCGGCGGACTTCGCCATCGTGGGGGGAGGCTTCACCGGGCTCTGGTCCGCAATCCGCCTGGCTGAGGCCGCGCCGCACGCCAGGATCGTGGTCTTGGAGGCGAGGGAGGTGGGCTTCGGCGCCAGCGGCCGCAACGGCGGCTTCGCCATGACCATGGTGGGGCGGAACCTCCACGACCTGGTGCGCAAGGTGGGGCCCGACATGGCCCGCCGGGTCCACCTGGAGATGGTGGAGACCCTGGGGGAGATCGAGCGCTTCTGCGAGGAGGAGGAGATCGACTGCCAGCTCAGCCACCCCGGGATTCTCACCGTCTCCAACCAGCCGGATCAGGACCGGCGGATTGAGCAGGACCTGCGGGCCGCCAGCCGCTGCGGCCTGGAGGACTTCCGGGAAGTCTCCGGCCCGGAATGCTGGGAGATGGTGCATGCGCACGGAGTGCGCCGCGGCCACTTCGAAACCCACGGACTCCTGCTGGATCCCGCGGCGCTGGCACGGGGATTGCGGGCCGCCGCCGAACGCAGGGGGGTGGAGGTGTACGAGAACACCCCGGTCACGCGATTGCAGGGACGCCACGGGCTGGTCCAGCTGGCAACCCCGCGAGGGCATGTGGACAGCCGGCAGGTCCTGGTGGCCACCAACGCCTACGCCCGGGTCGTGCCCAGGCTGCGCCGCTACCTGTTCACGGTCTGCGCGTACATCACGCTATCCGCACCGCTTTCGGCGCAGCAGTGGGCCAGGGTCGGATGGGAGACCAGGATGGGGATCGAGGACAAGCGGATCATGCCCCACTTCCACCGTCCCACCGCCGACGGGCGCATCCTCTGGGGAGGCCGGGACGCCCCCCTGCTCGCGGGCCCCCCGGACCCCGCGCGGGACTCGGATCCGCGCATATTCCGGCGGCTGGAGGAGACCTTCCGGCTGACCTTCCCCCAGTTGGCGGACGTGCCCCTGCAGCACGCGTGGGGCGGCCCGGTCGCGGGGACGGTGGCCTGCATCCCCCATGCGGGCTGGCTGGATCAGGGCCGCATCCTCTACGCCCTCGGCTATTCCGGCCACGGTGTCGGGCCGTCGGCCCTGATGGCCAAGGTGGCGAGGGACCTCCTCCTCCGCCGAGACTCTTCGCTCACGCGCCTTCCCCTGGTCACCAGGCGCCTCACCCCGCTACCTCCGCCGCCACTTCAGGAAAGGGTGCTGCAACTCTCGCAGCGGACCCTCCAAGCAGCGGACGACGAAGGGACGGCCCACGGGCCCCTGGCCCGCATGGCCCTCAAATTTCTGCAGTGAAGCTGCGAGCTGAAGTCACCGGGGATGCCCGTTGAGCATCGGCCTGGCCGCGGCCGCCGCCCTGCTGCTGGGACTCGCCGCCGCGCTTCAGCACCGGGCGGCAAGAGCGCAGCCTTCGCAGCGCCCCCTGAGCATCTTCCTGATCCGGGGACTGCTGGGAAACCGCGTTTGGCTCGGGGCTGTCGTACTCATGGTGCTCGGGTACGGACTCCAGGCTGCGGCTCTGGGCGAGGGCCAGCTGGCGCTGGTCGAGCCGGTGCTTAGCGCCTATCTGGTGGTCGCCCTGCTGGCCGGGGCGCTGCTTTCCCGCAGCTTCCTGACCACGAGGGACCTGGCCGGGGCTGTGGCCGCCAGCAGTGGGATCGCCCTGTTCCTGCTCCAGCTCGACCCCAGCCGAGGCGTCCGAACGGCTCCGGGTGAAGCGTGGGTGGGGACCCTGCTCTCCCTGGCTCTGCTCCTACTCATCAGTGTTCCCCTCATCCGGCGGTCAGCCGGATCGGGGCAGGCGCTGGTCCTGGGCACCCTGGCGGGGGTCACCCTGGGCGTCTCGGATGCGCTCACCAAGCAGACCATCGCGGTGGTCGCGACCCAACGTCTGGGCGCCCTGGCCAGCTGGGAGCCATACCTGCTGCTGGTGGTGGGAGCCGGAGCCTTCCTGCTGCAGCAGAGCGCCTACCACGCTGGGCCGCTCGGGTCCAGCCTCCCGGCCCTGAGCGTTCTGGAGCCGGTCACCGGCACCCTCCTGGGGCTGCTCGCGTTCCGCGAGGCCGCTGCCGCCACCGTCTCCCCAGGGCCGCTTCTGATCGCCATCCTCCTGATGCTGTGGGGAGTGCAGCGATTGGCCCGATCCGACCTGGTCACGGGGAACCGACCGGATCCCGCCCAAGCGTGATCTCCCGCTCAGAGACCTCCCTCACGGGGCCCTAGGACGCAGAACTCGTTGCCCTCCGGATCTCGCATCACCACCCAGGTGACCTCCGGCCCCTGGCCCACATCGGCCCGGGTGGCGCCGAGCCGCTCCAGCCGCGCCACCTCCCGGTCCCGGTCATCCGGGTTGAGATCAATGTGGAGGCGGTTCTTGACCACCTTCTGATCGGGGACTCGAACGAAGATGAGACCGGGGTAGGTGTCGTCATCCCGGGCCACCCCCACCTCGTCCGGGGCATCGTAGAGGATACGGAAGTCCAGCACCGCGGCCCAGAAGTCGGCCAGGCGCCGCGGGTCCCGGGAGTCGACCACGATGGTGTACAGACGAGAGGGCACCGGGCAGAGTCTAGCGCCACACCCGTTCTCGCGCGCGGTT
>DAHVMY010000072.1:0-5722 GCA_027319585.1 Candidatus Dormiibacterota bacterium | reverse complement strand
CTCATGGCACCTGGATCCAGTCGCACGCCCAGGAGGCCTGGTCGCGCACGGAACTATGGGGATCCCAGAGCGCGGACGAGGACGTCCGCCCCACCCCGGCGATGCTCGGCCAGGTGCCGGACCCACTGCTCGCTCATCTGGGTCAACTCCACCTCATTGCCGTCCGGGTCGCGCACGGCGGTCACCCAGGACCCCTCGCCCAGTCGCTCGATGGGACACAGACACGGGATTCCCTTCTCCTGCAGCCGGGCCACGTATGACTCCAGATCGAAAACCCACAGGGCGAAGCGGATAGAGCCACGGCCTGAACCGGATTCCCCGGGGTGAACCGCGAAGTGGACGTCTCCCAGCTCGCAGCCCCAATGAGACTGGCCACCGTGCTCCTCGCTGACAAGGGGGACTCCCAGCCCGTCCCGGTAGAACGCGGCCAGCCGGCCCGGTTCCGCGGATGTGATCAAGACTGCCGACAGGAACTCTATGCGCCCTGACCCTTCCATCTGCCTCACTCCTCGCTCGATCTCGGCGGAACAGGAAGCCCAGCCGCCTGATCCTGAGGAAGACTACCGCGCCGACAACCCGGCGATACGCACAACCGCCCGGGGATCGAGCCGAGGAAGACCGAGTGCGGGGGGTGCCTCCAGGCGGCACCTCCCGCACCGGGACGACCCTCGGCATTGGCGGCAGGCCGTGGACCCGGTCGGCCACAACGCCTTTACTGATTCCCCAACGCCGTCGTTCGGTCGCTTGCACTTTTGGAGCGGGGCGGCTATGCTGGCCACCAGCTCGCGTGGCCACCACGCAACGTCATGAACAGCGTCTTAGAACGACCTCAAACTGCCGCGAGCACGCTGGAGGAGCTCGCCCGCCAGCATCTCGATTCGCTGGTCACCTACGCACTCCATCTCACCGGGACCCCTGAGGAGGCGGTGGAGTACGTGACGGCGGGTCTTTACTATGCTCGGCACTTCCCGCCAGCCAGCCTGCAGCGCGATGGGCGGGCGATCCTGTACCGGGCCGTGACCAGAGCGGCGCGGCAGCACCAGCACTACCCCCCCCAGCGAAAGGGAGTCGGCCGGCTCTTCGGCAAGCGGCCGCCGCTGATCAGCCTGGGGTCGTCCGGGGCCGACGCCTCCCGCATCAACACCGCCAAGCGGGCGCTGCTCGCGTGCGAGTTCGGCAGGCGGTCCGCACTCTTGCTGCGCGACCTGGCCAAGCTCAGCTATCGGGAGATCGGCGTCGCCATGGAGTGCTCCCCGGAGGCGGCCTCGCGGCTGGTCGCCACCGCCCGTCGGGAGTTCGGCAGCATCTACAGGGACATTTCGATCTGACCATGAAGTGCAGCCTCCTGACCCTGAGCTGCGCCCTGGATGGCGAGCTATCCCGGGAGCGGCAGTCAGAGCTGGAGGCCCATCTGGTCACCTGCGAACGCTGCCGAACCGGTATGCGCTACCTCCGGGACGAGACCGACCGCATCTCCCAGCTGGCCCGAGTGGAGGTCTCCGGCACGACCGCGACCGCGCTCCTGGAGCGGGCCCGGGTGGTGGTGACGCCGTCGGAGTCGGTCGAGCCCGAGACCAAGCAACCGCCGGACCCGAGCGACGAGGGGAAGGAGAGCGCGGTCGATCCCTTCAACCTCATGGGCATCGGCACCGAGGCGGTGGCGGCCGGAGAACTCCTGGACGCGGCGCCCAGCGAACACGCCACCGAGATCCCAGTCGAGCCGCCCGCCGCGGAACAGATGGCCGAGGAACCGGGGGAGCCCCAGGTTCCGATCGCCGACGACCTTGCTGAGCCAGCGCCCGAACCCGTCCTGCTGCCGCCGGGAGCCTTCTCCTATGCTCCCGTGCCCCCTGCCGACCAGTACCACTCCCCCGGCGCCGAGAACGCCGAAGGAGAGGCCGCAGCCACGGCCGAGGGATCGCTGGGTGAGGCCGAGACCAACCCGGAGGCAGGCGATGACGACGCGTCGCTTCCGATGGCAGCCATGATCGCGGAGACCGAACTCGACAAGCCTCCCGCTGACGGCGATGCCACGGCAGCCCCGGCTGGAGACGGTACTTCAGAGCCCACCGCGGCACAGGCCGCCGACCCGGATCCAGAAGTCCAGGGCGGAGACGAGGACCGGCCCTCAGCCGAGCTGGGAGTCGTCGACGGCACGCGACCGCCCGATGATCCGCAGCCACCATCCGGCGGCGCACCTGCGGACGCTCCGGTAGCCCCAGGTACGACCGGCGAGGCCGACCTCCTGGATGGTGAGCCGGAGCCGTGGTCATCGGACCGCGACGGCTGGAACGCTGCCCCAGACCGCAGCGCACAGCTTGAGGGCACACCGGACACCCTGGGCCCGCTGCCGTCCCCCACGGATCCACCCGAAGTACTCGCCGGAAACGAGCCCGCGACCAGCGTGTGGCCAGCCGACAGCGGTCCGGAGCAGCCCATCGAGGTAGGAGATGGCCCGCCACCCCTCTTCGTGCCGTTGCGGTTCGACGCTGGGGATGACTCTCCACACACCCCGCGACCGAGCGCCTGGCCCCCGGATCTCGTAGCGACCGGAAACACCCCCATGGATGCGGCCCCTCCACCACCGCCTCCATCGTCCCATCAGAGCGACGAGGTGATGCAGGTTGCGCTGGAGGAGTCGGCGCTGCTGGGGGAGCTGAGCCAGCTCGACCGGTTGGCAGCGGATCCCCGACCTCCGGGTCCGGCCCCGGCAGAACCTTCGATCCCCCCACCTCCATCGATCACCAGTCGCTCGGGCAACCTCGGCTGGGAGCCCAGCAGCTCACTCAATCTGGGGCTGGATCAGCTCCCCGCAGCGGCGCTCGATGCCGGCGACACCGAGCCCAAGCCCACGGAGCGCCCCTGGAAGATGGACCGGGTGGAGGCGAGCGCTGTGCTCGGATCAGGCGCGGCGACGCGCCCCAAGGATTCCGTGGTCCCACCGTCAGAGCCTTCGGCGCCGGGCCGGCTGCAGAGCGGCCGGCAGGCAGCGATCCCGCCCCGGCGGCGGCGGGTGCCGACGGAGGAGAGCCAGGGGGGGGCCCCACCCCGCAGCTGGACCAAGACAGCTACCATCGCGATCGCCGCGCTGGCGGTCTTCCTGATCGGGTGGAGCCTGCTCCATCACAGCTCCACCCCTGCTCCCAAGCCGACCGCTCACCACCATGCCATCCTCCCGACGCAGTCCAAGCCGACCCCCACCCAGCAGCCGACGGCCTCGACCCAACCGGCAGTGACACTCACCGACACGCAGAGCTTCGGCGGTACCGGCAGCGGGTATCAGGTCCAGAACGTGCGCTACGGCCTGCACCAGAACAACACCCAGCTCTGGGTCGTGTTTCAGCTCATTCAGGGGACCGGGGCGCCCAAGGTCACAACTGGGTTCAGCGGCGCGACCGACCTCTACCTCGAGATGTCAGGAGTGGCACCGGGAGCCGCCGTCGCCCAACCCGCCCCAGGCGGGCTCGTCACCAAGGTGACGCCCACCCAGGTCCCCGGGTTCAGCGGGGCGGCGTACCTGCTCCAGCTCAGCCGGGCGACCAAGATCGACAGTGCGTATCTCCTACCGGGGAGCGAGACCAGCTCCGCCGGCGAGAGGGTGGTCCTGGAGCTGCAGAACTGACCTAGGCGCGCTCTTAGATCAGTTGAGGCTGTAGGCGGGCGATCCCACCAGCCGGCTGGCCAGCTGACGGTCGAGAAGCAGCGCCTCCCGGCGGAGCAGGGATAGCTCCAGGCCGATCCTGGACATGGGGTCGGACTCCTCCAGAAGGCGTTGCTTGTCCCGGAGTTCCACCACCAGGTGGCCCGCCACCGCCCACGACAGCTCGGCGGGCTCGGCGGGCAGCTCCCAGAACGGGGGAATCGCGACCCCCATCGCCAGCAGGCTGCTGCGGTAGCCCTCATAGCTCTCGCGCAGCTGCAAGGCGACCCCGGGAGATGGCGCCACGGCCCGCGCCGACTCCACCAGCTCGACCTCGGCGCGAAGGTACGGACGTCCCTCCAGCGGATGGATCGCCTGGAACCTGGTCGCGCCCGCGACGACCAGGTTGAGCCGTCCTCCGGGCAGCCGGACCACGCGTTCGATCCGCGCCAGGGTGCCCACCCGGTACCAGTCGGGGCTGGGGTCGGTGTCCGAGCCACGCCGGATGGCGACCACGCCGAAGTGGGAGTCACCGACCAGGCAGTCCCTCACCAGCGCGCGGTAACGAGGCTCGAAGACGTGGAGTGGGATCCGCGCCCCGGGGAAGAGGACCGTGCCGAGCGGAAAGATGGGGACTACCTGCACGACGGATCAGTATGCCAACGGCGGACGTCTCAAATCCGCGCCAGCGGCTTCAAGCCGAGCAGGGTGAGGGCATCGGCCAGGGTGGCCCTGGTGGCATCGACCAGGGCGCGGCGGAACCCCCTGACCGCCGGATCCTCGACCCGATACAGGCGCTCGGTGTGCTCGTACAGATCACTGAAGGCGGTGGCGAGCCGGTAGGTGTAGCCCGCCAGGGTGGAGGGGCTGAGGGAGTCCGCCGCGTCCGCGACCGCACGCGGGAAGCTCGCCACCAGCTTGACCAGCTCGCGCTCCTCCCGAGTGAGCTCGGGAGCCACCTCGGGGACCGGTGCCGGCTCGACCCGCTGGAGGACCCCGCAGGCCCGGGCGTGAGCGTACTGCAGGTAGACCCCGCTGTCCCCGGTGGTCCGAAGCGCCTCTCCGAAGTCGAAGGTGATGATGGAATTGAGACCGAAGCGCAGCAGGTAATAGCGCACCGCGCTTGCCGCCAGCTCGGAGGCCGTGGCCTCGTCCCTGGCCTTGGCTTGAACCTGACGCTGGGCCTCGTCGAGCAGCGAGTCGGCGCCAACCTCGATGCCTTGACGGCCGCTCAGGGCGTACATCGCCCTCCCGTCGCTGGTGTCCACCCCCAGGGCAGCGGCTGCGGCCGGCGAGAGGGCGACCACCTCGTAGGCCAAGTGGTGCAGCTGCTCGGCTTGATCGACGAAGCCCAGCCGCCGCAGCGCCTCCTTGACCACCCGCTGGGGGGCGCTCTGGCGCTGGTCGATGACGTTGACCACCGCCCCCGCGCGACCGAAACGCTGCGGATCCAAGGACGCCTGGGCGGGATCCGCGCAGGAGGTGGCCGGCCCGCCCTCCCGCCAGAGGCGGTAGTTGAAGTCCAGGCCCAGGACTCCGAACTTCCAGAGATGGTACGCGATGTCCTTGGCGGTGTAGGTGGCGATCCCGTCGCTCTTGATCAGGACCTTGGCGTCCACCTGGTCGGATTCGGCATCCTCCCAGCCCTCCTCCACCGGCAGGACCCAGCATCCCGCCAGCCGCCCCTGCTCAGCCTTGTGAATCACCCCGCGCTCCAGCAGAAGATCGACCGCATGCCTCAGAAAGCCCAGCTCGATGATGTCCGACTCCCAGGTCAGGAGGTCGTAGCCGATCCCGGCGCGGGCCATGGTCTTGAGATGGCAGTCGACGATCCGGCTGGTGAGCTCCTTGGCCGCGGCGGCCACCTCTCCCTCCCGGGACTCGATGGCGTGCAGGGTCTGGCGGCGCAGCTCGACCAGGTCGGGTTCCTGCTCGTAGCGGCGGCACACCTCGACGTAGGCGCGGGAGCAGAAGCGGTCGTAGGCCTCGCCAGGATGGGGACTGAGCCCGAGGTGGCGGATGCCCACCAGCACGTCCGCCACCTGGACGCCGGTGTCATCGATGTAGTTCTGGACCTCCACC
>DAHVMY010000071.1:0-5965 GCA_027319585.1 Candidatus Dormiibacterota bacterium | reverse complement strand
GCCCACGCGGTGACCCGGGCCACTTGTCGGTCGAGGTCGGTGCGCTGGTCCGCCGACGAGACGCGGGCGTAGACGGCGACGCTGCCAGTGGCGGCGGCTGAGCCTGCAGCGTCCACCAGGATCAGGCCACCGACGCGGTGCGTCGGCACCGGCAGCTTGCCGTCCCGGAACCAACGGTATGCGGTCACCGGGTGAATCCACTGCCCCCTCGCCCACTCCTTCAAGTTCATCTTCGCTCACTATAGCTCAGCGTACGAGCAACTGTTCGTAACCCTGTGCCTTGGGCGACTCCCTCGCACTTTAGGCGGCTGCCGCCACCCTTCGGCGGAGGGCGATACAGCAACTGCAGGGGCTGCTCCCGTTTCGTCACCAGCTGAAGGCCCTTTGATCCCCAATGCTGTGGGGGTTCGAGCAGTCCGGGCCCTCAGCGGCTCACCGGTTGCTCTCAACCAGGACGTTGAGAGGTTCTCATGTCGATCAGTGCTCTGCGGCCGCGCCATCCGGCCCGCGAACAGCCGCTGGGCAACCGCCCGTTCCCGCGCACCTCACTGCCTGAACCGGAGGCACGGGGAAGCCGCCGGCTGACCCAGACGGTGGCGGTGGTGGCGCTGCTGGTGACTCTGGGCTATCTGGCCTGGCGCACTCTCTTCACCCTCAATCTCGGCGAGTGGTGGATCTCGATCCCCTTGCTGGTACTGGAGGTCCATGCGGCCTTCAGCCTGGCCCTGTTCACCATCAACCTGTGGGATGTAGACGCGACGCAACCGCCGACCCAGCGGGATGGCACGGATCTCAAGCTGGCGGTGTTGATCCCCACCTTCAATGAGCCGGAGGAGACCCTGCTCCCGACCGTGGCAGCCGCGGTCAGCGCCAACCTCGCCCACGACACCTGGGTCCTGGACGACGGCGCCCGCCCGCGGGTTCAGGCGCTGGCGGAGCGCCTAGGCGCGCGATATCTCGCCCGCCCTACCCATGAGCACGCCAAGGCTGGCAACGTCAACCATGCGCTGAGCCAGTTGGACGCCGATCTGGTGGCGATCATCGACGCGGACCACGTGGTGCACGCCGACCTGTTTCGCAACACCCTTGGGTACTTCGACGACAACCAGGTCGCACTGGTGCAGACGCCCCAGGACTTTTACAATTTGCACTCCTTCGAACACGAGCGCGACTTCAGCGAGCAACGCCTCTTCTACCGGGCCCTGCTGGCCGGGCGGAACCGTTGGAACGCCGCGTTCTGCTGCGGCACCGGAGCCATCTTCAGGGTCGCGGCTCTGCGCGACGTGGGGGGGCTGGCCGTGGATACCGTTACCGAGGACATTCACACCAGCCTGCGTCTGCACCGCCGTGGCTGGCGGACCGTCTTTCACAACGAGGTGCTGGCCCACGGACTGGCCGCCGCCAACGTGGTGCAGTACCTCGGACAGAGGTTGCGCTGGGGGACCGGGGCCATGCAGCTGCTGCGCCGGGAAAACCCGGCCACGGTGAGCGGCCTCACTCCCATGCAGCGGGTCAGCTACCTGACGACCCTGCTGGGTTGGTTCGAAGCCTGGCGCTCGCTGGGCTATCTGCTGGTGCCGATGGTGGTGCTGCTGGTGGCGGCGGTCCCGATCCAGGCCCCGTTTGTGGAGTTCGCGCCGATCTTCATCGTCACCTTCCTGGTCCAGCGCTACGCGATGCGTCGACTGGCGCGCTCCACCTCCAGCCAGGGGCTGGCCACCGTCTTCGAGGTGGTCCGGATGCCCGCCAATCTGCACGCCACCCTGCGGCTGCTGCGGAGCTCGGAGCTTCCCTTCCGCGTGACCGAGAAGGGCCGCACCGGGGCGGCCCGAACCCGGATGCCGGTGCCCTGGTTGCTCTGGGCGCTGTTGGGGGGCAGCCTCATCACCCTGGGTTGGGCCGGGGCCAGTCTGCTGAATCTGACCCCGGTTCACTACCGGGTGCCCTGGGTCGCCTACGGGTCTTTGTTCTGGTTGCTGGTCAACCTCGGGATCCTGCTGGCGGCGATAGGGCGGATCCGCTCCCGGCGATTTGCGGCCGAGCGGCGGGCGTCCGTGCGCTTCGATCTGGACGCGCCGGTCCTGCTCGCCGGGACGCCGGCGCGCCTGCTGGATGCGTCCCTGACCGGGGCCCGGATACTGCTGTGGAACCCACTGCCGGGATTCCCAGTCGGCAGCGAGCAGACCCTGGATATCCATCTGGGCCAGAGGACGTACACGTTCCAGGTTGCGGTGCGCAGCGTCATGCCCGCCCCGGACCCCGGGCCAGCTGTCGTGGCCGGCTTGGAGTTCGTGCCGGGTCAGACCAGGGAATGTGCGGCCCTGGCGTTGGCGCTGTTCCAGACCGGCGCCGAGCCGAGGGCGTCCACCGTGCAATCCGAGCCGGTGGCGCAGGCAGTGGCCACCAGCTGAGCTGAGTCAGCTTCCTGCGGCTGTCGGACGGCGCGCCCAGCGGGCCCACGACCTCAAAGCTGCACCCGTGCTCACGCGCGCCCCCGCCAGACCAGGGTCACCATCTCCGTCTCCTGATTGGGGTCCCGGGACCGCAGCAGCTGCGCCAGCTCGTCCGTCCGGGCTTCGGGGAGGCAGAGCCGTTGACGCACCCAGGCGATGGCCTGCGGGTCGCGAGGGTCGAACCTCGGGCGCCGGCTCCGCCAACGGATCACCTCGACCTCTACGCCGACGGTTTCCTGAACCACCTTGACGGCGGTCTCCGCGGTCGGGACCTCGGGCCGCCGCAGGCCCCAGAAGTGCTGCCACAGCCAGTTCAGGGGCTGTTGAGGATGTGATGAGGTCAGCTCCATCACCACCTGGGCCCTGGCCGTATCCGTGAGGGCGGTCACGAATGCGTCGAGCGCCGGAACGTTGTACGCGACATTGGCACAGACGACGACGTCGGCTGCCTCCACCTTCGGTCTGACCTCGGGCCAGGTGCCCTCGACGGTGGTCACCACCACGCTGCGGGGAGCGATCGCGAGGAGCTCCCGCAGCATCTCCGAGCTCTGGTCGACCGCAACTATCCGGCTCGCCCGTGCCGCCAGCGGCAGGCTGGCCGCACCTGCTCCGGCACCCACGTCCACCACCACGCCGCTGGCGGGAAGTGCCTCCAGCGCCCGCTCATGGGTCGGGGTCGGTGGCAGTTCCAGAGCCGCCCGGGCCGCGGCCGCGAACGCTTCCGGGGGGGGTCGCCAGGGCGACTCGGGTGCCTGGGCGAGGATCTCCTGCGGCAGCGCCCAGCTGCTCAGGGCCGCGGCCCAGCGATCCTGTGCAGTCATCGCCTGCATTCTCCCTCTCATCGCAGGACGGCCGGGCTACCGAATGGGCGGCTCAAACGATCTGACCGCGGGTGAATTGCGACCGTCCAGAGCCATGACCGAGTGCGAAGATCACAAGATGGACTCGCCGCGGCGCGCTAGGCATCCGATCTTCGCCCGCTGCTACTCGGTGTTGGGGCCGTTGGCGGAGCTGGCGGCGATGCAGGGGGTGAGGCGGGAGCTGTTGGGCGGTCTCAGCGGTCGGGTCCTGGAGATTGGCGGGGGAGCGGGTGCCAACCTTCGCCACTATCCCCAGGAGGTGGAGAAGGTCACCGTGGCCGAACCGGAGGCCGCTTTGAGATCCGCCTGCCGACGGGCCGCCCGGAGCGCTTCGGCTGCGGTGGAGGTGATCGACGCGATCGCTGAGGCGCTGCCGCTTCCCGATGCCTCCTGCGACGCCGCCGTGTCGGCACTGGTGCTCTGCTCAGTCACCGATCAGCAGCAGGCTCTGGCCGAGCTCATGCGCGTGATCCGCCCGCACGGGGAGCTGCGGTTCTACGAGCATGTGCGCAGCCCGGGGCTGGGTGGGCGTGTCCAGGACGCCGTTGACCCAGCCTGGGGCGTGATTGCCGGAGGATGCCACCTGAACCGGGCCACCCTGCCGGCCATCAGCCAAGCGGGATTCATCGTGACCGCGATGCGGGAGGTTCCGACCCGGTTCGCCGGCATTCCGCTGCCGGCACCCCGCATGGTTTTAGGCCGGGCCATTCGCCCGTGACCCGAGTCGGCCAAGCCCTCCCGGACCGGGCGCTCGCGAACTGGGGTCCCCATTGGCACATCCCAGGGCCGGGACGAGCCATCTGCGTAGCGGGAGCGGCCACTGGGCGAGCCCCCTGTTGAGCCCGATCGCGGCGGTGGCTGCACCCGGTTGACCGAGCAATAGCTCCGGAGTCTGGAGCCACTCGAAGGTGCGGTGTTGGCCTCTCAAGGCTCGTCGTGCCGGGGGGATTGCCGGACTCGAGCCAACAGGCTGGGGCGGCGCGACACCTTACACCTGGATCGTCAGCGGCGACCTGACTTCAGCCCCGTGGTGGCGCGTGGCTCGCGTGTCTTGACAAAGGTTCGACCCTGCTGATATTCTCCCGCGACCGGAGTCCGGTGAGGGCCCGCAGGGGCTTGGGGCCCTCAGGTGAGGGAGTCAAGTAGGGGGTTGCCATGGCCGAGCAAGCACTGACGGGCGCTACGCCGGTTGCCGAAGCCGGACGGCACTACAAGAAGGACCTCGGTCTCTGGTCGGTGGTCTTCTTGGCCACGGGGGCGATTCTCGGTCCCGCGGTGGGCTTCACCCCCGTGTCGGTCTTGGGCTTGGCCGGCCCCGCGGGCATCTTCTCCTGGGTGATTGCGTTCCTAATGATCATGGTGCTGGCCCTCTCGTACATCGAGCTCGGCACCATGTGGCCGCGCGCGGGTGGGGTTGCCTACTACCCGGCTCGAGCCAGCGGCCCTCTGGTAGGCGTGCTGAACGGATGGGGTGCGTTCATCGGCTATGCCCTGGCTGTGCCCTCCATCATCGTTGCCTTCGTGGAGTACCTGAGCTACTGGTTCCCGGCCCTCTTTGCCAACGGCACCCTGACCTGGCTCGGGATCCTCATCGCCTACCTGGTTCTGCTGCTGATGCTGTTTGTGAACAGTCTGCGCATTCGCTACATGGGCGAGATCAACAACGCGCTCACGGTGTTCACCATCCTGGGGCTGGTGGTGATCGTGGTGGCTCTCCTGACCCACTTCCACGCCTCCAATTTCAGCAGCTTTCATGGCCTCTTCCCGCTCGGCGCCAGCGGTCTCCTGCTGGCCGTGACCGCCACCGTCTACGGCTACGGCGGCTTCCGGCAACCGATCGATTACGCCGAGGAGGTCAAGGATCCGGGGCGGACCATTCCCAGGGCCGTCATCCTCACCATGTTCATCGTGCTGGCGATCTTCGCCTTCGAGAGCTTCGCCTACACCGGCGCGATCAACTGGCACGGGATGAAACTGGCGGGCGGAGCCTGGGGCGCCCTCAGCGGACTCGAGTTCCCCTTTGTGACCGTCGCCAACGGCAGTGGCCTCGTGATCATCGGCCTGATCGCGATCGTGACCACCCTCATCGCCAGCTTCAAGGACGGTTACATCTACTCCGGCGGGGCGGCCCGGGTCGGTCAGACCATGGCCCGCTACGACAACTACCTGCCTTCGATCTTCGCCCGCCTCTCGGTCCAGGGCATCCCCGCGGCGTCCCTGCTGCTGGTGCTGGTGGTGGTGGCGATCTACCTCATCCTGCTGCCGGCGTTCTCCAGCCTCTTCCCGCTGGTGGCGTCCGCTTTGGTGCTCTCCTATGCGCCGGGGCCGCTCGCCTGCGCGATCTTCCGCCACCGTCACCCGGACGAGCCCCGTCCGTACCGCATGCCCTACCTCAACGTGCTCGGGCCGCTGGCGTTCGTGGTCGCCAGCCTCATGGTGTACTGGTCCGGGTGGACGGCGATCCGGATCCTGATTCCCTCGGTGGTGGTCGGGGTCCTGCTGCTGGGCTTCTACCGGCGCACTCGCCCAATCACCCGCCAGGACCTGATCTACGGAGCCTGGATGCCCGCGTATCTGGGGGTGATTGCGCTCCTCTCCTTCCTGGGCGGGACCGCCTTCGGTGGCCGCAACGTGATCCCGTTCCCCTACGAC
>DAHVMY010000070.1:0-5983 GCA_027319585.1 Candidatus Dormiibacterota bacterium | reverse complement strand
CTGATCCCGGCCCACGACCTGGGGCCGCTGGCCCAGCTGCTGGGGCAGACCCGTGCTCAGCTCGCCAAGGAGATGGCCCAGCCCACGGATGGGGGATGGACCGTGACGCTGGCCGCCCACCTCTCGACGGTGAGGGCGACCCTGCTGCAGGCGGCGGACATCCCCGCGGTCATCGTGGAGCCGGTGCTCGGTCGGGACTACCCGTACGGGTCGCTCCTGGGGCCGATCCTCGGGTACACGGGCGTGGAGACCCCGCAGCAGGTGAAGCAGTACGGGCTGCTCCCGAGCGGGGCGATCCTCGGCCAGGCGGGGCTGGAGGAGCAGTACAACCGGCTGCTCAGCGGCCGCTACGGGTACCAGGAGATCCTGGTCAACTCCCAGAACATCCCGGTCGCCCTGGGAAAGACGGTCCCCGCGGTGAACGGCGGCACCCTGGTCACCGGTATCGACCTCGGCCTGCAGCAGCTCTCCACCCAGCTCCTCGAGAAGGCGATCTCGGGCGCGTACCCCGGTTCGCAGCGGGGCGACGAGGGGGCGGTGGTGGTGATGGATCCCCAGAACGGCCAGGTGCTGGCGATGGCCAGCTGGCCCGCCTACAACGACAACATCTTCGAGCCCCCGCGCAACAGCCAGGCGATCGAGGCGCTGCTTAACCAGCCGGGCAGCCCGCTGCTGGAACACGCCACCCAGACCGCGATGCCGCCGGGGTCCAACTTCAAGCTGGTCGTCTCCTCAGCCGACGTGTACCACCACGGCATCCCCCCTTCCGAGGTGATCCCCACCGGCTACACCTTCACCTACGACGGCCACACCTATCACAACTGGGAGACGCTGCCGCCGCAGGACCTGCCGGAGGCGATCGCCTGGTCGAACGACGTCTACTTCTACAAGCTGGCGGTCGCCCTGGGAGCTCAGAACATAATCTCCACCGGCCAGGTGATGGGGGTGGGCGAGGACACCGGCATCGACCTGCCCGGGGAGGTGCCGGGCTACCTCGGGACCCCGAGCACCGTCGCCAAGCTGGGGGAGACCTGGTACCCCGGGTCGACCGTGATCCTGGGGATAGGGCAGGGATACGTGACGGCGACCCCGATCCAGGACGCGGTCTGGACGGCCGAGGTCGGCACGGGGAACAAGATCGTGCCCCACATCGGCATGGCGGAGAGCAACGGCTCCAGCACCGCCCTCAAGCCGGTCCCCGTCCCTGCGCCCAAGGGATTGCCCTGGGCGTCCGAGCTCGGGCCGGTTAGGGCGGGGATGCGACTGGCCGTCACCGACGGCACCGCCAGCATGCTGAGCGGACTCCACGTGGATGCCGGCGGCAAGACCGGCACGGCCCAGGATCCGACGGCTCCCAACGGTGGCCCCGATGCCTGGTTCACGGCCATGGCGCCGATGTCCGATCCCCAGTTGGTGGTCAGCATGCTGGTCAGGGGCGGGGGTCAGGGCTACTACACCGACCAGCCCGCGGTGGCGCAGATCGTGAAGTACTTCTTCGCCCACCGCTCCCAGATCATGACCACCGTGTCCAGCTCCCTCGGGGTGACCGCAGCCCCCACCACGTCGGCGGTGCCGGCGGCTCACGCCACGCCTCCGGCCGGCCCCTCGCGGGCGACAGCGGCGGTGATTCGAGCTGGCCTGCGGCCCCCGACCGGCGAACCCTACTTCGGAGCCCGGCTCACCAGTGCCGACGGGGCCGCCTGATGGTGCTGCTCAGAACTGGGGGGGCGCGCCCTTGAAGGCGTCGATGACCCGAGGGGAGGCCAGCGCCTTGGCGGCACCCTCGGCGACGCAGGTGAGAGGTCGCTCTGCCATCGCCACGGAGAAGCCCAGGGCCTCCTCCAGGTGACTCTGGAAACCCTCCAGCAGCGACCCACCTCCGAACGCCAGCACCCCGGTCTGCATGATGTCGCCGACCGCCTGCGGTGGCAGCTGATCGAGCACGAAGGCAAGCGCGTCGACGATCCCGTCGACGGTGGGCCGGATCGCCAGGGTGGCCTCATCGGGGTCCAGGGTCTGCATCCGCGGCTTGCCGGTGAAGACGTCCCGTCCCTCGACCACGATCGGGCCGGAGCCGTTGTTGGAGGAGCGCAGCTTGATCTTGATGTCCTCGGCGGTCAGCTCGCCGACGATCAGATGGTGCTCCTGGCGCAGGTACTGATTGAGGGCCGCCGTCATCTCGTCCCCGGCGATCCGGCAGGAGCTCGCCGCCAGGATGCCCCCGAAGCAGATCGCGGTCACCTCCGCAGTGCCGCCGCCCACGTCGACCACCATGTGCGCCCGCGCCTCCAGGGGGTCGATGCCGCAGCCGATGGCGCCAGCCACCGGCTCGGGGATGAGGTCGGCCTTGCCGATCCCGCCCTCCTCGAGGGCCTCGATCAGCGCCTGGCGCTCCAGCGCGGTGGCGCCCGCCGGAACGCCGCAGATCGCACGCGGGCGGAAGCGCTCCCAGGGCCGGCGGGTCACCTGGTGGATCACCGCCACGATGTAGCCCTTGGCCGACTGGAGGTCGGCGACCACGCCGTCGCGGATCGGCCGCACCGTGGTCATCCCGACCGGGGTCCGACCGGTGAGCTCTCGGGCCTGGTGGCCGATCAGGATGGGCTTGCGGCTCCCGTCCGAACCCAGCGAAACCAGCATCACCGAAGGCTCGTTGAGCAGTATCGTGCCGTCACCGCGGCAAACCACGGTGTTGGCGGTGCCGAGGTCGATCCCGAAGTCGGCCGAGAGCAATCCCACTTATGCCACCCACAGAACAGCCGCCGGTCCGACGGCCCTGCCAACACTACGCCTCCCGCAGGGTGGAAACGAAGTTGGAGCTGATCTCGTTTCGCGATGGGGCTAGGCTGGAGATCGAGGCGGGGTCTCGGCCCGCCAACCCTCCAGCCAGAGTGGAGCTACCCGACGGGCGCTCGATCTCCGTCAGGACCCTCAGGCTGCCCGCAGGGGCCGATTCTCAGGTGGTCTGGTCCGAACTGCAGCGCCTCGGTGAGGTGAGCGCGCGTCATCTGGCCCGCCCGGTCGCGGCCCGGCTGGACGAAGGGTCGGTGACTGTCGCTGAGGAGGAGGTGGAGGGGCCATCCCTTCGAGTTCTGCAGCGGCTGGTGCCGTTCACGTTGGAGCAGGCGGCCATGGTCGGAGACGGGCTGCTGGCGGCGGTGGCCGAGCTGGAGGCCCACGGGGCCCACCACCGGCACATCGGACTCGACACCGCCTTCATCGGAGCCGCGGACGGACTCGTCAGGCTAGCGGCCCCCGATCCCCGCCCTGCCGACGCCGGCTCCGACCTCAAGGCAGCGGTCAGTCTCATCCGTCAACTCATGGAGGCGGCGGCCTCGGCCGGGCACCGCTCGACGTCCCCGGCCACCACGGCCGCCTTCTTTGAGCTGCTCCAAGCGGAGGACGCGACCTCACGCCCCGCCGCTGCGCTCAGCCGACGCTGGCACCGGCACATAAGAGAGCAGCTCGGGGGAGCGCGCAGCGCCAAGGTCCGCCGGCAGTTGCAGGCGCTGGCGGCGCGCCTGGCGGAGCAGCGGGTGACGGCGGCCAGTCTCGCCGCCGCGCCGCGCGAGGCCGCTGGTGCTGAGGGCCCGTCAGGGGAGTCGATCGCCCCTGCGGCGGTGGCCACAGCTGCGGCGGTGGGGGCGGCGTCCCGTCCGCCGGATCGCGCGCTCGGCACCGCATCGGCGCTCGTCGAACGTCCAGCCCGGCCGCTGGGGAACCACGCCGCCACGCCGCCGGGCCGGTCCCAGATCGTTCGCGCAGCGCCCACTTCGAGGTCGCTCTGGACCGGACTCTTGGCGGCGGCCGTGGTGCTGCTCTTGGTCCTCGCCGGAGGCACCTTCCTTGCGCTCAGGGCGACTGCGGGCCACCACGTCGGAGGTGGCCCGGGTACCGCGCGGCCGACTCCTGCCCGCTCGCAGGCCGTTCTGCCGTCACCAACCCAGCTCCCCTCTCCGGCCGCTTCTCCGACTCCCAGCCTCGCGCCAACCCCGACGCCGCTGCAACTGCAGGAGATCCCGCTGCTTGGGCCCGCCAGCAACCCACCGGTCTCCAATGTCGAGCTGGCGGGCAGCTGTCCCGCGAGCGGGTCCGGGAGCTGCACCTTCACGGTGACAGCCAACCTAAGCTCCCACCCGGCCGCCACCGTCGCGTGGCGCCTGGACCTGGTCGATCGCTGTACCGGGGCGGTGAGCCAGGTGGCCTCGGGGCAGATTCCCGCCCCCTCCTACTACACCTATGTGGAGGCCCAGCCGCAGGTGAGCATTCCCAGCACGACCCCGGTCGGGCTGGTGGCCCTCGCCGGCGCTCCAGGGATGGCGGCCTCCGCGCCGCTGCTGATCACGCCTCCGGGTTCCTCCTGCCCGGGATAGCCGCTGCGACGCGGTCGCGACCTGGGTCGCGACCAGGTCGCGGGGCTGCGACGAGGGGCTGGGCTGGCGCGGCCCGCCCCAAGAATTGGCCGGGTGGAAGGCAAGAGGAGGTTGCTGCGGCAGGCGCTTGCCCTGATCGGCACCCTGGCTGCGGCGGTCGGCATCCTGGGCGCAACCGGGCTGAGCTCAGCGTTGGCCAGTGCCCCTACGGCGACCTCCAAACCATCGGCGGTCACCCGGCTGAGTCAGCTGGTGGACCGTGCCAAGGCTCGAGAGCTGCTCCTGCTGAAGCAGGTGCAGACCGTCAGAGGGCAGCTCCGAGCCGAACGGGCTGAGATCGGGCGAGCCCGCGCCCAGCTGGCGGCCCTGATCTCAGCCGAGTACACCGGGACGCCGAACGGACTGCTGGAGGTGCTGGCCAGCGGGTCGCTGAGTCAGGCGCTGGACACCCAGATCACGCTGTCCCGGATCACCGGCGCCGAGAAGGCCGCGGTGAACCAGATCGCGGCCACCATTGCCGCCCAGCGCCAGAGCCAGCGGCGCCTGCAGCTGGAGACAGCCCGCGCGCTGGCGACCGAGAACCGGCTCCGCGCGGAGGAGCTGGTCGCGGCTTTCCAGGCCGCCAACCCACCTGCCGCCACCCGACCGACGACGACGGCCAAGGCCACCCCATCCGCGCCTGGTAGTACCGTCCACCGAACCAAGCCGGCGACCACGCCCGCTGCGCCCAGCAGAACCCCGGCTCCCGCGCCGCCTCCCACACCATCGCCGACCGCGACTCCTGCGCCAACGCCGGCCAGCAGCCCCACCCCGGCCGCGCCTCCTCCCAGCGGGGCGGAGGGGGTCTTCAGCACCACCACCAACCTGACCGACCCCAGCGGAATCACCCTTGGTCAGATCGAGAACTTCCTCCAGGGCACGCCTCTGGCGGCGGACGCCGGCTACTTCCTGGCCGCCCAGCAGACCAACCACGTGAGCGCGATCTACCTGGTGTCGGACGCCGTCTTGGAGACGGGCTGGGGCACCTCCACCCTTTACACCCAGAAGCACAACCTCTTCGGCTTCAACGCCTTCGACGCCAACCCCTTCGGCGATGGGGCCTCCTTCCCCAGCGATCAGGCGTGCATCAGCTTCGTCTCCTGGTACGTGTCGGTCTACTATCTCACCCCGCCCGGCTCGGAGGTACCCAACTACCCCGGCCAGCCGGGGTCGGTGCCGACCGGTCAGTTCTACAACGGTCCCACGGTGGCAGGCATGAGTGTTGACTACGCCAGCGACCCCTCGTGGGCTACCAAGATCGCTCAGATCGGGGATCTGCTGCAGTCGACTCCGGGCTGATCGCGCCGCCGCGCTCCGTCCGGTCGCGACCCCTGCCGTCCCCGACCGGCACCAGAAAAGCGTCCGGCAGGGAGGTTCGGGCCAGTGCGGCTCCGGCGGGCAGGTTCCTCCCGTTCGGCCCATGGCGCCAGCGAGGATGGGCGCGTGGCGACTTCGCGCGTTCACCCGCAGCGGTTCCCGGGGAGATCGGCCCGAAGACCGTTCCTCAAACTGTGACAAATGCGACACGGGTCTGAGGACCACCGCTGAAGGCGGTGGGCTCCGGGGCGATC
>DAHVMY010000006.1:0-53244 GCA_027319585.1 Candidatus Dormiibacterota bacterium | reverse complement strand
GATCGCCCCGGAGCCCACCGCCTTCAGCGGTGGTCCTCAGACCCGTGTCGCATTTGTCACAGTTTGAGGAACGGTCTGTGGGCGTCGCTGGCCTGGGGCCTCATGGTCTGGGTCGGGGGGGAGGCCCTCGGCGGGTTGCTGGCCCCCGGGGCCAGCCTGCTCGCCGGATCCCCTGGGGCCGTACTGGCGTACGTCGGCGCTGCCGGCCTTCTGCTGGCGCCGGTCGAGCTGTGGCGCAGTGGGCGGGCGCGCCGCCTGATCGAGGTGGGGCTCGGCACCACCTTCCTGTTCGGAGCCGTCCTGCAGACGATCCCTGGGGAGGGCTTCTGGAGCGCCGCGGGGCTCAACGGGCTCTTCGCCGCGATGGCGGCGCCGCCGCAGCCCGCGGCGCTGGCGGCGCCGATCCACGCCCTCGCCGGCCAGGTGGCCGCTGACCCGTTCCTATGGAACACCGCCCTCACCGCCACCATGGTCGCCCTGGGGGTCGCCCATCTCCTGGGTGGGCGCGACCGCTTCCTGACCATCGCCACCATGGCCTGGCTTGCCTTCGCGTGGTGGTTCGGGCAGGGCTTTGGAACTCCGGCGACGGGTGTTGCCACGGATCCCAACCTGGCCCCGGTGCTGGCGGTCCTGCTGTTGGTGGCGGAGTTCCCGACGCGGTGGGCGGTCGCCTGGCAGCGCCGTCTCCCGTTTGCCGCGCGCCGCGGCTGGGCCAGGCGGCTCGCGCTGGCAGGGGCGGTGGCCCTGTTGGTGGGGCTGGTCGGGAGCGTTCCCTACGCCGCCCAGGCGGCTCTTGGCAGCTCACCGGCCGCCCCCGTGTCCGCATCCGTGAACTGAACCTTTGGCGGCGCGACTTACACTAGGCGCATGCCCAACAGGCCGGTTCGGATCCTCACCGCCAAGGTGGGGCTGGATGGACACGACCGCGGGGTCAAGATCATCTCGCGGGCGCTGCGAGACGCCGGTGTGGAGGTCATCTACACGGGCCTGCACCAAACACCCGCCCAGGTGGTCGATGCCGCGATCCAAGAGGACGTCGACGGGATCGGGATCTCCCTCTTGTCCGGGGCCCATATGACCCTGTTCCCGGAGGTGATCCGGCTTTTGGCGGAGCGCAACGCCGCGGACATCGTGGTCTTCGGGGGCGGGATAGTGCCGGCCGAGGACGTGGAGGCCCTCAAGCAGATGGGAGTGGACGAGGTGTTCACTCCGGGGACCAGCCTGCAGGCGATTGTGGATTACGTCAATCGTCGCTTCGGGGCCGTACCGGCGGGGACTCGCTGAACCGACGGTTTGGTAAGATCCGGCTGCACCGCCCCCGTCCGCCGGGGCCATCTTCGGGATCGAGGTCAGATGACACTTCAACTTGAGGCCGCGCCGCGCTCTGTGACCGGTCGCCACGTGAGTCAGCTCCGCCGAGCAGGGCTGGTGCCCGGGGTCATCTACGGCCACAAGGTGGCCCCGATCATGGTCGAGGTGCCCGCGAAGGAGCTGGCCAAGACGGTGCACACCGCCGGGAAGAGCCATCTGCTGCAGCTGAAGGTGGCCGGTGAGCGGAGGCAGCGGCCGGTCCTGATCAAGGAACTCCAGCTGAACCCGAGGACCAGCGTCGCCCAGCACGTCGACTTCTTCCAGGTCAATCTGCAGGAGAAGCTGACCGTGCAGGTCCAGGTGGTCCTCACCGGCGAGTCGCCAGCGGTCAAGTTCAGCGTGGGCGAGCTCCTGCACGTGGTCCACACCCTTGAGGTCAGCTGTCTCCCGGACGCCATTCCCGGGGAGATCACGGTGGACATCTCGGGCCTTGCCGAGGTGGATGACGCGGTGCGGGTGTCCGACCTCACCCTGCCGGAGGGCGTCGAACTCAACGCCGCCATCGATCCCTCCGAGATCCTGGTCAAGATCGCCCAGACCAGGGTGGCGGCGGAGGAACCCGAGGCTGAGGCCGCGGCTCCAGCGGAGGAGCCGGAGGCTCCCTCCGCCGAGTAGCGCTACTCGACCCCCGGGCTCCGGCGCCGCCGAGCCCGCCGCAGCCGGCTGGCCAGTTCGGCCTCCAAGCCGTGATCGGTGGGTCGGTAATAGCTTTGGCCCAGGAGCTCTGGCGGCAGGTGCTCATGGCCCACCAGCGCCTCGGGGTCGTCGTGAGCGTATTCGTAGCCCAGCCCGAACCCCGCCGCCCGGTCCCGACTCGTGACCGCGTTGCGCAGGTGGAGGGGGACCGCCAGTTGGCCTCGGAGGGCCACGTCCGCGGCGGCAGCGCCATAGGCGCGGTATGAGGCGTTGCTCTTGGGTGCCAGGGCCAGGAAGATCGCGGCTTCCGCCAGGGGCAGGCGGCATTCGGGCATTCCCACCAGGGCCGCCGCCTGGTGCGCTGCGACGGCCAGCGGCAGCGCCTGGGGGTCCGCCAGCCCCACGTCCTCGGCCGCCAGGATGACCATCCGGCGAGCCGGCAGGAGGGGGTCCTCACCTGCTTCCAGGAGGCGCGCCAGCCAGTAGACGGCCGCATCGGGGTCGCTGCCGCGCATTGACTTTATGAAGGCCGAGAGGATCTGAAAGTGAAGATCGCCGGCGCGGTCGTGCAGCAGGTGGGGGCTGCTCAGCGCCCGCTTCACCTCCGCCGCACCGATCTCGCCAGCATCCGGCACCCCTTCCGCCGCTCGCTCCAGAGCATTGAGCAGCAGGCGTGCGTCACCTCCGCTGTGACGGATGAGGAGCCCTCCGGCATCGACGCTGAGGCTGAGGCGGCGCTGACCCAGGCCCCGCTCATGGTCATCCAGGGCGCGCTGGAGCACGGCGGCCAGGTCCTCCTCGGTCAGGGGCCGCAGATCCAGGACCTGGACCCGCGACAGCAGCGCCCCGGTCAGCTGAAAGCTGGGGTTCTCGGTGGTGGCGCCGATCAAGGTGAACAGCCCGCTCTCCACGTGCGGCAGCAGAGCGTCCTGCTGGGTCCGGCTGAAGTGGTGGATCTCATCCAGGAACAGGACGGTGCCCTGCCCCACCCGGCGACGCTGCTCGGCCTCAGTCACCACCCGGCGCAGGTCCGCAACCCCCGTGGACACGGCGGACAGGGCGATCAGGTGCGCCTGCTGGGCACGGGCCAGGAGCTGGGCGATGGTGGTCTTCCCGGTTCCCGGCGGGCCCACCAGAACCAGCGACTGCAGCCGGGCTCCCTCCAACGCCGGACGCAGGGGTCCTTCGGTCCCCAGCAGGTGGGATTGGCCAAGGACCTCCTCCCAGCGTGCGGGTCTGAGGCGCGTGGCGAGGGGTGCCTCGGCGCGCTCTTCCTCTACCGCTGGGCTGGCGGCCACCCCTGAGGATGGGCCCGACGGCTGCTCGTCGGCGAAGAGATCCTGCACCAGGACATCTTGATCCCAGGCGGCCTCCTCGTGCCCGCGGCTGGACGCCAGCGTGAATACCGTCGCCGGTCGCCCCTGCTTTCCCGGGTGCGATCGGAGCTCTAAAGGCCCGATCCTGGTGACGGTGCGGCATTGTCGCAGTCGCCGCGTTGGTGGACAAGCCGGGAGATGAGCATGCAGGATGGCCGACGGACCGGAGCCCAGCTGGCGGCGCGGGCGCTCCACAGCGTGGGCATGCAGGTGCTCTTCACCCTTCCCGGCAGCCACATCGGCGCGCTCCTGGACGAGGTCCGCACGGCCGGCGCCCGCGTGGTATCGGTGCGTCACGAGGAGAATGCCGTGCTGATGGCCGAGGGATGGGCGCTGGCCACCGCAGGCTGCGGCTTCGCGATGGTGACGGCCGGGCCGGGGCTGGCCAATGCGCTGCCCGGAATCGTGGAGGCCAATGCCGCGGGGGCTCCAGTTGTGATCGTGGCCGGACGCACGGCGCTCGGCAAGCGCGGCCGGGGCGCGGTGCAGGATCTGGAGCAGCTGCGAGTTGTGGCGGGCGTGGTCAAGTGGAGCGCCGAGTGCCTGGCCCCGGAGCGCACGGCGGAATACGTGGTGGAGGCGTATCGGCACGCGGTCCGGGGCGCGCCCGGGGTTGCCTACCTGGAGATACCCGAGGATGTGCTCGAGGCGGAGGTGGGCGATTCGCTGCCCCCTACGCTGGCGCCCATCTCCAAGTCGGTCCCCGACGCGCGCACGCTGGCGCAGGCGTCGGATCTTCTGCGCCGCGCCGAGAGGCCGCTGGTTGTGGCGGGCTCGGGTGCGTTCTTCTCCCAATCGGGCGATGCCCTGCGGGACTTCACGGAGTTGACCGGTGTCCCTGTCACCACCACCAGCGCCGCCCGCGGCCTGCTGGACGACGAGCATCCCAACTGCCTGGGGAGTCTGGTCCATGGCGGGGCCGCCCTTGCCAGCGCCGACCTGGCGCTGGTGGTGGGGTCCCGCTTCAACGGCAACCTGATCTACGGCAGGCCGCCCCTGTTCGGGGAGGAGCAGGTCATTGTCCAGGTAGACCTCCGTCCGGAGAACCTGGGAGGCGCGCGGGAGCCCACCCTCGGGCTGCTCGGCGATGTCGGAGCCACCCTGGCGGCACTGGGCGCCGATCTCAAGTCGTCGGCCGAACGCTGGAGCGGCTGGCGGGCGGCTGCCGCCACCCTGAGCGCGGGCAGCCGGGAGATGTGGGCAGCCGAGGCAGAGGGCGACGGCTCTGCCGTCGGGGCCGGCTGGGTGGCCCGTCAGGTGGCCGCGCGCTTCGAAGCTGAAGGTGGTGGGACCTGGATCTCCGACGGCGGTGACAGCGTGACCTGGGGGATCGCATTCTCGCGGGCGCATCGACCCGGGTCCAACATGCTGATCGGGTCATCGATGGGCACCCTGGGGGTGGGTCTGCCGTTCGCGATCGCCGCGGGGATGGCCCGGCCCCAGGAGCCGATGGTCCTGTTCACCGGGGATGGTGCTTTTGGATTCGCCGCGATGGAACTCGACACCGCCGCGCGGCAGCGGATCGGGATGGTGGCGGTGGTGGTCAACAACGGGGTGTGGAGGGGACCGGGAAGTTCCAGGAGAGACCCCGCCGGAGCGGTCGACCATGCGGCCCTGGCCGTGGGCCTGGGAGCTCAGGGAGAACGCGTCACCCGCCGCGAGGAGCTGGATCCCGCTCTCACCAGGGCCTTCACCGCCGCCCGGACGGGCAATCCCTTCGTGATCGACGTCGCCTGCGACCCCGCGGTGGTCAGCCAACTGTTGCGGGGGCTGGACGAGCTCGGCCTAATGTGACAGGTAGGAGGTGGGGGAGTAGGGCTCGCCGTTGGTCGCCCTTCAGAGACGGGCGGCGCCGACCCAGAGTCGCTCGAACTCCTGCTCCGGTACTGGCCGGGACATGAGATAGCCCTGGGCAACGTCACAGCCCAGTTCCTCCAGCGCCCGGCGCTGGGGCGCGGTCTCCACCCCCTCCGCCGCCACCCACAGCCCGACGGAGTGGGCCAGCTGGATCAGGCCGCCGACGATCGCCGCATCCTTGGGATTCTCGGTGATCCCATCGATGAAGGACTTGTCGATCTTGAGCTCCTGCAGCTGGAAGCGCTTGAGATGGGACACCGAGGAGTAGCCGGTCCCGAAGTCGTCCACCGAGATCGAAACTCCCAGCTCGCGCAGCGCGCCGATGCCGGAGATGGCCGTGAGCGAGTCCGCCAGCACCGCGGTCTCGGTGATCTCGACGCAGAGTTGCGCAGGCGGCAGGCGCGCATCGTCCAGGATGGCCGCCACCTGATGGGCCAGATCGGCGGTCTGGAGCTGGCGTGCCGACACGTTGACGGAGATCGAGAAGCGGCTGCCTGGGCGCAGGTCACTCCATCTGCGGGCGGCGTGGCACGCCTGCCTTAGCACCCATGCCCCGATCTCGTGGATGGTCCCGGTCTCCTCGGCGAGGGGGATGAACTGGGCCGGCGGGACCATGCCTCTCACCGGATGGTTCCAGCGCACCAGGGCCTCTGCGCCGACAATCTCGCCCGAGCGGAGGCTGACTGCGGGTTGGTAGTGGACGACCAACTGGTTCCGCTCGAGCGCGTGGTGTAGCTCCACCTCGACCTTGATGCGCTCGCCGAAGACCTCCGCCATCTCGGGCGCGAAGGGTACCGACCGCCGACCCCCGGCTGACTTGGCGTGGTACATGGCGATGTCGGAGTCTCGGAGCAGCACCTCCGGCCCCTGATCCTCGTCGCCGGTGATCACCAGCCCGATGCTGGCGGTGACCACGACCTCGCGATCCTCGATTGAGATGGGCGCTTCCACGACTCTCACCAGGCGGTCCGCCATGAGGGTGGCGGCGGCTTCCGAGTCGAGGTCGTCGCAGAGGATGACGAACTCATCCCCCCCGACCCTGGCGATGGTGTCGGTGGGGCGAAGAGAGTTGGTCAGGCGGCGCGCCACCGCGCGCAGGACCTCGTCCCCGACCGCGTGGCCCATGCTGTCGTTGACCATCTTGAAGCGGTCGATGTCGAGGAACATGACCGCGATCGGCTGGCGGTCGCGGCGCATCCGTTCCAGGCTGAGGCCGATCCGATCCAGAAGGAGGACCCGGTTGGGAAGGCCGGTCAGAGAGTCGTGAAGCGCCTGGCGCTGGATGGCGATCTCCGCCTCCGATCTGGCGATGGCGGCCCCCAGCACGTTGGCGATCCCCTCGGCGAAGTTGATCTCGTCCGGACTGAAGGTATGCACGTGGGAGGTGAAGGCGGCCAGCACGCCGTAGTACCGCTCCCCGGTCCAGATCGGAACCGCCAGCGCCGACCTGACCCCGAAGTCGCGGGTTAGTGCCGTGGCATCGAACCGGGCCTCGGTGGTGGTGTCGGCGACTATGACCGGGGCCTGGGACGTCAGGGCGAACCCCGAAAGCGAGCCCTTGCCGCCGGGGATCAGGGCTCCCCCCACCACCCCCGGTTCCCAGCCCACCCCCGAGGTAACCAGGAAGGACTCGTGGGCTGGGTTCCAGCGCAGCACCGAGGCCTTGTCCGTCCCCAGATGCTGCGCCATCAGGGTGGCGCAGTCCTGGCTCAGCGCCTTCACGTCGGCAGTCTGCAGCGCCATCCTGCCCAGGTCCGCCACGGCCGCCTGCTGGGCGGTCCGGCGGTCCGCAAGCTCCTCGGCCTGGCGCTGGGCGGTGACATCCTGAGCCTGCCAGACCAGATATCTGCCGCGGGTGGCGGACTCCGGCATCGCGTTGGCGGAGATGCGGACTCGCAGTGGCAGGCCGCTGGTCGTGAGCATCGCCAGCTCCCACGCCGGGATGTACTCCCTCCGCAGGTCCACGAGGGGGCGCGCGTTCAGCACCACCTGTTCTCGTTGTGCATCTGCCACGAACTCGAGGAGGCTCCGCTGCAGCAGCGGCTCCTCCGCACTCTGAAGCAGATCACACATCGCTTGGTTCAGCTGGAGCATGTTCATCTCCAGGTCGGTGATGCAGATCGCGATGCTGCTGCTCTGGAACACGTGCTGGAAGCGGTCGAGGCTGTCGGCCACCTCCCGCGCTGAGCGTTCCGCCCGGGCGCGAAGCCCGAAGGCCTCCCACGCGTACTCGAGGGTGTTCGCCAGCCGCTCCAGCAGCTCGGTGGTCTCGGGGTCGAAGAAGTTGGGCTGGGCCACGTGGACCGCCAGCACTCCGGCTGGAGCTCCGCCGTGTCTCATCGGGAAGGCAGCCACGCCCCGAAACCCGCTCTGATCGCCCGGTCCCGCCAGGGGGCGAAGCGCGAATCTCCCAGGATGTCCTGGAACACGGCCGGGGCCCCCGAGCGCACCGCCACTCCCACGGGGCCCTGTCCCTCCGGGTCATCCGCGCGGACGGAGGTCCTTAGGGTCTGCAGGTACTCATCCCGGGAGCCCCAGTGCACATCCGGGACCACCGTGCCGTCCTCTCGGATCCGGCCGACCCAGGCCATGTCGAGACCACCCCGCTCGACCGCGATCCGGCAGGTCTTCTCCCACAGCTCCTGCACGCTCTGGGCCCGCAGCATCGCCTCGCTGCTCTCGGCAAGGGCCAGCTGGATCTGACTCAGCTGCAGCACCTGGCGCCTAAGGCGTTCCTCCTGGCTGGCATCCTCCGCCTGGGTGAGGACGCAGAGCGGCTCTCCGGCGTGATCCCGGAGCAGGATGGTGGTGATCCGCGCCCAGACCCAGCCGCCGTCGGGCAGCAGGTAGCGCTTGGGAATGCTGCGAGCCGGCCGGCCTCGCCGCGCGCGCCAGGAGGCGATCTGGCTCGCCCTGCGGTCCTCGGGGTGGGTGAGCTCGAGGATATGGGTACCCAGAAGCTCGGAGGGGCGGCGCTGCAGGAGCTGGCAGTAGGCGGCGTTCACCCGCTTTAGGAGGTGATCGAAGCCGATCACGGCCATGGGGAGTGTTGCCTGCTCGAACAGCTCCCCGAGGATGGCGTCGAGCTCGGCAGCTGTAGGCTGTCGACCTGGGTCCATCCGGCGCGCCGGGCTTGGCATTGACATCGGCTTGTGGCGGAGTCTACGGTCGGAGCTTGCGGGATCGTGTGATGGGGGAGTAGCGGGTCCGTCACGGTCCCCGACCTCAGCTCGCCGGTTCAGCTGGCGGGCGCTCGGATGGATGGGCCTGCGGTCGGGAGCCGCACCCCACGCCCGCGTTCACGCTGAACCCCGTGGCGGGGCCGGGGCGCGGTCGGCTGCACCGGCATCTCCATGCCTCCGGAGGCCCGCCGGAGCTCCTCCCCGAGGGCAGGACGCAGGCGGCGGGTGGAACAGGCCGCGGCGACTTCGAGGAGCTGTCGACGGCCCTCAAAGCGCTTCGGGTGGCGACTGCGGACCGGGGGCCCGGGGGAGGGAGGCACCCGAGGCAGCTGCCGTGAGGACATGCGATGCCGGAGTTCCGCGCTCCTTGGCTGACTCAGCTGGTCAGATTCGACCAGACGCTCCAGCCCACCCTCCCTCGCCAGGCGGGAAGTCGAAGACGGCTTCCGGCTACTGCGACCGACCCTGTCGGCGCGCTCTCTAGGCGGGGTCGCCGGTCGCGTGAGCCACGGCGGCGAGTTCCGCCGCGGGGGATCGCGGTGACCGTCGGCTTGAGGGGGAGGTGCCCTGCACAGGACCGGTCAAGATCGATGAAGGAGAAGGTGTCGATGAGTCACACGGGGCAGGTTGGGCGTCAGGCGCGCGCGCGGGGGTCCTGCGACACCACGCTGTCGAGGTCGGCCCCAAGCCGGGTCAGATCGATACCCGGAGCTTGGCGGAGCATGGCGATTGCGGCATCCGCGAGCACGAAGCGGCGCAACGGCACGGGCGGCGCCTCTCCCGCTGGGGCACCGTTCCTGGTCACCACGACGGTGTCGTCCTGGCTCGATCCCCGCCTGATCTCACCGCCGTCGGTACGAAGCCACCGTTTGGCGATGTCTCGTGCCGCGGCTTGAGTGTCCCTCTCCGCGCTGCGAAGCAACTCTTGGTCTGCTGAGCGTGGCCGTAGCGGTCGCCTCGGTGGCCAAGCTGCCGAACCGACCGGGGCAGATGTGACTACAGCGTGGCCGTCTCACACACCGGGGCTCTGGTTGGCCCTGGTCGGGAAGGGCGGATTCGAACCGCCGACCTCACGGTCCCGAACCGTGCACTCTAACCTGACTGAGCTACTTCCCGAGGTGCCCCAGTATACCGGCGACCCTCGAAGCCGGCTGGCGCTCCCTAGACTCAGTGGGAGTGTCCATCTACCTCATCCGCCACGGCGCCACCGCTTGGACCGAGAGCCGGCGTCATACCGGCACCACTGATGTGGCTCTGACCGCCGAGGGGGAGAAGCAGGCACGGGCCCTGGCCGGTCGTCTGACGGGGCTGGAGTTCGCCCGGGTGGTTTCGAGCCCGCTGCAGCGGGCCCGCCGGACCGCAGAGCTGGCCGGCTTCGAGGGCCAGATCGAGATCGCACCCCAACTCCGCGAGTACGACTACGGAGAGTATGAGGGCCTGACCACAGCGGAGATCGAGACGCTGCAGCCGGGCTGGGAGCTGTGGCGCGACGGCTGCCCCGGTGGCGAGACTCCTCAGCAAGCGCTGGGTCGGGCCGCTCGGCTGCTGGCCGGCCTTGACCTCCCCAGCGATGGTGACTCGGTCCTCTTCGGACACGGGCATATCCTCCGCGCCATCACCGCCGCCTACCTGGGTGTGCCGGTCACGTGCTGCCGCCACCTGGTCCTGGCCGTGGCGTCCATCTCCGTGCTCGGCGAGGAGCACGGAGTGCCCGCCATAGTGAGCTGGGATTTGACCTGAGACCTCAGGCCAGGCGGGGTTGCCTCACCAAATTCATCAGGAGCGTCGGGTGCCGGTCCAGCTCACCAGCGGTCCGGGCGACCGCGAACTCGTAGACCGGCGAGACGCGCATCGGCCGCGGAAACACCGTCTTGGTCGATCGCAACCAGATCCTCAGCGCCTGGTGGGCGGCTTCGTGGGCGGGGCTCCAACGAATCCGGTAGTGCCGCCTGATCACCTCTGGAAGCAGGCCCGCGGTGATGAAGCCGGTGAGCTCCGCCAGCCCCTTGGGGCCACGCATTCCCAGCCGCGGAACCAGGATCACCTCCGCCACCGACCGTGAGCCGGCCCCCGGCAGGGCAACGCCGGAGCCGATCTGGGAATCTATCCATCCCCGCATCTCGGCCACCCCGGACCAGCCGGTGCCCGACGCCATCCCCATGATCTTGAGCACGGCGTCCCACTCTCGCACGAAGCGGTCGCGCTGGCGCTGGCTGAGCCCCCCGATGAGCTTGTCGTGGGTGTCCAGCATCGAGTCGACCAGGGTGGCATGCACCCACAGCAGGAGGTCGGGGTCGCGGGCTCGGTAGGCGGCCCCGGCGGACCAGCTGGCGGTCGCATGGTCCGCCGGCAGGGTTCCCTCCACCTTTCGGTGCATGCGGTTGACCGTCCTGGTAGCCGCCAGCGCCTCCTCCTCGGTGCCGAACACCACGCTGGTAACCCAGGCGACGGTGCGCTGGAAACGCCCCACCGGGTCGGCGGTGAAGTCGCTGTGGTCCAGTGCGCCCTGCGCCACCAGCGGATGGGCCACCTGCATGAGCAGGGCCCGCGAGGCTCCCAGCAGCAACATCGGCTCCCGCATCACCCGCCAGGTCACGGTGCCCGGTCCGAACAGACCACGGTCGGGCTCGGTGGAGGAGATTGGGAACGGCCCCGCCGGGGGCAGACCCGAGGCCAGCAGCCAGAGCAGGTCGGATCGTGAGGGCAGCTTGATCTCCATCCTCCCCAGGGTAGCTCGGGCCAGTGCTGGCTCTGGCCCGCAATCTCGATCCTGGCCGCTCCCCGGGGCGCCGCGGGTACTGGCAGATCCGTCGCCAGCGGTGATAGCCCGCTTGACGCTGCCGGATGCTGTCCCTAAGGTCATCTCCATGACCGCTGCCTCAATCGAGGAGATCGTGCGCCCGTTTTCCTTCCTGGTCGGCCACTGGTCGGGGCGAGGAATCGGGCTGTGGGATCCCGGCAGCCGGTTCGAGTACCGCGAGGACCTCACCCTTGAGCAGATCCCGGAGCGGGCTCTGATCCGCCTCATCCAGCGCACCGTCGAGGTGCCTTCCGGTGCCCTCAGTCACTCCGAGCTCGGGTTCCTGCGCCTGTTCGAAGACGGTGAGGCCGAGCTGGTGGTGGCGATCCCGGCGGGATACACCGAGGTGCACCGCGGCCGGTTGCGGGACCATGCGCTTGAGCTGGAGCTGGTCCATCTGGGGGTGGCTCCGCGGGCGCGACCGCTCTCCAAGACCAGACGCAGCCTCATCTGGCGTCAGGGCCACCTCCACGACCGGGTCGACATCGCAGTCGGAGGCGGCGTCCCGGTCGCTCACGTCGCCGCCACCCTGGAGCGCGTGGACCGGTGACCGAGTCGAGAGCCCGCGGGCACCTGCGCGGTGGCTGAGGCGGGTTCGCGCGCGGAGGCGGTGCGGCTGGATCAGGAGGACCCCATCGCCTGGGCCCGTGATCGCTTCCTCAGAACTGGGGATCGGCCCATCTACCTCGATGGCAACTCGCTGGGCATGCCCCCCCGAAGTACGGTTGAACGCGTTGAGCGCCTGCTCCACGAGGAGTGGGCCGGCAAGCTGGTGCGGGCATGGGACGCCTGGATCGACCTGCCGACCCGGGTTGGGGACCTGGTCGGGGAGGCGCTGCTGGGGGCGGCCGCGGGCCAGACCGTGGTCAGCGATGCCACGACCGTCAATCTCTACAAGCTCGCCACCGCGGCGCTGGACGCCCGCCCCGAGCGCTCCGTGATCGTCTCCGATCGCGGCAACTTCCCGACCGATCGGTACCTGCTGGAGGGGCTCGCCCAAGCGCGGGGGATGACCCTGCGGCTCGTCGACTTCTCCGAGGTCGACGGCCCCACCCCGGAGGCGCTGGCGTCGCACCTTGGCCCCACCACCGCGCTGGTGAGCCTGTCCCACGTCGACTATCGCTCGGGGGCGCTGGCGGACATGGAAGGGATCAACCGGTTGGCCCACGAGGCGGGGGCGCTCGTGCTCTGGGACCTCTGCCACTCGGTGGGCGCGGTGCCGGTGGAGCTGGATCGGTCGGGCACCGACCTGGCCGCAGGCTGCACGTACAAGTACCTGAACGGCGGGCCCGGTTCCCCAGCCCTGCTCTACGTACGCCGGGAGCTGCAGCTCAGTCTGCGCCAACCGATCTGGGGCTGGTTCGGGCAGCAGGACCAATTCGCCATGGGCCAGGGGTACAATCCGGTCCCTGGCATCGGCCGGTTCCAGAGCGGGTCTCCACAGGTGGTGGGGATCGCGATGGTGGAGGAGGGGGTGAGGCTGCTGGCGGAGATCGGAATCAACGAGATCCGGGCCAAGAGCGTCAGGCTCAGCGAGCTCCTCATCGACCGCTATCAGGCCTGGCTCGCTCCTCTGGGTTTCCGACTGATGAGCCCACCGGCGCCTGACCGTCGCGGGTCCCAGGTATCGCTCGGGCATCCCCAGGCGGAGCGCATCTGCAGGGCCCTGATCGAGGAGGGGTCGGTGGTGGCTGACTTCCGGGCGCCGGACCGGCTCCGCCTCGGTCTGGCCGCCCCCACGACCAGGTTCGTCGATGTCCACGACGCCGTCTGGCACATCAAGGAGGTGGCTCAGTCTGCGCGCTTCCTCGATGCCGGGTAGCGCCGAGGGCGGGATCAGTCGGGCAGCACGCGCTGCAGGAAGTCCAGCGCCTGGGCGGTGAGGGCGACATCCTGGTCGACCACCATGGCGCTGTGCCCGGCGGGGTAGTGGTGGAAGGTGACGGGTTTGCCCAGCTCCCGGAGCCGCTCGACATACACCTCCACCTGGTGGTAGGGGCAGCGGCTGTCGTTCTCGCCGGCCTGGATCAGCAGGGGGGCCCGCACCCGGTCGGCGTAGGTCAGAGGAGAGCGCTCCCTGAAGAGCTCGGGGACCTGCTTGGGGTCACCTCCGAACAGCGCTCGATCCATCGCCTGGAGGGGCTCTGACTCCTCGAAGAAGGCGAGCTCGTAGTCGGCCACCGGCACCCGCGCAATCCCTGCCGCGAAGAGCTCGGGATGCAGGCCCAGGCCGAGCAGGGTGATGTAGCCGCCCCAGGATGCGCCCATCAACACGACCCGGGCGGGATCGGCCAGACCTCTGGTCACCAGATCGGCCACCCCATGCGCTACGTCGGCCACCTCGGGAAAGCCGGGGTTGCCATTGAGGAGGTCGAGATGCTCCCTCCCGTATCCGGTGCTGCCGCGGTAGTTGGGCGCTGCGACCAACAGGCCCCGGTCGACCAGCGCTGCCATCGCCGGTGAGTAGGAGTCGTCCAGATGCCAGTGGGGGCCTCCATGCACCCAGATCACCGTCGGGTGCGGGGCGGAACCCGGGGGGACGGCCAGCAGGCCGTGGATGATCCGGCCGCCCTCGGTCGGGAAGCGCCAGCTGCGCAGCGGGGTGGCTCTTGGGGGCCGGCGGCCAGGAACGCGCAGCACCTCGTCACCGGCGGGAAGCTGGAGCAGACGGGCGGCCCGGGCCGCGCTCTGGCATAGCGCCCATACCGCGCCGTCGGGGCGCACCCCGGCCTCGACCGTGCCTCGGGGGCCGTCGATCCGGGTCAGCTGCACGGGATCCAGATCCAGCCGCCAGAGGTGGTGTCGGCCGTCCAGCACCTGCCGGAGCAGAAGTGCAACTCCGTCCTCGAACCAGTCGACCACCTCCACCTCGCCGCGCAGGCCGGTCTTCAGCTGGTCGACCCTACGCCGCCGCGGCCACCAAAGACAGGGCCTGGTATGGCCGCTCCGGTCATCGTCGATGGCGACGCAAAGCTCACCAGCGGTCGGGCGGAAACCCGCGGCTGCGAGGTGGCGGGTCCCGGCGGCCCGGAGCTGACCGACCAGGCTGCCATCCTCGGCGTCCAGGACCTTGAGGTCGGGATGGATCGAATCGCCGTGGTCGGCGCTGCTGACGAGCGCGTATCGGTCGTCGCGACTGAGCCCGACCGCCATCACCTCCTCGCGCTGGTCGACGATCTGCCGGTGCTCCCCATCGGGGCTGGCTATGTGGACCGCGAATCCGTCTTCGGTCGCCAGCCCCACCACGGCCAGCTTCCCGCCCCAGGCGAGTCCCGACTCCCAGCTCGGCGCGACCCCAGGGAGAAGGTCCCGGCGCCCGCCCTTGGGAAAGCGCTCGATCTGCCACGTGCCACGCTCATCACCGGTCTCGTCATCGAACCAGATGACATGCTCGCCGCTGGGGCTGATGCCGATGCTGCGGTTGCCCACCGGGCCATGGGTGAGCCGCTGGTGCCGACTTCTCTCCATGTCCCAGGTCCAACCCTGCCAGCTGCCCCCCCGCGAGGAGCTGTAGACGACCCGCTCAGGGCGCTCGCGCGCCCAGTGGGGCAGGTCGAGCCGCGGGGCGCGGAAGCGGCGCTCCCAGACCGGGATAGACGCCCCCTGCGCGGGTGGCCCAGGCTCGACATCCATGTTTCAGCTCCCCTTCCATCCCAGCCGCCGGAACCCACCGGCCGGGGCCGACCTCAAGTCCGCTACCAGTCTATGAGGGGACAGCGTCGGCCGGGGGTGGCGGCGACACCCGGGTGCGGCGGGGCTGGGACGAGATCCAGACGAAGCCCCCGACTGCGGCCAGGACATAGGCGAGGTAGATGCCCACCTGCAGGCCGGTCGGCTGGGCCGCGTAGCCCAAGAAGGTGTGCAGGATGTCGCCCACCGCACCGCTCTCGCTGAGCCCCGCCGAGGTGTTCCACAAAGGGTGGGTCAGGAACGGCAGCCACCCCAGCTGCTGAAGGTTCTCGACCGCGTCCGCGAGCAGGCCGGCGGCGAACAGCATCAACAGGGTGCCGACCACCTGGAAGAATCTGCCCAGGTTGAGGCGGTGCCCCAGCCGGTAGATGGCGAAGGCGATCATGAGCGCACCGGCCACCCCCAGCCCGGCTCCGAGCGCGGCTGCGGGGATAGAGGCCGCGAAGTTGGCCCGGGCGTTGGCGGCGGCGAAGAAGATCGCCAGGGTGAAGACGACCGTCTCCAGCCCCTCCCGGCCCACCGCCTGGAAGGCGACCAGGGCCAGACTCCACCGGGCCCCGCGACCCATGGCGGAGTCGGCTTTGGCCCGCAGCTCCGCCGACAGCGAGCGGGCGTGAGAGTGCATCCAGAAGGTCATGTAGGTCAGCACCCCGGCCGCGAGCAGGAAGGTCCCGGTCTCGAAGATCGTCTGCACCCTTGAGCCCTCGTAGGTGTGGATCAAAAGGAACGCGGCGGCCCCTCCCCCGAAGGCGAGCACGAGGGCGGCTCCGACCCCGAGGTAGACATCGCGGAAGTGCTCTCGGTGGCCACTGCGGGCGAGGTAGGCAAGGAGGATGGCCACGATCATGCTCGCCTCCACCCCTTCCCGTAGGAAAATGACGAAGGTGGGCAGCAACGGGGGTCCTCCTGACGTTGACGGTGGGTTTGCGCCAGGCCACCCGTTAGCCCGGACGCACCTCGTCTTTAGCAATGCCTAACCATAGGGGGCTAAATACTTGCCGTCAAGTCGGAATTCCCCGCCTGACCTGTCGGCGGTGACCTCCCGGTACCTCGAAGCCGTCTACTACATGGCTCATGAGGGGGAGGTTGCCCGCCCGTCAAAGTTGGCGGAGTGGCTCGGGGTCCAGGCGCCCACTGTCACCGGGGTGGTCCAGCGGATGCGCGACCGGGGCTATCTCTCGATCGGGGAGGACCGCAGCCTCTCCCTGACCGAGGCGGGGGAGAGCCTCGCCTCCGAAATAGTCCGGCGCCACCGGGTGGTCGAGCGCTGGCTGGCAGACCAGATGGGCATGGACTGGGCGGCGGCGGATCTGGAGGCCGGCCGGATCGCCCATTTCTTCTCCGCCGATCTGGTGGCACGACTGTTCGAACGTCTGGGAAGGCCGATCACCTGCCCGCACGGCAACGAGATCCCCGGAGCCGGATGCCCGCCACGGCAGCTGGTGTGCCTGGCAGATCTCGGGCCGGAGCTGCTGGCCCCGATCGCGCGGATCTCAGAGGTGGCGGAGCATGAGGCCCCTCAGCTGCTGCGCCTGCTGGATCGGGAGGGGTTGCATCTCGAGAGGCTGGTGGGGGTGGAGCGGGCCGAGGGAGCGGGCGCGATCACGGTGGTGTCCGACGGCCATGCGACCTCCCTTGGGCTTCCGGCCGCCCGGGCCGTTTGGGTCGACGTCAGTCGGAGTCGTCCGAGGGCTCGAACGGGGCGTGCAACCGGGCCAGGAACTCCTCGTACTCGTCCTCAGGCAGCCATTCCGCCGTCCTGAGCACGCCGCTGCGGAACCAGCCATAGCTCATCGCCACCGCACCCCCCAGGAGGACGAAGGCGGCCACGTTGGAGAGTGAAAAGCTCCGGGTCGCGACCGGGACGATGATGAGTCCCAGGGCCACCAGGGCGTAGACCGCCCAGACCACGCGTTCCGTGCGGGTGAGGCGGGGCACGGGCGGGATCCCCGGATCGCTCGGTGGCACGTCATCTGGTTCGGAGCCCACGAGCGCATCCTAACCACCCTGGCTGCTGCCGTGGCGGCCGACGTCGCCAGTCGGTCGGTCTCCAGCGATGGTGGCGTATATCCTTGCCTTTATTGCGTACAAACTTGACATTCTTTGAAGTACAGCCTATAAATTGGCGTGTGGCCAATGAAGAGGCGATCCAGGAGCTGCTGACCCGGGTGGCGGCTGGCGAGATCTCCCCAGAGGAGGCTGCGGCTCGGGTCGCTCAGTTGCAGCAGACCGCGGTGACCGTCCAGGAGCCGCCGGTTCGCAGGATCAAGGTCACTGGCTTGGTGCATCCCACCAAGATCGTCGGTGACCCCCAGATCACGGACGTCGTGGTCCAGGGCCCCCACCGCGCGGCCCGGGAGGGTGACGCCATGGTGGTCACGGGGATGCCGTCAAGGGACGACGGCGGATGGTTCTCCTTCCGCTGGCCGGACCGGCTGCCGTTCGGACAGGGTGCCTCCGGGAGTCCGCTGCAGCCGGTCCTCATCCGCATGAACCCCGGCCTGGCGCTGGACGTGGAGATGGCCGCCGGCCTGCTCACCGTGGAGGGGGTGCGGGGCCCGATTAATGCCGACATCCAGGCGGGCAGTGCCAAGGTGGAGGGCTTCTCGCAGCCGATCAACCTGAACGTGACCTGGGGCACGGTCTCCGTCCGTGGCCTCCTGGACTCGGGAAGCTCCCAGATCCGGTGCGAGGCCGGGACCGTCAAGGTGAGGTTGGAGAGCGGCTCCAGCGTCAGAGTGGTGGCCCGCAGCACCCTGGGCAAGATCTCCCTGCCGGGGGACGCCCCCGGCCTGGGGGAGGGATGGACGATGGGCGGCGAGGTGCATGAGAAGGTGATCGGTGCCGGGACCGGAAGGCTCGACATCGAGGCGACCACCGGGGCGGTCTGGGTGGAGGAGGGGTGATCGAGCGGCGGCCCCCCCGGGTGTGCCCGGTCTGCGGGGAGATCCTGAGGGTCACCCGGCTCAGCTGCCGGGGCTGCGGCACCGAGCTCTCGGGTGACTTCGAGGCCTGCGAGTTCTGCTCCCTGGGGGGCGAGGACCGCGAACTGCTGAAGATCTTTTTGAGCTCGCGCGGCAACATGAAGGCGCTGGAGCGCCAGCTCGGGGTCAGCTATCCGACCGCCCGAGCGCGCCTGGACGCGATGCTGAACCGCCTCGGCATCGACCCCGCCCCGGTCCCCAGTGCCGAAAGCCCCCTCAGCCTGCTGCAGGCGGTGGCGCGCGGCGAGGTCGACATAGCCGAGGCCGCCAAGCGTCTGGTCGAGGAGCCCTGATCCCAAGCGATCGCAGGCGGTCAGCGGAAGCCGTACAGCCCCTCGTGAAAGTCCCCGCTGGTTGACCAGCGCTCGACCACCCGATCCACGACCTCGTCGTCGATGACCTCGGCACCCTGCTGGCGAGCATTGCCCTCCACCGCCTCTAGCACCTGCCCCTTGACGAAGTCAGGGACCCGCTCAAAGCGGCGCAGCGCAGCCTCGGTCCAGGGCAGGCCGTCGCGGTGGCGCTGCTGGATCTTGTGGGAGACCTCGCCCCACATCTGGTACTTCAGCTCCATGATCTCCGGTGTGATGGTGGTGCCGAGATCCCGCTTGTAGGCGGTCCACTCCACCCGCCAGCGCGTCAACTCCCGGCAGAACTCCGGGACCTCCGCCAGGCGCTGCTCCGCCTCCGGCGTCCAGGTGAACTCGGGCAGCTGGCCCCGATCGCTGAGGGGATGGCCGTAGCCGAGCTTCTTGCCGAGGCTGTCGATGAACTCGCTCCGGATCTCGTCGATCCCCTTGCGCTCGGCCCGCTGCTCGGCCGCTCGTAGCGCCATCTCCTGCGCCCGCTCGGGCGTCAGGTGGCTCCGCGAAGCCCCCTGCTGGGCACGGCGCATGGCCTCGATGTGGGCTTCCCGATCCCAACCGGCGGAGTCGCCGTCATGGGGCACCGGGCAGCCCCCACCTGATCCTCCAGCCCGCTCCTGATCCGGGGAAGCCCCGGGGAAGGGGCATCTCGGCTCCGCCTGCTCAGTCACTCCCATCCTCCACAACCCGTGTCGGGCCCGGCAGACCCGGGCAGCCGCCGCCTGACTCCAGAAGGTTGGCGGAGGCCACCTGCTCCAGCGCCACCTGCAACTGGTTCATGACCTCCGAGTCTAGGACATCTCCGAAGTGGGCCTGCACCGAGCGCAGGTGGTCACGGGCCGCAGAGCGCAGCCTCGCCCAGCCGTCTGCGGTCAGCACCGCGAAGGCGCCGCGGGCGTCGCTGGGGCAGACCTCGCGCCGGACCAATCCTGCTGCCTCCAACCGTTCCACGAGGCGGGTGAGGCCGCTGCGGCTGAGCAGCACCCGGTCGGCGAGCTGAGCCATCCGCAGGCGACCCTCCGGAGCTTCACTCAGCTGCACCAGCACGTCGTACTCCGCCAGGGGGAGGCGCTGGGTCGCCATCAGCTCGCGCTCCAGCGCCCTGGTGACCAGGGTGTGGGCGCGCAGGAAGGCCTGCCAGGCGGCCAGGACGCTCGGGCTGAGGCCGGTATCGGTCGGAACCGTTGATTGCATGGACAAGTACCTGCGTGGTAGGATTTAGTTGTATAAACAATTATGACTCCGCGGGAGTCCCAGATGAGCGAACAGGAGGCAGGAGATGGCTTGGAAACTGGACATGGCCCATTCGGCAGTGGAGTTCTCGGTGCGCCACATGATGATCAGCACCGTCAAGGGTAACTTCAAGGAGTTCTCGGTGGACGTGGACATCGACCCCGACGACCTCACCAAGAGCTCGGTGCGGGCGGTCATCAAGGCGGCCAGCATCGACACGCGCGAGCCCCAGCGCAACGCCCACCTGGTGTCCGCGGACTTCCTGGACGCAGAGAAGTACCCCGAGATCGTCTTCCAGAGCCGTCGGGTGGAATCCGTCGGCGGCGACCGCTACCGGGTGGAGGGAGACCTCACGATCAAGGACGTCACCCGGCCGGTCAGCCTGGATGTGACCTCGCTGGGGATCCAGACCAGCCCCTATGGGGTCAAGGCGGCGGGCTTCGAGGCGACCACGAAGATCAGCCGCCAGGAGTTCGGGCTCACCTGGAACGTCGCGCTCGAGACCGGGGGTGTACTGGTCGGAGACGAGATCAAGATCTCCATCGACGCGGAGGTCAACGAGGTCGCCGAGGCCGCCTGAGAACCGCAGCCGGGTGGGTCGGCGCCGGCCCACCCGGCTTCAGCCGGCCCCGGCCTCCTCCGTACCCTCTTCCTCTGTGACCTCCTGGAACACCGCCCCTGGGGCCAGCCGCTCAGGGCAGAGCATGCCCTGCAGGTGGTCCGACTCGTGCTGGACGATGCGCGCGAGCCAGCCCTCGAAGGAGCGCACCACCCCACGCCCATGGACGTTGCGATACCGCACCGTCACCCGCTCAAAGCGGCGAATCAGCCCGGCCCGGCCTGGCAGCGAAAGGCAACCCTCGATCGCGTCTACCTCCCCGCTGCCCGCCACCAGCTCAGGATTGCAGATGGCGAACTTGCGGTCCTCGTAGACGATCACCGCGAGCTGGAGGTTGAGCCCCACCTGGGGCGCCGCCAGCCCCACCCCGTTCCACTCCTCGCAGCGCACGTACATCTCATCGACCAACCGTCGCAGCTGGTTGTCGAAGACGCGGATCGGGCGCGCGTGCTGGTGCAGGACCGGGGCGGGGTCGAACACCAGTTGCAGGGGGGCGGTGGGCTTCACTCCCAGATCTTCGCAGGACGCAGCCTGCCCGGGGCGGCCAGGAGTGGGATCGCCTCCGCCTGCGCCAGCTCTGGCCGGCCGATCAGCTCTCCCAGAAAGGCGAGGTGCTGGGCCGAGATCTCCACGCCGATGGCACGGTGGGCAAGCCCCAGGGCGGTGAGGGAGAGGGCATCGGGCCGGCTGAGCCCGACCACCGCTCTCATCAGCCCTACCTCCCGGGTCAGCTTGAATCCGACTCCGACCAGCTTCCTCCCCTCGACCGAGAGGTCGCTGAAGCCTGGACACCAGGCCCCGGCCACCCTCCCGGCGGTCAGGGTGACCGCCAAGGAGCTAAGCCTCGCCTCCAGGATCCCCTGCACCACGGCCAGCAGCAGGTCGAGGGGTCTGGCGAGCTGGTCGGGCAGGCGGGCAACCATCAGCATGCTCAACCACTCCGGGCCGCCGGGCCCGATGGTTCCCCCGATGGGGCTAACGCGCACCTCACCGATCCCAGGGATCGTCCGGATCGCCTCCAGGACACCCTGCCGCCGGGCCACCGAGGGTCCGATCGTCACCCCGGGCGCGGTCAGCAGCGGGACCACCCGGACCTCCCGGGAAAGGTCCGGCGCCAGATCCAGCCCCGCGCGGCCGGCCACCGTGGCGTCATCCTCCGGAAGGGCCTGGTCGAAGTAGGCGGTCCAGCCGGTGGGCATGCGGCCCGGCTGGTTCAAATCGGTCCGGCCTTCCCCGGCTCCGCATCCATGTCGGTCGTCCGAAGCTCTGGGGAGCGCGAGCTCGGCGCCAGGAGATTGAAAAGGGCCTGCAGGGAGCGGTGCGCCTGCATCTCCAGGATCCCGCTCACCCCGAAGCGTCCCGCCAGATATCCCAGCGCCCCCCCGGGGAGCCGGTACTGCAGCCGCTGGGTGACCTCGGTCCTGCCCGCGCCCACCGGTTGGCACTCGATCCTGAGCTCGGCCGTGGCCCCCATGGCGTGGCCCCGGCTGCTGACCAAGAAGGGCCGTTCGCAGTCCCCGATGACCCACTCGCTGTCGGCGAACTTGCCGCCGGCCACCAGGCGGATGTGGAGCCGGTCTCCCCGCCGCAGCGGAGGGGCGGAGGAGCCGGTGATCTCCTTGACCCCGAACATCCACTCGGGCGCGTGCCGAACGTCGGCGATGAAGTCCCAGGCGGCCTCCGGGCTGACCGGGATCACGATCCGGTGGCGGACCTCAGGCATTGCCGGCTGCGAAGATTTCCATGTGGCGCACCGAGAATATCCCGTACCGTAGCGGCGATGCGCAGCGCCGAACTCGCCGACATCCCCGAGCTGGCTCGCCTGGATCGCTTTCTGCAGTGGGATCTCGCCACCGTCAATCCCTGGGGCGTGCCGGTGCTGGCGGCGACGGGGGCGCGCCTGCTGCCCGCCAGCGGCGAGATCTGGACCTCCACCACGGTCGGCTTCCAGGCCAAGGTGCGCAACATCAGGCGCCATCCCAAGGTGGCGCTGCTGCGCTACGAGCCGGAGCATCGGCCGGTGCTCGTGCGCGGCGAGGCCGAGGTCCTGGAGGGGGATGGCACCACCAATCTCACCACCCTCTTCGAGCTGATGAGCGGCCCAGAGGGCGCGCGGCCGCTCTTCTACGACTCCGCGTCCGATTTGCGATGGCGAGGTCTCTACCGCCAGTACTGGCGGCGGATTCTCATCCGCGTCCGGGTGGTGGAGGTGGGTGTGTTCGGGCCCGACGGGCTCGAACTCCGCCGCGTCTCGAGCTGGGGGCCGGGATCGGGCGCCTCCGGGCGCGGGTCTGCGAGCCACCGCGACTTCCAGCCGGGAGCGCTGGACCGCAGAGGCCGGCAGATGCTCCTTGACGGGGTGCCCTCGGTGCTCGCCGTTCCCAGTGGCGGCCAGGGTGCCCCGCTCGTCTATCCGGCCCAGGTCAGGCAGGATCGCGCCGGGCGGATTCTGGTCCGGGACCAGCGGGGGCTTCCTGCGGGCGCGGTCCCGCGAGCGTCGCTGGCGGTCCGGGTGCTCGACGACACCTACGAGCTGGCCCGGCAGGTGGGTTGGATCGGACGACTGGAGCCGGGGACGGGGTGGCGGGTGTTGGTGCCCCGCTCGACCTACGGCTTCACCAAACCACCGGGCTGGATCCCGGATCTGGCGGCGGGCGTCGCCGCCCGCGCCGCAGCGGGGAGGGAGATCCGCAGTGGGCGCGTGAGCACCCCCGAGGTGGGGTCCGCCGCGCGCCGCGCGGGATTGACCAGAGCCGCTCCTCTGACACTGTCGGCCCGGGCGTGGGCGGCCCTGGAGGAGCTCTTCAGCGCCACCAACGCGATCGCTCCCTGGTACTCGGCCTGGGCGGCGCTGGCACCGGACCCAGCTCTTCGAGCCCAGCTGACCTACCTTGCCAATCGCTTCGAGCTGGAGCGTGATTGGACCCAGGCGCTCCTGATCCGGGGCGAGCGCCGGGTGCCCGGGCACAGGTTGGCGGGGGCGGCGGTGCGTCTGCACCCGCGGTCCCTTGATCTTAATTCGGAATCTAGGCGTCACGACCGGCTCCTGGAGCGCTCCCGCCGGGTGCTCCGCCGCGAGCTGCCCGACGACCTGAGAGTGGCGGTCGTCAAACCTCTGCGGGGCACGGTTGCTGGGCAGCGTGGCCTTCCACTGGACCGGGCCGCTCGGGAGGCCGTGCGCTCCGCGGCGTTCTCGGGAGCGGCCGCGCTGGACCGGCTTATGAGGCGAGGATGAGGTGTCTTTGCGTTGGCGCGGAACGCTGGGGGTGCTGGTCCAGGTGGGCGCGGTCCGAGCCGCGTTCTGGCAGCCCCGGTGGTTCTGGGCGGCGATGACCACCGCCCTGGTGTCATCCGGGGTTCTGACCGCCCCGGGACGGCCCCGGCCCCGGCTGCGAGCGGATCCGGGATGGATCGCCGGAGGAGTGATGGCTGGGCTCTGCGCCTACCTGGTCACGTTCGGGACCGGCCGGCTGCTGAACCGCTCCTCCCCGGGTCGGCGCTGGCTCAGCCAGGTGCGTCGCTGCACCGACTCCCGGCCGCGGGCGCTGAGGGAGTTGCTGGTGGTCCCGGCCGCGGTTGGAGAGGAGCTCTTCTGGAGGGAGGCGATGCTGGGGGATGGGAGCCAGGGTCTGCTGCAATCCGGGCCCGAGGTGGCGGTTTACGCCGCGGTCCAGCTCGCCTCGGGAAACCCGGCCGTGGTCGGCGGCGGGGTCCTGCTGGGACTGGTCACCACCTGCCTTCGAGTTGGCTCCGGGTCTCTGACCCCGGCGCTGTTGGCCCATCTGGTCTTCTCCGAGATGACCCTGACCTGGCCGGGGCTGCCGCTACCGCATCCGCGCCACCACAGAGCTGTGACCTGATCGTGTCCCTTAGCCAGTGAGTCATATCCGAGAATCGCCAGGTGGCCATGGCCGTGACTGAATTCGTGGACGAGCCCAGCCAGTCCCGATGGACGTCGGACTCGGGCTTGATGGTTGATCGCCAGTCGATCTCCCCCGAGGTCACCGCCGCCGCCAGCGCCGCGGTCAGGCAGCTTGTGGAGCCGGGTGCCATGCGAGTCACTGCCGAGCCGATCCTGCGCTTGACGGATCGGGCGGTCCTCGGGTACCAGCTGCGCTGGCGGCTGCCCCGCTTGGACGCGGTGCCCTCCCCTGATGACTTCTGGCGCGCCGCCGCCGCCGCCGATCTGCTGGAGCGGCTCGACGACGCCCTGCTCAACGCCCAGTTCGAAGCCGCCAAGCGGCTCCGCCCGAGCACCGTCCTCATGAGTCTGGTCGGGTACCGGAGGCAGCGCCGCGGCGTCGCTGCTCTGCTGGCGCGCGCTGCCCGCCGCGCCGACATCCCCGCGACTCGGGTCGTCTGGCAGTTGAACGAATCGGACGACGTCACCGACGTGGTCCCGACTGCGGATCTCGCGTTCGATCTCCGGCTCCATGGCTTCAAGGTCGCCTTTCTGGACATCGGGGAGAGCCGAACCCCGATTGCCAGCCTGGCCCGCGTGCTGCCGGAGTTCCTCCACCTCGACGCCAGCCTGGTCCATGGGCTCGCCCATGGCGAGGGCTACGCCGCAGTCATGCGCGGCCTGTCGCTGTTCGCCGGCAGCATCGGCAGCCGGCTCGTGGCCGGCGACGTGTCTCAGGACCAGGAGGTGGCGGTGCTGCTCGAACTCGGCGTGGCCTACGGGTCCGGCCCGCTGCTGGGGCGCCCCGTCGAGCTCGAGGGACCCCTGGCGGTGGAGATCCCGTGCCCCCGGGTGCTGTTGGACATCGACAGCCAGGACGCGGCCGTCGCTCCCGGTCTGGACTCTCAGGGCGCACCGGCTCGTGAAGGGGGGGATGGGCTGGTACGGGTCAAGCCGCCCTTCGACGTGGCCGAGGAGCTGGGACAGGCGGCCAGGTCGCTGCAGGGCGAGCACCAGCCGGACGTCATCCTCGAGCTCGCCGCTGACCACCTGGCCCGGCTGGTCCCCTACGACGGGCTGACGGTGTATCGGGCCGACTGGGACGCCCTGCGCTTCCGCCCCCTGTTGGCCAGGTCCGCGATCGAGCCCAGCTACGTGGCGGGAGTCATGGGCCACACGTTCGCCATCGGGACCGGCATCACCGGGTGGGCCTTGGACCTGGGGACACCCCAGCTGGTGAACGACGCCGAGGCCCACCCGGCGGCGGGACACCTGCCCGGGACCAGAGCCGACGAGGAGTCGATGCTGCTGGTCCCGCTGGTTGCGGCGGACCGCCGCCTGGGGATCCTGAATCTGGTGCGCTTCCGCACTGGAGCGTTCAGCCCCGCCGAGCTCACCACCGCCAGCCTGGTGGGGCACATGCTCGCGGCCGCCTGGCACAGCGCCGAACTCTACTCGGAGCAGGCGGAGAACGCCATCACCGACTCGCTGACCGGCCTGCGCAACAGCCGCTGGCTGCGCGACTCCGGGCGGCGCGAGCTGGCGCTGGCGGAGCGCGAGCAGCGCCCGCTGGCGCTGGTGATGCTGGACCTGGACAAGTTCAAGCTGGTCAACGACTTCGCGGGTCACGGCACCGGCGACTCGGTGCTGCGCGCGGTGGGGCGGGCGATCCAGGACTCGGTGAGGGCGGACGACGTCGGAGTCCGCTACGGCGGTGAGGAGTTCGTCCTCCTCCTGCACCAGGCGGGCAGGGAGGGAGCGGGGCGGGTCTGGCGGGAGCTGCGCCGGCGCCTTGCCCGGATCGTCCTGCCGGACGGCTGCCCGGTCCCGCGCGTGACCGCGTCCGCCGGGCTCGCGAGGTACCCCGACCACGGGAGGTCGCTGCTCCAGCTGCTCTCCGCGGCCGACGCCGCGATGTACTCGGTGAAGAGGCGGGGCGGCAATCGGATCGCGACCGCCCGGCCCCCCGGCGCTCAGTCCGCCTGATCCAGGCAGCCGATCGTCCGCTCCACGGCCTCGACCACGGTCAGCAGCGCCCGCAGCTCCGGGTCCGAGAACCGCTGCAGAACCTTTTCGATCGCCCCCCGGCGGAAACCCGCCGCCTCCTCCGCCTCGGCCCGGCCGCGGTCGGTCAGCCGGACGTGGACCAGGCGCCGGTCCGCCTCGTCGCGATGGCGCTCCACCAGGGAGTGCTCCTCCAGCCGGTCCAGCATCGAGCTCACCGAAGGCATGGAGACTGCCAGCATCTCCGCCATCTGTCCCACCGTCATCGGGCCCAGCTGGTGCAGCAGCATGATCACATGCATCTGCCCGAAGGAGAGGTCCTTGCGGGCGAAGGACGCCCCGGGTCCCTTGCGCCAATGTTTGGAGGAGATTCGATCCAGGGAGTTGAGGGCGCGGCCCAGCAGCTCCGCGCGACTGGTCTCAAGCTCTCCGGCAACCGAGCTGGACGGCTGACTCAAGGCACCGCCACCGGCTCCGGGTCGACGGCCTCGAGCTCCACCTCGACGGCCACCGGGGCGAGCGAGGTCCGAAGCGGGACCTCCTTCATGTAGAGGGCGGCCACGACTGCGAGCCCTGACGCAACCACGCCCAGCCAGAAGCTGCCCCCGATCGCCTGGGCCAGGCTCTGGTGGATCGCGAAGACGATCGCGGGGATGAAGTGCTGCAATGCCGGGGGCAGCACGTGCGCCAGCTGGGAGGCGAGGTTGCCCACCCCGGTCAGGCTCGACTCGCCACCCGCCTGAAAGTGCTGGGTGAGCGCCCTCGGAACCCCCGCTCTGGCGAGGTTGCGAGGGAGCTGGGTGGTGAACGTCGAAGCCAGGTAGGTCCCTGCCACCGCCAGCCCCACCGATCCACCCACCTGCCGGAAGAAGGTGAGGTTGCTGGTGGCGACGCCGATGGCGCTCTGCGGCACCGCATTCTGGACCACGACCGTGTATCCCGACATGGAGGGGCCGATGCCCACGCCCATCACCAGCATCCAGCCCCAGAGGCTCCAGTCGCCTACCGTGGCGGAGAGCTGGGTCATCAGCAGCATCCCGATGGTGGAGACCACCATGGCGCCCACCAGCAGCAGCTTGTAGCGCCCGGTGCGGCTGATCACCAGCCCGGCCACGACACTGGTGCCCATGAGGCCCAGGAGCAGCGGCCAGAGCATGTAGCCGGAGGCGGTGGCGCTGATGTCGCGCACGGCCTGGAAATAGCGGGGCAGGAAGATCACCCCGATGAAGAACCCGAAGGACAGCAGGAACATGGCTGCCTGGGAGGCGGCGTAGGTCCGCACCCGGAACAGCCCGAGTGGCACGATCGGCTCTGCCACCCGGCTCTCGATGAAGATGAACACCGCCCCCAGCACCCCGGCCAGCGCCAGCAATCCGCCGACCCGCCAGTCGAGCCAGCCGATGGTCTGCCCGGAGGCGGTGGTCAGCCCCTTCTCGGTGAGCCCGATGAGCAGCGGGATGACGGCCGCGGTGAAGACCAGGGTTCCCCAGTAGTCGATCGAGGGCCGCGGCCCGTCGCTGCGGTGGTTGGGCAGGATCGAGGAGATCACCGCCAGCGCCACGATTCCGATCGGGACGTTGACGTAGAAGACCCAGTGCCAGCTGATGTTGTCGGTGATGAACCCGCCCAGGAACGGTCCCACCAAAAACGCCAGCCCGAAGACAGCCCCGAAGAACCCCTGGTACTTGCCGCGCTCCCGGGGGGTGAAGAGGTCTCCGATGACCGCCAGGGAGATCGGGAAGAGCGCTCCGGCACCGAGCCCTTGGAGGCCTCTGAAGAGGATTAGCTCGGCCATGTTCTGGGAGAGTCCGGAGAGCGCCGAGCCGACCAGGAACAGGGATATCCCGATGATGAGCATGATCTTGCGCCCGAAGATGTCGGAGAGCTTGCCGTAGATCGGGATGGTGACGGTGCTGGTCAGCAGGTAGGCGGTGACGACCCAGACGTACAGGCTGTTGCCGCCCAGGTCGGTGACGATCGTCGGCAGCGCGGTGCCCACCACGGTCTGGTCGAGGGCGCTCAGGAACAGCCCGAGCATGACGGCTCCGACGATGGCGAGCCGAGCCCGCTGGGAGAGCTGGATCGAGGGCCGAGTCTGGGACATGGAAGTCTTCCGCTCCTTTCCTTTAGTTAACCTTGCGACAACTATCAGTTTTCCTAAGACATTAGTCTAAAACTAAAGGTTGTGTCAAGTCTAAGGGGATTGGCAAACCATGACGGGATCACTCCGGGCCCCGACGTCGCTCGCCGGGCCGGTCGACGGTGGAGCGGGGACGCCCGCCTCGGCCCTGTTTACGCCGGTGAGGGGACGCCCAGCTCGCGCCGAGGCCGCAGCGCGGAGAGCGGCTTGGGGCGGGCGAACAGGTAACCCTGACCCAGCTGGATCCCCAGCGAGAGCAGGTGCTCGCGGCTGGCCTCGGTCTCCACCCCCTCTGCCACGAGGGCGCATCCGCTGCGCTCCGCGAAGTGCTGGATGCCCGCCACCATCGCCTCGTGGGCACGGTCCCGCAGCATCGCCTGGACCAGGTAGATGTCCAGCTTCACGAAGTCCGGGTTGAGCTCCAGGATGTGGCGGAGGCTGGCGTAGCCGGCGCCGGCGTCGTCGACGGCCAACCTCGTGGCTGGGCCGAGCCTCGCCATCGCCGCTCGGACGGCGGCGTAGTCGTCGATCTGGTCGTGCTCAGTAACCTCCACGACCGCCCCGTATCGCCACTGGCGTCGTCCCTCCGCGAGCAGCTCCTGGTGCGCCACCAGGACGTCGGGGGAGATGTTGACCGAGAGGTACTGTCCCTCCATCAGGAGGCGCTCTCCGTCCCTCACCGCCCGATCCAGGGTCGCCAGCTCGAGCCGCTCGTGCAGCCCGTGCTCCCGGGCCGTGCCGAAGACCCGGTCGGGTGGCAGTTGGCCGCTGAACCGGGTCAGCGCCTCGTAGCCGCGGATCGCCCCCGTCCCCATGTCCACGATCGGCTGGAACACCGGGTGATAGCTGCCGTCGTTCAGGTGCCGGAGCACAACCTCAGCACCCCCGTTCGCGGTGGAAGGGGAGATCAGGAGGTTAGCCAGCCGGCGCCCGGCGACGGAGGCGAAGTCCTCCAGGCTGGGCAGCAATCCGGCGAGGAGCTTGCCGGCCGCCTCGGGATCCGGCTCCCGGACTCCGGCGACCAGGATCCCCAGCACGCGGTTTCCCTGGCGGATGGGGGCGTAGGCGAAGGCGGGGATGCCCAGGCTGATGAACGCCGACCAGTACTCCTGTAGCTCCGGCTCCTCCGCCCGTCGCCGCGCGTCTGCGCAGCGTTCGATCCAGGGGGCTCCCCGCGCGCGCTCGCGCAGGTCGCTGGTGCGTGCGTCCGGCAGCCCGCAGTAGGTGGTGGCCGGGAACTCCGCTGGCGCTCGGGGATAGCTGACCAGGGGGATGGCGGGACCGGACCCGGAGAGCGAGATCACCTGAGCGATGGCGGCTCCGCGCAGCTGCACGAACTCCCGGCAGATCTGCAGGGCGACGCGGTCCGGCGACTCCGGAGCCGGGGTCGGTCCGGCCAGGTTCCTCAGGGCCTGCCGCTCCGAGACCTCGATCAGCAGCTGTTGGTGGTCGCGTGAGTGGAGCCTCGCCCCGATGGCCAGGATGGCGACCAGGAGCCCCATCGCGGTCTCGACCCGGCCCAGGATCGCGCCCAGAGAGAGCGCGCCACCCCCGAGCTGCGTCAGCAGCAATCCGCACGTCGCAGCGGCGGCCGTTGGCAGGATCCAGCGTTGCATCGGGCTCAGGTGACGCCACCTCAGCCATCCGGCACCGACCAGGGCGGTGGTGGCGGCCAGGGTCACCCACCCCAGCGTGGCCCCGCCCCCCGTGAGACGCTGGAGCTGAACCAGGGGCACGGCGGTGGCGCCGAGCCCGGCCGCAGTGAGGGCCAACACGAAGGTGACCAGAGCCACCATCGCCATGACCCCGACGTATCCGAGGATGGTCCCCTGTCCCGGCCGCACCGGCGGCCGCCAGAGGCTGCCCGGGGTGGCCAGCGACAACGCGATGCCCAGGCCCAGAGCCAGGTGCCAGGCGATCCGCCCGGAGATGGCTCCCACCGCGGTGTGCAGCAGGACGCCCGACGATCCCGCGGCCGCCCACACGACCCCGATCGCCATCAGGGCCAGGAAGGTCCCGGCCAGGCCAAGAAGGCGCGGCTCCGGCGGTCCCAGGAACTGCTCCTCGAGCAGCAGGATCGCGATCAGGCCACATCCGGTGGCCACCCCGGCGGCGTAGACGGACTGGCTGGCGGTGGCGGCGGGATAGGGGATCTGGGCCAGAGGGACCAGGATCAGCGCCAGCACCAGCAGGGCCAGCACACCACGCGCGGGGGCGCTCAGCCTCAGTGGCGGCAATCGACGGCGGCGATACGGCCCGGCACGCGCCTGCCCTGCGCTCAAGCCGCCTCCCACCTGGGAATCACCACGTCTGCACCATAGGCAGCGCCGAGGGCGGCCGGGGTGACGTTTCGCACACATCCCGGTGACGCGGACGGCATGGCCGCCGGCTCGGGCGGGTATGTCACCGGATGGCTGGCTCGATCCTTCGGCCCAGAGTCATTTCGACCGCGTCGGCCACGGCAGAGCGGAGCATGCCGGTCACCTCGCCGAGCCGGGATTCGGGAACCCGCAGGTGCAGCCGCGGTCCGTTCAGGGAGACCAGGCGGATCTCGGGAGGTGCCGCTGCCAGCAGTTGCGCCGCCAGCCGGGTCGTGAGCCGCGCCCCCGCATCGCTCAGGGAGTGGTCCTGGCCGCTCAGCGAGAGCGGCGCTCCCCAGGGCAGCTCGTCGGGCAGCCGCCGGCGCTCGGTCAGCCATTCCCAGGCGTCGGGGAAGCGCCTGAGCTCGACCAGGGACTCCGGCAGAGCCGACGGCCGGTCCAGGACCGAACCCCAGAGTGGCTCATGGCGGTCCGCGCGAGCCCGCTTCCCCGCCAGGGCGTGCAGGCCCGCGATGCCGCCCCGGTCTGCCCCAGGGGCGAGTCCTGGACCGCCCCGGTGGTGGCCCGCCAGCTCGTCCCACAGTCCGATGTCCCCGCTCCAGAACGCTGCGAGCATCAGGGTGGGGGCGGGCAGGCTCAGCTCCACGGTGGACTGGCCGCGGCGCTCCAGCGCCTCGGCACGGCTGAGCGGCCGGGGCTCCGCGCAGGCGTACAGCCCGGCGGGATGGGGCACGTTCAGCTGGTAGCCGGCCAGCGAGAGCCGGCCCATGAAGAGGAGCTCCTCCGCGTATGGGAGCTGTCTTGCGCGGGCGGGCTGGGCGCGGCTCCAGTGGGTCATCGCTCGGGACAGCTGCTCCAACTTCCAGCTGCCGCTCTCGAGCTGGGACTCCTCCTGGGGCCCACGGTCCTGGACGGGGTCGATGAGGCCGATCATGGTGGTCAGCCGGAGCCGTTCCACGAACGCCAGCCCCTGGAGGGCGTGGCGCACCTCCAGATGCGGCGGGATGTCCCCGATGAGCAGATCGGGGGCGGCGCCTTCGGCGACCATGCCCGCAAACCGTGCGAGCGACAGGTCCCAATCTCCTCCGGGGATCGCGATGTGCAGGTCTCCCGGGCCCGCCCGCAGCAGCACCGCCGCCGCCGGCCCGAACCGCCACCGCGGAACCCGGGCGGGGCGCCTGGGAGCTGGCGCCGGGGGGACCATGGTGGTGGCGCGGTCGTACTCTGCGCGCAGCTCCGGGGTCGCGACCAGCGCCCAGGCGGCCTGGAGCTGCGAGAAGAGCTGGGTCGCCCGTTGCGGGTCGAGCCGCTGTCGCCCCTGGCGGTGGATCTGGACATCCGGGTGAAGCTCTCTGGCCCTCGCCCGGTAATGCCGGCGCAGCTCCTGCCAGGAGGCCGAGCGGTCACTCCCGAGCACGGCGTAGACGTCGACCGGGGCCACGCGCCCCGACCTCACCGGCAAGCGGGGCCCCTCCCCAGGCCGGGGCTCGTCACCTCGGCCGGCGGTCGTGCGCTCACAGGTCGAAGGGGTCCTGGAAGAAGCCGGGCAGGTGGTTGGAGAGCCAGTCGTTGAAGATCGCGAAGTGATTCACGGTTACCAGCATTCCCATCGCCACCACCACCAGTCCGCCCACCACCGAGATCGCCCGCTGATGCCGGCCCAGCGTCGCCAGCAGCGGTGCCATGCGGTCGAGCAGCGCCGCCGCGAGCAGGAACGGGAGCCCCAGCCCCAGGCAGTAGGCGACCATCAAGTAGATGCCGCGCAGGGTGGTCCCCTGGCTGATGCCGGAGGTCAGCACCGCGCCCAGCACCGGGCCGATGCAGGGGGACCAGCCCGCCGCCAACCCCAGCCCCAGCAGCAGCCCGGCGACAAAGCCCCCCCGCCGCCCCCTGGTCGGCAGCGGGCGCCGGTCACGCAGCAGGGGTCCGATTCGGATCACGCCCATCAGGGTCAGCCCCAGGACGATCACGACCGCCCCGAGGATGGGGGTCAGGACGGATCGCCACGGCTCCAGCACCCGGTCCAGGGCGTAGAAGAATGCGATGCAGAACGTGCCCAGGCCGATGACGAAGCCGGCCGCTCCGCGCATCACTCGCCAGCGGCCCGCGGAGGTCGCGGTCCCGGCGCCGCCGACGCCCTCGCAGGAGAGGAACGCCAGATACGCGGGTACCAGCGGGAGCACGCACGGGGAGAGGAAGGAGGCCGCGCCGGCCGCTACGGCCAAGGGGATGGTGACCGCACCGAAGCTCATGGTGCCAGGTTAGAGATGGCGACCTCGGGACCATCCAGAGGCCGCCGCGCCGCCGACGTCGTCCACCCCGGGCTCAGGCCGCCCCGGGCACGTCCGGCCCGCCTGCCATCCGCGCCAGCTCCCTGTCTGCGAGCTCGGGGTCGAGCTTGCGGAACAGTGCCTCCGGCGGGCCGATCGGCCGCCCCGCGGGAACGCGCTGGGGGCTCCAGGAGCAGGCGGCGGTCCCGGCCGGGGTGGTCAGGACGAGATGTGGGTCGGCGGGGTCAGCCCCGGAGGCGACCAGCTCCGGCAGGGGAGTCAGGGTCCCCGGGTCGCCCAGCATGGCGTGGAGCCGCTGCGAGGTGAAGGGAAGGAAGGGGGCGAACATGACCCTGAGGTTGGCGATGCACTGCACGGCGGTGAACAGGACCGTGGCGGCCCGAGTCCGGTCGCTCTTGATGAGCCGCCAGGGCTCCATCTCACCCAGGTACTGGTTGACCGCGGCCGCCAGCCCCATGACTTCGCCAAGCGCCGTCTTGAAGTGGCATCCCGCGATCAGCTCGCCGACCGTCGCGTAGCCGCCGTCCACCTGTTCCAGCACGAGCCGGTCCGGCGGCTGCAGCTCGCCAGGCTCGGGCACCTGCTCGAAGTGGCGCGCGCACAACGTGAGGGTGCGCTGCACCAGGTTGCCCCAGGTCGCCACCAGCTCGTCGTTGTTCCGGCGGATGAACTCGGCCCAGGTGAAGTCGGTGTCCTGGGTCTCGGGGCCGGCGGCGGTCAGGTGATACCGCAGGGGATCCGGGTCGTAGCGCTCCAGAAAGTCCCGAACCTCGATCGCCACGCCGCGGCTGTGGGAGAACTTCTGTCCCTCCTGGGTCAGGAACTCGCTGCTGACGACGTTCTCCGGCAGGACCAGGGGCGGGTGCCCAGGGCCCCCGCCAAACGATCCGCCGGATCCGTAGCCCATCAGCATGCTCGGCCAGATGATCGAATGGAAGACGATGTTGTCCTTGCCCATGAAGTAGAAGTGACGGGCTCGGGGATCCTGCCACCAGCTCCGCCAGGACTCCGGCTCACCGCGCAGCAAGGCCCACTCGATGCTGGCGGAGAGGTAGCCGACCACCGCGTCGAACCACACGTAGATGCGCTTGTCCGACCGCTCTTCGAAGCCCTCGACGGGCACCCGGATGCCCCAGTCAAGGTCGCGAGTGACGGCCCGGGGACGGAGCTCCGCCAGCAGGTTGGCGGAGAAGGACCGGACGTTGCTGCGCCAGTCCTGCTTGCTCGCCAGCCATTCCGCCAGCCGGTCGGCGAATGCCGGCAGATCCAGGAACAGGTGCTCGGACTCGCGGAACACCGGGACGGTCCCGTCGATCCGGGACCGCGGGTCGATCAGGTCCTGGGGGTCCAGCATCCGGCCGCAGTTGTCACACTGGTCGCCGCGGGCGGAGGAGTAGCCGCAGTGCGGGCAGGTCCCCTCGATGTAGCGATCCGGCAGGGTGTGGCCGGTGGTGCTGGAGAAGGCGCCCATCTGGGTTCGTCGCAGCAGGTACCCCTTGTCATAGAGGGTGCGGAATACGTCGCGCACGACCCGCTCGTGGTTCTTGGTCGTGGTCCTTGTGAAGAGGTCATAGCTGAGCCCCAGCCGCTGGAGGTCCTCGGCGATCACCCGGCTGTAGCGGTCAGCGATCTCGCGGGGGGTCACCCCCTCCCGGTCGGCGGCCACCAGGATCGGGGTCCCATGCTCGTCGGTGCCGCTCACCATGAGCACCGACGATCCCAGCAGGCGGTGGTAGCGCGCGAACACGTCCGAGGGCACCCCGAACCCGGCCACATGTCCGATGTGTCGGGGGCCGCTGGCGTACGGCCAGGCGACGGCCACGAGGATGCGGTTGGGACCTGGGGAACTCAAGACCTGACCGATGGTATCCGGTGGCGGCTCCTGAAGGTGGAACAATGCGCGCATGCCCTACCAGCCCCGGGTGCTGCTGGCGATCGCCGACAGCTCCCGCACCGGCGGCCCCGAGCATGTCCTCACCCTGGGTCGTGAGCTGCTCCGCGCGGGCTGGCAGGTGGCGGTCGCCGCCCCTCCGGGCGATCTGCTCTCACGGTGCCAGGCGCTGGGGATGCCCAGCTTCGCGGTCGGCGCCACGGGAAAGGACCTGGCCGCAGCCCCGATCCGCCTGCGCCGGCTGGCGCGGCGCTATCACGCCGACCTGGTGCATACCCACGGCCTGCGGGCGGGGTGGATCGCTCAGCGCGCCCACCTACCGTTTCCCTGGGTGCACACCCACCACCTGGACGCCTGGTTCACCGCCAGCCGGCTGCGCAGGACCCTACATCGGCGCGAGCTCCGCGCCATCGGCCAGCGCGCGCGGCTGCAGATCGCGGTCTCCCAGTCGGTGTTCGGATTCGTCACCGAGGGGATCGGCATCCCCACCGAGAGGGTCCGATTGGTGCCCAACGGGATAGATCCCCTGCTGCCCCGATTGCGCGAGCGCCCGTCGGCGGCCAGGGTCGGGGTGCTGGCCAGCCTCATCCCCAGCAAAGGGGTGGACCTGGCGGTCATGGCGCTGGCCACACCGGCGGGCCGGGGGCTGTCGCTGACCGTGGGGGGAGCAGGGCCGGAGCTTCAGAGCCTGCTGGACCTGGCGGAGCGTCTGCAGGTGGCGGGGCGGGTCGACTTCGTCGGTTCGGTCACCGACCGGCAGCGATTCTTCGACGATTGCGACGTGGTCTGGGTGCCCTCGCGGGCCGAGCCGTTCGGGCTGGTCGCCTGCGAGGCCATGAGCGCCGGGCTCCCCGTGGTCGGGACCCGGGTCGGTGGCCTGCCGGAGATCCTGGACCCGCCGCGCGCCGGGGCGCTGGTCGCCCCCGCCAATCCCACCGCGCTGGCCAGCGTCACCAGCGCACTGCTGGCCGATGGGGAACGTTACCGGCGGCTCTCCCAAGCCGGTCCGGAGCGGGTCCGCGCGCGCTACTCGGCCGCCCGGATGGCCGCCCTGACGAGGGGCGTCTACCGAGAGGTGCTGGGCTGAGCGGCGACGTTCACTTCTTGGCGGCCTGATAGTAGGGATTGGCCCCCTGCGCGTGATCGGTGGTGTCGACCACGTCGTGGAGCTCTGGGAAGCGCTCCAGAATCGTGGCCCTCACCCCCTGCGACAGGGTGACCTCAGCTAGCCCGCACCCCTGGCACCCACCCCCCATCTGGACATACGCGACCCCGTCGGCCACGTCCAGCAGGCCGATGTAGCCGCCGTGGGAGGCCACCGCCGGGTTGATCTCGGAGTCGAGCAGCTCCTGGACCGCGCGGGCCAGGGGGTCCGCGTCGGGGTTGTAACTTGTCCGCAGCTCCAGGGCACCGGTCATGGGGTCGGCGTCAACGGTCGAGCCGATCACGTGTCGGGCGATCAACTTGGGGGCGACGAAGTCGATATCCTGCTGGCCGCGCACCAGCACCTCGTCCTCGCGGAGCCCGCCGCTCTCCACCAGCGCGAAGCTGAAGGTGAGGCGCTCACCCGCCAGCCCCGCCGGCGCCACCGACACCCATGCCTCCGGGTGCCCCTGGCGCTGGCGGAAGCCGCGAATCCGCTCGGCGGCACGTTCGGTCAGGGTCAGGGTCGGAAGCTCGGCGGTGGTGCCGTCGGGGGAATCGCTCATGGGGATAGTCTGACGCTATGAGCCGCCGCGTGCTGCTGGTGCTGCCGACCTCCACCTACCGGGCATCCGCCTTCCTCGCGGCCGCGCGCCGACTGGGCCTGGAGGTGGTGGTCGCCAGCGAGGAGCCGTCCACCCTGCGCTCCCTCCACCCGGGAGGTGAGCTGCTGATCGACCTCAGCCATCCTGAACTCGCCCCGGACCGCCTGGTCGAGCTCCAGGAGGCCGAGGAGATCGCCGCGGTGGTGGCGGCCGACGAGTCGGGGGTTCTGGTCGCAGCTCACCTCGCCTGGGCCCTGCAGCTGCCCGGCAATCCGCCCGCCGCCGCCGCCGCGACCAGGGACAAGGCGCGGCTACGGGACCGGCTCCGATTGGCCGAGATCGCCCAGCCGCGCTGGGCGATCTGGGCACACGAGGACCCGCCGGCATGGGAGCTCTTTCCGGCGGTGCTCAAGCCGCTGGACCAGGCGGCCAGCCGGGGGGTGGTGCGGGCGAACGCCCCTGTGGAGCTGCCACCCGCCGGAGCGCGCGTACGCCAGCTGCTGGCCGCCGGCTGCGGACCGGAACGGGCAGCGGTGCCGCGCCCGCTGCTGGTGGAGGAGTTCGTGCCCGGCCCCGAGGTGGCCGTGGAGGCGCTGATCAGTGGCGGCAATCTCATCCCCCTGGCGATCTACGACAAGCCGGACCCCCTGGACGGCCCCTACTTCGAGGAGACGATCTACACCGTGCCCACCGTTCTACCCCCAGCTCGGCAGGAGGCCGTCCGACAGACCGTGGCGGCGGCGGTGGGAGCGCTGGGGCTGACCACCGGCCCGGTCCACGCCGAACTGCGGCTGGGTTGGGATGATCCCGTGCTGATCGACCTCGCCTCGCGCTCGATCGGAGGGCACTGCTCCTCGGTGCTGCACTTTCGGCAGGGGCAGACGCTGGAGGAGCTTATCCTGCTGCAGGCGCTCGGCGAGCCGCTGCCGGGTCCGGAGCTGGAGGCCGGCGGCGCCGGGGTGATGATGCTGCCGATCCCCAGGGCCGGCCGGCTGCTGGAGGTCAGCGGCCGGGAGGGTGCGCTCGCGGTGCCCGGGGTGGAGTCCCTGGAAATCGCGGTTCCCCTGGGAACGAGCATCGCTCCTCCACCCGAGGGCGATCGCTACCTCGGCTTCATGTTCGCCCGGGGGACGGATGGACCGGATGCTGCCCGGGCGCTGAGGCTCGCCCACTCCCAACTGCGGTTCGAGATCGACTGAGCTCAGGGGGCGGCCGCGGCCGCCCCCTGAGCCGCTCAGCCCTCCAGGTGCCGGATGCTCGGCCCCACGTAGAGCTGGCGGGGCCGTCCGATCTTCTGCTCCGAATCGAGCAGTCCCTCCTCCCAGTGGGCGAGCCATCCGGGGGTGCGACCGATCGCGAAGAGGACGGGGAACATCTCCACCGGGATGCCCATTGCCAGGTAGATGATCCCCGAGTAGAAGTCGACGTTGGGATACAGCTTGTGGGTGATGAAGTACTCGTCCGCCAGCGCGATCCGCTCCACCTCCAGGGCGATGTCGAGCAGCGGACTGCGCCCGGTGACCTCGAAGACCTGGTCCGCCACCTTCTTGATCAGCTGGGCGCGGGGGTCGAAGTTCTTGTAGACCCGGTGACCGAAGCCCATGAGCCGGAACTCGCCCGCCTTGACGCGGCGGATGTAGTCCGGGATGTTCTCGACCTTTCCAATCCTCTGGAGCATCCGCAGCACCTGCTCGTTGGCTCCCCCGTGCAGGGGGCCGTAGAGAGCTGCGCAGGCGGCCGACATGGCCGCGTAAGGATCGGCCTCGGAGCTGCCCACCAGGCGCATGGTGCTGGTCGAACAGTTCTGCTCATGATCGGCGTGGAGCACCAGCAGAACGTTGAGCGCATGCTCCAGGACCGGGTTCGGCTGGTACTTCAGCTCGGTGGCCCGCCACATCATGTTGAGGAAGTTGCCCGCGTAGGAGAGGTCGTCGTCCGGGTATGCGTAGTACAGGCCCATGGCGTGGCGGTAGGCGAAGGCCGCCAGGGTCGGCATCTTGGCGATGAGCCGCACGATCTGGCGGTGACGCACCTCCGGGTCACGGATCTGCTTGGCCTCCGGGTAGAACGTCGAGAGCGCCGCCACGGAGGAGACCAGCATCCCCATCGGATGGGCGTCGTGGTGGAAACCGTCGATGAAGTGCTTGATGCTCTCGTGGATGAAGGTGTGGTTGGTGATCTCGGCCTGCCACTGGGCGAGTTCCGCGGCGGAGGGGAGCTCCCCGTTCAACAGCAGGTAGGCGATCTCCAGAAAGCTCTTGGACTCGGCGAGCTCCTCGATCGGATAGCCGCGATAGCGCAGGATCCCCCGCTCCCCGTCGATGTAGGTGATCCGGCTCCGGCAGCTGGCGGTGTTCTGGAACGCGGGGTCGTAGCTCATCAGTCCGAAGTCGTCCGCGTCGGTCTTGATCTGGCGAAGATCCAGAGTCCGGATCGCTCCGTCGACGATCGGTAGCTCATAGGTCCTCCCCGTTCTGGAGTCGGTGACCGTGAGCTTGTCTTGCGATGCCTCAGCCGCTGCCGCCATCTTGAACCTCCTGCCGAAACCGGGCCAAGCGCGTTGCCCTTGCTGCCTGCGCGCCGGTTCTCCCCTCGCCGCGAGCCGGCGTCCTCCTTGCGCGCTCATCATCTCGCTTCGCCGACCCCCTACGCGACCTGGTAGGGGGCGCACGCATGAGGTGGGCTCGCGGGCTCGGCCGAAGGGGAGCTTCGTAACCCTGGGGCCATCCGCTGGGAAAGTCGCTTTCCACCATCCCGCAGCCCAGTCGCAGTGGGCACGGTCACGTGCCGGTATGTCGGGCGCACGTCCCCCCCTGCCTGCCATGGCCGAAGCGCAGTTGGGGGGCAGCCGTGTGCGCCTGGTTCATCCTGGGCCGCGGCACCACCTCCGAGCAACTCCAGCAGGCAATCCTCTTTGAAGAGCAGGGTCGAGACGCCGTGTTCGCGGGGCAGGCGCTGCTGAGTTCGAACGCCTGGACCCTGCTGGTGCCGATCGCGGCGCCCACCCAAAGGACTGGCCTGGGCACCCTCGCGACCGCGCCGCCCGGGCGGCGCTTCTGGAAGTTTGCGAGCCGGGCGATGTGCAATGACCAACCAGCCTGCGGACGGGCCGATCCGCGGGTCGCGCTGGGGGAGATGGGCCGCGACCTCCCCATCATGGGGGAGTCCACCGCGCTCAGCAATCGGGCGGAGTTCCTCGGCGAGGGCACCCAGATGACCCCCGACCCGGGTCGATGAAGCGGGTGGGCCAATGTCACGGCGCACCTGCCCAGCCCGAGGGCCGGCCAGGTCCCCCACCGACGCCGACGAGGTGCGGGGATGGCTCGACTTCCCATGGGGATCCCCCGGCTCCGACCCGAAGCCGGAGGCGAGACCCCGGCATCGAACCAGGAGGGGGCGGCCTCGACGCTCAAACCGTGCCCTGAGGTTGGCGGCGCCTTGTGGCTGGAGCCTCGCTGGGTCGCGGCTCGGACGCGTAACCTCGATCCGGTAGCCATGTGGCTCACGCGACCTCGGACATGGGCCGAGTTCGTGCGGTTGGCGGCGTCGCGGCGCGCGGGACCGAGCGAGAAGCCGGCGGCGGCTGGGAGGTGGCGTGACGGCAGCTGAGATTGGCCTGCTGGTGCTGGTGGTGGCGTTTGCGACCAGCATCGGTGCCCACTACACCGGTGCCTGTATGGGCATGCCGCATGCTCTTGGAGCACTCAACCGGCGCCAGGCCCTGTGGCTCATGGCGCCGCTGGCCCTGCTCGGAGCGGCAGTGGCCAGCCATCCCGTGGAGGCGACGGTCGGGCTCGGGCTCACCCACAACCGGCTGACCGAGGGGGACGAGCTCCTGGTGCTCGCCCTGGCCTTCGCCCTCACCACCGCCTACACCCGGGCGCGGGTGCCCACCTCCACCATCCAGCTGCTGGTCTTCTCCCTGGTGGGGGTTGCCGTGGGGGTCGGTGACCCGGTTGAATGGGGGACTCTCGGACGGCTTGTGATCGTGTGGGTGGCGGCCCCCGTGGGCGCCTTCCTGCTCGGCCTGCTGGTGACGCTGGCCCTGGCCAGGCTGCCAGCAGGATCACCTATATCGCCAGTCGGCCACCGTTGGCGCCCTGGCCTTCGCGTGGGGCCCGCCCTGGTTGCGGTCGGGATGTTGGCCTCGTTCACGATGGGGGCGAATGACGTCTCCAACGCCAGCGCGGCCCTGATCGCCACCGGAACCGCCGGCCCCCTGGTGGCCGGCGTGATCGGAGGGGCAGGCCTGGCGGCCGGCGTGCTGGTCTTCGGAGGCCGACTGTTGCAGAAGGTGGCCTTCGACATAGTGAAGGTAGACGCTGTAATGGCGGTTGCCGCCCAGCTGGTGCAGGTGGCGGTAGTGCTCACGGCCGCGGAGTTCGGCTACTTCACCTCGATGAACCAGGCTCTGGTGGCTGCCATGGCCGGGGCCAGCAGGGCGAGGGGGCAGGGCCGGACGGATCGCCGCGCGCTTCAGGGGATCCTCAAGGGATGGGCGGTCGGCCCGCCGTCGGGCATCCTCCTGGGGTGGCTGGCGGCCGTGCTGCTGCGGCACCTCGGCCTCACTGCCTGACCAGCCAGGGCAAACAACCGGCCACTTGGCGGGGCCAGGCACCAGCCGGGCTCGCCAGAGCGCCTGTGACCGGGTGGATTCTATGGGGACAGCCCCTCACCGTTCCCTGCCCGGACCAAGGCGGTGTGGCACTTGCGAGCCCCACCACCGGCGCGCGATCTCCCTCCCCATGCCGGGATCGGAGCGAGGTCCTGGAGCGCCTGAAGAATGGAATCCGGGAGGTCACCAGCGGCCGGCGTTGGGCGGATTGGCTCGCCTTCAGCGGCCACTTCCACCGGTACAGCTTCCACAACCAGATCCTGATCCTGGCGCAGCGTCCCGAGGCGACCTGGGTGGCCGGCTATCGGGCCTGGCAGGAGCTGGGGCGTCAGGTCCGCCGCGGAGAGCGGGGCATCGCGATCTTCGCTCCCCTTGCGTCCGGGCCATCGGACCCGGAGGCGTCCAGGAAGGAGGAAGATTCCTCGACCGTGCGGTTCCGGGTGGTGCGGGTGTTTGACGTTGCCCAGACCGACGGGGCCGACCTACCCCGCCCCCTTCGGGACCTGATCGGCCAGCGACCCCGCCGCGAACTCGACCGGTTGCTGGATCTGGCCGGGAGCCTCGACTTCGCAGTCGAGCTGGTGGAGTTGCGGGGGGAACGCCATGGAGACTGCAGCCACGCGCTGCGGCGCATCCGGGTGGACCCGCGGCTGGCCCCCGCCCAGCTGACCAAGACACTCTGCCACGAACTGGCTCACGCGCTGCTCCACGGTGCGGACTTCCGGGGTGGCCGCCAACTCGCCGAGCTCGAGGCCGAGAGCGTCGCCTTCGTGGTCTGCCACGAGCTGGGCATTGACAGCTCCGATTACAGCTTCGGGTACCTCGCCAGCTGGGCCGGTGGCGGCGACCGGGCGGTGGCGGAGATCACCACCGCCGGCCAGCGGATCTCGATGGCCGCCGGCGTCATTCTGGACGGGCTCAGGGCTGGCGGGGCGGGCTGACCGTCCGGCGAAGACCTCGGTTCGCGCTATCGTGACGCCCGATGGCGATCGCACGATCCGCGAACTCCGGCAGGCTCGGGCCGTCGCGAGCCGCGGGAGTCCCCGGCAGAGCATCCGCCTTGGTGGAGGCCGGGCTGCTGCTGGCATCCGACCTGTCCATGTCCCATGTCCTGGAGCAGCTGCTGGAGCTGGCAACCCGGCTCACCGGAGCCCGCTACGGAGCCCTGGGGGTCCTGGGTGGGGATGGGAGGATCGCGGAGTTCCTCACGGTTGGGGTCACCGCCGAGGAGAGGGCCGCGATCGGCGATCCCCCGCAGGGTCGGGGCATCCTGGGCCTGCTCATCACCGACCCGCGCCCGCTCCGGCTGGCGCGTATCCAGGACCACCCGAGATCGGTTGGCTTCCCCCCCCACCACCCCGAGATGCGCAGCTTCCTGGGTGCCCCGGTGCGAGCCCGGGGCAAGGTGTTCGGCAACCTCTACCTGACCGACAAGGTCGGCGCTTCTGGCTTCTCCAAAGCCGATGAGCGGGTGGTCGTGACGCTGGCCAGCCAGGCCGGGGTGGCCATCGCCAATGCGCAGATCTTTGCGGAGCTGACCCAGCGGGAACGCTGGCTCCGCGCGACCCACCAGATCACCACCGCCATGCTGGCAGGGGGGTCGACCGAGATGCTCCTGGAGGCCATCGTCAAGGTCGCCCGGGAGATGACCGACTCCATGCTGGCCGCGATCGTCCGGCCTCGAGCCGAGGACGGCAGGCTGGAGGTGTCCACGTTCGATGGCGCGGGTGGCCACCGGCTCGAACATCGGGAACTGCCGTCGTCGGGCACCGCCTCGCACGCGGTCATGCGAACCGGCCGGCCCCGGCTCGTCGATCCCAGGAATCCCCAGGCCGCCTGGTTCCGCAATGCGGGCGTGGAGATCGGCCCGCTCATGGTGGTGCCCCTGACGGTGCGCCAGGAGACCCAGGGCACCATCCTGCTGGCGCGGGCTCCCGGCGCCGTCGCCTTCACCGCGGCCGATCTCAACCTGGTGGACACATTCGCCAGCCAGGCCGCGCTGGCGATCGACTATCTGCGGCTGCAGGGGGAGCTGCAGCGGCTCGCGGTGCTGCAGGAGCGCCAGCGGATAGCCCGTGACCTCCATGACGACCCGATCCAGGCGCTGATCTATTTGGCGCGGAAGCTGGACACCCTGGCCAGGCCCGTGAGTGCGGGGTCCGCGGCCGACCAGCTGGATGAGGCGAGAAACATAGCGCTGGCGGTGTCCGATGGCCTGCGCCAGCTCACCGAGGGGCTGCGCTCCCAGACCCTCGAGGAACAGGGGCTGGGTCCGGCGCTGCTCGAGCTCGGCCAGAACTTCCAGGCGCGCACCGGGGTGAGGGTCGAGGTGGAGATCGACCCTTCGGTCGGACGCCTCGGGCTCCCTGTGGAGCAGGGTCTGCTCCGGATCGCACAGGAGTCGCTGTCCAATGTGGAACGCCACTCCGGGGCGGGCTGGGCGAAGTTCCGGCTGGACAGGCGGGGGAGGCGTCTGCGGCTGGCCATCCGGGACGACGGGGTGGGGTTCGCCACCGCCTTTGGCAGGGCGCGTCGGGAGGGGCTTGGCCTGCTCGGGATGCGGGAGCGCGCACAGCTGCTGGGAGGGCGGGTCAGGTTGCGCTCGCGGCCGGGTCGGGGGGCATTGGTGGTGGTGGATCTGACCACCGGCGGTGCCGCCAGGGAGCCGGTCAGCCCGGGGCAATCACCTACGGGTGCGCCGAGGTTTACGGGGAGGGACGGGGTCCCGGGGCGGGCTATTGTGGAGGGAGAAAGACATGGCTGATCAGATCACAGTCGTCATCGCCGAGGACCATGCCCTGGTCCGGGAGGGGACCCGGGAGATTCTGGCGCACGAGCCGGACATCGCCGTGGTCGGCGAGGCGGCCCGGGGCGACGACGCGGTCACCCTCACCAAGCAGCTGCGACCCCGGGTTTTGCTGATGGACATGCGCATGCCCGGTCTCACCGGGATCGAGGTGACCCGGGAGCTGCTCGCCGAGTTGCCCGACCTGAAGGTCCTGATCCTGAGCGCCCACGAGGACGAGGACTATGTACGGGAGGCGCTGGCGGCAGGCGTCTCCGGCTACATGCTCAAGACCTCCCCCGGTCGCGAGCTGGTGGAAGGGGTCAGGGCGGTCGCCTCCGGGTCCACCGTGCTCACCCCTGCGTTGAGCCGGAAGCTCGCCCAGATCAGCCTGGAGCCGAGCCGGGCCAGTGACCGCCTGAGCTCCCGCGAGTTCGCGGTGCTGCGCCTGATCGCCCAGGGGCGGGCGAACAAGGAGATCGCCAAGGAGTTGGGGATCAGCCTCCGCACCGTGGAGGGCCATCTCCACAACATCTTCGAGAAGCTGCGGGTGGGGTCGCGCACCGAGGCTGTCGTCCACGCGGTCAACCATGGCTTGCTTTCCCTTGAGACCTCGGGCGACCGATGATCATCATGGCGGCCGGGCAGGCTCGCTCGTGCGGCGCCGAAGTGCAGCGTGATGAGTACCAGCTGGGCCTCTTCCGCGCCCAAGAGCTGGAGCGCCGTCAGCTCGCCGATCGCATCCACGAGGATCCGCTCCAGACCCTGAGCCACATCCGCCGGCTCCTGGGTCAGGCCGCCGAGGGCAACCTGGCGCCGGACGAGCTCGCCCAGGTCTCGCGCGAGGGCGCCCGGCTGGCGGCCACGGTCGGGGACCACCTGCAGCTGATCGCGCGCGATCTGCACCCGTCCGTGCTGGATGATTTCGGCCTGCCTGCGGCGCTCCGTCAGCTGGCTGCGGACACCACCCTGCGCGGGCGGGTCACCGTGCGCTTCACCACCCAGGGAGATGCCGCGCGCTGGGGCCTCGATCTGGAGTCGGGATGCTATCGGATCGCCCAGGAGGCGCTGCGAAATGTGGAGGAGCATGCCGGCGCCACCCGGGTGGACATGCGCCTGGTTCGGTCCCGCCGCGGCGTCCGCCTGCTCATCGCCGACGACGGCGTGGGATTCGGCGATCACCCCCAGCCGGGTGGGAGTGGGGGGTTCGGGCTCGCAACCATGCGCCAGCGAGCCCTCGCCATGGGTGGGAGCCTGCGCATCCGCAGCGCTCGCCCCGGCGGAACCGTGGTGCGCCTGTTCGTGCCATGCCCGGAGTCGGAGGCCGCCCACCGCTGACGCAGGTCCCGTAGCGGCGGGCGAACCAGTTTCCCGTGGCGGGGGTGGGGCCGCAGCGCGGGCGTCGAGGAGGGGGTGGAATCCCTGGTCCAGACCCCGGGTTGCCGCGGTTGGGACCTGAGCAGGCGGTCGGCCACGCTGGAGGTGCGTGCGGAGCTCCGCTCGAACCGGAGGTGATGGAGGTGCATTCGCGATGACGGAGACCGAGGGCGGCCGGCGTTTCCTGGTGGTCGGCGTGGATGGTTCCGACGGTTCCCGGCGTGCCCTGCAGTGGGCACTCGACGAGGCTCGCGTCCGACAGCTCGACGTGACCGCGATCGGGGTGGTCCAGATCCACACCGTTGCCCTCAGCGTGCCGGGATACCCGTACGCTGATGAGCGCTACTTCAACGACCTCCTGGAGGACGCCCGCAAGATGGTGGCGGAGGAGGTGGCGGCGGCCGGACCCGGAGCCGGGGTCCAGGTCACGGCGGAGGCCGCGATAGGGTCGCCGGCGGAGGTGCTGGTGGATGCCTCGGCGAACGCTGAGATGCTGGTCGTGGGCTCGCGGGGCCGCGGGGGATTCGCCGGGCTGCTGCTGGGCTCGGTCTCCCATCAGTGCGCGAGCCACGCCCGCTGCCCGCTCGTGATCATTCGGCCCCGCCGCGCCTGAACTCAGAGCGGGACCTCCCGTCCCGATGGCCAGGCTCTACTCTGCAGCGGTGACCTGTGGGCGACGCATCCGGCGGCTGGGCCCGGGGCTCGCGGCAGCGCTGGCCGTGGCAGTCGCGGGCTGCGCTCCGCTCGCCGCGCCGGGTGGGACGGGCACACCGTTGGGCTCACCGTCCCGAACGCCATCACTGCGCCAGTCCGTTGGCCCGGGCGCAGGTCCGACCCAAAGTCCCCTCACCGCCATCTGCTCCAACCCTGAGCAGCTCAGCACCTGGACTGTGCCCCGTCTGACGGCGCAACTCGTGATCGTCCCCGTAGGTGAGGGGGATGTGGGCGCCGCGGACGCGGCGGTGGCCCAGGGGGCGGGCGGCGTCATCCTCTTCGGATCCATCGCCCCCTCGGGGCTGGCGGCGGGTATCCGGGCTCTGGACGCGGTCGCCAAACAGGGGCTGGCGCCGCTCATCATGACCGATGAGGAGGGGGGTGGTGTGCAGCGGATGGCCAATCTGGTGGGGGAGCTGCCCTGGGCTCGGCAGATGGCCGAGACCATGAGTCCCGCTCAGGTCCAGGCGCTGGCGAAGTCGGTGGGGCTGCGGATGCGCCAAAGCGGGGTGACGATGGATCTAGCCCCGGTCGCGGACGTCGACGGCGGTCCGGGTCCGAACGCCATCGATCCCGACGGGGCGCGGTCGTTCAGCGCCAATCCCGCAGTCGCCTCCACCTACGCGCTCGCCTTCGCCAAGGGGCTGGAGGCGGCTGGGGTGGTGCCGGTCTTCAAGCACTTCCCCGGGTTGGGCGGCGCCACCGGCAACACCGACGACGGTCCCGCCGCGACCCAGCCGTTGCCCGCGCTCGAGAAGTCGGGCCTTATTCCGTTTCGAGCCGCGGTCGCCCAGGGGGTTCCAGCGATCATGGTCGCGAACGCCACCGTGCCGGGACTCACCGACCAGCCGGCCAGCCTTTCCGCCCAGGTCATCCAGGGCCTGTTGCGCGGGCAGTTGGGATTCCAGGGACTGGTGCTGACCGACTCCCTGAGCGCGGGAGCGATCCAGGCTCTCAATCTCAGCGTCGCTCAGGCGTCCGTGAGGGCGATCGGGGCGGGAGCGGACATGGTCATGTTCAACTCCGCGGCCCCGGATCTGGTGCTCCACCAAATTGAGGCGGCGATGGAGTCCGCCGTCACTTCCGGAGCGATCCAGCGTCACACCCTGATCTCCGCTGCGACCGAGGTGCTGGCCGCCAAGGGGGTGGATCTGTGCTCCCCGGGATCACTTGCCCGCGGCGGCTCGGGCTGATAAGGTTGCGTCCGCAAGTGGGTGGCCGGCCGGACCGGCGCGGGTGGCGCGGCCGATAACCATCACGAGGTAGAGCACGTGGCAACTCAGGTGGGGTTGGGCGTCAGGGCCGAGCCCCAGACCGCGCCCCCCAGCAGTATTGAGATCGTACCCCGGCGCGGGCTCCCGATCGTGGCCGCCGTGTTGGTCGCCCTGATCGTCGCCATCGCGGGCAATTGGCTCTGGGCGCTGGACTTCTTCCACGTGGTGGGCGGTGGTCTCTGGACCGCGATCGACCTCTTCGTGGGCCTGGTGGTCGGACCCATCCTGGGGCGGCTCTCAGTTCCGGCGCGGGCGGAGTTCTCCGCCCGCTTCATGCCCAAGATGGTGCTGATCATGCCCACCTTGGTGACCATGACCCTGGGCTCGGGATTCCAGCTGGCCCGCCACCTGGGCAATCTCAGCGCCGCCTCTCCCAACCACGGCTGGCTGGTGGCGTCGTTCGTGGTGGTCGGGGTGATGGCGGTGATCGCCCTCGGTGTCCTCGAGCCGGCCAACATCGCCGTCCTCTTCGAGATGAAGAGCCCCCATCCCCGGCCGGAGGTCATCGGTCGGCTGATGCAGCGCTTCATCTACACCGCCGGGGTAACCGGGGCGATGCAGGTGGCCACGTTGGTGATCATGACCAGGGTGGCCAGCTGATGGCGGGGCTGCCCGGGGCCCGCGCCGGCTCGGTTCCGCCGGTGGGCGCGATCGCGGTTGCAGCCCTCTGCCTGGTGGTGGTTGGCGGCATCTACCTGGCGGCGCACATCCCCGGCCCGGTGTCGCTGGGGCCGGCCTACGGATTGCTGGTCGCCGCGGTGCTGCTGCTGGGCGTGGCCGGGACGCTGCTGGCGCGGGTGCCGAACTTCGCGTGGCCACGCTTCTTCCAGGTGGGCAGATGGGCCCTCTTGGCCTACGCCATCAGCGCGGGAATGCTGGAGTACGTGTTCGTGCTGGACCGGGTGCCCGGTCCGGAGCTGGTGCTGCTGACCCTGATGCTCGTGGTGTACGCGGTCGACATCCCCCTGATCCTCGCCTTCACGGTGGCACGGTTCCAGCTCCCTCAGGGCTGACTCCGACCGCGACCTGGGCCGTCCACCGCGGAACTCCGGGCCTGGCAGCCGGGACCGCCTCCGCCAGACTGAGGCGGGATGGCAGCCATGTCGGGCGTGGAAGAGGAGACCAGCGACACCAGGTCGGTCTCGGGGCCGATCGTGGTCCTGCTCGCGGTCGCCTGCGGGCTGGCGGTGGCCAACCTCTACTACGCCCAGCCGCTGCTCCATCTGCTGGCGGCCAACTTCGCCACCAGCTCGGCGGTGATGGCGACCGTGGTGACCGTGACCCAGGTCGGCTACGCCGGTGGGCTGTTGCTGGTGGTGCCGTTGGGCGACCTCCTGGAGCGGCGTCGCATGGTGGCGGTGGTGCTGGTGGCCGCTGGGCTCGCCCTCCTCGGGGCTGCTCTCAGCGGAACCCTGCTGGTGTTCGAGATCTTCGCGCTCTTGGTGGGGGTCACCTCGGTCGTCGCTCAGGTTTTGGTGCCGCTGGCAGCCGACCTGGCCTCCAGGGAGCGTCAGGGCCGCGTGGTCGGGACTGTCATGAGCGGGCTGCTGCTGGGGATCTTGCTCGCCCGAACCGCCTCGGGGCTGCTGGCTGCGTGGGCAGGGTGGCGGGCGGTCTACCTGGTCGCGGCCGCCGCGATGCTGGTGCTGGCAGTGACTCTGCGGCTGGCTCTGCCCGAGGATCCCACCGCGAGCGAACTCGGCTACCTCGCGCTGCTGCGCTCGGCCGGGCGTCTGGCGCTGGAGCAACCGGTGCTGCGGCAGCGGGCGCTTCTGGGGGCGCTGGGGTTCGCCGCCTTCAGCGCGGTCTGGACCACCCTGGCCTTTCTCCTGTCGGGAGCGCCCTACCACTACCCGATCGCGGTGATCGGGCTCTTCGGGCTGGTGGGAGCGGCCGGAGCGCTCTGCGCCAGCTTCGCCGGGCGCCTGGCCGATCGAGGGTGGGCCCACCAGGCCTCGATCGCATTTGCGGTGCTGGTGGCCGTCAGCTTCGCGCTGATGCTGCTCGGGCGTGACAGCTTGGGCTTCCTGCTGGCCGGGATCGTGGTGCTGGACGTGGGGGTGCAGGGGCTCCAGATCACGAACCAGAGCCTGATTTACCGGCTCCAGGAGGGAGCGCGCAGCCGGATCAACAGTGTCTACATGACCGCCTACTTCGTGGGCGGAGCGCTGGGGTCGGGTCTGGCCGGTCTGCTCTTTGCCAAGTTCTCCTGGGCCGGGGTCTGCATCTGCGGGCTCACCCTCTCGGCGGCGCTGATCGCGGTCGCGAGCCGACCTCCGCACCGGGCCCTCCCGGCTCATTAGGGCAGCCGGACCGCGCAGCGCGGCCGCCTATGACATCCGCTCCAGGACCATGGCCATCCCCATCCCGCCACCGACGCACATCGTCTCCAGGCCGAGCTGCTTGTCCTTGGTCCGCAGCGCGTTGAGCAGGGTGCAGGTGATGCGGGCGCCGGTCATCCCGAAGGGGTGTCCCAGAGCGATCGATCCGCCGAAGACGTTGAGCTTGTCGCCGAGGGGGTCGATCCCGATGCCGCGAGCGGACGGGATGACCTGAGCCGCGAACGCCTCGTTGATCTCGACCAGGTCGATGTCCGCCATGGTCATTCCGGCTCGGCGCAGGACCCGCTGGGTGGCGGGGATCGGCCCCAGCCCCATGTACTCCGGCTCCAGCGCCGCCACCGCAGTGGCCACCACCCGCGCGAGCGGGGTGATCCCCAGTTCGCGGGCACGGTCCAGGGACATCACCACCACCACCGCCGCCCCGTCGTTGAGGGGACAGGCATTGCCCGCGGTCACCGTCCCGCCCTCCTTGAACACCGGCTTCAGCTGGCTCAGGACCTCGACTGTGGTGTTGGGGCGTGGACCGTCGTCGCGGTCCATGACCCGTCCATCCGCCAGCGGCACCGGGACGATCTCCCTGGCAAAGAACCCGTCCGCCTGGGAAGCCACCGCCAGGTTCTGGCTGCGGGCCGCGAACTCGTCCATCTCCTCCCTGGTGATCCCCTCCCGCTCGGCGACGTTCTCCGCGGTCAGCCCCATCGGGATGTACAGGTCAGGGAACCCCTCCGAGTTGCCCGGTAGCAGCCGGGGGTTGCGGGCGTCGGGGGGATCGGAGGTCCCGTAGCCGTAGCGGCTGACCGTCTCCACCCCCATGGAGACGAAGACGTCGCCCTCCCCGGCGCGGATCGCGTGGGCGGCCATCCGGGTGGTCTGCAACGAGGAGCTGCAGTAGCGGGTCAGGGTCGTCCCGGGGGCGTTGACACCCGCCAGGATGCTGATCGCTCGGCCCATGTTGAATCCCGACTCCCCGCCGGGCAACCCGCAGCCGCAGATGACGTCCTCCACCTCGGTGACATCGAGCTGGGGGAGCTTTGCCAGGACCTCCCTGAGCACGTGGGCACCCAGGTCATCCGGCCGCCAATCCACCAGGGAGCCCTTCCCCGCTCTGCCGATGGGCGACCGCCCCGCGGCGACGATGACCGCTTCCGCCATGAACCAACCTCCTCTTCGATCTGGGCGGGGCAAGCCGGCCCCGCGACGGGCTTGGCGCGCCGTCAACTATGCGCTCGCGGGTGCGACCACCGTGATCCGGCCACTACCCTGTGGTGGTGGACCCCATTCCCGGAGATCCCAGTCACGGGCGGGTACGCCTGGGCTTGTCCCTGGGCTACTGGGGGGCCAAGCCGCCTCCGGACGCGGCCCAGCTGGTGGCGGAGGCCGAGCGGCTCGGCTTTGACTCCATCTTCACCGCGGAAGCTTACGGGTCCGATGCGCTGACCCCGCTGGCGTGGTGGGGCAGCGCCACCACCAGGGTCCGGCTGGGGACGGCGGTGGCCCAGATGCACGCCCGCCCTCCGGCCGCCACCGCGATGGCGGCCGCCACCCTGGACCACCTGTCCAACGGGCGGGTGGTGCTGGGCCTGGGGGCGTCGGGGCCCCAGGTGGTGGAGGGCTGGTACGGAGTTCCGTTCGGCGCCCAGCTGCAGAGCACCCGTGAGTACTTCCAGATCGTCCGCTCCATCCTGCGTCGGGAGCGACCGCTGGTGTTTGCGGGAGAGCGCTACCGGCTGCCGCTGCCCGGCGGTCGGGGCAAGCCCCTGCTGCTCACTGTGCATCCCCTGCGGTCGCACATCCCGCTGCTCCTGGGCGCCGAGGGCCCGCGCAACATCGCGCTCGCCGGCGAGATCGCCGATGGGTGGCTGGCGGGCTTCCACGCTCCCGCTCGGGCCGGGTGGCAGGCGGATGCCATCCAGCAGGGCTTCTTGCGCCGTGACCCGCCCGGCCGCCCTCCCGACTTCGAGATCGTGGCCAACCTGCCGCTGGTGGTGGCTGCCACCGCTGAGCAGGCCGCCGACCGGCTCCGCCCCCTGCTCGCCCTCTACGTCGGGGGGATGGGGAGCCGGCGGCACAACTTCCATTTCGACCTCTTCTGCCGCATGGGGTTTCAGAGCGCCGCGGAGCGGATTCAGGAGCTCTATCTGGGTGGCGATCCCGCCGCCGCCGCCAGGGCCGTGCCCCTTCGCATGGTCGAGGCGGTGGGGCTGGTGGGCCCCAGGGGGAAGGTGCGGGAGGAGGCTCAGCTCTGGCAGACAGGGTTGCCAACCCTGCTGCTGGTCGGCGGGCCTGTCGAGAATCTTCGGCTCGCCGCCGAGTTGTTCCTGTGACGGCCGGGCTTGCCCGACGGGGTCGGACGGAAGGCGGCTGGCAGCCTGGAGGAATGCCCAGCGGCGGCAGTCCAATCTTGGAAGTCGGCACATTGCGGAGTCGCTCGGGCGCGGGGCAAGATATGGCGCAGTCGGCAGGTGCCGCCACCCGGGCAGTCGCAGGGCGAGGAGGGCAGCCAGGTTGAGCCAGGATCCCAGGCAGGGATGGCGCGATAGGGTGGGTACCGAGCTCGGGCTCAGCGCCTGGCACGAGATCACCCAGGAGCGGGTGAACCTGTTCGCGGAAGCGACGGGCGACCACCAGTGGATCCACGTGAACCCAGAGCTGGCCCGGCAGGGGCCGTTCGGCGGTCCGATCGCCCACGGCTACCTGACCTTGTCCATGCTGCCGATGCTGCTCGGGGACCTCATCCGCTCCCAGGGAGTTGCCCTGGCGGTTAACTACGGGCTCAATCGGGTGCGCTTCACCTCCCCGGTGCCGGTCGGGGCGCGGGTGCGCGCCGTTGCCAGCCTCAAGGAGGTTGAGGAGGTCAGCGGTGGGGTCCAACTCGTCCTGGCGGTGAGAGTGGAGATCGAGGGACAGGAGAAGCCCGCCCTGGTGGCGGAGACCATCACCCGGCTTTATTCAGCCCCGGCATAGCGACTTACATGGAGGTGAGGACTTGAGATTGGAAGGCAGGGTCGCGCTGGTGACCGGGGGGGCCAGGGGAATCGGTCTGGCCACAGCCAAGCGGCTGGTGACGGAGGGGGCCGCGGTCGCCATCGCCGACATCGATGAGGACGTGGCCCGGCAGGCCGCGGCGGGCATCGCCGAGGGCGGAGGGCGGGCGGTCGGCCTCGGCTGTGACGTAAGCCGCAAGCCGGAGGTCGAGGCGATGGTCGCTCAGACGGTATCCCAGCTCTCCCGGCTGGACATCCTGGTCACCTGTGCGGGGCTGATCCGGGACAACCTGGTGCACAAGATGAGCGAGGAGGACTGGGATCTCGTGATCGACACCCACCTCAAGGGCAGCTTCCTGTGCGCTCAGGCCGCTCAGGCGGTGATGGTCCCGCAGCGCTCCGGGCGGATCATTCTGATCTCCTCCACCTCGGCACTGGGCAACCGCGGCCAGGCCAACTACTCGGCGGCCAAGATGGGGATCCAGGGGCTGGCCAGGACCCTGGCGCTGGAGCTGGGGCGCTATGACATCACCGTGAACGTGGTCGCGCCGGGCTTCATCGCGACTCGCATGACCGAGGCCACCGCGGAGCGCATGGGCATCACCTTCGAGCAGATGAGCCAGGGCTTCAAGAAGACGCTGGGCTGACCTCGCGAATCGCGCCGTCGTCGACGTCAAAGACGAAGCCGCGAACGTCGGTGCCGTCCACGAAGGGACTCGCGCGCAGGGCGTTGACGGTCTCGCG
>DAHVMY010000069.1:0-6100 GCA_027319585.1 Candidatus Dormiibacterota bacterium | reverse complement strand
CCGGTGACTGCCCGAGGCCGATCAGGTGGCCCGGGCCGGTGATGCCGAGCCCGGTGACGTCGACCGGGAGCAGGTGCTGGGTCCACGAGACTCCCCCGTTGCTGCTCACCGACACCTCGTCGCAATCGGCGTAGGCCAGGAGCCCCGCCCCGACCGCCAGGGCTTGGGTGGGCGCCGGGCCGCCCGCGGGAGCCACGCCGGTTGCCGACGGCGGAGTGGGGTCGCAGTTTGGTTGGGACGGTCCGGGCCAGCTGGTCTGAAAGTGAACCGTGGCAGGCAGGGCTGCTCGGCTGAGGCGAGGAGCCGGTGCGGCTTCCCCGCAGCTGGCGAGCAGCAGGAGAAGTGGCATGGCGACCCCGAGCGTCCATGCGGGATCACGGTGACCACGCCGTGCTCGCTGCTGAGCCGACCCGTCGCGGAAACGCCATCCCACGGTCTCTTACAACGGCCCCGCCGGCTGGCAGTTTCCGGCATCTCCCCGGGGCAGGGCGACCCTTCGGAAGGCGACGGGGTGCGACCGTTGAAGGTCTGGCCCCTGAGATCCACCGGGGCGGCGGCTGCCCCATTTGGCAGCCTTTGCGTGCGCCGGTCTTCCCGCGCCTGGTCCGGCCGCAGCCTCGAAGCCAGGCGCCGGTGAGGAAAGAAGGACGGGACGGGGTCAGGCCGTTGCGCTGGGCGGCTTGGCCCGGGGCGGTCGGCGCGCCCGCGCCTCTTCTGGTGCTGCCCTGTTCGCCGGTGGAGCTGTCCGCCTAATCCAGGTAGTCGACGAACCTCTCGACGTGATCCGCCAGGTTCAGCCCGTGCTGGCGGACGTGCCGGTCGAGGGCCTCGGCGTCGCGCGCCTCCAGTGCCTCCACGATCCGCAGGTGCTCCAGCGGGGACCGGCGCATCCGGTCGCCGTCGCCCATGGTGCGGGCGCGGATGGCCCGCATGTGGATCTTGAGCGACTCCACCAGGGACGAGAGCATCTCGGACTGGGCCAGGTCCACGATGAATTGGTGGAACTGAAGGTTGATCGCGGAGTACTCCTCGGCATCCAGTCGGGAGGGATTGGTGATCACGTCCTCGAAGCGCTGCCGCACCATGGCGATCTGCTCGTCGGTGGCCCGGGCGGCCGCCAGCCGCCCCGCGACCCCCTCCAGAGCGGCGCTGGCCATCACGATCTCCACGATCTCCGACTTGCGCTTGCGCACCACGAACACACCGCGCCGGGGCACGGTGCGGACCAGCCCCTCGTGGTGCAGCCGCAGCAGCGCCTCGCGAACCGGGGTGCGGCTGATTCCGAGGTCGTGCGCCAGGCCCCGCTCATCAAGGCGCAGGTCCTCGTGGCCGTCGTAGATGCGCATTTCCATGATCGCCCGCTTCAGCGCCTCGTAGGCACGATCCGGGAGCGACCAGTCGGCGTCGAGGCGTTCCAGGTTGATCCCGGCTCTGGCCTCGGGGCCGGCCTGGCCGTCGGCGACAGTGGGCGCGCTGGGCCGATCAGGAGTCACTGGCGGAGATCCTACTACAGCGGTTGCGGTCTCGGCGATCCGGGCCGCCCGGGGGAGCTGTTCGGGAGGGAAGGCGGTCGGGTCCGCCCGGCGGCTCACACCAACGGCTCCTTGATCAGGCCGTTGGCCCTGGCCCAGCGGTACTTGGCGCCCAGCACCGCGACCGGGGTCTCGGTGGTGTAGGGGTAGGCCGGGATGCCATTGGCGAAGAGCAGCTCGCAGGCTTCCTCAACCTCGATGTCACCGGCCATCGATACCACCACCGGCTTGGCCGTTCCCCGCTCCCGGGCCTGTTCCATCACCTCGACCATGAGCTTGGCGAACACCAGGGGCGGGGTGACGATGGTGTGCCAGTAGCCGATCACCAGGGAGTGGATCCGCGGATCGCTGAGCCCCAGCTCGATTGTCGCCCGATAGGTGCTGGGGGGCTCACCGCCGGTGATGTCCACGGGGTTTCCGGCTGCTCCAAATGGGGGGATGAACCGGCGGAACGCCTGGTCCAGGTCCTCCGGCATGCGCATGAGCTCGAGCTGGTGGTCGACGCAGGCGTCGGTGAGCAGGACTCCCGACCCCCCTGCCCCGGTGATCACGACCACGTTCTCCCCCTTGGGGGTGGGCAGCATGGGCAGCGCCCGGGCGTACTCGAGCAGGTCGCGCAGCCCTGGCGCCCGCACCACCCCATGTGATCTGAAGAGGTCGTCGTAGACCCGGTCGTCCCCCGCGAGCGCCCCGGTGTGAGAGCGTGCCGCCCTGGCTCCGGCGCCGGTTCGGCCGGCCTTGAGCACGATCACCGGCTTCTGCGGGGAGACTCGCTTGGCCGCCTCCAGGAAGGCCCGGCCGTCCTTCAGGTCCTCCATGTGCATCGCGATGCATGAGGTCGCGGGATCGCTCTCGAAGAAGGTGAGCAGGTCATCCTCGTCGACATCCGCCTTGTTGCCCAGCCCCACGATGGCGGATACCCCCATGCGGGTGGAGCGGGCGAAGCCGAGGATGGCCATGCCGATGCCGCCCGACTGCGAGGAGAGGGCGACCGACCCGGCGACGTCGTAGGGGGTGCAGAAGGTGGCGCAGATGTGGTCGGGGGTGTAGTAGTACCCGTAGATGTTAGGCCCGATGAACCGGATCCCGTGTCGCCGGGCCACCGCTTGAATCTCCTCCTGCAGGTCGGGCCTGCCGGTCTCGGCGAACCCGGACGGGATGAGCACCGCCGTCGGGATGCCCTTGCGGCCGACCTCCTCCAATCCCTGGGCGACCATGGCCGCCGGGATGGCGAATATGGCGACGTCGACATCCTCATCGATGTCGAGGACGCTCGGGTGGCAGGGGATGCCGAGGATCTCCTTGGCCCTGGGGTTGACCGGATGAATCCGTCCCTGGTAACCGCCGGCGATCAGGTTGCGCATCACCGAGTTGCCGATCTTGCCGGCCTCCTGCGAGGCCCCAATCACGGCGATGGAGGAGGGACGCATGAGCCGGGTCATGCTCCGCAGGATCTCCTCCTGAGCAGGTCGCGTCCAGGCGGGTCGCGGTTCATCCAGCAGGATCCGCACGTCCACCGCGAGAGCGCCGACGGGGGTGGCGATAACCGGATTGAGGTCGACCTCCGAGACCTCCGGCTGGTCCTCCATGAGCCGGGAGACCGATACCAGGATGTCCGCGAGCGCCGCTCGGTCCACGCCGGCCTCGCCCCTGACGCCGCGCAGCAGACGAGCGCCCCCGACCCGGTCCAGCATCCGGCTCGCCTCCTCATGGTCAAGGGGGCTGAGGGCGAACGTCACGTCCCGCGTCACCTCGACGTCGGTTCCGCCCATCCCAAAGGCGATCAGGGCACCGAAGGTGGGATCCCGGGTGGCCCCGATCAGCACCTCACGGCCGCGCGGCGCCATCGCCTGCACCAGGACCCCGTCCAGCTCGGCACCGGGGGTGCTTGCCTGGACCGCCCCGAGCAGCTGCTGGTACGCAGCCAGCACCTCCTCCTGGGAGCGCAGGTCCACCCTCACCCCGCCGGCCTCGGTCTTGTGCACCAGCTGCCGCGACAGCACCTTGAGCACCACCGGAAAACCGATCTCCAGCGCAACCCGGCCGGCCTCCTCCGCCGAGTGCGTGATCGCCTGTCTGGGGGTCGGGATAGAGTAGTCGGCGCAAAGGGACTCGAGCTCCGGCCCCATGAGCGTTGCGTGTCCCGCCCTGCGGGCTGCGGCGATGGCGGCGCCGGAAGCAGGCGCGGTCGTGGCTGAATCTGGCAAGCGCGTCACTCCTTGAGTTTGTTGGGTGGGGCCCAGGCTCAGATCACGCCCGCCTGGCGCATCGCCGCCGCCTCGGCTGGTTCGATCCCCAGCACCTCCTGCAGAACCTCCTCGGAGTGCTCCCCGAGGAGCGGCGCGCGGCGCATCTCGACCGGAGAATCCGACAGCCGCAGCGGGCAGCCCACATTGAGGTAGGTCCCCCGCTCGGGGTGCTCCACCTCCACGATCATCCCGCTGTCCCGCAGCGACTCGTCCTGCACGATGTCGCTGGTGTCGAAGACCGGGCCGCAGGGGACGTCGATCGCGCTGAACTGCTCGAAGACCTCCCACTTGCTGTGCTGCATGGTCCAGGCCTCGATGGTGGCGAAGACCTCGTTGAGGTGGGTGAGGCGGCCCTCCGGGGTGTCCCACGCCGGATCGCCGAGGAGATCCTCGCGTCCGATCTGCCGCACCAGCCGCTCCCAAATGTGCGGCTGGATGATCACGTATATGAAGTCGTCCGGCCCCCCGGGCCGGCAGCGCAGCGCCCACCCGGGCTGGCCGCCACCGGAGGCGTTCCCGGACCGGGGGACGCTGTGTCCGAATTCGGAGTTCGGGTATTCGGCCAGCGGGCCTCGCTGGAGCCGTTGGTGGTCCCGGATCTTGACCCGGCAGAGGTTGAGCACGGCGTGCTGCATTGCGATCTGGACCCGCTGGCCGCGCCCGCTGTGCTGGCGCTGCAGCAGGGCGGCCAGGATCGCCGCCAGCAGGTGCACCGCCGATCCCGAGTCCCCGATCTGAGCGCCGGTCGAGGTGGGCGGGCCGTCCTCGAACCCGGTGGTGCTCATGGATCCTCCCATCGCCTGGGCGATCGTCTCGTAGGCCTTGGCGTTCTCGTAGCTGCCGGGCCCGAAGCCCTTGATGGACGCGTAGATCAGGCGGGGCGCCTCGGCCTGGAGCCGCTCCCAGGTGATCCCCTGGCGGTCCAGGGCGCCGGGTCCGAAGTTCTCCACCAGAACGTCGGAGCGCCGGAGCAACTCCCAGAGGAGCTCGCGGCCACGCTCGTCCTTGATGTTCAGGCTCAGGCTGCGCTTGTTGGAGTTGAGCATGGTGAAGTAGAGGCTGTCGACGTCGGGGATGTCACGCAGCTGGGAGCGGGTGACGTCACCCCGTCCTGGGGGTTCAATCTTGATGACATCGGCCCCCAACCAGGCCAACATCTGGGTGCATACGGGGCCGGCCTGGACATGGGTCATGTCCACCACCCGGACGCCCTGCAATGCCTTGCTCATTTCGGCTCCCCTTGCTCCCTCGAGGCGGGCTGCAACCCCCGCCTCACTTGTACATGGTCTGGTTCATCGTGCCGGACGCGAACTCGTTCGGATCCACCCACACATTGATCAGAGACGGCTTGCCGGACTCCCGCGCCCGCTCCAGCGCGGGACGGATGTCCTTGGGGTCGCGCACCTCCTCGCCGTAGCCACCCAGGACCTCCGCGAAGCGACCGTAGGGGAGGTCGCCCAGCTTGTTGCCGACCTCGCCCCGCTCCTTGCCGTAGCGGGCGAGCTGGCCGAAGCGGATCTGGTTCATGTAGGAGTTGTTGCCGACCACCCCGACGAAGGGAAGGTCGAATCGGAGCATGGTCTCGAAGTCGAACCCGGTCAGGCTGAGGGCGCCGTCTCCGAAGTAGCAGAGCACCTCCTGATCTGGTCTGGCGAGCTTGGCGGCCATGGCAAACCCGATCCCCACCCCCAGGGTGCCCAGGGGGCCTGGGTCCATCCAATGCCCCGGCAGGTGCGGCTTGACCACCTGGCCCGCGCTGGTGACCACGTCGCCACCGTCCCCTATATAGATGGTGTCGTCGGTCAGGAACTGGTTCAGCTCGTGGGCCAGCCGCATGGGGTGGATGGGCATTGAGTCGGAGTGGAGCTTGGCCTGGCGGGCGGCCTCCAGGCGATCCTCCTCGGCCCGGAGCTCCTCGCGCCAGTGAAGCTGGTTGGGGCGGTTCATGCTGGAACGGCCGGATAGAGCCTGGCGCACGGCCCCCAGGATCACGCTGCAGTCACCGACCATCCCCAGGGTGACGTCCCGGTTGCGGCCGACCGTGCGGTAGTCCAGATCGATCTGGACCACCTGGGCGCGCTGGTTGAGCCGGCGCCCGTAGCCGAGCCTGAAGTCGAAGGGGGTGCCCACCACGATGATCAGGTCGGCCCTGTCAAAGGCGTAGCGGCGGGTCAGCTGAAAGTGATGGGGATCGCCCGGGGGCAGGGTGCCTCGGCCCGCCCCGTTCATGAAGGCCGGAATGTCGGCCTCCCGCACCAGCCCCTGGGCCTCCTCGGCCGCGCGGCAGGTCCACACCTGCTGGCCCAGCAGGATGCAGGG
>DAHVMY010000068.1:0-6172 GCA_027319585.1 Candidatus Dormiibacterota bacterium | reverse complement strand
CTCGACCACCAGGCCGTCCCCCCTCGCCCAGACCTCGACCCGATCCGGAGAGACCTCCATCCCGAAGCGTCGGCCGGCCAAGGCTCAGGCTCCCGCCGGCTCCGGATCGGGCCGCCGCGACAACCTCGCCCCGACCAGGGCCAGCTTGCCGACCAGGTTCTGGTACCCGCGGTCGAGGTGGCGAACGTTGCGGCAGGTGGTCGTCCCATCAGCGCACAGCCCGGCTATCACCAGCGCCGCCCCGGAGCGGATGTCGGTCACCTCGAGGTCGGCGCCGTGGAGGGGATGGCCGCCGTGCACGACCGCGATCCTGCCCTCCACGTCAATTCGAGCCCCCAGGCGGCGCAGCTGCTCGACCGGTCGGAAGCGATTCTCGTAGAGCGCCTCCCAGACCGTGGCGTCGCCATTCGCCTGGGTCATCAGCGCGACGTACTGTGATTGCAGGTCGGTGGCAAACCCCGGGTGGGGCCAGGTGGTCATGTCGACCGCAGTCACCGATCCCTGCCGGGCCACCCGGATCCACCCCGCTCCCTCCTCAACCTGGCAGCCGGCCTGGCGCAGCTTGTGCAGCAGCTGGGTCAGGTCCTCGGGGAAGGCGTCCCGGATCAGGAGGTCGCCGCCCGTGGCCGCCGCGGCCAGCGCATAGGTGCCGGCCTCGACGTAGTCGGACCGGACCCTGTGCTCCGCCTGGTGCAGCACCGCCACCCCCTCCACCACCACCCGGTCGGTGCCAGCGCCGGTGATCCTCGCCCCCATCGAGTTCAGGCAGAGCGCGAGGTCGACCACGTGGGGTTCCCGGGCCGCGTTGGAGATGATGGTTATCCCCTCCGCCCGGACCGCCGCCATCATCAGGTTCTCGGTCCCGGTGACAGTCGGCATGTCCAAGAGGATGTGGGCCCCGTGGAGGTGCCCGGCGCGAGCTCGGATCCCGCTCCCGGAGTCATCCACCTCCGCTCCCATCTGGCGCAGCCCGACCACGTGCTGCTCGATCCGGCGCGCCCCGATGTCGTCACCTCCGGGCCTGGGAAGGGTGACCTCGCCCGTGGCGGCGAGCAACGGCCCAAGCAGGAGCAGGGATGCCCGCATGCGCCCGGCGGCGGCCAGGTCGGGCGCGCCTCCGGCGAGCCCCGAGGGGTCTATCTCCACCTGCTCGGACCGGCGCTTCGCCTTGACCCCCAGGCTCTCCAGGATCGAGCACATGGTGCCCACATCCTCTATCTCAGGGACGTTGTGCAAAAGCAGCGGCCCCGAGCTCAGCAGCGCCGCCGCCATCTCCGGTAGGGCGGCGTTCTTGCTGCCGCTCACCACCACCTCACCGCGCAGCGGGATGCCTCCCTCGATAACCAGGCGGTCGCCGCCGGGTCCGTCGTGGTCCGGCCTCATGGACGAGGGTCCTCGGCGGAGTTGGGCTTGGTCCGCTCCTGGAAGCTGAATCCCTGCCGATGCCAAATCTTCCACCCCAGCAGTATCAGGGCCAGGACCAGCAGGCCGAAGGCCACCGCCAGGATCTTGTGATGGCCGAAGATGGCGAGCCCGACGCACCCGAGAATCGCCGTCACCAGATAGAAGGTGATCGCCGTCTCGCGGGCGGTGAGCCCCAGGTTGAGCAGGCGGTGGTGCAGGTGGCGGGCGTCCGCGGTCGCAAAGCCGACTCCCTGGCGCCGCCGCCGCCAGATCGCAAAGGCGGTGTCCCCGATGGGCAGCGCCAGCGCCACCACCGGGACGAAGAGGGCCAGGGCGACCGTGACCTTGGCCACCCCCAGGATGGTGATCACCCCCACCAGCATGCCCAGCACGTGGCTGCCCGAGTCGCCCATGAAGATCCGTGCCGGAGCGAAGTTGAAGACCAGAAAGCCGAGGCAGCAGCCCACCAGGGCTGACGCCAGCAGGATCACCGGCCCCTGGGCGGGATCCACCCCGAGCCGGTTGACCGCCGCCAGGAACAGGACCCCGCCCACGATCGCAACCACCCCGGCGGCCAGTCCATCCACCCCATCCAGCAGGTTGATCGAGTTCTGCATCCCCACCAGCCAGATCACGGTGACGGGGATTGCCGCCCAGGCGAGGTGGAGGTCCAGGTGGGGCAACGACACATAGGTGATGGTGATCCCGAATCCCCACGCCACCAGCAGTGAACAGAGGATCTGGATCACGAGCTTGGTCCAGAACGGGAGTCCCAGGATGTCGTCCAGCGCCAGCAGCAGGGCGACCGCGATCACGATCGCCTCGATCTGGCCCCAGTAGGGGATCCCTCTTCCGAAGGCGGCGACTCCCACCACGAAACCCGCGCTGAGCGCGAGGCCCCCCAGGCGGGCCGTCGGCCGGGAGTGGATGTTGCGCCCACCGGGCTCGGCCACCGCCCCCACCTTGAAGCTGAGCCAGCGCACCAGCGGGATCGAGATCAGAGTCACCGCCACCGCCACCAGGAAGATCGGGGCCGCTACCAGAAAGTGGTGCGCGACGGTGGGCAACAGGTCTCCTCTTGGTCAGCCGTACGGGAGGGGGTAGGCCTCGCACAGCGCCCGCGCCCTCCTGCTCACCTCGGCGAACACCTGGTCATCGTCCAGGTTGTGGATCAGGAGGGCCACCAGCCGCGCGATCTCGTCCATCTCCGAAAGCCCCATCCCCCTGGTCGTCACCGCCGGGGTGCCCAGCCGGATCCCGCTGGGGTTGAACTTGCTGGCGGTGTCGAACGGGATGGAGTTGCGGTTGACGGTGATCCCGGCCCGGTCGAACGCCTCCTGGACCCTGCGGCCGGTGAGCCCCAGCGGGCGCAGATCGATGAGCATGAGGTGGTTGTCGGTGCCGCCGCTCACCAGTCTGAGGTCCTCGGCCATCAGCCCCTCCGCGAGCCGGGCGGCGTTGGCCACCACCCGCTGGGCGTAGTCGGCCATCTCCGGCTCCCCCCAGGCCTTCAGGGCAACTGCCTTGCCCGCGATGGCGTGGAGCAGAGGCCCGCCCTGGGCGCCGGGGAAGACCGCCTTGTCGATGTCGCGGGCGCGCTCCTCGCGGCAGAGCACCATGCCGCCCCAGGGGCCGCGCAGGGTCTTGTGGGTGGTGAAGGTGACGACGTCGGCGAAGGGAACCGGACTGGGGTGGACGCCGCCGGCCACCAGCCCGGCGAAGTGGGCCATGTCGACCAGAAGGCTCGCCCCGACCTCGTGGGCGATGTCGGCCAGCGCGGCGAAGTCGAACACCCTCGGGTAGGCGCTGGCCCCTGCCACCAACATCGTGGGGCGCACCTCGCGGGCTCGCTGGCGCACCAGTTCGTAGTCCAGCTGCTCGGTCTCGGGGCTTACCCCGTAGAACTCCGCATGGTAGAAGATGCCACTGAAGCTGACGGGAGAGCCGTGGGTGAGATGGCCGCCGTGGCTCAGGTCCATCCCCAAGATGGTGTCGCCGGGCCGGCATAGCGCCATGTAGGCGGCCAGATTGGCGGAGCTGCCGCAGTGGGGCTGGACATTGGCGTGCTCGGCGCCGAAGAGCTTCTCGGCACGCTCCTGACATAGGCGTTCCACCTGGTCCACGAACTCGCAGCCCCCGTAGTAGCGCTTGCCCGGGGTCCCCTCGGCGTACTTGTTGGTGAGCCAGGAGCCGACCGCGGCCAGCACGGCCGGGCTGGCGATGTTCTCCGAGGGGATGAGCTCCAGCGTGTGCTCCTGCCGCTCGAGCTCGTGGCCCATGATCTCCGCCAGCTCGGGGTCAGCGGAGGCGATCGCATCGAGCCGGTCCTTGGCCATCCCCAACTCAGTCCCTCCGATCCGCCGGTACGCCTTAGGAAAGCCCCAGCTCCCTGCGGCTGAGCCGCCCCTCCCGAATCAGGCGGGGTGGCTCCGAGCCGAGGTCGAGTATAGAGGAGGGTTCACCCGGGACCCGATCCCCGGCCCGCTCCTGGACGGCTCCCGCCAGGCCGACCAGCCGCTCGAGCGCCTCCCGCGCCCCGAGCACCGGCGCCTCGCCGTGGGCGTTGGCGCTGGTGGTGGCCAGCGGCCCCGAACGACGCAGCAATTCCAGCGCCACCTGATGACGGGGGATGCGCACCCCCACGGTCTCACCCCCACCAAGGGCTGAACCGGCGGGATGCGCCGGCAGGATCAGGGTGAGCGGCCCCGGCCAGTGGCGGGCGGCGAGCTCCTTTCCCGCCGGGGGGAGCACCGCGTACGCAGAGAGCTCCGCGAGGTCGGAGACCATGAGGATCAGCGGCTGGGTTGTCGGCCTCCCCTTGATCCGTGAGATTTGCGCGACCGACTCCGGAAGATCGGCGCGGCAGGCGAGCCCGTAGACGGTGTCGGTGGGGAACCCGATCACCCCGCCCTTGGCCAGCACGTCCACGGCGGCTCGTAGCCCGCCTTCGTCACTGGGGAATATCGGAGCTGCGTTCATGGCACCCGGACCTCCAACATCCTTTCTCTCCCACTCAGGTCCACATGGAGATGTGTCTGGGCTCCCGGCCAGACCTCCTCCACGAGCTCCGCCACCTGGCCAAGCCGCCTCGGGTCGCCCTCCAGCAGGACCACCGATCCTGATCGCACCACCTGGCTAACGCTCGGCAGCAGTTCACGATAGCTGTGGAGCCCATCCGGTCCGCCGTCCAGGGCGGTCCGGGGCTCGAAGTCCCGGACATCCCGGTCCAGCTGCTCCCACTCGGCGGTGGCGACATAGGGCGGGTTGCTCAGCACGAGGTCGTACGGCCCTCGTTCGCGGACGGGGTCTGCCCAGCTCCCGCAGAACACCTCGACGCGATCCCCGACCCCCAGGGCCGCGCGGTTTCGGGTGGCCACCTCCAGCGCCTCGGGGCTCACATCCACCAGATCGATCCGCGAGATGGGAGACATCCGGGCGACCGTCAGCCCCAAGCACCCGCTGCCACATCCGAGGTCGAGCACGCGGACGTCACGGTCCGCGATCAAGGAGGCGGCGCGCTCGACCAACAGCTCCGACTCCGGCCTCGGGATCAGGACCTGCTGCGAGACCGCAAAGCTCAGGCTGTGAAACTCCTTGGTTCCGATGAGGTAGGCGACCGGGCATCCCCCCGCCCGCCGACGCAGGAGGTCGCGGATCGGCCGCAGCTCCGACTCCAGCAGTGGCCGATCGAACTGCAGGTACAAGTCGATCCGGGAGATGCCCAGGACATGAGCCAGAATGAGCTCCGCATCCAGCCGTGGGCTGGCGATCCCGGCGCGGGCCAGATGTTCGGTGCTGAGTCGCAGGATGTCGACGAGGGTCGGTCCTAAGTGGGCACGGTCGCTTTGTCCCACCCCGGGCAGCGGCACGGTTCGGTCCAGAGGCTCCGCCCCGGCCCGCCGCCCCGGCTCGGGTCTGGTGCCCCCGGCCTCCGTGCCCGCCCGTGTTCGTTCGCCGCCAGTTGCCGTCATCCCGTGGCTCAGCCTAACGCTGCCCAGGGAGACCACCGTCCCAGCAGCGCTCCCGCGGTCGAATGTTCGATAGACCAACCTGAGCCGCGTGCGCGGAAGAGCAGTTCACTCTCCATCGCCGGGTATGGCGCTCAGATCCAAGCTCCCGCAAGTAGCGGATAGGCGAGCGCGGGTGAAACGACCACACCGATGGCGTCGCCGCCTGAGCCACCGCGCCAAGGTCGGCTTGCGTTCGGGGGTCAGAACCGGCATGCAGTGGGCCGACCTCCTTGAGGAGCTCTCCTCACACAGGCGACGGGCTGCCCGCGCCGGCGGGGCCGGCGGGCGAAACCAAAGGCGTGGCCGACCCCGCCTCCAAGTGCCGCAGACGCCGAAAGACCAGCATCAGAAGCAGCGCCGTGGCGACGGGCATAAGGTCGTCGAATAGAACCGTCCCACTGAAGAATTGCGCCACCACAATGGCAACGGACAGCAGGGCAACCTCCACCGCAGACGTCGCGATGCCGCTGACATCGGCCCCGACCGCCAAGACCACGAGGGGAATGACGATGACCGCGTTGTTGGGGTGACCGTAGGGGGTGAAGAGCAACCAGATGCTCAGCGGCACGAAGAGCCGCCACAACGCCGCCTCGAAAGTTGGCATGCCAGCGATCGCGCGAGAACGCGCCATCCAGACGGCCACAGTGCTGGCGACGACCAGTCCGGCTGCGGCCAGCATCAGAGTCGGGAAGGCGGTGACCGAGTACAGATCGACGCTGCGGGGACTGAGGACCTGGATCAAACCCGGCAGTCCCAGC
>DAHVMY010000067.1:0-6902 GCA_027319585.1 Candidatus Dormiibacterota bacterium | reverse complement strand
ATGTAGTCATCCGCTCCCATGGACAAAGCGCGAACAGCGGAAGGTTCATCCGTACGAGCCGTGACCATCAGAATCGGAACGACGCTGTCTTTCTCTCGAAGACGCCTGCAAAGCTCGAATCCGTTCCCATCGGGAAGCTGGATGTTGTGGGCGGTGAACGGAAATAGCTCCGACTCCATCTCCTCCTCCATTGGGTCCGGCTGACACACCTGGCCGAGCGACCCAGTATGCGCCCGGGGCCAAGGGTGGGGGCCGTCCAAACCGGCTCCAACGCCTGCTGCGCACCGGACCGTCCCTGGGGCTCTCCCAGGCGATGGAAGCGGGTCCGTGGCGGAGCACGCGATGGCCGCCGATCGCTGCCCCCCTGATCCGCCGCAGCCGCTCACCCGTATACCGCGTCAGGGCGAGTGCACCGCCAACAGTCCGGATCCCGGGCGGACCTGGTCCCAATCCCGCACACAGTGCGCGGCTCACCGCGCTGGTCAGTTTCGGAGCAGAGGAGACAAGGATGGACCCCGTAACACGACGCACGTTCCTGAAGCGAGCTGGAGTCGGCGCGGCTGCGGTCGGCGTGGCCGCCACCGTGCCCAGCTTCCTTCGCAACGGAGCCAAGCCCAGCAAGGTCACCCCCGCGGTGCCGATGGGGCGGGTCTCCCAGGAAGGGCCGGTGGTGGCGCACATCAGCGACGCCAACACCGGTGACATCACCTTGATGTCGGGCACCAAGGAGGTGACCTATCACAACCCCGCGCTGGCGCGCGAACTGCTCCGGGCATCGCGCTAGGCCGGCTGCAGAATCCAGCCGCAATTGATTAGGAGATAACCATGTCATCGCACCGCGAAGCTCCGAGCATCGCCAAGGACCCGGTCGCGGACAACACCGATGTCTACGCGTTCGTGAGCCCCGACGATCCCAGCACCGTCACCATCATCGCCAACTTCATCCCCCTGGAGGAGCCCGGCGGGGGGCCGAATTTCTACGAGTTCGGCAACGACGTCCTCTACGAGATCGTGATCGACCAGACCGGTGACGGCAACGCCAACATCATCTACCAGTTCCTGTTCGAGACCGAGGTCAGGAACGACAACATCTTCCTCTACAACACCGGCCCGATCAGCTCTCTGAGCGACGCCAACTGGAACCGTCCCCAGTTCTACACCGTGCGCCGGGTCGTGGACTACAGCAACGGGATGGAGCCCTCCGTGACCACCCTGGGGACGCACGTCCCCTGCCCTCCGTGCAACATCGGACCGGTGTCGATCCCCAACTACCCCGCGCTCGCCTCGGCCGCGATCTACGCTCCGGCGGCTGCGCCCGGTACCAAGATCTTCGCCGGCCAGCGCGCCGAGGGCTTCTACGTCGACCTCGGGGCCATCTTCAACCTGGGCGACCTGCGGCCGTTCCAGGAAGTGTGGCTGGGGGGCGGAAGCGCGACTCCGGGGGTGAACTCCGGGGCGGGCAAGAACGTCCACACCATCGCCATCCAGGTCCCCAAGACCCAGCTGCTGCAGGGCAACTACAGCGGCAGCTCGCCGACCGACCCCCGGTCGACGATCGGGGTGTGGGCGCGTTCGCTGCGCCAGAAGGTCACCCTGGAGTCCGGCGGGATCACCCAGACGGTCGGCCCCTACTCGCAGATCTCCCGGCTCGGCAACCCCTTGGTGAACGAGGTGCTGATCGGCATGGGGTTCAAGGACTCCTGGAACTCCCGGATGCCGCAGGACGACAGCCAGTTCGCTGCCGACTATGAGCACCCCGCGCTGGCCTCCCTTCTGCCCACCCTCTATCCCACCGTCTTCCCCAATCTGGCCGCGCTGAACAAGTCGGGAGCCTCCCGCGCCGACATCGTGGCCATCCTGCTCACCGGCCTGCCGGCGGGGGTGGTCACGGGCTTCCAGAACTACACCGGAAGCACCCAGTCCGACCTTCTCCGCCTGAACGTGGCGTACGCCCCCAGCAGCAACCCCAGCCTCCTGGGCCTATTGGGTGGCGACGTGGCCGGCTTCCCCAACGGCCGGCGCGTCTTCGACGATGTGACCACCATCGAGCTGCGGGCCCTGGCCGGGCTCACCTATGCCCTGGTGGACAAGAGCTACACCCCGGACAAGGCGGCCGGGGAGATCTACCCGGTGATAGATCCCGCCACCAACACTCCCGCCTCCCTCTCCAGCATCGGGGTGACCTACCTGAGCTCGTTCCCGTACCTCGGCACCCCCTACGACGGATTCGACACCCCGGCGAAGACCACGACCGACTACGGCACCGGCAGCTGATCGAGCGGCCGTCTGCTCTGGACCGCCCTCCCGGCCAACCCGGCCGGGAGGGCACGGTCCATCGGGGTTCCGACCGCACTCCTCCCGACCGGACCTGGTGAACCCAACGGTCCGCCCTGCCACCTCGACGGCGGCCGCCTGGCCGGGCCCACCCCCTTGCGCCGAGGGCCCCCGGCGGCGGTAAGGTACCCCGATCAGCCTCCGCCCTCACGTCCCTCCTCTCGCTGATCGATTCCGGGCCGTTGCGCCCGAAGAGCGCCGTCACCCTGTCGCGGAATGGTCTCGAGGCGCACCATGGGGACGAGGGCGGCGCATGGTGGGGGTGGTCGGTCATGCCCCAGAGCTACCTCCCCCGCCTTGTCCCTGCCGCGGCGCTGCCAGCCGGACCCCGGTCGCCGGGTGGGCGAGGTCAGCTGGCGGCGGGCAGCTGCGCTTCTACGCCGAATCCGTCGCTCCCTCCTGGATCGGGCCGCGCGCGCACGCTCGGCTGGCGGCTACCCGGTGATTAGCCTCAGTCCCCGGCGGCCGCGCACCGTCCTCACGGTCGCTGTGTACGCGCTCGTAGCCATGGCGGCGCTGGGGGCCCGGCTGGGCCCGGCCTCGGTGGTGAGCGCGGCCAGCTCCACCGGTGCTGCCTACTTCCCGCTTGCCCCGCGCCGCATCCTGGACACCCGCAACGGGGGCGGCCCGCTGGGGCCGGGTCAGAGCCGGACCCTGGCGATAGCAGGAAGCGACGGCGTCCCCGTTAGCGCCTCCGCGGTCACCCTCAACGTGACCGTCACCGACCAGACCTCTGGTGGCTTTCTCTCGGTCTTTCCCGCGGGCACCCCGCGACCGGAGATCTCCAATCTCAACTGGGGCGGGGATGAAACCGTGGCCAATCTGGTGGTGGTCAGCCTTGCGGATTCGGGTGTCACCATCTACAACAGCAGCGGCTCGACCCAGGTGGTCGTGGATCTTCAGGGGTACTTCGGAGCCCCCGGCGGGTCAACCGCGGGTGAGTACGTGCCGGTAACCCCCACCAGGATCGCCGACACCCGCTCGGGCAGTGGCGAGCCGTATTCCGGATCGGCCCTCGGCCCCCAGCAGACGCTCGACGTCGCGGTCGCGGGGGAAGGCGGGGTCCCTGCCGCGGGGGCCGAGGCGGTCGTCCTGAACGTGACCGCGGTCGACACCACGGCCCCGAGCTATCTGGCGGTCTATCCGGCCGGTCAGGCCAACCCGCAGACCTCGACTCTGAACTGGAGTGCGGGATCCACCGTGGCCAACCGGGTGGTGGTACCGCTGGGGGCGGGGGGCGATGTGGCCGTCTACAACTGGGCCGGGACCACCGACGTGGTGGTCGATGTCGACGGCTACTTCACCAGCGCCGGGGGATCGGCTGCGGGAGGCTCGCTGTTCGTCCCCACCCAGCCCACCCGCATCCTGGACACCCGCGTGGACGCGGGGACCTTGGGGCCCCGCGGATCCTTGGTGGAGCAGGTGGCGGGCCTGCCCCCGGTGGGGACCCCGGCCTCGGCGCTGGTCGCCAATCTGACCGCCACCGACACCACTCAGGTGGGCTTCATGACCGTCTCGGGCGCCGCGGGCACGCCCAGCACCTCCGATTTGAACTGGCAGGCGGGGGAGACGGTGGCAAACCTGGCGATCCCGCCGTTGAATCAGCAGGGCGACCTGGTCCTCTACAACAGCCAGGGCTCCACGGCGGCGATCCTGGACGTCTTCGGCTACTTTCAGCCGACGGTGGCGGTGGCCAGCGCCCCCCAGGGCCAGCCGTGTGCGGACCCGGTCATGTCGGCGCCAGCTCAGACTCCGCTCGGGTCGCCGGTCACGGTCAGCGTCGAGGGCAACTGCCCCTCGGGCAGCACGACCTACTACAGCTATTGGTACCGCCCTCAGGGTCAGTCGGCCTGGATCGCCGCCGCGATCGGATCCACCAGCGCGACCTTCTCATATCCGTCCGGTGGTTGGAGCGCCGGCGCCTACCAGCTCGTGGCGTGGGTCGGTTCCGAGAGCGACGTCTACCAGCAGCAGCTGGCCGCAGCCAGCACCCAGGTGGTCCCTCCCCCATGCTCCGGGGTCTCGGTCGCGGTGGCCCCCAACCCGGGGCTCGTGTCCGCACCCTTGGTGGTGACCGCGACCCCCCGGTGTCCGTCCGTCGACTCCCCGGTCTACAACTACTTCGTGCAGCCGAGCGGATCCGCGCTGCGGGAGCTGAGCCCGGGCTGGATCAGCAGTGCCACTCTGCCGGTCTCGACCCAGGGGTGGTCGGCCACCACCTACACGTTCACCGTGGAGGTGAGCAGTTATCAGGGTGGGCCGGTGCAGGGCCAGGGCACCGCGGTCGACACCCTGCGGGCCAGTGGCAGCATCGTGGTCAGCAACGTCCCCTACTCCGCCCAGGCCTATGCCATGGACTGCGAGGAGGCCGCCCTGGAGATGGCGCTGGCGCACGAGGGCATCCTGTTGCAGGGGAATGACGTGCAGAGCCAGAACCAGATCCTCGCCGCCGAGGGGGTGGATCGCAGCGTCCCGGGGATCGGCCCGAGTTACACCAGCGGGGACCCGATGCAGAACTTCATCGGACCTCCCAATGGGCCGGAGGCCGCGGGATATGAGCCCGGCGCGTACTACGGCGCGGTGGTGAAGGCGGCGCGCGCGCTGGGAGCCCAGGTGCTCGCCGCCGGCGAGGGGATCAGCATGACCCAGATGGAGCTCTACCTGGAGGAGGGGCATCCCGTCCAGGCCTGGGTCACCTTCAACTTCCAGCACTACACCCCCATCATTCTCAGCAACGGTCACGACTCCTGGCCCTGGGTCGGTCCCCACGAGCATTCGGTCATGGTGGTGGGGATCGGGGTGGACGCGATCCTGATCGACAATCCCTGGGACCAGGCCGACTATGGGGCGGCCTATAGCGGGCCGTTGCGGTGGGTGCCGCTCGCGACCTTCGAAGGCGCCTATTCGAGCTTCGACCAGATGGCCGTGGTCCTCAAGTAGCGACCCCGGCAGCCTCCGGCCCGCCGCGGAGTGGAGTCGACGGCTTCCTGAAGGTGTGGCAAAATCTGGTGTGACAGCGCCATCCGGCCGCCGGCTCATCCGGCGGTACTCAACAGAAAAGGAGGGAATGCCCATGGCCGATGATATACAGCCGACTTTCACCCTGGAGGGTGCCGACTGAGGATCTCGGCGGGGACCTGAACTCCTTTGGAGGCGCTGGTCAACCGGGTGAGGGCGGCAAGGTGCAGCCGGAGCCCGCGGTCCAGAGCCCGAGGTCCTTGTTTGATCACCCAAAGCCTGGGCAGGGCCGGACTGAGTCCGGCCCTGCCGTTTTTTGTGCGAGGCGTACGATGGAGGAATGGTGCGTCCTGGAAACTGGAAACAGCCAGCGGGTGTGAGTCCCGCCCGGGTAGGTACTGGAGCGCCCGGTAGCAGGCCCCAGTTCGTTGGGGAGACCCGGCGGACCGAGCGGGGCGTCAAGAGCCTCTTAGGAGGGAGCAAGAGCGCGGGCCGTAGCGACGTGCGAGTCCTGCAGCCTCGACAGATTTACAACGGGGGAGCCGAGCCGCTCATTTCACGGCGAAGGCCATGTCCGGCAGACCCGGTTCCAGGGGTCACGTCTGCCGGGTCCCTCCGGGGTACGGGGAGCGGCACACGCTCAAGGTTGGATCCGGGACAGGAGAGACCCGTCTGCGCCGCCGTCGTCGGGCAAAGACCGTTCGTATAAGCCGATGGTGAAGTCGAACGGAGCGCAGCGGGAGTCCGACGGGGCCGTAGTACCGGCCAGAAGAGCGCCAATGGGCGCAACTGGTGGGAAGGGCCCCGACTTTGGTCACGCTGACCGAGCAGGAACGCGTCAGGGCATGGCTGGGGCGACCCAGCCCATCTCCCCCGGCGGGCAGGTGCCCGTCGACAGGGTGCGACGCCTGCAACGTCAGCTATGGGTGGCGGCCAAGCGGTCGCCGGAGCGGCACTTCCACGCCCTGTACGACCGGATCTTCCGGGGTGACGTCCTGGAGGAGGCGTGGAAGCGGGTCCGCAGCAATCGGGGAGCGGCTGGGGTCGATCGCGAGACCCTGGCCGACGTGGAGGCATATGGGGTGGAGCGGATGCTCTTGGAACTCCAGGATGCTCTCCGGGCAGGCCGGTACCGCCCGGCGCCAGTTAGGCCAAGGGCGATACCGAAACCAGGCGGCGGCGAGCGGCGGCTGGGCATCCCGACGGTCCGGGACCGGGTGGTGCAACAGGCGGCCAAGCTGGTGTTGGAGCCGATCTTCGAGGCGGACTTCCTGCCCTCGTCGTACGGTTTCCGGCCAAGACGTTCGGCCACCCAAGCGCTGGAGCGCATCCGAGTGGGCTTTCCACGCGGCTACGTTCGGGTTCTGGAATGTGACATCCGCGACTTCTTCGGCCAGATCGACCACGCGCGGTTGCTCGAGGCCGTGGCTAAGCGGGTGTCCGACCGGCGGGTGCTCAAGCTGATCCGCCTGTGGCTGACAGCGGGTGTGATGGAGGAAGGGCGGACCCTGGAGACGGTCTCGGGGACGCCCCAAGGCGGGGTGATCTCACCCCTACTGTCCAACATCTACCTGCACGCGCTGGACGAGGCCTGGGCGAAGCGGGGACCG
>DAHVMY010000066.1:0-6984 GCA_027319585.1 Candidatus Dormiibacterota bacterium | reverse complement strand
GGTGGCCGGCCGGCTGGGGCTATCCCTCGAGGACTTCCACCGCCAGCAGCGAGGGCGCATTCCTCTCGGTAGGCTGGGCCAGCCCGAGGACATCGCCCGGGTGATCGCCTTCCTCTGCTCCGAGGAGGCGGCTTACGTCTCGGGGCAGGTGCTCTACGTCAACGGTGGCCGCCCCAGCTGAGGTAGGAATCTCAGCTTCCGCACAGCCGCAGCCCAGGGTGGGGCTATAGGCTAGGCTCTCGGTGGTCGTGGTGCTGGAGGCTCGGCAGAGGTGACAATCCCGCGTCTTTGGAAGTCGGGCCTGGTGGCCGTCCCGGTCCTGGCGCTGGTCCTGGCGGGGTGCGCCTCGGGAACGCCCAAGGGATCCGCCCCCAAGACCCAGCAGATTCCCAAGGAGACCCTCTCGCCCGCCAGCCTCTCCCAGGCCCTGCTGGCTCTCCAAGCCGACTACGTCAACCTCTACAAGGAGGTGGCCCCCTCAGTGGTGCAGATCTCCACCTCCCAGGACCTCGGCTCGGGGATCATCTTCAACGCTCAGGGCGACATCGTGACCAACAACCACGTGGCCAACGGGCAGCACAGCTTCACGGTCACGCTCTCCGATGGGCGCACCTACACCGGAACTTTGGTCAATGCCTTCGCCGGTGACGACCTGGCGGTGATCCGCATCTCCGCCCCCAATTTGAAGCCCGCGGTCTTCGCCAACTCCTCCCAGCTCCAAGTGGGCGACATCGTAATGGCCATCGGCAACCCCCTCGGTTATCAGAGCTCGGCCACGGACGGGATCGTCTCAGCCGTGGGCCGGACGGTCAGCGAGCCCAATGGGGTCACCCTGCCGGACGTGATCCAGACCTCGGCGCCCATCAACCCGGGCAACAGCGGGGGCGCATTAGTCGATCTGGAGGGCCAGGTGGTGGGCATCCCCACGCTGGCCGCCCTCGACCCCCAGCTGGGGAGCTCCCAGGCGCCGGGGATCGGCTTCGCCATCCCCAGCAACGTGGTCACCAACATCGCCGGCCAGATCGTCAAGTACGGGAAGGTGGTGAACTCCGGGCGGGCCTACATCGGTGTCGACGTCGAGCAGGTGACCAACGGCCAGGGGCAGCCCGCAGGAGTCCTGATCGTCAAGGTCACCCGTACGGCGGCCAGCCAGGCCGGGCTGAAAGCCCAGGACGTGATCACCTCGATAAATGGACAGGCCACACCTTCGGTGCAGGACCTCACCGACGCCCTGGCCAATCTCAGCCCCGGTCAGACGGTGAAGCTGGGGATCACCGAACCCAACGGGGCCAAGATCACCGTCAGCATCCAGCTCGGTGAGCTGCCCGCCGGCGCGAGCTGAGCCTAACCGGGCCGACCCGGCAGCCAGAATTGGAGGTTGACATGCCTGAAGACATCGTGGCGGACGGTGAGGACCAGGTCGCTTGGATGATGACCCCCTACCACGCGCCGGTCCTGGACCAGGAGGGAAGCGAGTTCGGGACTACGGCCTCGCTGCTCGGCGACGAGGCCAGCGACATCTTCCACGGACTGGCGGTCAAGCCCAACTCGGGCCGTCAGCTGCTGGAGCTTGAGGCTGCCCACGTGGTGAAGATCACCACCCGGGCGGTCCACACCGACCTCAGCCCGGACGAGGCGGCTGCCCTTCCCGCTTACCAGCAGGAGCGCTGGTATCACCTCGGCGAGGGTGGCCTGTTCCGCAAGCGCCCGGAGTGGCGGGATGGTTGAGGGCAGTCGGCTCGGTGTCTAGAATCCCTGGCGTGAGGCTGGCCCCGCTGTTTCCTCGCCACCTCGGGCCCGCCGGTCCGCGATGTATGCGCGGGTCCGCTGGGTTGGGCGTCTGAGCCGTCGGCAGCGGACCTCTCACGGGTTGGGGGCATCCCCTTCCCCGACGGCTGGCAGTTCCTGTCGTACCCGCGCGCACCCTTGAGGAGTGCCACCTTGAGCAAATACGCCAATCCCGGGTCCCTGGTCAGCACCGACTGGCTGGCGACCCATCTTCAGGACCCCGACCTGCGGGTCCTGGACGTGGACGAGGACACCGACGCCTACCGCCTCGGCCACATCCCCGGGGCACTCGGGGTCCACTGGCGGCTGGACTTGCAGGCTCCAGTCAACCGCGACTTTGTGAGCCCGGAGGGATTCGCCGCCCTGATGGACCGTTTGGGGATCGGACCGGACACCCGGGTCGTCCTCTACGGCGGCAACAAGAACTGGTTCGCCGCCTACGGCTACTGGTACTTCAAGTACTACTCCCACCCAAATGTCCAGCTTTTGAACGGGGGTCGGCGCAAGTGGGAGCTTGAGGGGCGGCCCCTCGTCATCGAGGTGCCGGAGGTGGCCCCCAGCCCCAGCTACCCCATTCCCAATGAGGACCAGTCGATCCGCGCGTATCGGGACCAGATCGCCGCCGAGTTCCTGGGGCGATCTGGCAAAACCCTGGTCGACGTCCGCTCTCCGGAGGAGTACCGGGGCGAGCGCATCTCACCCGACCACCTCCCCCAGGAGGGCGCCCAGCGTCCCGGGCACATCCCGGGGGCCCGCAACATCCCCTGGAGCCGCGCGGTGGACCCGGAGCAGGAGACGTTCCTCCCGCCCGACCAGCTGCGCGCCCTGTACCTCACGGAGGGGGTCGATCCGGGGCATGAGGTGGTCGCCTACTGCCGCATCGGGGAGCGCTCGGCGCACACCTGGTTCGTGCTCCGCGAGCTTCTGGGCTACCCGCGGGTGCGCAACTACGATGGATCCTGGACGGAGTGGGGGAGCCTGGTCAAGGCACCGATCGAGCGCTGACCTGGGCGGGGGCCGGGCTCCGGCCCCCGCTGCAGGGTTCCCCGGGAAGGCGGTACCTTGCCAGCGGCAGTCCGGTGACGGCTCAGTGGTTCAGGAGGTCATCGATGCGAGACATCTCGGAAGCCGGGCCCCGGACCGCCTTTCCCACCGAGGCCGGCCAGGCCCCGGCGGGCGTCTCGCCGTACCGGATCCAGCGAACCCTACGCCTGCGCAACCAGAACCGCCCGGGGGTGCTGGGGGAGGTGGCGACGGCCATCGGTTCGGTGGGCGGGAACCTGGGTGACATCCGCACCGTGGAGCGGGGTTCGCTCCACAAGGTGCGCGACATCGACGTCAGCACCACCGACCTGGTGATGCTGGAGGCGGTGCTGGCCGCGGTCCGGGCCCTGCCCCACACCGAGCTGCTGGACGTCCGGGATGAGGTTCTGCGCGTCCATCTGGGGGGCAAGCTCAAGGTGAGCCCACGCTACCCGGTGCGCAGCGTGACCGACCTGCGCCACGTGTACACCCCGGGGGTGGCCGAGGTGTGCCGGCTGATCCAGGCCGACCCCGCTGTGGCCGACCGCTACACCGGGATCGCCAACGCCGTGGCGGTGGTGACGGACGGTACCGCCGTGCTGGGGCTGGGCAACATCGGGCCGGTGGCGGGCATGCCTGTGATCGAGGGCAAGTGCGCCCTCATGGCCCAGATGGTGGCCATCGACGCCTACCCGCTGCTGGTCGAGCCGGGGCCGCCGGGGGAGATCGTGGCGGCGCTGTCCCGGCTCGCGCCCTCCTTCGGCGCCATCCAGCTGGAGGACTTCGCCGCCCCCCACTGCTTCGAAATCACCCCCCAGCTGCAGGACCGGGTCTCCATTCCCGTCATGCACGACGACCAGCACGGGACGGCCACCGTGGTGCTGGCCGCGGTGCTGCGAGCAGCCGAGCTCACCGGCAGGAAGGTGGCCGACCTCACGGCTGGGGTGGTGGGCTTGGGGGCCGCCGGCTCGGCCATCGCTCAGCTGCTGATGCACCATCAGGGACGGCCGGTGTACGGCACCGGAAGGACCCCGGACTCGATCCAGCGGCTGGAGGCCGGGGGCGGGATCGCCGTTGAGCTGGACGAGCTCCTGCGTCGCAGTGACCTGGTCATTGCCGCCACCGCCCAACCGGGGCTGATCCGGCCCGAGCAGGTCCGACCCGGGCAGATCATCTTCGCCATCTCGAACCCCCTGCCGGAGATCGAGCCGGAGGCGGCCATGGATGCCGGGGCGGCGCTCGCCGTGGACGGCTCGGTCGTCAACAACCTGCTGGGCTTCCCCGGACTTTTCCGGGGTGCCTTGGACACCCGCGCCCGGCGGTTCAACACCGAGATGTACCTGGCTGCGGCCCTGGCGATCTCGGCGAGGGCCGAGCACGACGAGGTGGTGCCGGACTCGCTGGACCCCGCCGTCCACCGGGCGGTGGCGCGGGCGGTGGCCCGGGCCGCTGTGGCGACCGGCGTCGCCAGGGTGGAGCCGTCCCCGGAGTACTTCGAGGACTGGACTCCCCAAGTGGGGTGAGCGGCGTTGCGCCGTACGATGGCAGCGTGGAGATCGCGGCCCTGGCGGATTCCGAGCTCGACTCGATTCGCCCACTTCTGATCGAGCTGCTCGCCCAGGACGCCGCCCCCACGCCCACTTTGGGCCTGCGCCACCGCCTCGACGCCACCCTGCCCCGCACCCGGGCCACCTTCATGGGCGAAAACCACGTCTTCGCCGCCCGCAGCTCGGGCGCAGTCCTGGGGTTCTGCTGGTGCGTTCTCTTCGACCCTGGGACCGGGCTCGAGGGCGAGGTCGCAGAGCTCTTCGTGCGCCCGGACGCTCGGGGCCAGGGGCTGGCCACCAGGCTGTTGCGGGAGGCCACCCGACTCTTTCGCGACCGGCGGGTGACCTTCGCCAGCGTCTGGACGGACCACGACAATCGGCCGGCGGTCAGCGCCTACCTAGAGGCTGGATTCTCACCAACCCGGCAGCTCGTGCTCACCTGGGATCCGGACCATGGACGGGGCTGATCCCTCCCCGTCGGCAAGGGCGGATCGCACCTCCACCCGCGGACTGCTGGCGGTGGCGGCGGTGGCGGCGGCGGTCGGTGTCGCCGTCGGTGGGGGGGTTGCCTTCTTGGCCTACCGGCAGCTCTCGTCCACTCCCAGCGCGCCCGTGGTTAACCCTGGGGGGGGCGGCGGCTCCACCCAAGGCACCTCGCTCAGTTCGGTGGTGGCGGCCGTGGCCCCGTCAGTGGTCCAGGTGATCCGGGAGCATGGCTCCGCAGTTCCCACTCCCGCCAGCGTCTCAGACGGGTTCGTGGCCACCTCCACCGGGCTGGTGGTCACCAGCGAGGCGGCGGTGGCCGGGGCTTCGGGGGTGGAGGTGGTCCTGGCCAGCGGGGAGGTGCTGCCGGCCACCATCGCCAGCTCCGATCCTCACACCGGCATCGTCCTCCTGCAGGTGAGTTCCAGCTCACTTCCTCCGGCGTTGGGCTTCGCTGCCAACCCCGCTTTGGGGTCGACAGCCATCGCCGTCTCCGCCTCTCTGGGAGGCTCGGTCAGCGTGGACGTGGGCACCATCTACGAGTTGGGGATCACGGCTTCCGTCTCCGACCCCACCGCCTCCGGGGGCAGTGTCACCTGGGACGGAATGATGCGCACCGATGTCCCCGAGCCTCCGGGGAGCTCGGGTGCCCCACTGGTCAACTCGAGCGGTCAGGTGGTGGGGATCCTCGCCGGGACGCGGATGGTCCCCACCAACTCGGGGTCGGGGTACTTCGCGCTGGACGCTTTCGAGGCTGCCTACCTGGCGTCGGCGATCGGTACCAACGGGGCTGGCCCTCCACCGGTCGGGTTGGTGACCCAGTACCTCACCCCGGCAACCGCGGCGGCGCTCCAGCTCCCTGCCGGCGCCGAGGTCGTGACGGTGGACCCCGGATCCGCCGCCGCTGCAGCCGGACTCAAGGTGGGGGATGTGGTGGTCCAGGTGGACGGCTCAGCCGTCCAGGGACCGGGTGCCCCCAAGTACCCTGACCTGGCCGACCTCCTCACCGCGCTCGGCCCGGGGGCGCAGGTGGCGCTACTGGTGCAGGAGGGGGGGCAGCGGCGCACTGTCACCCTGACGGTGCCTGTGGGCTGAGGCCGACACGGCGCCGCCCGGCCCACTTGGTACGCTTCTAGGGGTCCCGGGCTGGCGGGCGACCACCATCTGACTGAATTCGGGGAGGCGTTCGTGGAGATTTCCTGGCTGGGCGGTGACGCCCTGCTGCTGCGCGGGAGGGACGCCCGGGTGCTGCTGGCTCCCCAGGCATGCCCGGTTCCGTCCACGGTGGACATCGTGGTGGGAGGTGGCGAGGATCAGAACGTCCTGAGGCCGGAGAGCGGCCCGCAGGTGGTCGCGCGCCCCGGGGAGTACGAGCTCTCTGGGGTCACCGTTCGGGGGGTCCTCCTCGATGGCGGCCCGGCGTTCGTGGCCACGGTGGACGAAGTTCCCGTGTTGGCTCTGGGGCGGTGGCCCGGAAAGCTCTCGGACGAGGCCGTGGAGCAGCTAGGGGTCATCGACGTGCTGGCACTTTCGCTGGCCGGGGGGGAGGCGGCCGGTGCCACCCAGGCGGCGGAGCTGGTGAGCCGGCTGGAGCCGGCAGTGGTGGTCCCGGTCGGTTTCGAGCCGGCGGAGGCTGAGGTCGCTCCGGCACTGGCGGCTTTCTTAAAGGAAATGGGCGTCTCCGATCCCAAGTTCCAGCCCCGGCTCAACCTCACCGGGTTCCAGGGAGGGTCTCAGGAGAGCCGGGTCGTGGTCCTGGAGGCGCGGCGCTGAGACACCAGGTGGTAGCATTTGCGCACATGGGTGGTGGCTGCCCGTGGGCGTCGGCAGGCCGTTGATGGCCAAGTTCATCTTCGTCACCGGCGGCGTGGTCTCCGGGATTGGCAAGGGCATCACCGCCGCCTCCCTGGGCACCGTGATCAAGGCCCGGGGGCTGTCAGTCTCGCTGCAGAAGCTGGACCCCTATATCAACATCGATCCCGGGACGATGTCCCCCTACCAGCACGGGGAGGTCTTCGTCACCGACGACGGTGCCGAGACCGACCTCGACCTGGGCCACTACGAGCGCTTCGTCGACACCTGTCTCAGCAAGGCCAGCAACGTCACCACTGGCAAGATCTACAGCGAGGTCATAGCCAAGGAG
>DAHVMY010000065.1:0-7174 GCA_027319585.1 Candidatus Dormiibacterota bacterium | reverse complement strand
TCGTGGCCGTTGCCGGCGTTGTGGAGGTGGAGGTCGCCCCGCACCGTCCCCGCCATCACCCGGAAGTAGGAGACCTTGCCGAAGGGATCCGCCACCGTCTTGAAGACCCGAAGCCGGGCCGGCTCAGAGTCCGGCTCCGCGGCACCGTGGGGCAGGCTGGAGCAGAGCGCCTCCAGCACCCGCCGGGCGCCCAGCGCGCGCGCCGGGGCAGCCAGCAGAACCGGGGCGATGCGGGCCTCGGCGGTCGCCTTGAGCAGTGCTGCCTGCAGCTCCTCGGCACTCGGCTGCTCGCCCTCGAGGTAGCGCTCCAGGAGCGCGTCGTCGGACTCGCAGACCGCCTCCACCAGCTCCTGGCGGGCGGCCTCCACCTCCGAAGCCATCGCTCCTGGCGGATCCTCCTCGCGGTGCTGCCCGTGCTCGTCGAAGACCAGGGCGCGCTGGGACAGGAGGTCGACCGCTCCCCGGAACTCGTGCTCCTGCCCCATCGGCAGCTGCAGGGCGATCGGCCGGGGGCTGAGGCGCTGCCTCAGAGTGTCCATGGTCCCCCGGAAGTCAGCATGCTCTTTGTCCAACTTGGTGAGGACGACAATCCGCGGCAGCTGCCGGGCGGCCAGGGCCCTCCAGGCCGACTCCGTGCCCACCGCGAGCTGGCCCGGGGAGGTGGCGCTGACGACGACCACGGCCGCGTCCGCCACCGCCAGGGCGGCCACCATCTCGCCCTGGAAGTCCTGGAAACCAGGGCAGTCGAGGAGCGTCAGGGAACGCTGCTCGAAGTCCAGGGTGGCGAGACCGAGCTGGATTGAGATGTGCCGGTGCTGCTCCTCCGGCTCGTAGTCCAGCGCCGCGGTGCCCTGGTCGGTCGACCCCAGCCGCGGCAGAGCTCCGGCGGCGAAAAGCAGCGCCTCTGCAAGAGTGGTCTTGCCGTCGTGACTGTGGCCCAGGATGGCTACGTTCAGCATGGGCCTAACCTCGCTCAGCCATGCGAGGGAGATTCTATGCTCCGAGGTGCACCCCGGGCAGGGCGTGCGGCACACTTCCCCGATGAGTGCCGAGCCCCCGTCCCCGTATCCCCTGCGCCTGCTGGCGCGGGGGGACGGCGACGACGGCCCCTGGGCCGAGATCCGGATCCACCTCGGACCGACCGTTGAGCCAGAAGCGGTGGCGCTGAACCTCCGATGGCGCAGGGGTCCCGACGGGGTCAGCATCCGGGGGCCGCTGACCGCGCTTGGCGCCCTGGGATCGCGGCTGTCCGCCGAGACGGGCGGCCGGGAGCTGGTGGCGGCCGCGGCAGCGCTCAGGCGGCCACCATCCCCGCTTCACCTGGGATCCACGGTGTGGAAGTTCGGGGCCACCACCCGGATCCTCGGCATCGTCAACACCACCCCCGACTCGTTCAGCGGAGACGGCGTGGACGGCTCCGCACAGCTGGCCCTGGAGCGGGCCGCGGCGATGGTGGAGGCCGGAGCCGACGCGATCGACGTGGGCGGGGAGAGCAGCCGGCCCGGGCACACCCCGGTCCCGGCCGACCTGGAGACGGCCCGGGTCGTGCCCGCCATCGCACGGATCGCCGGGGCGCTGCCGGTGCCGGTGTTCGTCGACACCTGGAAGGCCTCGGTGGCCGAGGCCGCCCTGCGGGCCGGGGCGGCCGGGGTCAATGACATCTGGGGGCTCCGCCGGGATCCCGAGATGGCGGGGGTGGTGGCGCGCCACCGGGCCGCCCTCATCCTCATGCACAATCGGGAGCGCCCCACCTACCAGGATCCGGTGGGAGAGGTGCTGCAGGAACTGGCCCAGGGGGTGGAGCTCGCCCGCACCGCCGGCATCCCCGCCGCCTCTCTCATCGTCGACCCGGGATTCGGCTTCGGCAAGACGCCCAGCCAGAGCGTCCTGCTGCTCGCCGAGCTCGACCAGCTGAGCCTGCTGGGCCGTCCGGTCCTGGTCGGGACCTCGCGCAAGTCGATGGTTGGATATCTCTTGGGCAACCGCGAGGTGTCGGGGCGGCTCCACGGCACCACCGCCACCCTGGCCTGGGCGGCGTGCCAGGGGGCTCACTTGGTTCGGGTCCACGACGTGGCGGAGGCACGCGACACCCTGGCGGTGGTTGATCGGCTGCGGGCAAGGGCGGCTCACCGGCCTCGTGAGTGAGCGCAGCAGCCTGGCGGTCCTCGGCCTCGGGAGCAACCTTCCGGAGCGGGAGCGCTGGCTCGACCTGGCGATCCAGGTGATCCGGGCCGGCCCCGCCACCGTGGTGGCGGCCACCCCCCGCTGGAACACCATCCCGCGCGGGGCTCCGCCTCAGCCTGACTACCTCAACCAGCTGGTGCTGGTCCGCGGCCGCCGGGACGGACCGGGCTGGCTGGAGCTGGCCCAGCAGGCGGAGCGGGCGGCCGGCCGCCGGCGGCGGGTCGACAAGGGGCCGCGCACCCTGGACGTGGACGTGGTCCTGGTGGAGGAGCTGTCCTCCTCGGTCCCCTGGCTCCGGCTGCCCCACCCCGCGCTGCTGGAGCGTCCCCACCTGCTGGCGGGAGCCGCGGCGCTGGTTCCCCAGTGGAAGCTGCCCGGGGAGACCCTCCCCTTGGGGGAGCTGGCCCGCCGGCGGCTCACGGGCAGCTGGCGCCGGCCGGTGCCGATCAGAGGGGAAGCCGGTCCGCCAGGGCGGGGGTGGCCTTCAGGGTCGCCTTGATGGTGTCGCAGATGGGCGCCAGCTCCGGGGGCTCGGCCAGGTCGAGCATCCACACCTGCTCTGCGGCGAAGCGGTCGACCCAGGCGGTGCCGTCCTTCACGGTCAGCCCGACCCGCACCACCCGGTTCTCCTGCGGAGGAAGCGCGCGCGCCAGCAGGCCCTCGACGGTCTCGATCCAGGCCTGGACCTCCCCCAGTTCGCGCAGCGGGTAGCCGCCATCGCCCAGGTCGAACTCCCCCACCAGCTCGACCGCCGGATGAGCCCGCTGATGAGAGCACTCCTCGTCGTCCTCGTGGTACAGCTCGCACTCACTGCCCGGCCCGTAGCTCCCCAGGTAGGTGAGGAGCGCGTCCCAGTGGAAGTGCAGGCTGGCCAGGTACCGGTGGGGAGGCTCGCTGGCGGCCAGCCGCACCGAGCACTGAAAGGTCCGCTCCCCGGTGCTGGGCTCCAGCTCGTGGCCCACGTCCTGGACCACCAGCCCGGCCCGCTCCAGCCCATCGAGCAGATCCGCGGCCAGCTCCTCATAGGTTGGGAAGTAGCTGTCCTCCTCATCCCGGACGTCTCTTCTCACCGCGGCCTCCTGAGCTTGCTGCGGACCCCGTCCGCCATGATCATGATGCGTCCCCCGAGGGGGCGCAGCGACTGCTGCCAGCAGCCCGCGTAATCAACTCGGTTGCCCCCGAATCCGAGCTTGAACTGGGCCAGCCCATGCCAGGGGTGGTCGGGGCGGTCATCCTCGGGGATCCCCCACAGGTCGTAGCTGCGGCAGCCGGCTTGGCGTGCGAGCATCATCGCGCGCCAGTGCAGCAGGTGGTTGGGCATGAACTGCCGGTGCCGCTCGGTCCCACCTCCATAGAGGTAAATGACCTGATCCGAAAAGCGCGCCAGCAGCACCGCCGCCACCACCTCGTCGCCCACCCTTGCGCCGAGCGCCAGGGCCTGGTCTCCCAGGGCCTCCAGGACCGTGCCCAGGTGCCGCTCCGAGGGCAGGTGGATCCCCTGCCGCCGCTCGGTGGCGCGCACGCACGAGTTGAGCTCGGCCAGGGTCACCGGACCCACGTCGACCCCCCGCCGCTCTGCCAGGCGCACGTTGTATCGGGTCTTGGAGTGGAAGCCGGCGAGGATCTGCTCCGGCTCGGGCCGGAGGTCGACCACCGAGGTCGCCAGCGGTTGCCGCGCACGGCAGCGGGTGAACTCGCGCAGCGGGTGGTCCGCCCCGACCTCCCGCTGCTCCCAAGGAACCTCCACCTCCACCACCAGGGCGCCCAGGGACGTCCCCAGGGCCTGCAGGGCGTTCACCACCTTGGAGAAGGAGTCCTGGTCGCCCGCGGCACAGGCGGGTCCACGGGGGACGTAGACCCTGAGCGGCCCGCCCGGCCACACCCGCGCGAAGAGCGCGAGCACGGGGAGCGTGCCCTTCGCGGTCGCAACCTCGAGCCGCCTCAGCCCCCACCCCGACCGCTCCTGCACCGATCCCCACGCGTAGGACTGCAGCAGGCTCGCGGCCGGCCAGGCACGCAGCCTCCGGTCCCACTCCGCCGCCTGGTCCACGGTCTCCTGTGCCCCGATCAACCGCGCCATTCTGGCAGACTGGCCCCTCCGGCTCGCGATCGGGCCGGGACTAACCCGATCACCTATGCTAGTATCTCGCCGACCAACCGGGGAGGGTCGGTCCGGGGCCAATTTCGGGCCGAGAGGAGTGACTTCGCACCTTGCAGAACCAGGGCATCATCGGGCCGTCGACGGTGGCTGAATTGCTTCAGAGCATGCAGCATGACCGGGCCACCGGGACACTCTCCCTGGAGAGCGACGGCCGCGAGTGCGCCCTCCATTTCCTGTTCGGCCACCTGTTCCACGCCGTCTCCGACCAAGAGCAGGGCGAGGACGCGGTGATGACCGCCCTCGACTGGTCCCGTGGCGAGTACGCATTCAACCCCAGGGCGAAGCTCCCCCCCGAGGAGACCATCAACAGCTCGACGGAGGAGCTGGTCTCCAGGTGGCGGGCGGGCGCGGCGGCTTCGGACCGCGTGTCCACCACCCCGGCTTTGGCCGTGGAGCAGCCGGCCTACGCGACGGCCCCGGCAGTCGGGAGCGGTGAGGCGGCCGCGGTCTGGCCACACGGTGATGGCACTGAGGAGGTCGGGGGGGAGGACATTACCGACATCGCACCCTTCCAGAGCCCGCCGCCGCAGGCTCCACCGTCGGCTCCTGTCGCGGGCGCGGTCCCCCCGAACCTGACCGGCGGCTCCGTGAGACCCGTCACCACGGCGGGTGCCTCGGCCTCCGCGCCCCCGCGGCCGGCACCTCGGACCGCGCCCGCACCGCCCAAGCCGGTCGCCGGCGCCACCCGCAGCCAGCTGGCGCTGATGGTTCCGATGCCCGGCGGCTCCAGCCTGCACTCCGGCCTCAAGGCCTCCTTCCTCAACTTTCCCATGCTCCTCAAGACTCTGAGCCAGGACGGGTTCTCGGGGTTTGTCAGCGTCCACGGGGAGGGCGACGACCGCAGCCAGGGCCACATCCTCTTCCGAGAAGGGACGGTGATCCAGGCCCAGCAGCGGGCCGAGGGCAACTACCGCAGGGGCAAGGCCGCGCTGCAGGAGCTGACTCGCCAGGTTGCCCTGGGCCGCGGGCTCATCGACGCCGTCGAACTCCCCGCCGAGCTGGCGACCTCCGTCGCCAGCCTGATCGTGGCGACCACCGCCTTCGTCAACCTGCCCGCCCGCATCGTCGACTTCGAGGCGCTGCTCGAATACATCGGTGACCAGCGCGTGAGCGGCGGAGTGCTGGTGAGCCAGGGAGACCAGGTGGCGGTGGCGCTGCTCACCGACGGCAGCGTCAGGGGCAGCTACGGCAGCACCGCCCCCGAGCTGACCGAGGGTCCCCAGATCGCGGCCACCGCCTGCGCGGACCGGGAGGCTCGGATCGACGTGGTGGCCGCGCCGGCGCCCCCCCTGCCCGCGCTGGATCTGTCGGAGCTCGGCTGAGGGCTTCGCCGGAGGGAGGGGCTCCCAACCCGCGCCGGGGAGCCAGCGCTGGCGGCCCGCCGATGAACTGCCCGATAGGTCGCCGCCCCGTCCCCAAGCGACGCCCCGGCCCGCGCTCACGCTGGGCCGGCCTGGCAGTGCTGGCGGCGCTGGCCGCCGCCGCGCTCACCGGCTGCGGTCCGCTGCCTCCCCCCCAGATCACAGACGTGCTGCCCCCTCCGAGCCAGGGTGGGGTGCACACCAACGTCCCCATCGAGATCGTGTTCAGCGTCCCCATGAACGAGCACTCGGTGGAGGTCCGGTTGTCGCTGCGCAACCGCCGGGGGCGACCGGCCCCGGGGTGCGACATCAAGCGGGCGGCCGCCGGCAGGCCGACGGGCTGCCGCTTCACCTGGAGCGATGGGGGCCGCATCATGCGGCTGGTCCACCCCGGCCACCCCCTGGCGACCGTCACCACCTACCGGGTCAACCTGGCGGGCGGGATCAGCTCCGCCCAGGGAGCGGTCAACTCGCTCTCCCACTCCTGGGGCTTCTCCACCGAGGGGGGGCCGTCTCTGAGCTCGACCTATCCGTCGAACCACGGGGTGGTGGGGCCCGACCAGGCGGTGGCGGTCAACTTCGATCGGGCGATGAACCAACAGTCGGTGGCGGCTGCGGTCACCCTCACGCCCAGGCCCCCGGGGGGCTATACCCTCTCAGCCAACCCCCGGGTCCCGGGCCGCTACCTGCTCAACCCGGTCCGCCCTTTGGCCCCCGGGACCACCTACACCCTCACGGTCGGGACGACGGCCAAGGACACCGACGGGAACCGCCTCCAGGCGGGGGCTCGGGTGGTGTTCACGGTGGGCCGGCTGGGGAGCACCCCCACGATCGACTTCGCCGCCGGGCCCAGCCCCGCCGACTACACCGAGGTGCTGGCGGCCTCCCTGCCCGAGGTAGCCGGGGACCCTCCCTCGGTGCGGCTCCTGACGACCGCTCCTGCCGGCAAGCACTACACCTTCGCATGGGTCGCGCCGGACGGGCAGTACCTGGCCACCGAGCTCGCCGGCAAGCAGGAGATCCAGGTGACCGATCTGGCGACGGGCAAGAGCGCGGCGGTGCTGGGCAGCACCGCCAGCACCGTGGCGCTGTGGAGTCCCAACAGCCAGCAGCTGGCCTTCCTCGCGGGCGGGGCCCTGCGGGTGTACACCGTGGCCACCAAGGTCTCGGTGACCCTGAGTGCCCAGGCCGCCCTGGGCGGGCCGCTGGCCTGGCGGCCCGACAGCTCGGTGCTGGCCGCGGTCGCGACCCGCACCGGCACCCCCTCCAGGATCGCCCTCCTCAGCCCCGACCTGCGCGCGGTCACCTACATCGGCACCTCCAATGCCGGGGTGGAGAGCGACCCGGTCTGGAACCAGCAGGGCACCGCCCTGGCGTTCGCGGTCGGGACCTCAGCGCTCCCCGCGATCTGGCTCTACCAGCCCGCCAACGTGGTGGCGCCGATGCGGCTGCTCCGCCGTTCCGCCGG
>DAHVMY010000064.1:0-7184 GCA_027319585.1 Candidatus Dormiibacterota bacterium | reverse complement strand
TGGTCGCCACCGAGAGAGCCGACCAGCCCACCTCCGGGCTCCCCCGGCTCTCCTTCTTGCTCAAGCGCGCGGTCATCGGCCGCCGGCTCCCCACCACCGCGATGGACAGCGAGCGGCTGCCGGTATGGAAGGCGCTGCCCACGCTCGCCTCCGACGCCCTCTCATCGGTCGCCTACGGGCCCGAGGCGGGACTGTCGGTGCTGGCGCTCGCGGGGGTTGGTGCCTTCGCGTTCGAGCTGCCCATCGCGATCGCGATCGCCATCCTGATGGTCCTGGTGGTTCTGTCCTACCGCCAGCTGGTGCTGACCCGGCAGGCCGACGGGGGCTCCTACGCGGTGGCCCGCGACCATCTCGGGAAGTGGCCGGCGATGGTGGCGGCGGCGGCGCTTCTGGTCGACTACGTGCTCACCGTCTCGGTGAGCGTGTCCTCGGGGGCGGATGCGCTCGCCTCCGCCTTCCCGGTGATCGTCGACCTGCGCATGCCGATCGCGGTCGGCCTGGCGCTGGTGCTCTGTGCCGGCAACCTGAGGGGGGTGCGCGAGGCGGGCGCCCTCTTCTCCTTCCCCACCTACCTGTTCGTGTTCACGATGGTATCCCTGATCGTGGTGGGGGTGGTCCGGGCGCTGACCGGAGCGGTCCACCACGCCTATGGCGTCTATCCCCCGATCCCCCATCCGGCCGAGGCTCTGACCCCCATCCTGGTCCTGACCGCGTTCGCCTCCGGGTGCTCGTCGATGACAGGGATCGAGGCGGTCTCCAACAGCGTTCGCAGCTTCCGGCAGCCCCAGGGCCGCAACGCCGCCCGGACTCTGGTCCTGCTCGGAGCGTCCCTGGTCATCCTCTTCCTGGGAGTCACCGTTCTGGACATCATGTACGGGGTGGCGCCGCATCCTTCCGGCAGCCCGACCGTGCTGGCCCAGATCGCAACCGACGTATTCTCCGGCCCGGGCCGCTTCTTCTTCTACCTCATCCAGTTCGCCACCACCTTGGTCCTCATCCTCGCCGCCAACGCCAGCTTCAACGGCTTCCCCCGGCTCTGCGCTTTCCTGGCCCGGGACGACCGCCTGCCCCACCGCTTCGGCGCCTTCGGGGACCGCCTGGTCTACTCCGCCGCCATCTTCGTGCTGACCGCGGTCTCGGTCGCGGTCATCGTCCTCTTCGACGCCAACACCGACCACCTGATCAACCTCTACGCGATCGGGGTGTTCACCGCGTTCACCTTGGCCCAGGCGGCGCTGGTCCGCTACGGGCTGCGTACGCGCGGCCCCAACTGGCGGCGCAACGTCTTCATCAACGGACTGGGGGCGGCCGCCACTCTGCTGGTGGACCTCATCGTCCTGGTCGTCAAGTTCCCCCTGGGGGCCTGGGTGGTGCTCATCATCGTGCCCTTGCTCATCTGGTATTTCTGGTCGGTCAGCCGCCATTACGACAGCGCCCGCAGGCGGCTTAAGCGGGCGGCGGAATCACCACTGGCAGTCCGGGCCTCCGCCACGGTGGTCCCCGTTTCAGCGCTCGACTCCCCGACCGAGCGGGCGCTGCTCTACGCGACCACCCTGGGGCACCGGTTGGTGGTGGTGGACCTGAGCAGCGACCCGGCGGTGGGCGGGGCGATCCACCGGCTGCTGGACCGGGCGTGCGCTGAACTGGGAGAGCGGCGCCCGCCCCTGGTCGAGGTGCGAACCGGCGCGACCAAGCGGAGGCTGCGCGGCCTGCTCGAGGTGCTGGACGAGCTGCGCGGGGCGAGAGCGCAGGATCTCATCACGGTCTTGGTGCCGGAGTACGTGACCAGCGCAGGCCCCCTGGAGCTCTTGCGCCGGCCCAGTTCCCTGCGCCTGAAGTTCGCCCTATTGCGCCGGCCCGGGGTCGTCGCCGCCAGCTTCCCCACCGCCTGGGAGGGCAACACCCGGACGGTTGACATCACCGGAGCGCGGCGGCGGGTGGCGTTGGTCCCGGTCTCAGGGCTGGACATCCTCGCCCAGCGCGCCCTCAGCTACGCTGAGTCCATCGCCGACCAGGTGGTGGCGATCCATGTGGCGACGGGCCAGCCGCAGGACCATCCGAGCGGCCTGGCCGGGGAGACCGGCCCGGGCGGGGGCGAAGACCTGGGGATGGAGCCCAGCGAGGAGGCGCAGCTCCTGGCCGCCAACTGGGACTCGTGGTTGGCCAGAAACCACCTGGGGGAGCGCGCCGCCGGGCGCCCCGAGCTGGCGACGGTGCTGTCCCCCTACCGGACGGTGGTCCAGCCGGTCCTCCGCTACCTGCAGGTCTACAAGGAGAGCCACCGGGACGCCCTCTGCACGGTGGTGCTACCGGAGCTGGTGACCCGGCACTGGTGGAACCAGCTGCTGCACAACCACCGCGCCTTCCACATCAAGTCCGCTCTCCTGGGGCACTCCGACTTCGCGGTCGCCGACGTCACCTACGAGCTCCCCGGGGAGGGAGCCTCCACGCAGTAGGCAGGAGGGGTCCGACGCCCCCGCTTCTTTACACTCGCCGGTGTGAATGAAGCCACCGTTTCTCTGACCAAGCTCGAAGCCGAGGCGCGAGCCTCGGTGATCGCGGACTGCGCCTATCAGCTTGAGCTGGACCTGGCGGACGACCCGGACCGCTACACCTTTCACGTGCGCCTCGAGTTCACCGGCGAACCGGGGGCTGTGACCTTCGTCGACGCCGAGGTGAACGAGATCGAGCGGATGCTCTGGCAGAACGAGCCGCTGGGCCCGGAGGCCGTGGCCGGGCAGCGGATCCACCTGCCGGCCCTGAAGGCTCGCAACGTGCTCGAGGTCTGGGGCCGTTCCCACTACCATCGCGCCGGCCTTGGGCTGCATCTCGCGATCGACCCGGCCGATGGGGAACGGTACCTGTACAGCGACCTGGAGCCCGCCGAGGCCCATCGGGTGTTCCCCTGCTTCGACCAGCCGGACCTCAAGGCCACCTTCCAACTGCGCGTGCGGGTCCCGCAGGACTGGACAGTGGTCTCGGCCGAACCTGGTCGCGCCGGGGCCGCCGCCGACTCCGACGGGGCCCGGTGGTGGGACTTCCCGACGACCCCGCGCATCTCCCCCTACGTGCTGGGGATAGCCGCCGGGCGCCTCCATGCGGTGCGCCGGCACCACCACGGCATTGATCTGGCGCTGTATGCGCCGCTCTCCCTGGGTCAGGACCTCGAGAAGGCGGCCGGGGACATCTTCGAAGTGACCGGCCAGGGGCTCGACTTCTACCGCGAGTTGTTCGGAATCCCCTACCCCTTCACCAAGTACGACCAGGTGTTCTGTTTGGAGAAGGTGAACGGGGCGATGGAGTCTCCCGGCTGTGTCACCATCACCGACCGCATGATCTTCCGAGGGCGGCCATCCGAACGGGAGAGGTCGCAGCGCGCCGAGGTGATCCTCCACGAGATGGCCCACATGTGGTTCGGCGACATGGTCACCCTCAGATGGTGGGACGACCTCTGGCTCAACGAGAGCTTCGCCACCTTCATGGCGGCGGTCGCCACCGATCGGGCTACCGGCTTCCACGACGCCTGGACGGTGTGGATCACCGCGTTCAAGAGGCTCGCGGTAGAGGAGGACCAGCACACCACCTCCCACCCGGTGGTGACCGCGGTGCCCGACGCCGAGTCGGTGCACGCCAACTTCGACCGCATCACCTACCAGAAGGGCTCGGCGGTGCTCCGCCAGCTGGCGGCCTGGGTCGGCGAGGACTCGTTCTTCGCCGGCGTTCACGAGCACCTGGAGCGCAACCGCTGGGGCAACGCGACCCTGCATGACCTGCTCCGGGCCGTGGGGGACGCCTCGGGCCGAGACGTCGTGCACTGGAGCCAGCTCTGGCTGGAGACGGTGGGCATCAACACGATCAACTTGGAGATCCAGTCCGCGGCCGAAGCCTCCGGGTCTGGGATCGAGGCGATCTATGCCGTGCAGTCGGCCCGCCCGTCCCAGCCCACCCTGCGGCCCCACCGCCTGGCCGTTGGCCTCTATGACTGGATGGAGGGGAGCCTGCAGCGACGCCGCCGTCTCGAGATCGACATCGACTCCGAGCACACGGCGATCCCGGAGCTTGTCGGGGAGACCCGACCACCTCTGCTCCTGCCAAACGACGAGGCTCTGACCTACGCCAAGATCCGTCTCGACCCGGTCTCCATGGCAACCGTCGAAGGCCACCTGGGAGAGGTCGATGACGCGCTGGCGCGCGCGATCGTCTGGGACGCCCTGCAGGACATGGTCAGGGACGCGGAGTTTCCGGCCAGCCGGTTCGTCCGGGTGGTGGCTCGCCACCTGCCCCAAGAGACCGATGAATCCCTGATCCCGGTCGTCCTGGCGAGCGCGCGGGGAGCGCTGGCGCTCTACGGAGCCCGATCGGCAGCCGACCAGCTCGAAGCCGATCTCGCCGATGCCTGCGCCACCGCGCTGGAGGCGACTGAGGCCGGAACCAGCCGGCAGCTGTCCTGGCTGCGGGCATTCATCAGCTCGGCCATCACCCCCCAGCAGCTGGACCGCTGCCAGGAGATGCTGGAGGGGCGGAAATTGCCCGATGGCGTGGTCCTGGACCTGGAGCTGCGCTGGCGCCTGGTCACAGCCTTGGCCAGCCGGGGGGTCGCCACCGTCGACGACGTCACCAGGATGCGCCGAGCCGACCGCACCTCCACCGGGATCGTGCGCGGATTGGCCGCCCAGGCCGCAATGCCCGTTCCCGAGGTCAAGGAGCAGGTCTTCAAGTTTCTGACCGAGGATGACTCCGCGACCGTCGAGGCCGCACTCTGGGCAGGCAGCAGCCTCGGCGGTGTCCGACAGGATGCCCTGTTGCTTCCCTACATCCCCCGTTTCTTCGACGCCGTCTCCCGGCTCCGGGAGCGCCGGGGGGTGGAGTACAGCCGTGACTTCGCCTACTGGTCGATCGGCGCCCTCCCGCCGCACCCCGACCTGCTCGCCGCCCTGGAACGAGAGCTCGCCCGCACAGAGCTGGACGCCGACCTGCGACGCATCTACCAGGAGGCGCTGGAGGAGGCGGAGATCGCGCTCAGAGCCCGAGAAGTCGACGAAGAGGAAGTGGCGCGGCAGAAGGACCGGGCCACCTCACCGGCGCCGGTCGGCTAGACCGAACAGCTCCAAGCAGGGTTCGAGTCCCTCGATCTGCACCTCGAGGTTGTGGGTGGCGAGCCAGCGCTCCCGACTCAGCCGGTAGCTCAGGTGCCGGGTTGGAAGTCCACGCCGCGCTACCAGCGAGACGCCGTTGCGCTCGTAGCCGAGACTTCGGGAAACTCCCAATGACGCCGGGTTGTCACTGAAGACCGAGGTCAGGGCCTCCTCCGCCCCCAGCCCCGCGAAGCCCAGATGCAGGATCGCGGCCCGCATCTCCCGGCCGAATCCGTGTCCCTGGTGCTCGCGCCCCAGCCAGGAGCCGGTGCCGAAGCTGCGAGCGACGGCGAAGTCCTGGCCCTTCATGTCCTGGGTCCCTATGACCCGGCCCTCGTTGAGAACCACCGGATTGTAGATCCACCGCTCCTTCGTCCAGCTCGCGACCTGAAGGAGAGAGTGCTGCACCACCGATCGCTCCAGTTCGGGGCTGGGCCGGTCGGTCCAGGGAACTGCAAACGGCATGTGCTCCGGGGGGTGCACTCCCCTGCCGGCCAGCTCGGCAAGCGCGTCCAGCAGCTCCAGGTCGGGCAGGCGCAGCTCCAGGCGTGGAGTCCGGATGCGCAGGTCGTAGAGCGGCCAGTTGCGCATGCCCCGACGTTATCAGCTCACTGATAGGCTCGCGCGCGAGGCGGTTGCACCGGCTTCGCTATCCTCGGTCGATGGGATACCCCAACTTCTCGGGCAAGCATGAGCTGGCCCCATTCTTCACGCCCCAGGAGTACCAGCAGTACCTCGCCGCCAACTACGGCTGGGAGGGCCTGCCGCCGCTGGCGGGCGTGATCCTCACCTTCCAGGCGACTTTCTTCCGCGAGGTGGTGGGCCAGTCGGGCTGGCGCCGGCTCCAGGCTCCTCGGTCAGCGGTGGGAGAGTTCCATGTCCTGGAGCAGGACCGGGGCGTGGTCGGGATCTCGGGCGGTTTCGGAGTCGGCGCCCCTGCTGCCACCAACCGGCTCGAGGACATCGGCGCCTCTGGGTGCTCACGCTTCATCGCAATCGGATACGCCGGGGCTCTGCAGTCGGACCTCCGAGTCGGCGACATCGTGCTGTGTGACCGGGCCATCCGGGACGAGGGGGTCTCCCACCACTACACCGCGCCCGGCAAGTACGCGCACCCGGACCCGGCTCTGACACAGGCCATGGGCACCCAGATGGATGCAGCCGGGATGGCCCATCGGGTCGGGACCACCTGGACCATCGACACCCCTTACCGCGAGACGGTGGACGAAATCACCCGCTACCGGGAGGAGGGAGCTCTGACCGTGGAGATGGAGGCGGCGGCCCTGGCGACCGTCGCCGCCCACCGGAACTACCAGTTCGCCACGGCCTTCGTTATCAGCGACGGCCTTTCCGCCCCGGAGTGGCGACCCGAGTTCCACCACGACGATGCGGCATCCGGGCTGCACCGGCTGCTGGAGGTGGCGACCGCCACCCTGCTGGCCGAGGACCCGGCCTGACCCTCGCCACGAAGGCGAGGCCGCGCCCCTGGATGCAGCCGGAAGCGATCAGGCCGTCCCCACCTCTCCGCGGGCGGGTTGGACATCCGCCCCGGTGACGGCGAGATAGGCAACCAACCCGAGGATCACCGCGGAGAGGACCAGCGCCACGGCCCCGTCGCCAAGCCCGAGGCCGGTGACGCTCACGGGCTTGCCCAACCCGACGGCGATCGAGGCGCCGAGTGGCCGGGTCATGACGTAAGCGAACCAGAAGCAGAAGACCGCGTTCCAGCGCCAGCAGCGGTAGCCGACAGTGGGGATCGCGATGAGGAGTAGGAAGAGGCCAGCGGCGGGGAAGTACCTCATCCCGAAGGTGGTGGCGGTCAGATCTCCCAGAGCCGTGCCCATGGCGAAGGTCGCAACCACCGCCGCCCAGTAGAAGGCCTCGCGGCGTACCGTGTCCACGGTGTGGATGGAGAGCGTGCCGTTCCTCAAACTGTGACAAATGCGACACGGGTCTGAGGACCACCGCTGACGGCGGTGGGCTCCGGGGCGATCCCGGTTCCTGCTTCACAGCCACCTGCCGGGCGAGGCCCGGTCTTACGGTCGGCTC
>DAHVMY010000063.1:0-7424 GCA_027319585.1 Candidatus Dormiibacterota bacterium | reverse complement strand
CAGTCGCTGGGCTACACCTGTGACGTCGGGTGGTTCGCCCGCCCGGAGCGGGTCGTGGTCACCGCGGTCGGCCTGCTGGTCAACCAGATGACCATCGTCCTGTGGATCCTGGCGCTCGCCACCAACGCCACCGCCCTGCAGCGGATCCACGCGGTCTGGGGGCAGTACCGGACCGAGCTGCGCCAGGGCGAGGGGCCGGAGCCTGAGGACCAGGGAGCGGGTGGGCAGCAGCCCACCAAGCAGACCAGACGGGGCCCCGCCCCCACCTCTCCGGGCGCCGTCTGAGGAGACCCGGGCCCCGCCGCCCGGAGGGTCTCGCCAAGCCGCTCGCCGACTACGCTTTGGGCAATTCGGATTCCGGCAGAAACTCTCCTCACGACCTCGGTGTGGCCAGCTTCTCATCTCGGAAACTGGCACCGTGGGTGATTCCGCCCGGGGGTGGTTGGAATTTGCCACAGGTGGTTGACAAGGCATGGGCAGCCGGATTAGGATCGGCCGCGCTAGCGGAGAAGCGTGCGGGGATCGACCGGCACCAGGTGTTGCCGCCACCTCGGGCTCTGGACTGCAGGGGGGGCCGGTTCAGTCTAGGAGGGAGCCATGGCGACGGAAATCAAGCCGTTGCACGGCGAAGGCCGGTCCATGTTCGGGCTCAGCGGCCTCTGGGGTGAGCTCAGCTCGGAGTTCTTCGGGACGATGGTGCTGCTGGCATTCGGGGACGGGGTGGTGGCGGTGGCGGTGGCCGGCCTGCCGGGCTCGGGCCGAACCGCGTCGCCCACCACGATCTTCACCGGTGTCGGCGGCTGGCTGCTGATCACCTTCGGCTGGATGTTCGCGGTGGCGATGGCGGTCTACGTGGCGGGCGGGATCAGCGGCGCGCACCTGAACCCCGCGGTCACCCTGGGCCTGGCCGTCCGGCGTCGCTTCCCGTGGGCGAAGGTTCTCCCGTACTGGGGCGCTGAGTTGGTGGGCGCCTTCTTCGGCGGCCTGATCGTGTACATGGTCTATGGGCCCGCCATCCAGGCCTTCGACCTGGCCGCCAAGGTGGTTCCCCAGCAGGGCACCGCGTTGGCCACCTACTCGATCTTCGCCACCTTCCCGGCGGCCTATTTCCACGGGAGCGTGCTCGGCCCTCTGGTCGACCAGATCGTGGGCACGGCGTTTCTTCTGATCTTCGTTCTGGCCCTGACCGACGGCCGCAACGGGGTCGCGCCCCAGGGCAACCTCGGTCCCTGGATGGTCGGCGCCGCGGTGGGGGCGATCGGCATGTCCTACGGGACCAACGCGGGGTACGCCATCAACCCGGCTCGTGACTTCGGCCCTCGCATGGTGGCCTGGCTGTTCGGGTGGGGTAAGACCGCCTTCCCGGGGACCTACAGCGTCGGCGCCTTCCACTTCGCCAACTACTTCTGGATCCCGATCGTGGGGCCCCTGATCGGCGGAGTCGTCGGGGTGCTGCTCTACGACTGGTTCATCGGCGACGTTCTGGCGGCTCGGCTCAAGAAGCACGAGGAGCCGGAGGTCGGTCGGGCGACCCCGGCGGAATAGGGAGAAGGCGATGAAGAAGCTGATCAACAACCCGGATAACGTGGTCAGGGAGGAGCTGGAGGGGTTCGCCGCCGCTCACCCGGACCGGGTCAGGGTATCCCTGGACCCCTATTTCGTCATGCGCGCCGACGCGCCCGTCGCGGGCAAGGTCGCGGTGGTGTCCGGCGGTGGCTCGGGCCACGAGCCGATGCACGGCGGATTCGTGGGCATGGGCATGCTCTCCGCCGCCTGCCCGGGCGAGGTCTTCACCTCCCCGACCCCGGATCAGATCCTGGCGGCGACCAAGGCCGTGAGCGGGGGTGCCGGGGTCCTGCACATCGTCAAGAACTACACCGGCGACATCCTTAACTTCGAGATGGCGGCCGACCTCGCCAAGGCGGACGGGATCGAGGTGGAGGCGGTGATCACCAACGACGACGTGGCGGTCCAGGACAGCCTCTACACCGCGGGCCGCCGCGGGGTGGGCGTCACCGTGCTGGCGGAGAAGATCTGCGGAGCCGCGGCCGAGGCGGGCCGGTCCCTCACCGAGGTTGCCGAGCTCTGCCGACGGGTGAACCAGGAAGGGCGGAGCATGGGTATGGCGCTCACCTCCTGCACGGTTCCGGCGGCCGGCAAACCCACCTTCGAGCTGGGTGAGGCCGAGATGGAGATCGGGATCGGCATTCACGGGGAGCCTGGCCGGGAACGTCGCCAGCTGGCGCCTGCCGACGAGATCGTGGAGGTGCTGGCGACCACGATCACTGACGATCTGCCCTTCCGATCGGGGGACTCGGTGCTAGCCTTCGTGAACGGCATGGGGGGCACGCCCCTGATGGAGCTCTACATCGTCTACCGGGCCTTGGACCGGTTCCTGAAGGGCAGGGGCATCACCATCGAACGCAACCTGGTGGGGTCGTACATCACCTCCCTGGAGATGGCGGGCTGCTCGATCACGCTGCTGCGGCTGGATCGGGAGATGACCCAGTACTGGGACGCTCCGGTCAACACCCCAGGACTACGCTGGGGAGCGTGAGGGCCATCAGTAGGAGCCCTGGAGCCGGAGGAGTTCAGTTGAGTGTCACCTTTGATCAGGCGAAGGCCTTCATCGCCAATTTCGCTGAGGCGATCGCCGCCGACAAGGAGTATCTGACCGAACTCGACTCCGCGATCGGAGATGGGGACCACGGCATCAACATGGACCGCGGCATGCGCGCCGTGGCCCCCAAGGTGGAGGCGCTGCCCCTGGGCCAGGTCTCGGATCTCTTCCGAACGGTGGCGATGACCCTCATCTCGACGGTCGGCGGGGCCAGCGGCCCCCTCTACGGGACCCTCTTCCTGCAGTTGGCGACCACCCTCAAGGGCAAAGAGCAGGTCGAGCCTAGGGACTGGTCGGAGGCGCTCGCCGCCGCGGTCGCGGCGGTGATGTCCAGGGGCCGGGCCGAGCCCAACGACAAGACCATGGTGGACGCTCTCCTGCCGGCGAGCCAGGCCCTGGCGGCGAGGCTCGAATCGGGGGCCGACTTCGACGGAGCGCTCCTGGCCGCCGAGGAGGCGGCGCACAAGGGGGCGGAGGACACGATCCCCCTGGTCGCCCACCGCGGCCGGGCCAGCTATCTGGGAGAGCGCAGCGCGGGACATCAGGACCCCGGTGCCACCTCGTCCTGGCTGCTCATGAAGGCGGCCAAGGAGGCGTTCGCGACGGGGCAATAGATTCGGTGATCGGGGCGCTGGGAGCGACGACCTCGAAGAGCAAGTGGATTGGGAGGCACGGAAATGGCGAAGTACGTGGGAGCGCTCGATCAGGGGACCACCAGCACCAGGTTCATGATCTTCGACCACTCCGGTGCGGTGATCGCGGTGGACCAGAAGGAGCACGAGCAGATCTTCCCCAAGCCCGGCTGGGTAGAGCACGACGCGGTCGAGATCTGGCAGAGGACCCAGGAGGTGATCACCGGGGCGCTGCGGAAGGCGAACATCACGGCCTCCGACCTGGCGGGAGTCGGCGTCACCAACCAGCGTGAGACCGCGGTGGTCTGGGACAAGACCACCGGCAAGCCGGTGCACAACGCGATCGTTTGGCAGGACACCCGCACCGACACCATCTGCAACGAGCTGGCCAAGCAGGGCGGCCAGGACCGGTTCCGGGAGAAGGTGGGACTGCCGCTGGCGACCTACTTCTCCGGCCCCAAGGTCAAGTGGATCCTGGAGAACGTCCCGGGGGTCCNCGAGCGGGCCGAACGCGGGGAGGTGGTCTTCGGCAATGTCGACAGCTGGTGCCTGTGGAACCTCACCGGGGGTGTGAACGGGGGGCTGCACATCACCGACGTCACCAACGCCAGCCGGACCATGCTGATGGACCTCAAGACCCTCTCCTGGGATGACGAGATCCTCCAGATCCTGGGGATTCCCAGGGCCATGCTGCCGGAGATCCGGCCCTCCAGTGCGGTCTACGGCAAGTGCGTGTTCCCGCTCGCCGGGGTCGAGGTGGCCGGCGATCTGGGCGACCAGCAGGCGGCCATCTTCGGGCAGACCTGCTACTCCGTGGGCGAGGCCAAGAACACCTACGGGACCGGCAACTTCCTGCTCCTCAACACCGGCACCGAGCCGGTCCAGTCGCGCAGCGGATTGCTGACCACCCTGGGGTACCAGATCGGCAACCAGGCGCCGGTGTACTGCCTGGAGGGCTCGATCGCGATCACCGGGGCCCTGGTGCAGTGGCTGCGCGACAACCTGGGGATGATCAAGACCTCCGTCGAGGTCGAGCAGCTGGCCGCCACGGTTGAGGACAACGGCGGTGTCTACTTCGTGCCGGCCTTCTCCGGCCTCTTCGCCCCCTACTGGCGCAGCGACGCTCGGGGCGTGATCGCGGGGCTCACCCGCTACGTCAACAAGGGCCACATCGCCCGCGCGGTGCTGGAGGCGACGGCCTGGCAGACCAAGGAGGTGGTCGACGCCATGGACAAGGACTCGGGGGTGGCCCTCAAGTCGCTCCGGGTAGACGGGGGGATGGTCCACGACGAGCTGCTGATGCAGGTCCAGGCGGACGTCCTCGGGGTCCCGGTGATCCGGCCCAAGGTGGCTGAGACCACCGCCCTGGGAGCCGCGTACGCCGCCGGCCTGGCGGTCGGGTTCTGGAAGGACCTGGATGAGCTCAGGGCCAACTGGGGGGTGGACCGGACCTGGGAGCCCGACATGGACCCGGCCCAGCGGGACCGCCAGTATGCCCTCTGGAAGAAGGCCGTCACCAGAACCTTCGACTGGGTGGACTAGCCGGCGTTACAGTTGACGCGGCTGAGCACCCGTCGATGACCCATACAAAGACCGACGTCCTGGTGATCGGGGGAGGATCCACCGGGGCGGGGGTGGCGTGGGACTGCGCGCTGCGCGGCCTCCACGTCACCCTGGTCGACCGGGGCGATCTGGCCACCGGCACCACCGGGCGCTTCCACGGCCTGCTGCACTCCGGTGGCCGGTACGTGGTCAAGGACCCGTCCTCGGCCCGAGAGTGCGCCGCCGAGAACAAGATCCTTCGACGGATCGCCGCCGACTGCATCGAGGACACCGGCGGGTTGTTCGTGACCACCCCCCTGGACGACCCCGAATACGCGGACAGATTCGTCACCGGCTGCCTGGCGGCCGGAGTTCCTTGTGAGGAGATCTCCGTGGCCCGCGCGCTGGAACGCGAACCCCGCCTCAATCCACGGATCAGCCGCGCCTTTCTGGTGCCCGACGCGTCGGTGGACGCCTGGAAGCTGGTCTGGGCGTGTGTCCGCGCCGCCACCGCGCTGGGGGCCACCGTCCTCCCGTACCACGCCGTCAGCAGCCTCGCCCTGGAGGGTCAGGCGGTGGTGGGGGCGACTTTGGTCGACACCCGGACGGGTGAGGAGCGCCGGGTGTCCGCCCGCTGCACCATCAACGCGGGCGGGGCGTGGAGCGGGAAGATCGCCGCGCTGGCGGGCTGTGAGGTCGGCGTGATCCCCGGCAAGGGGGTGATGATCGCGATGAACCACCGGCTGGTCAACACCGTCGTCAACCGTTGCACGATGCCCGGGGATGGCGACATCCTGGTCCCCATCCGGACGGTCAGCGTGATCGGCACCACCGACGTGCCCGCCGCCGACCCGGACGACATCGACCCGACCCCGGCCGAGGTGGCGGCGATGATGGAGGCCGGGGAGGTGCTGGTCCCGGGATTCGGCCGGAGCCGGGCACTTAGGGTCTGGGCCGGGGCCCGCCCGCTGCTACCCAAGGCCGCCACCGGGGAGGTGAGCGACACCAGGGATGTGACCCGCTCCCACTCCGTCCTCGACCACGCCGAGCGCGACGGGGTCGGGGGCTTCCTGACCGTGACCGGGGGCAAGCTGACCACCTTCCGGTTGATGGCCAGGGACGCGGTGGACCTCGCGGTCGAGAAGCTGGGAGAGCTGAGGCCGTGCCGCACCGACCAGACGGCGCTGCCGGACAGCGAGCCGCAGCGCCACTACTGGATCGGTGACCGCCAGGAGCAGATGGAGCACGAGGCGGCCGACGACTACCTGGTCTGCGAGTGCGAGCTGGTGTCCCGAAGCGATTTGCAGGCCGCGGTGGCGCGCCGCCCCAACTGGCAGCTGGACGATTTGCGGCGGGCGCTGCGGGTGGGGATGGGGCCGTGCCAGGGAGGATTCTGCGCCTACCGGGTGGTGGGCCTGCTGGAGCAGGACGGCCACTACGACCGGGAGACCGCCAACGCCTCCCTGCGCAACTTCGTTCAGGAGCGTTGGAAGGGGACCCGCCTGATCGCCTGGGGGGACCAGTTGCGCCAGACCCAGCTGGACGAGTGGCTGTTCCAGGGGGTCCTGGACCTGGAGCACCTTCCCGAATGACTCTCTCGCAACCCTCGGATCCGGGACCCGCCCACACCCTCAGTCGGCCGCGCGCATGACCCGCGACACCGTCGTGGTGGGAGGCGGCCTGGCGGGTCTGGTCGCCGCGCTGCGGTTGGCGCAGGCGGGGCGGGACGTGGCGGTGTACGCGTTTGGGCACGGGGCGCTGCCGCTGGCCCCGGCCGTGATCGACATCCTGGGCTACGGTCCCGACCCGGTCCCCTCGCCCACTCAGGCGTTGCCGGCCTTCCTGGCGGCTCATCCGGGTCACCCCCTGGGCCTAGTGGGGGCCGGAGCGCTGGAGGCGGGCTGCGCGTGGTTCATCGAGCTGGCCGCCCCGCTCGGCTACTCGGGCTCTCCGCAGCGCAATCTCTGGCTCTCCTCGGCGGTGGGGGCGCTGCGACCCAGCGCCCTGGTGCCCGAGACGATGGCAGCCGGGGACCTCAGTGCGGGGGGCTCACTCCTCATCGCCGGAATCAGAGGCTACCGCGACCTCCATCCCCACCTGGTGGCGGGGAACCTGGCCGCGGCGGGCAGGCGGGCGGGGATCCGGATCGAAGCCCGGGGGGTGCACGTGAGCTTGCCGGGGTCGGCGTCCCAGCTCCGTCCTCAGCTGCTCGCCCGACATCTTGAGGAGCCTAGTTCCCGCCAGGAGCTGGCGCGCTCCATCCGCCAGGAGCTGCGGGGAGAGGACGCCGTGGGGGTGCCCGCGGTCCTGGGCTGGCGCCACTCCCATCAGGTCTGGTCGGAGCTGCAGGAGCGGATCGGTCGCCCGGTGTTCGAGATTCCCAGCCTGCCGCCCTCGATCTCCGGCCTGCGGCTGCAGGCGCTCCTCACCCGGGCGCTTCGACACGCCGGGGGAAGGCTGGTGGTCGGGGCCGAGGTGGTGTCGGCGTCCGCCCGGGACGGTCGGCTCATGGAGGTGACGGTGGCGGAGTCCTCCCGTCGGGTCGGAGTCTCGGCGAGGCACTTCGTCCTAGCGACCGGAGGGGTGGCGAGCGGCGGGATCGTGGTGGACCGGGGCCACCCGGCTCGCGA
>DAHVMY010000062.1:0-7444 GCA_027319585.1 Candidatus Dormiibacterota bacterium | reverse complement strand
CCGGGTGGCCTGGCCCCGCCGCAGCCCTCAGGTTGGAGCCGAGGGGGGCATCCACTGAGCGAGGTACGGCAGTTCCCGGTACTTGTCGTCATAGTCCAGCCCATAGCCGACCACGAAGCCTGGGCCGTCCAGGCGGAAGCCGACGTAGCGGGGGTGAACGGGAGCCTCCCGCCCTTCGGGCCGGTCCAACAGGGAGCAGTATTCGACCCGCCGGTGGGGCGAGCTGAGCCGCTGGATCATCGCGTGCGCGGTGTGACCGGCGTCGACTATGTCGTCGATGATCAGAATCGTCTGGTGGCCGTCGCGGCTCATCTCCCCGAGCTCTTGGATCACGGGCGCCCGCCACGCCTTGGTGCCCCGGTAGCTGCTGGCGTGGAAGAAGGTGATGAGCAGGTTCTCCATCTTGTTGGCGATGAGTTCGCGAGCCAGATCGGCCGCGAAGACGAAGGCCCCACGGAGCACGACGGCCAGCGTGAGGGGCTCGCCGCCGAGGTCGGCGGCGATCTCCCGGGCCAGTTCACAGACTCGCTGTCGCACCAGTTCGGCGCTGGCGATCTCGCGCACCGGCAGCTGATCGAGGCCGACGTCGTTCCAGAAGGAGAGCTGTCCGACCGCCTGCGGTGCCGGCACCTCCAGCACCGGCACCACGATCTGCCCGGCGGACGGTGACGCCTCCATGTTCCTACTCTACCAACGCCGGTGGGAGAGTAGACCCCGCGGTGGAGTCCGGGTCAGGCCGCCGGTGTGGTGAGGACGATCTTGCCCAGCTTGCCGCCGCTGCTGAGATGGGCGTAGGCCTGACCGGCCGCCTCCATCGGGTAGGTGGCCGCGACCTGAACCCTGACCCGGCCGGACTCCAGCAGGGGCAGGACGTGGTCGGCGACGCTGCGGGTCACCAGCTCCTTCTCAGCGAGGCTGCGCGCCCGCAGGGTAGACCCGAAGATCCGGGCACGCTTGGCCATCAACAAGGAGAGGTCGAGCTCGACCGACCGCCCGGCGCCCAGCCCGATCACCGCGATCCGGCCCCGGTTCGCGAGTACGGACAGCCCCTGGGCGACTCCGGCTCCGCCCACCAGCTCCAGGATGACGTCGAAGGGACCCCGGGCCAGCGCCTCCTCCGGTGAGAGCGCCAGGCGAGCTCCGAGCGCGAGCAGGTCGCCAAGTCGGTCGGGGTTGCGCGAGGACGCGGTGACGCTCGCCCCTGCGGCGGAGGCCAGCTGGATCGCGGCGGTGCCGACCCCGCCTGCCGCACCGGTGACCAGCACCCGCTCACCGACCCGGAGTCCGGCCTGGAGAAAGAGCGCGTCCCAGGCGGTGATGAACACCTCGGGGAACCCTCCTGCCGCCGCCATGTCGAGGGCCGGGGGTACATGCAGGGTCGATCCCTCGTCGACTGCCACCAACTCGGCGTGGGCACCTCCCGCAACCAGCGCCATGACCCGATCCCCGACGCGAAAGCGGCGCACCGCTTGGCCCACCGCTGTCACCACGCCGGCCAGCTCCAGACCGGGGATCTGAGCCGGGGCTCCCTGCGGAGCCGGGTAATGCCCACGGAGCTGGAGCACGTCGGCGGCGTTCACCCCGGCGGCGGCGACCCTGACCAGGAGGTCGTGCTCGGTGGGCTTGGGGTCCGCGACCTCCTGCCAGACGAGCTGACCGTCCTGGATACAGTTGGCCCTCACGGCTCCAGGATAGGTGGTCGGGGGGAGCGGGCTGGGCCGGCCCGCCGCCGCGCGACGCCAGGGAAAGCCTGCAATGACGGGACGCCGCCTGACCGGGGGCTTGTCACCCAGGATTCGGTGTTGCAGCATGAGCCCATGGCAGGCGCCACCGGCGACTTCCTGACCTGGGATGCCTCGAAGGCGGATGTGCCCCGCCTGGTACGCGAGCACCGCCAGGCGGTGCTCGCGGTTGCTCTGCGCGCGACCGGGGACCGCGAGCTGGCGGAGGAGATAGTGCAGGAGACCTTCCTGCGAGCGTGCCGCAATCCGCAGGCGTTCACGGGGTCCGGGTCTTCCCCCCGGGGCTGGCTGCTGACGGTGGCGCGCCACGTCATGTCGGATCGCTGGCGGGCGCGGGCGCGCCGCCGCCGCGCCGAGATGGCAGCGTCCTCCCCCGAGCTGACCGAGGAGTCGGCGTTCGAAGAGGCGCTCGAGGCCGCCGTGGTGCGGGAAGCTATGGGCAGGCTCAGCCCGGAGCACCGCCAGGTGCTCGTCGAGTGCGTGTGGCGGCAGCGCACCGTTGCTGAGGCGGCCCGGCTGCTGGGGATTCCCGAGGGCACGGTGAAGTCCCGGACCTACTATGCGCTGCGCTGCCTCCGCCTGATCTTGGATGAGATGGGGTATGAGCGGTGAGCTCCCCGGACCGGTTTCGCGCTGATCTAGGGGCCTTCGCACTGGGGGCCCTGGCTCCCGGCGAAGCGCAGGAGCTCAAGGCCCACCTCAGGGGATGTGCCGCGTGCCGCCGCGAGCTGACCGAGCTGCAATCCGTGGCCCCGATGGTGGCCCGGGCCGGACCCGGCACGCGGTCCTGGCCGCGGCCGGACAGCGCTGACCGGCGCCGCCGGCGATTCCGGCTGGTGGCTAGCGGGAGCGTGGCAGGTGCGGCGGCGCTGGCCATCGCTGCGGTCGCCCTGCTCCTCCACGGCTCCGGCTCTACGGTCTCGTTCCAGCCGATCTCACGGTGGGTCCATGCGAGCGGGACCGTGGCCTACGAAGCCAGACCGTGGGGGACCCAGCTGGTGATCAGGGTGTCGGGGCTCCCGGCCTGGTTGCGCTGCCAGATCTGGGTGGAGGCTGCCGGTGGCGGTTGGCAGGAGGCGGGGTCCTGGCGCCCCACCAGCGGCGGCACTACCTCGGTGGAGGCGGCCTCCGTGCTGACGGTGCGCGGGATCAAGGGGGTGGCCCTGGAGACGCCGCAGCGCCAGGAGTTGCTCTGGGCGCCCGCTCCCGACAGCAGTCCCTGATGTGGGGCTCCGGATCCGAACTGGGATCAGCCGACGCCCGACAACTCCTGCTGCCTCGAGCCAGCAGGGATCGACAGGTGCGATCCCTGGACACCCGGAAGCGGCGAACGGCGGCGCCAGCTTTGAATCCGAGGTTGACTCGCCCGGGCCGGCACGAGCACAATCCTCTGGTGGCGATGCGTTATGAAACGGTGGCGCGTTGGTGGTGGCCCCAGCGGGGTTCTGTGTCCGCGCGCCTCTGAAGCAACCGCCCAGAGAAACGGCACCAAGCCCCGGGCCCACCAGCCCGGGGTTCTTTTTTGTTCAGGAGGGTCAATTGACAGCACCCCTGCAGATCAAGCCCGGGCCCGAGGCGATCGCGGGCCAGGTGGGGAGGTCGCCGCTGGTCCCGATGTGGGTGGAGCTCCCCATCGACACGGCCGTGCCCGCGGTCGCGTTCGAGCAACTGTCCAGCCAGGGGCCGGGCATCCTGTTGGAGAGCCTTGACATATGGGGGGACCCGGGACCCCACACCATCATCGGGTGGGACCCCGCAGCAGTGATCATGGTGGACCGCTCCGGCCTGGTCGTTCACACCCCCCGGCGGCTGCTCCCGATCCTTGAAAGCTGGTCGAGCCCTGGTGGCGGCCCCGCCGCGTCGCTGCGGCATCTGGCTCGGGCCCTGGCGGCACCCCCCGTGCCCGGCCTGCCCACCCTCACCGGAGGGCTGGCGGGGATGTTCGCCTATGAGGCCGCCAACCTCATTGATGGCCACCTGTGCCCATCCGGCCGAGGTCGTAACTTCGGCGCTCCGATCCAGCTGCTGCTTCTGGACCGGGCGGCGGTGTTCGACCATCGCGGTGGGCGGTTGGTGTTGGTCTGCCACATCCGGCCGGAGGACGGCTACCCGGTCGGGGCGTCGGCCCTGGAGGAGATGGTCGCTGACTTCAGCCACCTGGCGCCATCCGCGGAGCCGGCCGACGAGGGGTACTCCAGGCCGTTGGCCGCAGCTCCGAACATCTCCGGCGACACCTTCCGGGCCGGCGTGGGAAGGATCAAGCAGAACATCGCGGAGGGCGACATCTACCAGGCGGTGCTCTCGCGCCGGCTTTCGGTCCCCGCCTTCCAGTCAGGGCTGGAGGTCTACCGGCGATTGCGCCGGACCAATCCCTCGCCGGCCATGTTCTTCCTGCGCCTGCCGGATCTGGAGCTGGCCGGCTCTTCGCCTGAGCCGTTGGTGAAGGTCTTCGGGCGCCAGGCGATGACCCGCCCCATCGCCGGGACCAGACCCCGGGGAGAGGACGAAGCGGAGGATCGCCGGCTCGCCGAGGAGCTGCTGGCGGATCCCAAGGAACGGGCGGAGCACGCGATGCTGCTGGACCTGGCCCGAAACGATCTCGGCCGGGTCTGCACCCCCGGGTCCGTGCGCGTGTCCGAGCTGATGTCGGTGCAGAACTTTCCCCGGGTCATGCACATCGTGAGCACCGTCGAGGGTGAGCTCGCCGAGGGCAGCCACTGCCTCGATGCGCTCTTCGCGACCTTCCCAGCCGGCACGGTGACTGGCGCCCCGAAGCGGCGCGCCATGGAGATCATCGCCCGCGAGGAGCCCACCGCCCGGGGCCCGTACGCAGGCGCGGTCGGGTATGTGTCATTCGCCGGAGATCTTGACTTCTGCATCACGATCCGGACTGCGGTGCTGGCCCACCGCCAGATCCACGTGCAGGCCGGAGCCGGCATCGTGGCTGACTCTGATCCCGCGGCGGAACTGAGGGAGACGGAGGCCAAGGCATCGGCCATCCTGGCGGCCGTGAGCGGGGGGAGGCACACCCAGTGATCGTGGTCGTCGACCATCAGGACTCCTTCGTCTACAACCTGGTGCAGTTCGTGGGAGCCGAGGGGCACGAGGTGACCGTGGTCCCATCGGTGGGCACCACCCTAGGCGAGGTCCTGCAGCTCCGGCCCAGCGGGCTCATCCTCTCCCCGGGTCCGGGCCGACCGGGCGACGCCGGCTGCTTCATCGAGCTGATCCACGAACTGCCAGAGGGGCTCCCCATCCTCGGGGTCTGCCTGGGCCATCAGGCTCTCGCCGAGGCCTATGGAGCGATGGTCGTCAGGGCTCCGGTGCCGGTGCACGGCAAGGTCAGCCAGGTCGTGCATCGGGGAACCGGGCTCTTCTCGGGACTCCCGTCGCCGGTCCCGGTCGGTCGTTACCACTCCCTGGTGGTGGAGCGGTCATCCCTCCCGGATGAGCTGGAGGTGGTGGCCGAAACTGAGGATGGGCTGGTGATGGGCCTGGCCCATCGTCGGTTGCCGCGCTTTGGCGTCCAGTTCCACCCCGAGTCGGTATTGACCCCGGATGGTCCCGCGCTCCTGCGCATGTTCCTGAGTGTGGTAGCGGCGTCGTGAGGGGTCCGGGGCTTGACTCAGCCCGCCTGAGCCGTCACGCTTACGGGCAAGATGCACGGTTGGAATCTGGGCTCGATGGACCCGCGCAGGCAGGGCGTGCGATTTTATGCGTATCGACACGCCACGCCCTGCGTGGGTTCGCATCCCGGGTAGTCCACCCGGGCGAGCCCGGAGCGGGAGGCGTGGAGCGGAATCCGCGCCTTCGTCGGGCTCAGCCTCCGCTCCACCTCCCAGCAATTGTCAGAGGAGGTGTGTGGATGCGGCAAGGTTCTTCAGGGGTGGGCGTGGAGGCGGCTGGCGAGAGCGCCTGCCGGGGGGTCCGAGGGGCGGTGACCGTGGCCCCGGATGCCGACCGAACGAGCGTCAGGAGTGCGGTCGCTGACCTGCTGGAAGCGATGACCGCACCCAACGGGGTCGCGCCCGACGACGTCGCGGCGTTGATCTTCACCCTTCAGGACGACCTGGGACCGGTCAATCCCGCCGCCGCCGCCCGGTCACTCGGCTACTCGGAAGTGCCCCTGTTGATGGTCCGAGAGCACGGCGGGGACACCCGGGTGAGGCGCTGCCTGCGAGCTCTGATGCTGGTGAATTCGAAGCTCACGCAGGGCCAGATCCGGCACGCCTACCTGGGCCAGGCGGCCTCGCTGCGACCCGACCTCACCACCGGAGAACAGTTGTGATCGTGATGGAGGCGCACGCCAGCCAGACCCAGGTCCGGGCCGTGGTCCACCGGATCCGCCAGCTGGGCTTCACCCCCCACGTCTCGCACGGGCGGGAGCGGACGATCGTGGGGGTGGTGGGGCACGAGACCGACACCGACCTCGACAGCCTGGGGGCGTTGGAGGGGGTAGAGCGGGTGGTGAGGGTGCTGCACGACTACCCGCTGGCCAGCCGTGACTTCCATCCCCTGGACCGGACCATCGTCCTTGCCAACGGCGCGGTGCTGGGTGGTGAGGGGGTGCTCCTGATGGCCGGGCCCTGCGCCGTCGAGGGGCGGGAGCAGCTTGAGGAGGCGGCCGAGCTGGTGGCCGCTCTGGGGGTCAAGGTGCTGCGGGGCGGCGCCTTCAAGCCCAGGACCTCGCCCTACTCGTTTCAAGGGCTGGGCGAGGAGGGGCTGCGCATGCTCCGCTCGGCGGCCGACCGCCATGACCTGGCGGTGATCACCGAGGTGCTCGCGAGTGAGGATGTGGAGCTGGTCGCCGGCTACGCCGACGTGCTTCAGGTGGGTGCGCGCAACATGCAGAACTACCGCCTGCTGCAGGCCTGTGGCGCCGTCGATCGCCCGGTTCTGCTCAAGCGTGGGCTGGCGGCCACGATTGACGAGTGGCTGCAGGCGGCCGAGTACATCCTGGCGGGGGGCAATCAGCAGGTTGCCCTCTGCGAGCGGGGGATCCGGAGCTTCGAGCCGACTGTTCGCTTCACCCTTGACATCACCGCGGTGCCGGTTCTGAAGCGGCTGACCTCGCTGCCGGTGGTGGTGGACCCCAGCCATGCCGCCGGCCGCGCGGATTACGTCTCCGCCATCGCGCGAGCTGCCGTCGCCGCCGGCGCCGACGGGCTCCTGGTGGAGGTGCACCCCCGGCCGGCGGAGGCGCTCTCCGACGGCGCGCAGTCCCTGGACCCAGCAGCGTTCACGGCCCTGGTCGATGACGTGACCCGGGTCGCGGCGGCGGTGGGAAGAGGGGTTACGAACAGTTGCTCGTACGCTGAGCTATAGTGAGCGGAGATGAACTTTGAGGAGTGGGCGAGGGGGCAGGGGATTCACCCGGTGACCGCATACCGTTGGTTCCGGGATGGCAAGCTGCCGGTGCCGGCGCACCGGGTCGGGGGCCTGATCCTGGTGGACGCTGCAGGCTCAGCCGTCGCCACTGGCATCGTTGCCGTCTACGCCCGCGTCTCGTCGGCGGACCAGCGCACCGACCTCGACCGGCAAGTGGCCCGGGTCACCGCGTGGGCGACAGGCGAGGGCCTCTCGGTCAGCCGTGTGGTCACCGAGGTGGGCTCCGCGCTGAACGGTAAACGGCCAAGGTTTCTGGCTCTGCTGCGGGACGAGTCGGTAACGACGATCGTGGTCGAGCACAGGGACCGATTTGC
>DAHVMY010000061.1:0-7822 GCA_027319585.1 Candidatus Dormiibacterota bacterium | reverse complement strand
CGAGGACCAGCGGTAGCCGCGCCGCGGGGGTGGCATCGTCGGAAACCAAATACAGGCGGGCGGCCTGCAGTCGCTCTCTCAGGCCGGCGCCCGTGGCCGGCCCACTGGACCCGGCCGACGGCTGGGACATAGCTCAATTGTATTCAGTGGTAGTTCTCGACCCAGCCGATCGCCTCTCGGGGCACCCGGGGGAGGATCTGGGTCACCACCTCGTAGTTGATGGTCCCAACCCGGCGCGCCACATCCTCGGCGGAGATCTCGGCTACGCCCTGGCGTCCGATGATCACCACCTCATCGCCCCGGCTGATGGCAGGGTCCGCGGTGACATCGACCATGCACATGTCCATCGAGACGTCCCCCACCAGCCGGTGATGGCGCCCCCTGATCAGCACCGTCTCGAAGTTGCGCGGGCCCCGGCGGAACCCGTCCCCATAGCCGACCGGCAGGGTTGCCACGGTCATCTCCGCGGGGGCCGTGAAGGCGTCTCCATACCCCACATGGGTGCCCCTCGCGATCCTCCGGATCTGAGCCACGGTGGTCTTGAAGCTGAGCACCGGACGCCGTCGCCTACCGTCCGCGGTCATCAGGCCCAGGAGCTCACCACCCAGCCGGACCATGTCGAGCCGGGCAGAGACGGCATGCTTCCAGGCGGAGCTGTTGGCCGCGTGGCGGATGCGGAACCGGTGTCCCGCGCGCTCGGCCAGGCCCAGCGCGAGCTCGAAGCGCTCCATCTGGTCGCGCACCGCCTGATCGTCCTGGCCCTTGCGGAAGTGCGTGTAAATCCCCTCCAGCTCCAGGTGCTCCAGTGACCTGGCCAGCGTCACGATCTCGCCGCACCGCTCGGGCGCCACCCCCAGCCGGGACATCCCCGTGTCCACCTTGAGATGGGCCCTGGCCCGGACCCCCAGCCGCTCTCCGGCCCGATCCAGCGCCTCGAGCACGTCCTCGTCGAAGACTGTCAGCGCCAGCCCCAGCCGCTGGGCCGGCTCCACCAGCTCCGGAGGTGTGTAGCCCAAGACCAGCAGCGGCGCATCGATCCCCCGCCGCCGGAGCTCGGCCGCCTCGGCCAGGGTCGCGGTCGCGACCCAGGTGGCGCCGCTCGACAGAGCCGCCCGCGCCACCTGAACCGCGCCGTGGCCGTAGGCGTCCGCCTTCACCACCGCCATCAGGCGGGTCGGCCCCAGCTCCGTGGCGATCTCGGCGACATTGGCCGCCAACGCCTCCAGGTCAACCTCGACCCAGGTGGGCCGCCGCGGCGAGCGGAACGCCATCAGCCGCCGACCCCGATCCTGGCGCACCAGCTCGGAGTCGGCCGCGACCAGGGCGGCGGTCACCCGCTCCAGCCGCTGCTGGGCCACCCCCTTGACCAGCACCGTCCCCCCCGCGCTCAGCACCGTGCGGGCGCTGGCCACCACGTCGCCCAGAGGGAGCACCTCCGCGGCCTCCGGCGGCGCGGCCGACGGCCCCAGCGTCTCCTCGGGGACCACGAGCCGGACCCCTGCCGTGCCCGCCGCCACGACCGTCGCCGGTGCCAGCAGCGGCGCGGTCCCGGGCCCGACGCACGCCAAACGGGGCGGGGGCAGCTGCGCCAGCGCCGATACCGCCAGCTCCGTCGAGGCCGGGCTGGCATCGAAGCTGTCGTCCACAACGGTGCCACCCCCCCGGCCGGGCCAGAGCCGCAGCCTTCCCGGCAGTGGCCGCGAACTCGCCAGGGCGGGAATCCCTCGCTCCACCTCGAGCCCCAGTGCGAGCACGCAGGCCAGGGCTGGTGCCCAGGACGTCGCCGCCACCACCGGATGCAAAGGACACTGCACCCGCCAGCTCGCCCCTTTGGCCACGACCAGTAGGCTCCACGGCCTGGGCCACTGCGGAGCGGGCGCGTTAGGGTCCGGGCCCAACTCCAGGTCAGCCGCGGAACCCAGGGGCCCGAATGTGACTCGAGGGCGGTTAGGTGAGGCCCTGAAGATGGCGGCCTCCGCTGCCGGCAGGACCATGATGGCGCCCTCGTCGACGAGCTCCTCGACGCTGGCGGCCAGCTCCGTCGCGGACCGCCACCACAGCTGATCCGCGTCCAGGGTGGTGGTGACACCCACAACCTGGGGCCGGCACATCTCTCGTACCTGGCGGCGCTCCGAGGTCGACCCCGCCACCACCTCGAGCACGATCCGTGAGGCTGATGGTGGCAGACTTCCCAGGGCGACCGGGATCCCCAGGGAGTCGTTGCGGTCGCCGACGCCGTACACCTGCCCAGCCGCTGCGCCGGCCCAGGCCAGCCGCAGCGCCGCCTGCGCGGTGCTCTTTCCCAGGCTGCCCATCACCGCCACAGTGGTGGCCCGGCGCAGCCTCCACCGCGCCCAGGCTCGGAGCGCGCCCCCGGTGCTCCGCACGACCACGGTGGTCACGGGGGCCGGCACATCTGCGCCCCATGGCTCCGGCCACCGCTCCACAAGCAGCCCCCCGGCACCGCGCGCAAGCGCCTCCTCGATGTGACTGTGGCCGTCGCCGTGGGCGGTGCGGATCGCCACGAACAGCTCGCCGGGCTCGACGTTGCGGGAATCGTGGGCGATCGCGCTGAAGACCTCGGCCCCGGAACTCAGCACCACCGGCTGCTCCGCCGCCGCCGCCTCGAGCAGGTCGGCCAGGCGGAGCATCAGCTGGGGCTGGAAGCGTGCCGCCGGCGGCGCACCGCCTCCTGAACCCCAACCAGGGCGTCCGCGACCTCGCTGGCCAGGATCCCCGAGAGCCCCCTTGTCTCCCCCAGCCAGACGCCGGCCTGGCCATGGAGGAACACTCCGGAACGGGCTGCCGCGAAGGGGTCAAGCCCCTGGGCGATCAGGGCCCCGATCAGCCCGGCGAGCACATCGCCGGTTCCGCCGGCCGCCAGCACCGCGGTGCGATGGTCGTCCAACCAGGGCTCATCAGCGTCGGTGGCGACCACGGTACCGGCCCCCTTGAGCACCACGGTGGCACCAAAGCGGCTGGCCAACCGGTGAGCCGACAGCGCGCGGTCCCGCTGAATTTCGGCCACCTCGACCCCGGCCAGCCTGGCCGCCTCCAGGGGATGGGGGGTGATCACGGCCCCCGAGGGCAGCAGCTCCTGAAGATCCGGGTTGGCGGCCAGGACGTTGAGACCGTCGGCGTCCAGGACCAGGCGGTCCCCATGTCCCCTGAGGGCCCGCAGCACCCCGCCGAGGAATCCCCGGATGGCTGGGCTCGAGCCCAGCCCGGGGCCGCAGACGACCGCCTGCGCGGCCGCCAGCTGGCTCGCCAGCAGGGCAGCCGCCGCTCCCCCGAACGAGCCGCTCTCCACCGGCAGCGGGACCCGGATCACCTCGGCGGGAAACCCCTCACCCCCCGCGCCCTCGGGCACCGCCGCTCGCACCCGGCCCGCGCCCCCGCGCAGCGCCCCTCGACTTGCGAGCTGGGCAGCCCCGGGGAAGCCGGCACTTCCGGCGAGAACCAGGACCGTGCCGAAGGTCCCCTTGTGACCGGTGTCGATCCGCTCCGGCAGGACCACCGCCTCGGGGACGGGGAAGTCCAGACCCGGGGCTGGGCTCAGCACCGCGACCGCGATCGCAACTCCGGCATCGTGGCTCAGACTGAGCTCCAGTCCGGGGACCGCGACGCCATCGACCAGCGCCTGGGGCGCGCCCCCCCTCCGGTGCACCACCGAGATGCTGGGATAGGTGGGCAGAGCCAGGCCGCTGCTGCCGAAGACCTTGCGGACCGCCTCCTTGGCGGCCCAGCGAGCCGCCAGCCGCTCCGGCCGCCCCTCACAGTAGGCAACCTCCTCAGGGCTGAACATCTTGGTGGCGAACGAAGGGCGGCGCCGGACCAGAGCCGCGATCCGCTCCACCGAGGCGACGTCGACTCCGGTCGTGACCGGCCTCATGGATGCTCCGGCTGCGGCTGCGGCCTCACTCCACCGTGACTGACTTGGCGAGGTTGCGGGGCCGGTCGACGTCGTAGCCACGGGCCATGGCGGCATGGTACCCCAGCAGCTGGCCGACCAGAGCGGTCACCAGCGGCGACACCACCTCCGGCACCCAGGGCACCTCCACCTTGAACGCCACCTGGTCGTCCAGGGAGTGGTCGCCCTCGCTCACCACGGCCAGCACCGGGCTGCGCCGGGCGTGCGCCTCCTGGACGTTGCTGCGCACCTTGTCCCGGGTGGCCGCCTCGGTGGCGAACGCCACCAACGGCATGGTCTCGTCCAACAGCGCGATCGGGCCATGCTTCAGCTCGCCGGCGGGATAGCCCTCGGCATGGACGTAGGCGACCTCCTTCAACTTCAGGGCCGCCTCCACCGCCGCCGGGTAGTTGTAACCTCGCCCCATGTAGAGGGCGCTCTGGTGCTCGGCCAACCACGCCCCCAGCGGCTGGAACGCCTCGTCCTGGGCCAAGAGCTGCCGCTGGACCCCCGCCACCGACCGCAGCGAGGCGGCCAGCTCCCTGAGGTCGCCCTCTCCCTTGGTCTGGCGGGACTGGGCCAGTCGCAGCGCCAGCAGCAGCGAGCAGGCGACCTGGTTGGTGAAGGTCTTGGTCGCCACGACGCAGATCTCCGGACCGGCGTGAAGGTTGATGACTCCGTCGGCCTCCATCGCCAGGGTGCTGCCGACCACGTTGGTGAGCGCGAGGACGAAGCTGCCGCGCTGCTTGGCCAGGCGCGCCGCGGCGAGGGTGTCCGCGGTCTCCCCGGACTGGGAGATCGCCACCGTCAGCGTCTGGCGGTTGAGAGGCTGGGGGCGATACCGCCACTCCGAGGCCACCTCCACGGTCGCCGGAATCTGGGCCAGGTCCTCGAGCGCGTACTTGGCGATCATGCCGGCGTAGTAGGCGCTCCCGGCGGCCACGATCTGGATCCGCTCGATCGAACGCAGCTGCTCGTCGCCGATGCCCCCAGTCAGGGAACTCCACCCGTCCGTCCGAGAGCAGCCTGCCCCGCAGGGCGTTCTCCAGCGCCGCTGGCTGCTCGTGGATCTCCTTGGACATGAAGTTGGGATACCCCCCGCGCTCCGCCTGGATCACGTCCCACTCCACCCTGACGACGCTCGGGGCGACCTCGGACCCGTCGGTGATCGAGGTGACGACCGGGCCGACCGGGCTGAGCACCGCCATCTGGCCCTCGCCGAGCACGATCGCCTGCCTGGTGTAGGGGATGATCGCGGTGAGGTCGGAGCTCAAGAACCACTCGTCGGTGCCGACCCCGATGACCAGGGGGGCGTTGAGGCGAGCCCCGATCAGGGTGTCGGGGTCGGTGGAGCTCAGCACCACCACCGCATAGGCCCCGTTGAGCCGCGCCAGCGCCCTCCTGGTCGCCACCACCAGGTCTCCCTGGTAGTACTGCTCGATGAGGTGTGGAACCACCTCGGTGTCGGTCTCGGAGCGAAAGACGTGCCCCGAAGCCTCCAGCTCTTGGCGCAAGGGGGCGAAGTTCTCGATGATGCCGTTGTGGATGACGTAGAACCGTCCGCTGCAATCACAGTGGGGATGGGCGTTGTCATGGCTCGGCCGCCCGTGGGTCGCCCACCGGGTGTGGCCCATGCCCACCCGTCCCTCGAGCTCCTCACCGTCGATGCGGGCCAGCAGGGCCTCGACCTTGCCTGCGGCCTTGATGCTGGTCGGCTGACCGTCGGCCCCCAGCAGCACGACTCCGGCGGAGTCGTAGCCCCGGTATTCGAGCCGCTGGAGGCTGTCGAGGAGGACCGGGGCGGCCGCGCGCTCCCCCAGATACCCGATGATTCCACACATACTCGCTCGCACCTCCCCTCTTGGGCCGCCTGCGCTAGGACCAACGTCGAGGCCGCCTCCCAGGTTACAGTTCCCAACTTCGCATCCCCGCTTTCGAGTTGGGAAGAGCGGGACGCTAAGGGCTCGGGCTGGGGCTAGGGGTCGGGCTCGGGGTCGCCGTCGGCAGCGGCGTGACGGTCACCACGACGGTGACCGAGGCGACCGAGCTGGTGACCCCCGAGGGCAGGTTCAGCCGGACCTGGTAGGTGGTGTCCCGGCTGATCCCGGAGATGTCGATCGGCTGGGTGTCGACCGCGCTCAGCCCATCCACTATGTCCGGCGGGCCGGTCACGCTGACCGTCTGCGGCGTCACCTGGGCGGCACTGAGCTCGTAGCCTGCCGCCACCTGGCCGCTGAGGATGTAGTCGACCGGCAGGCTGAGCTGGTTGGTCTCCGAGCTGATCGCGGCGTGCACCGTGACCTGCTGGGGCGTCACCGTCACTTCGCTCGAGGCGACTCCCTTGGGAAGGGAGACCTGCACCGTGGCGGGCAGGTCAACCGACGCCTTCCAGCTCGACAGATCGACCGTCGCCTGTGGCTGAAGGCTGGCGATGATGCTGGCCGGCGCCCGCACGGTGACGTCGGCGGGGCTGACAGTGGTCGCCGAGGATTCGAACTTGTATCCCGGCTGGGGCAGCTCCTTGCTCGGCACCACCACCCTGACCGGCACAGAGGCCGTCTCCCAGCGGTCCACGGTCACCGCCACCGTCGACGGCGACGACCACAGGAACGCATTGGGATCCTGCAGGGTGGTGGTGAGGTGGACCTGGTACACCCCCGGACCCTTGATGTGGTCGAGGTTGATGGCGGCGGCCAGGTGCTCCCGCACCAGCCGGCTGTGGACGTTGGAGTAGACCCCACCCACCTTGATCGCCACGCTCTTGACCGGGTAGAGCAGCAGCAGGTTGGGGCTGAGGCCGCTCACCTGCGGGGTGACGTAGTAGGTTGCGATCGCGGGCGGATTGCTGGCGTAGACCACCCCCACCCACATCCCGCAGGCGACCAGCAGCGCCAGCACCTTGAGCCGCCAGTTGCGGACCAGGAACGCGAAGCTCATCAGCTTCTGCCTGCGGTGGTGGCCTCACCGCTGCGGCTGCTGCGGGCCCGAAAGCGCAGGCTGCGGCGGTGGCTCTGGTAGAGCGGCAGCCGCAGGAAGCTGCCCAGACGGGCCGTCAGCTGGTCGGAGTCCAGCTCCCCCTCCAACTCCCCCCCGAAGGCCCAGCTGACCCGCCCCGTCTCCTCCGACACCACGACCACCCCGGCGTCCGTCATCTGGGTGAGTCCGACCGCCGCCAGGTGGCGCGTGCCGCTGCGCTGATGGCGCTCGCTCCGCTCCGCCAACGGCAGCACGCAGCCCGCGGCCACCACCCGGCCCCCATGCACCAGGGCGGCGCCATCGTGCAGCGGCGACTTGTAGGTGAAGATCGTCCCCAGCACCTCGGCCGAGACCAAAGCGTCCAGCCGCACCCCGGTGGCGGCGATCTCCTCCAACCCCACGTCTCCCTGGATCACGATCAGGGCCCCGGTCGCGGTCTCGCTGAGGCGCATGGCGGCGCGCGTCACCTCGTCCACGGTCCGGCGCAGCTGAGCGGTCTCCGGACCCAGCAGCCCCCGCCGCAACGTGCTGAGCCGGCCCATCTGGTCCAGCGCCCGGCGCAGCTCCGGCTGGAACAGGATGATGACCGCGATCAGGATCACCTGGCCGCCGTTGCTGTAGATGAACTTGAGGACGGGCAGGTCGAGGATGAAGGCGACCGCCCCCAGCGCCCCGATCAGCAGCAGCCCCATGAGGATCTGGACGGCCTGGGTGCCGCGCACCAGCAGGAACAGCCGGTAGACCAAAAAGGTGATGATGGCGACGTCCAGCAGGTCCCGCCAGCTCACGGTCTGCAACAGCACCCGCAGCGCCTCGCCGAGGTTCAGGCCACCCAGGACCAGCATCAGCGGGCCACTCCGACGCTCATGCGGGATCCGCGGAGAAGATCGAGCAGAGCAGGGCGAGCTGAACCCAGTAGCGGTTCTCGGCCTGGTC
>DAHVMY010000060.1:0-8121 GCA_027319585.1 Candidatus Dormiibacterota bacterium | reverse complement strand
CCGGCTCCCAAGCGCCGGACCCGGGTCACCCTGGGCGGAGAGAGCGCGGCCAGCTGAGCGGTTCGCAGCCGCGCAGAGGCGCGCTGGCGCAAGGGGACGGGTCGTTCGGACCCGTCCCCTTCTCTATGGTTGGAGCAGCGCCGTCCGGAGCCGTGAGGCCGCGTCTTCCACCTGTCGCAGGCTCACGTCGAGATGGGTCACGGCCCGCACCGTGTGCGGTCCGAACGCCACCATCAGCACCCCCGCTGCCTCCGCGCGGGCCAGCACATCCGCCGCCGGAGCCCGCGTCTCCAGCAGCACGATGTTGGTCGCGACCTGGGTGGGGTCCACGGTGAGGCCGGGGATCTCCGAGGCCAGCTCCGCGAAGCGCCGGGCTTTATGGTGATCCTCTCCGAGCCGCGGCAGCTGATGTTCCAGCGCCCACAGCCCCGCCGCCGCCAGCACCCCCGCCTGGCGCATCCCGCCGCCCAGCCGCTTGCGCCAGATGTGCGCGAGTGCCCTGGTCTCCTGAGACCCCACCCAGACGGATCCGACCGGACATCCCAGCCCCTTGGAGAGCGAAAAGCTGACACTGTCGGCGCCCGCCGCCAGCTGCCGCAGCGGCACTCCCACCGCCACCGCGGCGTTGCCCAGGCGAGCGCCGTCCAGGTGCACCCTCATCCCCAGCGCATGCGCGGTGTCCGTCGCCTCCTGCAGGGCACTCACGGTGGCGACGCTGCCGCCCCTGCGGTTGTGGGTCTGCTCCAGGCACACGAGAGTGGCGTCCGGCTCATGGGCGGGGTCCGCCAGCCGCTGCAGAGACCGCAGCTCGGCCGCGGTCGGACAGCCGGCGTTGGCCGCGTCGAAGGTCCGCAGCTGGACGCCGGCGATGACCGCGCTGCCGGCCAGCTCGTAGTGCAGCACATGGGACTCTGAGTCCACCCAGACCTCCTGGCCGCGGTCGGCCTGGGAGGCGATGGCGATCAGGTTGGACATCGTCCCGCTGGGGCAGAACAGGCTGCTCTGCTTGCCCATCAGCTCGGCGACCCGCTCCTCCAGCTTCCGGATGGAGGGATCCTCGCCGTAGACATCGTCGCCGACCTCGGCGGCCGCCATGGCGCGGCGCATCTCCGCGCTGGGTCGGGTGACAGTGTCGCTGCGCAGGTCGATCACGGTGTCCAACTCCAGCCCCATGCTAACCGCCCGGGTGCAGCGCTCAGCCGCCCGAGGTCAGCGCCAAGTCCACGAACTCGACGCGGTTGCGGCCGGCGCGCTTGGCCTGGTACAGGGCGCGGTCGGCCAGATCGAGGAGGTTGCGCGCCCCCCGGGTGCCGTCGGGGAAGCTGACCCCGCCGATGCTGACCGTGACCCCCACCCGCAATCCCTCGTCCAAGGTCACCTCCATCGCGGCCACGGCCTGGCGGACCTTCTCCGCCACCAGCTCCGCGTCCTCGCGCCCGGTGTTGGACATCACGATCACGAACTCCTCACCGCCGTAGCGCGCGGCCAGGTCGGACTTGCGGATGGTCTCGACGACCAGGCTGGCGACCGCGCGCAGCACCGCATCCCCGGCCAGATGGCCGTGGGTGTCGTTGATCGCCTTGAAGTGGTCGAGGTCCAGCATCAGCACCGAGAGGCTGGAGCCGGCGCGCTCGGCCACGTTCACCTGCTGGTCCAGATAGCTGATCAGGAAGCGGTAGTTGTAGAGGCCGGTCATCGCATCGGTGGTCGCCTCGTGGCGCGTCACCACGAGCTGCATGCTCTTGTCCACGGCACCCACCACCTGGACCGCCACCGCGTTGACCAGCGCGGTGTCCTCATCCAGGTACGGGCTGCGCTTGTTGGCGACCAAGAGCAGCCCCAGGCTGCGCCCATCCGCGGTGAGCGGTTCGGCCAGACAGTCGCGAATGCCCAGGCGCCGCTCCAGGGGCCCGCGTTCTTCGGGGCTGAGGAAAGCGCGGGCGACAAAGCGCGGCGCGCGCAGCAGCCGCCCGACGATGCCTGGGCTCTGCTCCAGCTCCTCCCACTCCAGGGCGGGGTTGCCCATTCCCCAGGTGATGATGAAGTGGGGATGGTTGGGGTCCTGGGAGCGGATCACGAGCATAGCCATCTCCACCTCGAGGACCGAGCTGAGGTTCATCAACACCTGGGTCAGAACCTGCTCCAGGGGTGCGTTGCCGGTGAGCGTTGAGGCGATCACGCTGCGACCCACCGCCAGCGCCAGTTGATGCCGCAGCCGCCGGCGCATGATCTCGAAGTTGGAGGCCAGCCGGGTGATCTCCTCGGCGCCGTCGATCACCACGGCGTCGGCGTAGACGTCCTGCCCCAGGCGCTGGACCGCCTCGTTCAGGCGCCGCAGCGGCCGGTTCAGGTACCTCTCCGCGAGCAGGAAGACCGCAACCATCCCCAGCAGCAGCACGCAGGCCACGGCCAGGGCGACCGGGATCCCGAGCTGAGCCGCGCTGGGTCCGACCCCAGCCGCGCCCTCGACCACCACCAGGGTCGCCAGGGGACGGCCGGTTGGGCCATCGATCGGCTGTCCGGCGACCATCAGGGCCGTGCCGGCGACATCGGCCGGGCCCGCCCCCCCGCGGCTGCTGAGGGCTGTGACAACCGCCTGGGGAAGCGGGGCCCCGGCCGCCACCTTGAGGCGGCCCACTCGGCCAGCGAGGTCAGCCCGCCCGGCGCTGACCAAAAGCACCGAGGTGGAGCCGGCCTGGGTCGAGATGAGCCGCGAGGTGAACCGCAGCGTGGCAGAGGTGATCGGGGTGACAGCCACCACATAGCCCAGGGGACGGCCGTGGAGCGCAACCGGAGCGACGGAAACCCCGGCCAGCGTGGAGCCGGCGGCCAGGAAGATGCCACCCCTGGAACAGGGCCGGGGGTGGGCGAGCGCCTGTACCGCGAGCGGCTGGAGCCGGGGGAGCTCACCAGCCGGCCCGGCACTGGCCAGCACCGCCCGGGACGGGTTCATGAGGAAGAGCAGGTGCCCCGGGTTGGCGCTCACCACCGCCTGAGCCAGTGTTTCAAGAGCGCCGCGGCCGGCCTCAAAGTCAGCCTGGGTCCGCGGCAGCGGCGCCAGCTCGCAGACCAGGTTGGCGCTGACGGTGGTGGTCTCGAGGCGGACCACTCCCACCCCCAGCCGCGAGGAACGGGCGGTCGCGTTCAGCTGCTGCTGGGAGCTGATGCCCTGGGTCTCGAACCAGGCGACGGCGGCAGCGGCGATCGCGGTCGCCAGGCCGACTCCGAGCAGGATCAAAGCGAACTGGAACGCGAACGAGGCGCGCCTTCGTCTACGCGAGGAACTGGGCGGTGATGCCAATGGGACTTCCGAGCGCCTCCGGTGGCCTGCCGGGTGCCCGTCCGGCCCGCCCCGGCCCCTTCGTCCGGTGGCAGTCGAGAACGGCGGTCGGCACCCGCCCTATGATGTCCCCACCGTATCCTGCCAGGGCGGGCTGCGGGGGATCCCGGAGGTAGCGATGGGATGACGCCCACCACACGGTCCGATGACAAGATCGCGAGTCGCTGTCTAACCACTCGGCAACCGGGAGGAGAGCACGGTGCCTGAGGTGATCCTGTCCTTCCTGGACGGCGAGACCGTCTACGGGGAGGTCGCCGCCCTCCAGCTCGACGAGCCGTTCCTGGAGGTGGAGATGCACAGCCTCGATGGCAACGCCCGCCACGCGCTGGTGCCCGCCGCCGCGGTCCGGCAGGTGGAGGCCCGCACCGCCCCAGCCTTGGAGGAGGGCCGCCGGCCGGAGGAGCTCCCGCGGGTCGCCCTGCACTTTCTCGACGGGCAGGTGCTGCGGGCCCAGGTGGTGAGCCCGGCCACCCTGCAGCGCTTCGGCGCAGTGTGGGACCTGGTGGAGGCGGGCCGCGAGGAGCGCCGCCTGATCGCGATCCCATATACGGCCCTCAAGGCGGCGTTCTACGTGCGCCACTGGGACACCCGCAGGCCCGGCGACCGTGGCGGCCCGGACCCCGACCTGGAGCGGAGCCGGCTGGCGGAGATCCAGGACCGGATCCGCCGCGGCCGGATGCCCCAGCCGAGCCGGTCCCGGCCGACCCTGATCGACAGGGTGGGCAGGAGCGAGGAGAAAGAAGATGCGAGTAGCAGCCCGGGCGGCCAGTCGCGCTGACCGGACCCGGCGGCCAAGGCGCGCCGATGCAGGCCCGGGCTACTTGTAGCGAAAGGTGATGCGGCCCCTGGTCAGGTCGTAGGGGCTGAGCTCCACCTTGACCTTGTCGCCGATGAGGGTGCGGATGTAATGCTTGCGCATCTTGCCGGAGATGTAGGCCAGCACCGTCTGCCCGGTCGAGAGCTCCACCCGGAAGACGGCATTGGGCAGCGGCTCCACCACCGTGCCCTCGAGCTCGATGGTCTCCTCCTTCTGCTCCTCAGGCGGCGTCACCCGAGCCACGTGGGGGCGCGCGGGGCCGCGACGGGGCCGGCGGCCCATGGAACGTCTCGCCAACTGGCTACCTCCAAACGCAACTCTCCGCGAACTCCTGGGTCAAGCCCAGGCCACTGATTGTAGCCGCTGCTCAAATTGGGTCCGGCTGCACCTTCATCACCACCCGGCCACCCCCCTGGTGCCTGGGCCCGATGGTGTGGCTCAGGGTCCCGTACCCGACCAGCTCCAGGTCCACGCGGTCGCCCGGTTCCAGGAACCTGCCCGCCTCCTGGCCACTTCCACCACCAACGGTGCCACTGGCGATGATCTCCGCCGCCGCCAGCGGCTCCGCGCCGGAGGCATAGGAGACCATCTCGGCAAAGCTCCAGCGGGACTCCGACATGCTCCCCCGCGCCACCTCCTGGCCGTTGACGTAGGCGGCCGCGGTGAGCTCGCTCGGGTCGGCAACCTCGTCCGCTGTCACCAGCCAGGGCCCGAGGCCGCTGGCAAAGTCCTTCGACTTGGCTGGTCCCAGGCGAGCCTGCATCTCCTCCGCCTGGATGTCCCGGGCGGAGAAGTCTGCGAAGACGGTGTACCCGGCGATGGCTCGCCCGGCCGCAGTGAGGTCCAGATCCTGTCCCGCAGGAAACGTCACACAGGCGAACTCCAGCTCATAATCGAGCCGGTCGGAGTAGGCGGGCCAGGGCACCACCGCCCCGGGCGCGAGCAGGGTCGCCGGGTTCCCCTTGTAATACACGGGGCGGCGGTACCAGGCGGCGGGGATCGGTTCGTGGCGCCGCGCGGCCCCGGCCGCCACGTGCCGCTCGAAGCAGTAGAAGTCGCGCAGCATCGGCGCCCGCAGCAGCGGCAGCCGCTCGATGAGTTCCTCCGGCCAGCGCAGCGGCGCCCCCGACGGCGCGGTGGCCTGCGGCGAGTGGGTCAACGCCGCCGCCACCGCATCCCGGGCCATCTCCAGTGCGAGCTCACCACCCCGCAGCAGCCGGCCGAGCTCGCCGGGGAGGGTGGCCCGCGCCCAGGCGCCGGGGTCGCCACATCCCCGACTCTGCCACCAGAGCTCTCCGGCTGAGGTCACGTCGATGAGGCAGGGCAGGCCACTCTCCGGGTCGGTCTCCGCGGCCACGACCCGCTCCTCCATCTCCAGGGGCCCGTGCAGGCCGACGGTCGCCAGACGCATCGCGGCCTCAGTCGTCCTCCAGGTGGGGCATCCAGGACTCCGCGTACTCGACGATCTCACAGCCCGCGATGTCCGGCAGCGGGTGCAGGGGCCGGCGCGCGTCGATCATGACCGCCACCTCGTCGTGGTGGGTCTTGGTCGCCTGGCGATCACGCTCGATCGCCTTGGGCTGGGGTCCGTGGTGGATCCCCTGGGCGTGCCAGGTCATCATGCCGGCGTCGATGCCGGCCCGGCTCATGAACGTCCCCGCGTGGTAGAAGAGAACCTCGTCGTAGTCGATGTTGCGGTGGTAGAAGGGCAGTCGCACCGCGCCCGGGTCGTCGATGCCCTCGACCCGGCGGGGAGCAAAGGTGCAGAGCACGAAGCCCGTGGTACGCAGCGTGGTGTGGACCGAGGGGGGCAGGTGATACCGGCCCGAGGTCACGGGCCGGATGTCCCTGACGTTGAGGGCGAAGGCGCTGAGATCCCCCTTCCAGCCCACGGTGTCCAGAGGATCGAACGGGTAGAAGACCCGAGTCCACTGGCCCTCGCGTTCGATGACCATCTCCCACTCGCCGGCGGAGTTGGGGGCCGACGGCTCCATGGGCAGCTCCGGCAACCGGAGCACCCCGCGGTCGAACGGGGAATGCTGGCCCATCCGATCCGCGGGAGGCAACTCCGGCATCTCCGCGGACGCGATCACCAGCAGGAAACTCTCTCCTTGGTCGGGGAAGATCCGGTGGGTGGTGCCCCGCGGCAGCACCAGGTAGTCACCCTGCTCATAGTCCAGCCGCCCGAAGTCGGTGAGCATCGTCCCCGCTCCCCGGTGCACGAAATAGATCAGGTCGGAGTCGGCGTTGCGATAGCAGTACGGCATCGCCGTCTGCCGTCGGGAGACCTTGATGGTCACATCCTCATTGCCCAGAACCGGGGTCACCGCGGCCGCGGGGTCGGAGCCGTCGGCGGCCACCACCCGGCGCAGGTCGTAGGCGCGGGGCCGCAGCGGGCCCTCGATCCTCAGCCACTGCGTGGGGGCGTGCGCGTGATACAGATGCGAGGCTGGGCCGAAGAAGCCGTGACGGGCGAACTCCTCTTCGATGGTGCCCTCGGGCAGGTCGCAGTGCGCCTGCCGACTGTACCTTCCCCTCGCCTGTGGAAACATCGGTCACCCTCCCGCAAAAGTGATCACGGTCTTGATGTCGTCGGGCTGGCGCTGGAATGCGGACTGGAAGTCCGCCGCCGGGACCCTGCGGCTCACGATCTCCTCCACCACCCCGGGCCAGCGCCGGACCCCAGCAGCGAGCATCCGCGCCGCCGCCTCGAAGTGGGTGCGATTGGCGTTGACGGTGCCGAACACCAGCTTGTTGCCGAGCACCATGTCCAGGTTGAGGGCGTCGGCGTCGACCGTGACCGTCCTGGCGCCGGCGGTCACCGAGCTGAGACAGCAGACGCCGTCGTGGCCCGTGACTGCGATCGCGGCCATGGCGACCGCGGAGACCCCGGTCGCCTCAAAGACCAAATCCAAGGTGCCGAGCTCCTTGGCGAGTCCAGGCACCGGATGCTCGTCGGCGTCGAGCAGCACCGCCCCGATCTCCTTGGCCACCCGGGCGGAGCGGGAGTCGGCATCGGCCTTGGCGACCAGGTAGACCTCCAGATCCCGCAACCGCAGGAACAGGGCGGCGAGCAGACCGATCGCCCCGGCGCCGCAGATCAGGGCCTGCTTGGGCTCCCAGGGGAAGCGGTGCCGCTGGATCGCATACGCCTGCATCAGCCCCTTCTCCACGATCGAGCTGGGCTCCATCAGCACCCCGACCTTGCTGAGGCGGCCGGGCAGCGGCACCAGGTAGTCCTCGGACTCCACGTAGCGCTCGGCCATGTAGCCGTCACGCCCCTTGATCCCACGCTCGGTGTAATTGCCGGTCACGCAGCTGTCGCTCTGTCCGTGGGCGCATGGCGGGCACCGCTCCGGGCAGGGGCGCCGGACGGTCGCCACCACCAGCTGACCCACCTCCAGCTGGCTCCCCTTCGGAACGCTGGCAACGCGGCCCAGGTTCTCGTGCCCCATCACCAGCACGTCGCGCCCCGCTGGGGGGGCGCCGTACCCCTCGTTGGCGATCTCGAGGTCGGTGCCGCACACCCCAACCTCGACCACCTCGACCTCGACGGGGTCGGTTGGCTGGCCGGCGGCGTCCTCGACCTGTCCCGTCCCCGATGGTTGATCGATCTCCCCCAGGTGGACGCTCCCCTTCTGGCCCGGCGTGGTGATGATCGCCTTCATGGGTTCCCTCCGTGACGGCTGGACTCGGACCCCTAGCCTACCGCTATCGGTCGAGCGCTCAATGGCCAAAGAGGCCTCATCGGGCGCCCGGGCAAGCTGAGCTGCAGCGGCCGGCGGCGGGGCGGCTGAGCGGGCGAGTGATGCGGCCACGGTCGGGAGCCGACCACAGAGCCTCCTGGCCGAGGTTCCTCGCGCGGCTGGGAGCAGCGCCGGCCCGGCATCCCATACTTCGCTTCAGCCGTCGGCCGGTGGCGTGCGCGGCTGCTGCGCCCATGGTTGGCAGGATGCCGGCCAGG
>DAHVMY010000005.1:0-58098 GCA_027319585.1 Candidatus Dormiibacterota bacterium | reverse complement strand
ACCCTCCTCCCAACGCGAGCCATACGGCGTTCGGCCGCTCGCGCCTCCATACCAGACGGGCGAGCCGGGACCTCGACGCCCCGATTGTCCTGAGACCCCAGTGAAGTCTCCACCGGCTCGTGAACGGCCTCCCACGGTGGTCGTGATCGGCGCGGGGTTCGCCGGTCTGGCAGCGATGGGGGAGCTGGCCAAGCAGGGCTGGGATGCCTGGCTGGTGGAACGGCAGCCGTACACGACCTTCCAGCCACTCCTCTACCAGGTCGCGACCGGTGGCCTCAACGTGGAGGATGTCGCCTTTCCGATCCGCAGCCTGCTCCGCCGAATGGGTCGGGGCAGATTCGTCCAGGGCACGGCGGTGACCGTGGACTGGGACCGCCGGCTGGTGACGCTGGACAGCGGGCGACTCCTTCCCTACGATTTCCTGCTGCTCGCCACCGGAGCAACCCCCAGGTTCTTCGGTGTGCCCGGAGCAGCCAATTTCGGCCTTCCGCTCCACACCCTGGCGGACGCGGTCCGGCTGCGAACTTGGCTCGTTGATGCCCTGGAGCGAGCTGCTGCCGAGTCTGACCGCCGTCCGGTGCACCTGGTGGTGGTGGGAGGAGGGCCGACCGGGGTCGAGACTGCCGGAGCACTGGCGGAGCTCCGTGACCTCCTGGCGGGGAGGGACTACCCGGAACTGGCCCGGGATGACATCCGCATCGAGCTCCTGGAAGCTGCTCCCCGGCTTCTCCCGAGCTTCCATCCGGCGTTATCCCGCTACGCAACCGAGGCGCTGGAACGGCGCTCGGTCGTAGTGATGACTGGCGGTGCCGTGCGGCAGGTGCGCGAGGGTGAGGTTCTTCTCGACTCCGGGCCGAGACCCGTGGAGCTGCTGGTCTGGTCGGCCGGAGTGGAGGTGTCCGACTCCACGTTGCTGCGAGGCCTGGCTCGTACCACGTCGGGGCGGTTGCTAGTCAACCCGTCCCTGCAACTTCCAGGTCGCCCGGAGGTCCTTGCGCTGGGAGACGTGTCCGGAGCGCGAGCCGGTGCGGCTGAACTGCCGCAGCTTGCGCAGCCGGCGATTCAGGCCGGTCGGCACGCGGTACGACAGCTCCAGAGGATGCGCTCTGGCCAGCGGCCGCGGCCGTTTCGGTATCGCGACCGAGGGACGATGGCCACCATCGGCCGACGCGCGGCGGTGGCGCAGCTTCGAGGCGGACTCAGGCTCACCGGCACGGCGGCCTGGCTCGCCTGGCTGGCGCTGCACCTAGTGGAGCTCCTCGGGGTCCGCAACCGTGCCTCGGTCCTGATCAATTGGATCTGGCACTACCTGGCCTGGCGGCGTGCCGCCGGCCTGATACCTCCAGCCCCCGCGGGGGCTCGGCAGACCTCGGGCCTTTCAGGGGCCGGGGATGACGGCGAGCGTGGCCCCAAGTCCAAGGATTGCGATTGAGCCGAACAGGGTCACGGCCGCCAGAAGTCGGGTGCGGTTTCTGGGCAACCGATGTGCCACCAGTCCGTGGACTGACGCCAGGGCGAAGACACCCCCCACCAGGGCTGCCTTCACCAGCAGAACCCTTCCGAAAGCGGTGGTGGTCAGGTTGTCGAGGCGCACTCCGTTCAGGGCAGCGAGGGCAATCCCGCTGACGACCAAAACAGGCAGAAGCACCCAGTTGGTCACGGCCGCGAAGCGCCGTCCCGCGGCACTGGCCAGCTCTCGCACCAGCGCCGGTGACCCGCCACTCCGCAGCACTGGCATGACCACCACGACCAGCATCAGCTGGCCCCCCACCCAAAAGCTGGCGGCCAGAACATGAACCAGGACCAGAAGCGTCCACAGCAGCGTGCTCAGAGCATTGACTCCGGCTACGCGAGGGCGCTCGTATCAGCCCCCAACCAGCTGCTCCATGCATTCCCAGAGCTCCGACCGAGCGTGACGGTCACGGGGAGTCTCGCCCAGGATGAGCACGGTTGGCTCGTCCCACCCGAGATCCCAGCATGCCCTCAGCCGGCCCGAATCCGGGTCGGTGGACGTGACCGTCATGGAGAACGGTGTTCGCAGCATCCGCAGGGTCTCCTCGAGCTCGCGGATGGGGCGGATCCCACTGGCCAGGAAGCGCACGTCGACAGTGTCGGCCTGCTTGGCCCGGGCCGTGCAGCTGGCCTGGTTGGCTGCCGCTGCGACCAACCGGTGAACAATCAGGTGCGACCGAACGGTCGCCTGGGAGGCGAGTAGGGCCGGCTGGATCCGGCTCCACGATGCGCCCTGGGTCAAGCGCGCCAGAGCCTCCAGGATGGTGGTCGCCTCGCGTGGCTCGATCGGTCCAAGCGCAATGGAGATTTCCAGGCGCTCATTGCAGTTCTGGCTCTGCGCTTGCCCGGTAAGAGGTTCTGCCGCCACCCCGAGGGCTTCGTCAGGCACGGTCCGGGGAGGCATCCTCAGGCCCCCTGCGCCACCCGCGGCTTGAGGGCCTCCACCCGGGCCCGGGCCGCGGCGGGGTCCTTGAAGTACTGATCGTTGATCTCCGTGTACTGGCTCCATGCCGGCGGCAGATCCTCTTCCGCGAAAATGGCATCGACTGGACACGGGTCCACACAGGCCCCACAGTCGATGCACTCCAAGGGGTTGATGTACAGCATGCGGTCCTCATCAGTCCCGATGATGCAATCGACCGGACACACCTCAACGCAGGCCTTGTCCTTTACGTCGATACACGTCTCGCCGATCACGTACGTCACCGTCCATCCTCCTCAGGGCTGACTTCAGCCCCCATACAAGTCACTGCTCCACTTCGACGACGATGTCGTCATGGTCCAGTGCGGTCGGGTAGGTTTGCACCGGCAGTACCGCCGGGAGATTCAGCACGTTCCCGGTGGCGAGGTCAAAGCAGGACCCATGGCAGGGACACTCCACCGTCTCTCCCTCAAGTGCCCCCGCGCTCAGGGAGCAGTCTTCATGGGTGCAGGTATCGTCGATCGCGTACCAGTGACCACCATCCGTGCGGGCGAGGCAGAGCACCTTCTCCGCGCATTCGAGCCGAAGGAGTCCCGGTTGGGGGAGGGCGGTTGCGGGGACCCGAACGGTCGCCACCTCAGCTGGCGCGGACACCGCGACCTTCCCGTGGCAACCCGCAGGTGAGGTGGTGGAGAGTCCCGGTGAATCGCTCCGCGGCCACGGGGTCCCACTTCTCCAAGAGCGCGTAGGCAGAGGCCGCCATCCGGCAGGCACTCTCCACCTCGCCCGCATCACCGAGTTCCCGCAAGGCCTGGTCCAGGATCCTGGCGAGTTTGCCGGTGGAGCTCATTGCTACGACCGTCGCCCGATCCGGACCTTCCACGTCTTCGGGCCCTCCTCCAGGTAATCCCAGCTGAACGAGTCGCCCCTGGTGGCCTCGAGCTGGTAGCGCAACGGCAGAGGGTCGTGGTCATTGACGAGGGTGAGGCTCTTGCCGGCTTCCAGGCGGTCAATGGTGGAGAAGATCACCTGGTGACGCTGGGCGGGAGCCAGGGAGCGGACGTCCAGCTCGTCCTGGGCCGATTCGGCAGGCTGGACCGACACCGAGCCCACCCGGTAGTCCACGTCGGAGCGCAGGTGCTTACCGATGAAACAGTGCTCCCGCGCGAGATTGGCGGCGGCCTGGTAGTCGTCATGGCGGGCGGGGTCGCCGCCGAGAACCTCCGGGGTCACCAAGAGCTCCGAGATCCGCATCGGCGAGCCGTCCACCTGCTCTCGCATCCTCACCTGAACCCGTTCCCAGGGCAGGCCATCACGATTCAGGAGCGAACTCAGAGTACCGGTGTAACAGGTCGCGACCGCGCTGGCCAGGAGCTCCTCCGGGCTGCTCCCCTCGCCTCGACCCCCCATCCCCTCGGGGACGGACCAGGCCACAACCTGATTCCCGGTCTCGACAGTGCCGAGTGCGTCTCGGCCGGTTCCGGACCACCGCGTGGTAACTTCGAAATTCAGCTCATTCACCTTTCATCTCCCTTGTTTGCCCTCGCCCCTTTCCGCCGGTTGCGACGGCGTGGGCTCATTCGAATGGCCTCCGGCCAGGCTCCGCACCAGCGCCACGCGCTCTTCCGGACCGAGCCGGGAGAGCAGGGGAAGGTACAGCTCCTCCTCCTTGTCGAAGTGCAGCTGAACCGTCGTCGCCAGCTGCTGGAGCAGCCAGCGGGCCTCATTCCAGTTCTGACTCGCAGCCGCTCGTCCAAGATCCGCCGTCAGTCCCTCGATTCGCCGGTGATCGTATTCCATGGTCGCTGTCGCTCCGTCCTCAGCCCTCAGCAGCCGTCCCACCTGGGGGTAGATGAGGCGCTCCTCTGCGCTCGCGTGGGGGAGGAGGTCATGGTCCAGGAACTTGATGACGGCTGCGACCTCCTCACCGAGCCCATCGACGTCGCTCTCCGAGATCCGCTGGGCCAGAACGCGCAGCCGGTCGACCCCCTCTATGAGCTCTCGGTGCTCTGTGCGAATGATGCTCGCGGGGTCGGGTCCAGGAGGTAGCACGGGCCAGGCGAGCGTCGCATCCGGCAGGTGCTCGTCCGCGGCGGGAGGGGGGGTGACGACGGCCAGCGCGACCAGCCTGCCGGCAGGGCAACGCACCCCTCGCGCGACACCGGCCGGTACAGTGGCCACCTCGCCGGCCAGCAACCACCGAGTCGTATCCCCGGTGAACAGCTCGGCTGTTCCCCTGAGGACACAGAGGATGAGTTGGCTGGCCGGACGGTGAGGCGGCAGTTCCTGCCCAGGCGTCAGCTCCAGTAGGAGCACCCGGTGCGAGGGAGCATCGCTCAGGGTTCGGGCGACCGGCCCCGTGCCGGAGCCGACGTTCTGAGATGAGATGAACTCGACTCCGGTGGCTGCTATCTCACCCATCGAGCCGCGCCTGGGTGGGGCTGAAGATCACACGGAAGTCGCCTTCTCCGAGGTCCTCCGTTTCGTGGCCGTATCCCCGGGATGCCATCACCGAATACAGGGGCACCGGGTCGAGTGGTGCCACCAGCTCGAGTGGTTCTCCCGGTGAAAGGCTGGCGACCGCCGCCATGATCGCCGCGAACGGTTCCTCCCCCCTCGCCATCAGGCCGCGCACGTCCAGGTGGGCCATCCGAGCTCAGCTCCAGCCCAGGATCCGCTTGGCGGTGGCACTCATCATCTCCGGCTCCCAGGCCGGTTGCCACACCAGCTCGACGTCCACCTTGCGGACTTCCGGGATCGTCTCCAGCTGGAACCGAACCTGGTCAGGGATGCTGCCCCCCATCGGACAGCCCGGGGTGGTCAGGGTCATGATCACCAGAAGGGTGCCGTCGCGGACCTCCAGTCCGTACACCAGCCCCAGGTTCACGAGGTCGATGCCCAACTCGGGGTCGTAGACCTCCTGGAGTCGTTGCCAGGCCTCTTGCTCGATGGCCTGGTCTCCCACGGTGGCCGGGAGCGAGGGTGCCATCACTCGCCCACCATGGTCGCCGTATCAGTGCTGGTGAGATGGGCCACGCACAGGTGCGGCTCCACCAGCGGGTGCAGCTCCGAGACCGTGACCGGGGCCCCCACCTCTGCCAGGGCTCCACGCAGCAAGCCCAGGTGCGCAGAGCAGATGAGCGGGCTGTTTCCGGCGGCTACCTCCAAAAACGGGCAGCGGTGAAGGTTGATGCGCGCGCCCCCGTCCGCCTCCTCCAGCTCGGGGCTGAATCCCAGATCCGCCAGCATCCCGAGAACGCGGGGCAGGCCCCCTCGACTCTCGGGAGCGTCCTCATGTACGAGCTCGGTGCCCCACCGGGTCCCGATCTCCAACCCGGTCATCTCGGCGCTCGGAGTGGAGGTCGAGAGATAGTCCGACAACACCTCGGCCAGCATCCGGTATCCAGCCTCGGGTCCCGCATTCTCGACTGCTCGCCAGATCCGCCGGGGCCGGCCCCTGCGCGACCGACGCTCTATGTCGGACGTGACCAGGCCTGCGCGCCCCAACACCTCCAGGTGGAACCTCACCGTGTTGACGTGTATCCCCACTCGATCTGCCAGGGCCTGAGCGTCGACCGGTGACGGTGCCTTGCGGAGCTCCTCCAGCAGGGCGACTCGAGTCCAGTCCGAGAGGGCCCGGTGTGCCCGTAGAGAGGTGTCAGTCGTGTTCACGCAACAATTATACACTACAGATGTTGTGACAATTCTGGCCCCACGGAAGCGTGCTGCCGCCCGACTTCCCTGAGGGTGGATGACCGTCCTGCTCCGAGTCCCGAGATTCACCCTGGTTAGCGTGGGGACGGCCGAGTCGGCTCGTACCCCGGGACAGGGGCCCATTGCCGGTCACTGGGGACTGGGATGCGCTGCGACACGGAACCGGAGGCGATTGGCACCGGAGCCCGAGTCACGTCATGGTTTGCGAGTCCCGCTCCCCCTCCGGACTACAACACGGAATCTTTGTCGCCTCACGGTCAGAGGGGGCACACCTTGATGGACGCGACGCCTCTGACACCTTACGTCCACTGTCCCGAAACCGCCAAGGGTCGGTGGCACGGTGGCCCGCCCCACCCCATCTTCAGCCTCGGGCTGGGGCTCGCTCGCGACACCACCACAGGGGATGTGTTTCCGGCCACCTGATCCGACCACTTGGAGTCCCGACGGGACGAGAAGCTCGTACTTCCCCGCGATGCTCAGGCGGCCGACGCCGGGGTCGACTTCATGAGCCGCTGGCCAGCACTCTAGGTGACAGTCGTGACTACCGAGCCAGACATAGCCGGGATCGGGTCTCAAGCTTCCGCTGTGGGAGTCGAGCGGCAAGCGGTACCGCTCGACCGCATCAGTGGTGACACGCGGGGCCAGAACGAGGAGTGACGCCCGACGACCGGCACCGGTATGGGAGGGCCATGTGCTGGTGGGGAGGGGCTTGGCGCTCGCTCCTCGCCCGCGGCGCTCGACAGGCCAACCATGAGACGTCCGAGAAGCCGACCGGCTGCATCGCCGCCGAGCAGACCGTCCGCAGCCGCTCCTGGACGCTCCGGCCGGGGGACGAGCTGGTGCACATCACGAGCCACCCCGCTCCATGTCGTCCCACACCCAGCGACCAGGTGCGCTTCAGGCTCCGGGAGCATCCAGGGAGGGGACCACTTGCCGTTCGGGATCCAGCAACCGATCGATCTCCTCGGCGGAGAGTCCTGACCGCTCCATGGCCACCTCACGGACGGTGCGATCGGACTCGTAGGCGGTGTGGGCGATCGCCGCCGCGGCATCGTATCCGATCGCCGGCACAAGCCCGGTGCAGATGGCGAGGCCGCGCTCCAGCAGCTCCGGGCCGCGACTGGTGGCGGTCACCCCGTCGATCGCGCTGTGGGCGAGGTTCGCGGCGGCGCGCCCCAGCAGCTCGATCTCCTCCAGCACGTTGTGGGCCGCTACCGGGAGCATGACGTTCAGCTCCAGCAAAGACCCGGTGGTGGCGGCCATGGCGACCGTCGCGTCGCACCCGATCACCTGGGCCACCACCATCAGCGCGGACTCGCAGATGACCGGGTTCACCTTGCCGGGCATGATCGACGAACCCGGTTGGACGGCGGGGAGGTTCAGCTCGGCGATCCCGGCCCGCGGTCCGCAGCTGAGCAGGCGGATGTCGTTGGCGATCTTGTGGAGTGCGACGGCGGCCCCCCGGACCGCGCCGGACGTGAAGGCCACCGCGTCCAGGGTGGACTGGGCCTGGAAGTGATTCTCCGACTCCTTGAGGTTGGGGTCGTAGGTGGCGGCCAGACGCTTGATCACCCGCGCCGCGAACTCGGGGTGGGAGCCGATTCCGGTACCGACGGCGGTTCCCCCAAGGGCTACCTCCACCAGCTGGCCCCTGGCGGCGTCCAGCCGGGCGCGCGCGCGCTCCACCTGGCCGCGGTAGCCGAGGAACTCCTGCCCCAGCCGGATCGGGGTTGCGTCCTGGAGGTGGGTGCGGCCGGTCTTGATGATGCCCCAGAGCGCTTCGCGCTGGCGGTCCAGCGCCGCCTGCAACTGCTCCAGAGCGGGAACCAGCTCCTCACTCATGGCGGAGAGCGCCGCCAGGTGGATCGCGGTCGGGAACACGTCGTTGCTGGACTGCCCCAGGTTGACGTGGTCATTGGGGTGGATGGTCGCCCGGTCGCCGCGCTCGGCCCCCATCAGCTCCAGGGCGCGGTTGGCGATGACCTCGTTGGCGTTCATGTTGGACGAGGTGCCGCTCCCGGTCTGGAAGATGTCGACCACGAACTCCTGGTCGAAGCGACCCTGGGCCACCTCGTCAGCGGCGGTGGCGATCGCCACCGCCCGCTCCTCGTCCAGCAGGCCCAGCTCGAGATTGACCCGGGCCGCCTCCCGCTTGATCGCACCCAGCGCGGCGATCATGCGCCGGGGGAGGCGGAGAGTTGAGATCGGGAAGTTCACCACCGCACGCTGGGTGGAGGCGCCGTAGTAGGCGCGCGCCGGCACCGCCAGCTCGCCCATCGAGTCCCGCTCTACGCGGACCGGCTCCTCGCTCATGCCCTTGAGTTTACGGGGGGACCGGGATCGGGAACCTCAGGCCCGGGCCGCCAGTCATCGAGCAGCCGGCGCATGAAGCTGTCCTGGGTCGCTCGCCGTTCCTTGTGCAGGGGGTAGTACCCCTCAAAGCGGCGCAGCACCAGGCAGAGCAGGATCCCCACCGCGATCACGGCGTAGGCGGTGGGGGCGCGGGCGAGAATCAGGACCGCTGGCAGCCCCAGGTAGGCGACGAGCACACCCAGGCCACTGCGGTGCCCGATCCCGCTCACCGCCAGCAGCAAGAGGACGAACGCCACCCCGACCGGGGACCACAGGAAGATCGCCCCCGTGGCGGTGCCCACCCCCCGGCCCCCGTTGTAGCGGAAGTAGATCGGCCAGCCGTTGCCGACGACGGCGGCCAGGCCGGCTCCGCCGGCGACCCAGGCCGGTGCGCCCAGCAGATCCGCGGCGAGCACCGGGACCAAGCCCTGTCCGAACTGGGCCGGACCGACGAAGGCGGCCGGCAGCAGCCCGACTGTGTGGAACAGGTTGCTGGTCCCGATCTTGCCCGTTCCGACCTGGCGGAGGTCCACCCCGGCGGCCCTGCCCATGAGCCACCCGACGGGGATGCCCCCGAGGAGGTAGGCTCCGGCCCAGAGCAGCGCGATTGCCAGCGGCGTCCAGGGCGCCCCCGCCCCGGGCATCAGGAGGGCGGGGGGCGGTCGACGACCCCGGCCGCACCCACCAGTCCAGGACCCGTGTGCAACGCGATCACCGGGGTGAGGCTGAGCCGCTCCACCTCCTGGGTGTCGAACAGCCCCCGCAGATGGTCCTCAAGCCTGGGGGCCGCCTGCGGCGCCGCCCCGCAGAAGACCGCGAGCCGCACCGGCTCGCCCTGGGGCATCCGGTCGCGCAGCTGCTGGGCAACCACGCGCAGGGCGCGGTTGGTGCCTCGCACCAGCGCCAGCCGGCGGACGTCGCCGCCGGTGAAGGCGAACACGGGACGGACGTGCAGGAGGTCGCTGCCGCGGCCGGCGAGGGCGGGGATCCGTCCGCTGCGGACCAGAAACCTCATGGTGTCGAGCGCGGCGATGACCCGGGCGGTCTCAGCCACCGCCTTCGTATGCTCCACCACCTGCTCCACCTCCAGCCCCTCCGCGCAGGCTCGGGCGGCAGCCTCGGACACCAGGGTGAACCCCCCGGCCGCCGTCCCGGTGTCGATCACCTCCACTCGCCGCTTGGGCTGTTCCTCGCGGAGCATGTCGGCGGCCAGGCGCGCCGACTTGCCCATCATGGAGAAGCGGGACGGGATGGTGAGGCACACGATCGCGGGCGCCTCGCACTTGCGAAAGGCGTTGAGATAGTCGCCCGGCGAAGGCGAGCTGCTGGTGGGAAGCGGCCCGGGATCCTGGAGGCGCGCGTACAGCTCGTCACTGGTGATGTCGACCCCGTCCCGGAGCACCCGGCCTTCGATCTCGATCGACATCGGCACGATCTGCACCCACGGGGCCTCCCCCAGAGCAGGAGCCAGACAGGCTCCGCTGTCCACGACCAGGGCGGTTCGGGCCTGCCCCGTCACCGGCTCGGCCCCGGGCGCACGTCCGGCAGGCTCACGCCCAGCTCCGAATAGATCGCCAACAGACGGTCAAGCATCACCTCGCTGCCATGATGACGCACCGCCTCGGACCGTGCCAGCGCCCCCTTATCCGCCAGCAGCGAAGGGTCGCGGGACACTTGCTCGAGGAGTGTCACCAAGGAGTCCTGCAGGCGGCGCTCCGATAGCTCGAAGGCGCCTGCGCCGGCTGCCTGGAGCCCCCCGGCGCGGGTGACGGCGACCGCACGGCCGCAAGCCATCGCCTCCAGCATCGCGATCGACAGCCCCTCGGCGGTTGACGGCAGGCAGAAGAGGTCGATGGACCGCCAGAAGTCGGCTCGGGCGGACACCCCCCCCAGCCGCCCCAGGTAGACGATGCGCGGATCACGGGCCGCCGCGCGCTGCACCAGCGCCTTTAGCACACCCTCTCCAGCGATGAGCAGGCGCGAGTCCCGGCCCAGGCCGGCGCTCTCGAATGCCTTCAGTAGTGGACGGATCCCCTTCTCCGGGTCCAGCCGTCCGAGGTATCCGACCACCAGCTCGCTTCGGGCCAGGCGCTGAGCGCGCAGGGTGCCCGCCCCCGGGGAGAACCGCCGCAGGTCCACCGCATTGGGGACCACCCGCAGTCGCTCGAGCGGGATCCCGACTCGAGCCAGCCGCTCCCGATGGTCGGGATCGAAGACGATCACCCGCTGATAGCCGCGCAACCGTCCGGCCCAGAAGCGGTGCAGCTCGCGCATCACCGCCGCCCGGGTGGTGCCGGGGCTGCCAAAGGGCAGGTGGAAGGTGGCCACGGTGCCGACTCCCAGCCGCAGCGCCCGCTCTCCCACCCAGCCGTCATCGAGGGTCATGCTCAACGAGCAGTGCAGGAGCCGCGGTCGCCTGGTCTCCAGCCAGGCTGCCATGGCGGACCGGAATCCGGGGCGCGGGACGATCACGGTCTTGAAGTTCCAGGTCGGCCAGGCGACCACCTCCGCGGGGGTGCCCGGGACAATCGCGCCGTCCCGGGCGGCGTGATGGAACATCACCTCGGCTCCGCGCTCCTGGAGCCCGCCTGCGACCTGCTCGGAATAGCTGCTCAGCCCATCGGCGCGGTGGCCTGACGCGTGGCCCAGCCAGGCGAGCCGCAGTCCGTTCGCGAGCCGCCCCTCAGGAGTCATGGCTGGGCCAGAGCCGACCCTCGTCGAACGGATACCACTGCTCCGGCCAGCGCCGCACCGCCGCTTCGAACACGTCCAAAATGGGGCGCAGCGCCTGCGCGGGTTCCTGGTCGCGGGTCACGTAGGTGGGGGGGTGAACCTCCACCAGATACCCGCCCGACGGGGAGCGGACGGCCACGACCGCGACCAGCGGGCAGCCCGTGCGCGCCGCCAGCAGTGCCGGGGCGGAGGAGAACCTGGTCCTGCAGCCCAGAAAGTCCACCTCCACGGCGGGGGTCGCGCCGGGAATGTCAGCCAGCAGGGCGACCCATCCCCCGGAGTGGATGGTCTTGAGCAGGCTCCGTGCGGACGAATTCGCCAGGACCGCGTGCAGCCCGATCTGGGCGCGCGCCCAGACCACCAGATCACGCAGCACCGGGTTGCCCGCCTCGTCCATGACCGCGGTCAAGGGGACTCCCCGGGCGAGCGCGTAGGCCCCTCCGGCGTCCCAGGCCCCCAGATGGGCCAGCACCAGCACCCCGCCTCTGCCCTCGGCCCTGAGGTGCAGCACCTGGTCCTCCCCGAAGCCCCGGAAGGCTGGCAGCAGCCGCTCCCGCGGAAGCCGGTGAACCCAGAGGAAGTCGATGGCGGTGCGCGAGTACTCGCAGAAGCTGCGGCGCGCGAGGCGGCGCCGCTGCCCACGTTCGAGGTCGGGAAAGACCAGTCGGAAGTTGGCGATGGTGGCGCGGCGGCGGGCGGGCAGCAGGGCGAAGGCGGCATTGCCCACCGCGTCGGCTAAGCGATAGCGGGCAGGCCCGACCAGATGCAGCAGGCCGGCGGTGGCGTCGAGCCCCAGGCGCAGGGGCAGGAGCGGCTTTGGAGCCTCGCTGTCAGGCATCTCCGGATTGTCGCAACTGGACGGGGGCGGCCCGGGACATGTACTGAGCGACCCGTGGTCGTGACGCGGTGCGCCGGCTCTCGTGAGTCGGTCCGGTTCCGATGCTTTGCGGGCGATCCGGCACGCGAGTGAGCCGGCAGTCGGGGCGGGCGCGGCCGGCGAGCCACACCGGTCACGGTGGCCCGCCGCGGACCACGGCTCGAACTGGGAACGAAGCGGCGATGGGGGATCACGGCGTCGCCTTGGCGCGCGGACTCGATCCGCGGTCGCCAACCCGGGGCACCCCCACTCGGTCCCGGGACGATCCGGACGCAGGGTCAGAAGCTTGCGCTGTCCTAAGGTGGAGGCGTGAACCGCTTGGGGCAGGAAGCCAGCCTCTATCTCAGGCAGCACCAGGCCAATCCCGTGGACTGGTATCCCTGGGGGGAGGAGGCCTTCGCGCGTGCCCGGGCGGAGGACCGCCCGATCCTGCTCAGCGTGGGGTATTCGGCCTGCCACTGGTGCCATGTGATGGCCCATGAGTGCTTCGAGAACGAGGAGCTGGCGGCACTCCAGAACCGCCTCTTCGTCTCCATCAAGGTCGATCGCGAGGAGCGTCCCGATGTCGACCGCGTGTACATGGAGGCGCTCCAGGCACTGACCGGCTCCGGCGGCTGGCCGATGACCATGTTCCTGTTCCCCGACGGCCGTCCCTTCTTCGGCGGCACCTACTTCCCCGCCCGGGACTCCGCCGGGCTGCCGGGCTTCGGGCGGGTCCTGGAGGCGGTGGCGGAGCTGTACAGGACGCGGCGCTCGGACGCTGACCGGGTGGCGGCGCAGCTCCGCCAGGCGCTCATCGCCCAGCCCATCCCTCGGTCTGCCCCGAGCCCGCCGTCCGGGCCGGCTCTGGCCGCCGCTGCGAGCCGGCTGGTGGCGGCGACCGACCCCGTCCATGGGGGGCTTGGTGGGGCTCCCAAGTTTCCCCAGACGCCGCTGCTGGAGTTCCTGCTGACCAGGGCGGCCCTGGCCGGCGACCAGGCGGCGCTGAACGCCGCCCAGCTGACGCTGGAGAAGATGGCCATGGGTGGGGTTCACGACCAGTTGGGCGGTGGCTTCCACCGCTACTCGGTGGACGACCACTGGGGCGTCCCCCACTTCGAGAAGATGCTCTACGATCAGGCCCAGCTGATCGCCTGCTACCTTCACCTGCATCTGCTCACGGGTGGGGCCGAGGCGCTCACCACAGCCTGCCGGACCGCCGACTTCATCCTTGCGGAGCTGCGGCTCCCGGACGGCGGGTTCGCGGCCAGCCTCGACGCCGACACTCCAGCCGGCGAGGGGGCGACCTACCTCTGGACCGAGGCGGAGCTCGTGGAGGCGGCCGACGACGATGGCTCGCAGCCGGGCCGGCTCTTCCGCCTCGAGCCCCAATCCACCGTGGAGGGCAGATACGTGCTCCAGGCCGCCAGCTGGTCTGATCCACAGGGCACGGCCGACTCAGTGCAGCGGCTGCGGGACCGGCTGCTCCGGGCTCGCCGCCTTCGCCCCCAGCCGGCGCGGGACGAGAAGCTGGTGGTGGCGTGGAACGCCGCCGCACTCGCCGCCCTCGGGGAGCTGGGGCTGGTCACTGGTGAGAGCCGGTACCGGGTGGCTGCGGAGGTCGGGGCGAGGCTGTTGCTGCAGGCGGCGGGCGGTGTGCGGGGCCGACTTCCGCACCTGGTGGCCCATGGCCCGGGCCGGCTGGGAGCGCAGCTCGACGATCTCGCCCAGACCGCGCTGATGGCGCTGCAGCTGCACGAGTTGCGAGGTGACCCGCTCTGGTTCGAATGGGCCCACCACCTCGCTGACCAGGCCAATCGCGAGATGACCGACCCCGAGGGCGTCCTGTGGAGCGACGTGGCCGCCGATCAGGACCCGCTGCTCCCGGCGCGTCCCCGGGGGCTGGAGGACGGGGCGGTGCGCTCCGGCAACTCCCTGATGGTGGAGCTCTGCCTGCGGCTGCACGCCCTGACCGGCGAGTCGGCCTGGATGGAGCGCGCCGAGCGGGCCCTCACGGCGATCGCGCCCTTGGCGGAGCGGGCGCCGGAGGCGATGGGAGGTTGGCTCCACTGTGCCCAGCTGTATCGCGCGGGGATGCTGGAGCTGGCGGTGATGGTGCCGCCTTCCCCCTCAGGGCATCTGGAACTGGTGCGAGCCGTCCGCGGCCGCCACCGTCCCCAGCTCGTCGTTGCCGTGGGCCGGGCCGGCGAGGAGTCGGCCCAGGGGGCGCCGCTGGTCCGGGACCGGGCCTCGCTCGGAGGCCTCCCAACCGCCTTTCTGTGCCGCGGATTCCAATGTGAGCTGCCGACCACCGATCCCGTTCAGCTGGTCGCCCAGCTCGGACCGGAGCGAAGCGCCGGATCGCCGGGTGGCAGTGCCAGGGATTGACGTGCGACCATCGTGAGATGACAGGTGAGAATCGCCCCTGGGCAGTCGTGACCGGGGCCTCAGCCGGGATCGGCGCGGCCGTGGCTCGGCGGCTGGCGCAGGAGGGCTACCGGGTTCTGGTGGGGGCCCGGCGCCTGGCGCCGCTGGAGGCACTGGCGGCTGAGATCGGCGGCGAGGCCAAGGTCCTGGACGTGAGCGATCCGGACAGCGTCGCGCGATTCTGCGTCGGGTTGACCGAGGTCGAAGTTCTGGTCAACAACGCCGGCGGGGCCCGAGGCTTGGACGAGGTCGCCGCCGCGGATCTTGATCAGTGGCGCTGGATGTGGGAGGTCAACGTCCTGGGCCTGGTGGCGATGACCAAGCAGCTGCTGCCGGCTCTGGAGAGCTCGGGCCGGGGCCACGTCGTCAACCTCTCCTCCACCGCCGCCCTCGAGGTCTACGAGGGCGGGGCGGGGTACACCTCCGCCAAGCACGCCGTGCACGCGATCACCAAGACCCTGCGGCTCGAACTCGCGGGGCGGCCGGTCCGGGTGACGGAGATCTGTCCGGGGATGGTGGAGACCGACTTCTCCCTGAACCGCTTCGGGGGCGACGAAGAGCGCGCCCGGGCGGTCTACCGGGGCCTGCAGCCGCTGACCGCGGCGGATGTTGCCGACGTGGTTGCCTTTGCGGTGACCCGCCCCGCGCATGTGAACCTGGACCAGGTGGTGATGCGCCCTCTGATGCAGGCGAGCGCCACCAAGGTCGTCAGAAGCGGCTGAGCGAGCCGCAGCGGCTCACGCTGGGCACTCCACCGGCTTGGCGGGGTCGGCCGCCCACTCGCTCCAGCTCCCCGGGTAGAGGTGAAGCTCCGGCGCCCCGGCGGCGTCCAGCGCCAGCAGCAGGGCGCAGGCGGTAACCCCTGAGCCGCAGTAGGCGATGATGGGTTGACCTGAGTGGCCCAGCTCCCGCAGCCGGCGCCGGGCTCCTTCATGGTCGAGGCGCGAGTCCTCTGTGAACAGCTCCGCCCAAGGTAGGCTCCTGGCCCCGGGCAGGTGGCCGGGCCTCGGGTCAAGCGGGTTGGGGGCGCCGTGGTAGCGGTCACCGGCGCGGGCGTCGAGCACCCAGTACCCCCGCTGCTGCAGCTGCGGGATCAGTTCGGCTGACACCTGGCCGGAGAAACTCTCAACCCTAAGATTCCCGGGGGTCGGCGTCGGCACCTGCTGGCTGAGGACCCCTCCGGCCCGGAGGTACGCATCCAGCCCACCGTCGAGGACCGCCACCTGCGCCACCCCGGCCGCTCGGAGCAGCCACCAGGCCCGCGCCGCCGCACCGGTGACCTGGTCGTAGACGACGACCCGGGAGCCGACGCTGATCCCTACCTCGCGCATTTCCCGGCCGAACTCATCGGGCGGCGGCAGCGGGTGGCGGCCGCCAGGGCCGGGTGGGCCCGCCAAAACCCGGTCCAGGTCGATGAAGGAGGCGCCCGGGATGTGTCCGGTGGCGTATCCGGCAGCGTCCGGCCCGTCCGCCAGGGTCCAGCGGATATCGAGGATCCTGAGGTCGGAGTCGCCGAGGTGCCGCAGCAGCCACTGCGGCGGTACCGTGGGGATGGGTAGCGGCTCCATGCCCCCATCATCCCCCGCTCAGGGGAGGTGCGCACGGAGCCGAGGCAGCAGACCGGAGGAGAACGCGGTGAACCCGAGGGCGGCATCGGCGCCGGCGGTGATGGGCGGTGGCCGGGGGTGCCGCCGGCCGGTGGGCCGGGAATGAGTGTGGCAACCGCCACCGTTCGCTGCCTGATCGTGGGCCGAATGCCCAAGCCGGATCTTGACCTGGTCCGACTCAAGGCGGGGCTCGACGGGCTGGAGCTGGTCGAGGCGCCCTCCGGTGAGGCTCCGCCAGACGAGCACTTCGACTGCGTCTGGAGGCTCTTCGGTGGCCGTCTGGCCAACGAAGAGGTGGATCCCCTGCAGAGGGCGCTCAGCCAGCATCCGGAGGTGCGGTGGGTGCACACGGTGTCGGCCGGGGTGGACCACCTGGACGAGATCATGGCGCCCCACCCCGACGTCATCCTCACCAACTCCGCCGGGGTGGTGGCTGTTCCCATCGCGGAGTTCGTGGTGGGCTGCCTGCTCCACCACTGCAAGCGCTTTGCGGAGATCCGGACGCTGCAGGCCAGCGCCCGGTGGGAGTCCCTGCAACTGCGCGAGCTCGGCGACCTCAGGGTGGTGATCGTCGGCTTCGGGGCGATCGGGCGCGAGCTCGCGCGGCGGCTCGGGCCCTTCAGATGCCGTCTGACGGCGGTCCGCCGCCACCCCGAGGCGGGGGGGGGCAGGGCTGGTCACCGACCTCTTCGCACCGGAACAGCTGGTTGCCGCATGCGACGGCGCCGACGCGCTGGTGCTGGCGGCTCCGCTGACCCGGGAGACCAGGGGGCTCATCTCCCGTGAGGCGCTGGCGGTCCTCCACGACGGAGCGTGCCTGGTCAACATCGCCCGGGGTGGGCTGGTGGAGGATTCAGAGCTGCTCCAAGCGCTTGGGACGGGGCCGCTCCGGGCGGCCTACCTGGACGCGTTCGAGGAGGAGCCGCTGCCGCCGACCTCGCCCCTGTGGTCGGCAGCCGGGATCCACGTCTCCCCGCACATCAGCTGGAGCTCGCCGAACTTTTCCCGGCGCACCTCGGAGCTGTTCGCGGAGCAGCTGCGGCGCTTCGCCATGGGCGAGCAGCTCCGCAACCGGGTGGACCTGGCCGCCGGCTACTGACCGCCCTCCGGCGGGCTCATTCCGGGATGTAGTCCCGGCGCAGGCCCAGGAGCTCCGGCGCGTGGAGCTGGACCATTTTGGCGGCCGCCAGGGCGGGAGGGCCGGGCCGCCACCAGGAGATCCCGACCATGGCCAGGAAGGCCAGGGGCACGGTGACGATCGCGGGCTGCTCCAGCACCACCGCCAGGCCGGACTGCCGGGCCAGGAACAGCTCCAAGGGGGGGACCACCGTGGCCACCATGGTGGTCCCGATGGCGAGCGTGGAGAGGAGGCCTCCGGCGGCGACTCCGACCGCAGCTCCGGCGGTGGTCAGCCGGGGCCACCATATGCCCAGGACCAGCAGGGGGAAGAAGGAGCTGGCCGCGATCGCGAACGCCCACCCCACCAGGACGCTGATGTTGAACTGGCCCACCAGCAGGCCCAACCCGCCGGCGCCGGCTCCGGCCACAACCGCGGCCACCTGGAAGGCGCGCCGACGCGCCGACGCCGACGCCGCCGGCCGCCACCAGCGGCCGTAGAGATCGTGGCCGAGAGCTCCGGCCAGCGAGACCAGCAGCCCACTCAAGGTCGAGGTGAAGGCCGCGAACGCTCCCGCCGAGACCACGGCCAGCAGGAGCTGGCCCAGCCAGCCCCCGAGGAGGCTGGGCAGAACCAGCACCACGGAGTCGGTCAGGTTGCTGCCGTAGAGGGCGGGATCGAGCGCCCGTCCCAGCGCCCCGTAGACCGGCGGCCAGATGTAGAAGGCGCCCAGGAGCACCAGCACCAAGAGGGCGGTGCGGCGGGAGGCCCGGGCGTCGGGGTTGGTGTAGAAGCGCACCAGGATGTGCGGTAGTCCGATCGTGCCCAGCAGGATGGCCAGGATGAGGGAGTAGGTGAAGAGCAGGGAGTGGCCGCTGCCTCCGGCCAGGGGTCCGAAGGGGTCCGCCCAGGCCCGGTTGGTGCTGGTGGGCGTGGCGGCGCCGAAGGGAGCCGGCTCCCCCGCTCCCAGGGTGACCTGCCCGGGCGCCTCGAAGACCAACGTCCCCTTCGGGAAGGCCATCCGCGAGCTGACCACCACCACCCCCCGGTTGCCGCTGGCGGCCACCCCTGGACCCGGAGCTCCTCCCGAGATCTCGGCGGTCACCGCCCCGGGGGAGCGCACGGCCGGCTGGGACGTCCACTCCACCGGAGTCGGCCGGCTGACGCGGATCTCTGTCCGTGCGGGGAGTTGCCAGATCTCCCCCCTAGCCACCGTGTAGCTGACCTTGGTGGGAAGCCGTGCCAGATCACCCGCGGTCCGGGCGAACGCAGCCCCGGGGCCTCCGAAGTGCAGCAGCAGCAGGAACGCCGGCAGCGAGATCGCGAAGATCTTGGCGGCGAACTGGAGGCTCTGCACCAGGGTGATGCCCCGCATGCCGCCTCCCGTCACCGCCGCCACCACCACCACCGAGACCACCGCCACCCCCACCCAGTAGGGCAGGCCGGAGGCAGTCTCCACCGTGATCCCCGCCGCCTCCACCTGGGGGAGCGCGTAGAAGAACCCGATCACCAGCACCAGCCCCACCGCCAGCTGGCGGAAGCGGGGGCTGTCGAACCGCCCCTCGGCAAAGTCGGGGATGGTGTAGGCGCCGAAGCGTCGCAGCGGGCCCGCGATGAACAGCAGCAGCAGGAGGTATCCGGCCGCGTACCCGACCGGATACCAGAGGACGTCGTACCCGTACTGCATGACCAGTCCAGCCACGCCAAGGAAGGAGGCCGCGCTCAGGTACTCCCCGCTGATGGCAGCGGCGTTGAGCCTGGGTGGCACCGCCCGGGCCGCCACCATGAAGTCCGAGGTCGTGTGGGCGAAGCGGCGGGCGAACATCCCCGCGCCCAGGCTCACCCCGGCCATCGCGAGCAGCCCCAGGACCGCGGCCGCGGACGGGCTCAACCGAAGCGCTCAGCTGAGGAGGTCTGTGAACTCATCGTCGACCTCCTCGGCGCGGCGGACATAGATCGAGCCGAGCCAGATCAGGATGGGGTAGGAGCCCACCCCCAGGACCAGCCAGGGCAGGGGCACCCCCAGCACACGCACGGTTGCCCACTGCGGGAACCAGGTGGATAGCAGCGGCTGCGCGAACAGGTAGGCGACAAAGATGAAGGCCAGAGTCAGGCTGAGGCGAAGCTGGCGGCGCATCAGCGCCTGCAGGTAGAGGGTGCCGACTGCGGTCTGCTCCTCGAATTCGAGCAGCCGCGACGCCTGCGGTTCGGGCCCCCGGTCCCGCACCGCCCCCCAAGAGGGGTCGGGGTTCGCCACCTCAGAGCCCCAGCGCCTGCCGGATCTGGGGGCCGTGACGGCGCGACACCGGGACGGTGAGGTCCCCGATCCCCTCCATCCGCAGCAGGTAGGTGTTGTTGACGAAGGCCTCCACCGCCGCCACGTGCCGGAGGTTGACCAGGTAGTGGCGGTGCACGCGCATGAATCCCTGACGGGCCAACCGCTCCTCCAGCTCCTGCAGCCGCAAGCGGGCCAGGAAGCGCCCGTCGGGGGTGATCAGGGCCAGCCGGTCCCCGGAGACCTCGGCGGCGCGGATCTCCGAGATCGGCAGCAGCAGGATCCGCCCCCGGTGGGTGACCGCCAGCCGGTCGTCGAGCGACTGGCCGTCGGCGAAGTCCGGGCCGCGGCGCCCCTTCTGCTGGGCCCAGATCGCCAACCGCTCCAGGGTGAGATTGAGCCGGTCCTGGCGCACCGGTTTCAGCAGGTAGTCGAAGGCGGCCAGCTGGAATGCGTCCACAGCGTGCTCCGCGAAGGCGGTCACGAAGACCACCGGAGGCGGGCTCTCCACAGCGGCGAACAGCTGCGCCAGCTGGAGGCCGTCCAGCCCCGGCATCTGGATGTCCAGGAAGACCACGTCCGCGCCGTCGCTCGTGAGCGCGTCCATGGCCCCGCTGGCGTCCTCAGCCTCCCGGACGTCCGCCACCCGGGGCGCCTGACGCAGCAGGTAGCAGAGCTCGCCCCGAGCGGGCGCCTCGTCGTCCACCACCAGGGCCCGGAAGCGTTGCTCCAAAGCTACGACGCCTTGACGCCGGGCCGGTACTTGGGTATCCGCACGCTGACCGAGGTCCCCGAGCCCGGCGCGGACTCGATCTCCAGACCGTGGGCGGGACCAAAGATCTGGTTGAGACGGCGGTTGATGTTGGCGAGCGCGCCGGGGTGCTCGCCGAGGTCGAGCGGAGTCGCGAACCCATCCCCGTTGTCCCGGACCGTGATCAGGCACTCATCATCCTGGTCGTCGGCCTCGATCACGATGGTGCCGTTGCCAGGCCGTCGCTCGATCCCATGCTTGACCGCGTTCTCCACCAGCGGCTGCACCAGCAGGGTCGGGACCACGGTGCTGAGCACCTCCGGCTCGATGTGGTACCGCACCGCCAGCCGGCTGCCGAAGCGGGCCTGCTCCAGGGTCAGGTACTGGTTGACGTACACCAGCTCGTCCGCCAGAGTCGTGAACTCAGCCGTCGGACCGGAGAACGCCCGTCGGCTGAAGTCAGCGAATTCGGTCAACAGCTCCCGAGCCCGCTCCGGGTCGGTGCGCACGAAGCTCGCGATGGTGGCCAGCGTGTTGTAGATGAAGTGGGGCGAGATCTGTGCCCGCAGCGCCCGCAGCTCGGAACGCACCAGCGCCGCCTGCTGCTGGTCGGCCCGCTGCAGCCGGAGCTGGGTCGCCAGCAGCTCGGCCAGATCCGTGGTGATCCGCAGCTGGGCCGGGCTGGGTTCGCCGGCGTGGAAGGTCACCAGGCAGGCGACCGGGCGATCCTCCAGCCCGATCGGTGCGACCACCGCCACCTTGAGCGGGCACCCCGCCGAGGATTCGCCGGAGTGCAGCTTGACCAGCTGGGTGCGCCCGGTGGAGAGGGAGGCCAGGATTTCGCGCCCCTCCTTCGGGAGGTGCCTCAGGTGGCCCTCGGCCCGGCTGCCCGCCACTGCCTGAAACGCCAGCAGCTGACGGCTGTCGTAGAGCGCGGCCGCCAACCCCGCCGACTGCGGGACCAACGAGCGCAGCACCTTGGCGGCGGTCTTGGCGGTCAATCCCTGTCGCAGGGTCGACACCGCCTGGGTGGCGAAGGCGAGGGTCCTCATCGTCGCCCGCTCCGCGTCGGTGTCGAAGGCGTGGGCGCGCCGCCCCAGTCGGCGTGTCACCACCACGGCGGCGGCGGTGGTCAGGGCGATCTCCGAAAAGACGACCAACTGCCAGGGCATGGCCGCATCATCCCCCGGGTGCTGGCGGCGCGCAAGTTGAGCACCGCTCAGCGCCGGAAACCAACCGCTGACAGGCCCAAAAGTGACCGTTTGCCGCGCGGGCGTTGAAGCCTGGCGGGGTGGTGTCTAACCTGCAGCCTGACGAGTCGTGTGTCGGAGTCCCGATTGGGGGAGGGAGCTCACACCTGTGAAGGGTGCCCGCAGCCAGCAGACAGGAGGGCGATATGACCGTTGACGCAAACCGGATCGACGCGCTGCAGGAGGAGAGTCGGCGCTTCCCGCCGCCACCCGAATTCGCCGCCCAGGCGAACGCCCAGCCCGACATCTACACGCGCGGTTTCGAGGAGTTCTGGGAGCAGGAGGGGAGGACCCGGGTCAGCTGGTTTCGACCCTTCGACAAGCTCTACGAGTGGGAGCCGCCGTATGCCAAGTGGTATCTCGGCGGGCAGCTCAACGTCTGCTACAACTGCGTCGACAGGCACGTCGAGGCCGGGCGCGGCAACAAGGTCGCCTTCTACTGGGAGGGCGAGCCGGTGGACGAGCGCCGCACCATCACCTTCTCGGACCTGCAGCATGAGGTGGTCCGCTTCGCCAACGGGCTGAAGAAGCTCGGCGTCAAGAAGGGAACGCCCGTTGGCATCTACATGGGCATGTGTCCGGAGCTGCCGGTGGCGATGCTGGCCTGCACCCGGCTGGGAGCCCCCCACACGGTGGTGTTCGGCGGCTTCTCGGCCGAGGCCGTCGCCGGGCGGCTCAACGACATGGAGGCGGAGGTCCTGATCACCCAGGACGAGGGCTGGCGGAAGGGCAACAAGATCCCCCTCAAGGCCAACTGCGATGCCGCCATGGAGCTGTCGCCGACCGTGCGCAACTGCCTGGTGGTGCGGCGGATCGGCGATCCGGTGAACATGAAGGCGGGGCGCGACATCTATCTCGACGAGCTGGTCGAGGGGCTCAGCGATGATCCCGCCACCTGCCCCTGCGAACCGATGGACTCCGAGGACCTGCTCTATCTCCTCTACACCAGCGGCACCACCGCCAAGCCCAAGGGGATAGTCCACACCACCGGTGGCTACCTGGTGGGGGTCGCGACCACCCACCACTACATCTTCGACGTCAAGCCGGACTCTGTCTACTGGTGCGCCGCCGACATCGGCTGGGTGACCGGCCACAGCTACATCCTCTATGGCCCCCTCTGCAACGGCACCACCGGGGTCATCTACGAGGGCGTCCCCAACCACCCCAATGAGGAGCGCTGGTGGGAGATCATCGAGCGCTACAAGGTGGACATCCTCTACACCGCGCCCACCACCATCCGAACCCACATGAAGTGGGGCCCGCAGTACGCTCAGAAGCACGACCTCAGCTCTCTGAGGCTCCTGGGCACGGTCGGCGAGCCGATCAACCCGGAGGCGTGGATCTGGTACCGGGAGCACGTGGGTGGGGGCCGGACCCCGATCGTCGACACCTGGTGGCAGACCGAGACCGGGATGATCCTGATCACGCCGCTGCCGGGGGTGACCACCACCAAGCCGGGATCGGCCACCAAGCCGTTTCCCACCATCGACGCGGCGGTCTACGACGAGCGCGGCGAGGAGGTGCCTCCCGGACAGGGCGGGTACCTGGTGATCCGCAAGCCGTGGCCGGCGATGCTCCGGGGAATCTACAAAGACCCCGAGCGCTACCAGCAGACCTACTGGTCGCGTTTCCCGGGGGTGTACTTCGTCGGCGACGGGGCGCGCAAGGACGAGGACGGTGACTTCTGGCTGATGGGCCGGATCGACGACGTCATGAACGTGTCCGCCCACCGCATCTCCACCATCGAGGTGGAGTCGGCTCTGGTCGACCACCCTGCGGTCGCGGAGGCGGCCGTGACCGGCAGGCAGGACCCGCAGACCGGACAGGCGATCGTCGCCTACGTGACCCTGAAGGCGGCCCACCAGCCCTCCGTCGAGCTGCTCGCGGAGCTGCGCGACCACGTGGGCAAGAAGATCGGCAAGATCGCGGCCCCCGCCAACATCGTCTTCACCCCCGAGCTGCCCAAGACCCGCTCCGGGAAGATCATGCGCCGCCTGCTGCGGGACGTCGCGGAGCATCGGGCCCTGGGAGACACCACCACCCTGGCCGACCCATCGGTGGTCGAGGAGTTGCGCTCAAGGGCCGTAGCAGAGGAGGGCAAGGAGCAATAGCGACGGGAGTAGCGGCGACCCTGATTCATCAGCGCTTAGTAAACGGAGGCTCAAGAGTCAACTGATGGCTGCCAACAATCCGACCGCCGGCCCGCAGCCGGTGATGCACACCCAGGAGGCGACTCCGGCAATCGCCGACCCCGCCCCTCTGGGCTTGGCCGGGTTCGGCCTCACGACCATGCTGCTGTCATTCATCAACGCGGGGATCATCGGAGCCGGCGCCACCACCGCCGTCCTGCCGATGGCCGCCGCCTACGGCGGATTCGGCCAGCTCCTGGCGGGGATGTGGGCGTTTCGACGCGGCAACACCTTCGCCGCCACCGCCTTCAGCTCGTACGGCGCCTTCTGGTTCAGCTACTACCTGCTGGTGGGGGTCTGGGCCAAGACGGTGACCCCGGCCGACGCCAGCCCCATCATCGGCCTGTACCTGTTCATGTGGGGGGTGTTCACCCTCTACATGTTCGTGGCCTCCCTGGGTGGGACCAGGGCGGTGCAGGTGGTCTTCCTGCTCCTGTTCATCACCTTCTTCCTGCTCGCCTTCGGAGCCTGGGGCTGGGGCGGAGGCACCGGGTTCACCAAGATCGGCGGCTACTTTGGGATCATCACCGCGATCGCGGCGCTCTACACCTCCTTCGCGGATGTGACCAACGCCACCTTCCGGCGGATCGTTCTGCCCACCAACTGAACCATGGCGGATCCCGTGGGGCCCGGCACCAGAAGGTGCCGGGCCCCACTCACCTTCTGGCCGGAGCGGCGGCCGCGGAATGTTGCGGCCGCCCCTGCACCCCCCGCCAGAGCGGCCAGAGCCCGAGCGCTGCCAAGAGCATGACCGCCGCGGTCGCGACGAAGGGCAGGGGCAGGGCGATCCCGAACAGCGCCCCGGCGAGGGCGGAGGCGACCGCGGATGCCCCGACCTGGACCGAGCCATAGATTCCCTGGACGCTCCCCATCTCATCTGGGCGCACCTGGCGGGAGAGCATCGCCAGCCGGGCGGGGGCCCCGGTCACCGTGAAGATCCCCTCGAACACCCCGAGACCGATGAGCCAGCCGGGAGACGGTAGGAAGGGGTAGGTGGCCGCAAATGCCGCGGCCGCGACCAGACTGATGAACACCAGCCAGCGGTTGTCCACGCGGTCCGCCAACCAGCCCGCCGGCCAGGACCCGAGCGCGAACGGCAGGCCGAACAGTGTGAACGAGAGGCCGATCTCGAAATCGGTGGCGTGGCGGGCGTGCATCAGCAGGCTCCAGAGGGTGTCGTACATCCCGATCAAGAGGCCCAGGGCCGCGGATGCCAGCAGGATCCCCAGCACCGCCCGGTTGCGCCAGACCGCTGCCCCCAGGCGGAGCGGAACTCTGGCCGCCACCACCGCGGCGCGACCGGGCAGCGTCCAGGCGATGATGACCCCCACCACCAGCGCCACCGCGGCCGAGGCCAGAAACGTCAGCGGGACCGAGAGCGTGAACAGGGTCGCCCCGATCAGGGGGCCGACGATGGTCCCGGTCATGTAGGCGCCGGTCAGCGATCCGTAGGCCCGCCCCCGCCGCTCCGGGACCACCACGTCCGCCACCGCGGCCATGGCCAGCACGTTGGCGGCTCCGGCGGCTCCCCCCTGGAGCGCGCGCAGGGCCAGGAACCAGAGCGGGGAGGGGCTGAGGGCAAAGGTGGCGGTGGCGGCGGCATACACCACCTGGCTGATCACGAGCAGCCGCTTGCGGCCGAGCCGGTCCGACAGCCGACCGATGGGATATCCGACCAGAAGCCCGGCGCCCCAGAAGGCGGCCGCGACCAGACCGATCTCCGCGTAGGAGGCCCCAGCCTGGCGCAGGAAGAGGGGCACCACCGGCAGGATCATGGTCGCCCCCAGGGCGTCGGCGAAGCTGGCTCCGACCAGGCCGAACAGGGCCAGGCGAGCGCGGCGTGGGTCCAGGACAGGGGGGGTCAAGGCTGCTCCTCGAGCGGGTCCGAAATCAGAGCCCAGGCGATGCGTTGCACCGCGGGCCGTGGCGGCAGGGACCGGGACGGCCAGGGCCGCCCATGCGACGCTCGCTTAGTTCAGCACGAGGGATAGAATACTCCTGTTAGGAGGAGTTTCACGATGCTTGACGCAATGCAGGTGGCCCTGCCCCTCGCGGTGCTGACCCTGATCGCCGGGGGATCTCTGGTGGCGTGGGTGGTGCTCTTCCGGCAGGCGGCTCGCGCGGAGGCCCAGCAGCCGCACCCGAGCGACCCCACCAACTCCGGCGCGCATTGAGCGACGCGGCGACGGAGCCGGCGCCTCCCCAACTGGCCCCGCCCGGCCTCGAGGGGGTGGCGGTCGCCGAGACCGAGATCGGTGACGTCCGGGGCGAGGAGGGCTTCTTCCACTACCGCGGCTACAACGCCGCCGGGCTGGCCGCCGAGCTCTCCTTCGAACAGGTGTGGCATCTGCTGGTGATGGGCCATCTCCCGGACACGTCGGAGCTGGCGGCGTTTCGCGAGCGCACCGCAGCCCTGAGGACGCTCCCCACCGGTCTGGCGGAGCTGCTGCCGGAGCTGGCGGCCGGCAGCCCCTTCGTCCCTCTCAACGCGCTCCGGACGGCGGTCTCTCTGGCCGCGGACCGGCTCGGGCTCCGCCCGGTGCTGGACATAGGACCTGAGGAGGTGCGGGAGGACGCGCTGCGCATGACCGCGCTGGTCCCGGTGCTGCTGATGGGACTCTTCCGGGCCAGCCAGGGCAAGCCCACGGTGCGGCCCGACGCGGATCTGGGCTACGCCGCCGCCTACCTCCAGATGCTGACCGGGGAACGTCCTCCTGCGGACCATGCACGGGCCTTGGAGAAGTACCTGATCCTGACCATGGACCACGGCTTCAACGCCTCCACCTTCACCGCCCGGGTGATCACCTCGACCGGGGCCGACATGGGATCCGCGCTGGTGGGGGCGATCGGGGCCTTGTCGGGGCCGCTGCATGGGGGTGCGCCCTCGCGCGCACTGCAGACCCTTGACGAGATCGGGACCGCGGACCGGGCCTACGCGTATCTCCGCCAGAAGGTGGAGTCCGGCGAGCGCCTGATGGGCTTCGGGCACCGGGTCTACAAGACCGATGACCCCCGGTCCACCCTGCTCCGCCAGGTCGCCTTGGAGATGGGGGGCGAGCAGGCACGGTTCGCCGAGCACGTGGAGCAGACCGCGCTGCTGGTGCTGAACGAGCTCAAGCCGGGGCGCCGGCTCTACACCAACGTGGAGTTCTACGCCGGCGTGGTCATGAACACCGCGGGGATCCCCCGGGAGATGTTCACCCCGACCTTCGCCAGCAGCCGCACCGTGGGCTGGACCGCCGCGATCTGCGAACAGGCGGCGCACAACCGCCTGATCCGCCCGTCGGCGATCTACGTCGGGCCCGAACCGCCAAGGCCGCTACCGGCCGGCTACACCTACGGCTGAGAGCTGGCCGCGGCCAGTGTTCGGGCGGCCATCGGTCGCCCGGGCCACCCCCCGAAGGAGGCAGCCCGGGCGGTGGGGCTCAGCCAGGGGAGGTGGCCTGAATCCCCAGGTCCAGGACGTGGCGGGCCAGGTGGCGGCTGCTGAAGAGGCCTCGCCCGGTGACCACCACCACCTCGTCCTTGGCCAGGTCGCTCACAGCCTCTCGGGTTGGCTTGACACCGGGGCCGTGGTACAGCCAGATGGTGGCCTTCGGGGTGAGGGAGAGGGTGAGAGTCTTCCCGTCAGGTGCGGTGACCGTGAACTCGCCCTTTCCGAAGAGGCCGCCGCTGGAGGACTCGGCAGTGATCACCCCCGCCATCCGCGGCAGATGGTGCCAGCCCCGGTGCAGGCCGTGCGGGCTGCTGGGGGAGGAAGCCGGGTTCGAGGTGGCGGCTGAGACCGCGATCGCTCCGCCGATGCTGGCGACCGCCGCGCCCGCCGCCACCGCCAGCGTCGTTCTGACGAGACTGTGCATGTGCTCCTCCGATTTGATGGCTGCCCCAGGTGATGCTCACCAAGCTACCGGAGGGTTGCGGCCTGCGCCTTAGACAGCACTTAGAGAAGACCGGCGGGGGCTCACGGCTCACCCGAAGGAGGCGATCAGCTCCTCAAAGAGCTCCTGGTCTGGTCTGAGCTCCGCCTCCCCGAGATCGCGCAGCGGGATGGCGCCCAGCCGCTCCCGGGTGCAGAAGTCCTGAGCCTGCGGATTGATGTACAGCAACCCGGTCACCACCTCCTTCGAGCGCCGGGCCTGGTCGAGGACCGTGAGGGCGGCCAGACGGTCGGTGGGGTCGTGGTCCGGCCCCAGCTTGCGCAACCGCAGCCGCGAGCCGTCGTGCAACTCCACGTCGACCACCTCGCCCTCGGGGTAGGACACCTCTACCTCCTGCTGGTGCGGGATGAAGTCGAGTTCCTGAAGCACCAGGTCATGCTGCTTGAGGTAGGCGTAGCTCTTGGTCGAGCCCTCATGGTCGTTGAAGGTGACGCAGGGACTGATGACGTCCAGGATCGCCGCGCCCCGGTGCGCCAGGGCTGCTCGCAGCAGCGGCACCAGCTGGGCGCCGTCTCCCGAGAAGCTGCGGGCGACGAAGGAGGCCCCGAGCTGAACCGCCAGCGCGGCGATGTCGATGGTCTCGAACTCGTTGACCGCGCCCCGCTTCTGAACCGAGCCGAGGTCCGCGGTCGCCGAGAACTGGCCCTTGGTCAGACCGTAGACGCCGTTGTTCTCGACCAAGTAGGTGCAGTCGAGATTGCGCCGAACCAGATGGCAGAACTGTCCGAGCCCGATGCTGGCGGTGTCACCGTCGCCGGAGATCCCAAGATAGATGAGCTGGCGGTTGGCGACCGCAGCGCCGGTGGTGACCGCGGGCATCCGCCCGTGGACGGCGTTGAAGGCGTGCGAGCGTTCCATGAAGTACGCGGTCGCCTTGGAGGAGCAGCCGATCCCGCTCATCTTGGCGACGCGGTAGGGATCGACCCCGCTCTCGAACAGCGCCTTCACCAGGTGATTGGTGATCGAGTTGTGGCCACATCCCGCGCAGAGCGTGGTCGCGAGCCCCTTGTAATCCTCCCGGGTCAGCCCGAGGCGGTTGGACCTGGTGGCGACCGCCATCAGCTGCGCCCCCTGGTGCCGACCAGCTCGGGGCTCGGGGTCGTCCGGGGCCCCAGCTGCTCCCGCTCGGCCAGCATCTCCACGACATCGTCGGCGAAGAGGGGAAAGCCGTCGAAGTGGAGGAGTGGGCGGATCCTCCCGGTCAACTCGGGAGGCAGCTCCATGCGCAGGAGCCCCAGCATCTGGGCGTCCCGGTTCTGCTCCACCAGGTAGACCCGCTCATGCTGGGCCAGAAACTCGGACACCGCTCTCCCCGGAGGCACCGATCGCAGTCTGAGGTAGGCGGTCGGAAGACCCAGCCGACGCAACTCCTCTCTCGCCTCCACGACCGCGGCATCGGAGCTGCCATAGGCGATGATGCCGACCTCGGCCCCGGGGTCCACGTCCAGCTCGGGCTGGGGCAGCCGCTCGATCCCCTCCTCCAGCTTGTGACGCAGCCGTGCCATCACGCGGGGGTAGACCTCCTCGCTCTCGGTGTAGCGGGCGCCCTCGTCATGTCCGCTCCCTCTGGTGAAGTAGGCGGCCAGCGGGTGGGGCGTCCCCGGCAGGGTGCGCGCGGCGATGCCGTCGCCGTCGACATCGCGATAGCGCTCGAACCGGCTCAGCCGCTGCAGGTCCTCCACCCTCAGCACCTTGCCCCGATCAAAGCCGCGCTGCGGATACGGGGGTGGCTCCGACATCCAGAGGTTCATGCCCAGATCGAGGTCGGACAGTATGAATACCGGGGTCTGCAACCGATCGGCCAGGTCGAACGCGTCCTGGGTCATCGTGTAGGCCTCGAGCACGCTGCCCGGGAGCAGGACCGGATGGCGGGTGTCCCCGTGGGAGAGCGTGTAGGTGAAGAGGAGGTCTCCCTGCATGGTCCGGGTGGGCAGGCCGGTCGACGGCCCCACGCGCTGGATGTCGGCGATGACGGCCGGGATCTCCGCGTAATAGGCGAGACCGACGAACTCCGCCATCAAGGAGATGCCGGGCCCGGAGGTCGCGGTCATGGCGCGCGCCCCGGCCCATCCCGCTCCCACCACCATCCCGGCCGCCGCCAGCTCATCCTCGGCCTGGACGATGGCGATCCGGCGCTCGCCGGTCTTTGGATCGACCCTGGTCCGCTCGGCCAGCCCGGTCAGGTGGTCGGCGACCGACGAGCTCGGGGTGATCGGGTACCACGCGAACACGGTGCAGCCACCCATGAGCGCACCGAGGGCCATAATCTCGTTGCCCTCCAACAGCAGCCGACCCCTCGCGGTTTCGGCCGGCCGCACCCTGAGGGAGGCGCTGCTTCCGAACATCTCCCGGAAATAGGCGCGCCCGATGCCGATCGCCTCGAGATTGGAGGCGACCGCCTTGGGCTTGCGGCGGAATTGGCGTTCCAGAGCAGCTGTCAACGCCTCTTGGGGGATGCCCAGGACCTCGGCCACCACCCCCACGTAGATCATGTTGGTGAGGTACTTGCGGAGGTCGGGATCGGCGACCGCCTCCTTGGCCAGCTTGGCGAAGGGGACAGGGTACGGGACCAGGCCCTCGGGCCCACCCGATCCCGGATCACCGAAGGCCTGCTCGTAGATCAGCACACCACCCGGGCGCAGCCGCCCGAGGTCCTGCTGGTACGTCGCCCGGTTCAGGACGACCAGCAGGTCCGCCTGGCGGCGTCCCCCCAGGTGTCCCGCCTCGGTGGCGCGTAGGAAGAACCACGTCGGCAGGCCCTCGATGTTCGAGGGGAAGATGTTCTTCGGGGCCACCCCCAGGCCCATCTCGAAGAGAGCCCGGGTCAAAGCCAGGTTCGCCGACTGGCTGCCGGAGCCGTTGACCGTCGCCATCACCAGGTTGAGGTCGAGGGGGTCGCTCGCCAACGGGTGGTCAGCCACGACCGGTTGAGGTTCCACTTTCACTCAATCGTAGCGACCGCCAATCAGCCGGCCGTCTGGCGAGGGTCCGGCTTGGCTTCCCCCGCCCCCGTGACGTCCCGGCGGCGACCGGGCCGGGACCGCTGCGGTTGGCCCTCAGGGCAGCCGCCAGTCGTGCTGGGCTTGTGCCTCGCGCAGCTGCCCTTCGCTCAGGGTCGACACCCGGACCGGGCCGACCAGGCTCCAATGGCGTCCGACCGGGCAGAACTGGATCCGCCAGAAGACGAGCCGCAACGACTTGACCGAGGCGCCGGGAATCCACCAGGTGGTGAACCGGTGTCCGCCTCGGCAGCTCACCACCGTGTCCAGGGCCAGCACCCGGCCGCGCCGGCTGGCGACATAAACCCACTCGACCGCAGTGAGGGCCACCGCGCCGATGAGCATTCGACGGCGGGCGCGTCCGTGGTTCCGCACGACCTTCATATCTCGCCGATCGTACTCCCATAGTCGATCGGAGCGGTCCCCGGGCTGGCGGTGGTCACCGATGCCTGGACCTTCGCTGCCGCCAGTCCACTTCCGAAGAGTCGGCGCGCCGCGACGGCCCGTCGCCTGATCGGGGCAACCGGCGCTCTCCTATATTCTTGGGCTTGGCGGTGGCGGGCACTGGCAAGGGAGAGGCTGATGGACATTCCCCGCATGGTCCTGGGCACCACGGGCATGGAGATCACCAGGGTGGGCTTCGGGGCCTGGGCGGTGGGCGGAGGGGACTGGGCGTTCTCCTGGGGCGCTCAGGACGATGAGCGGTCCATCGCCGCAATCCATCGCGCGCTGGAGCTCGGGGTCAACTGGATCGACACGGCGGCGGTCTACGGCCTGGGCCACTCGGAGGAGGTGGTGGCGCGGGCGCTGCGCGACCTGCCCCAAGGCGACCGGCCGTACGTCTTCACCAAGTGCGGCTTGGTCTGGGATCCGCACGACCGCACCAAGGAGCCGCGCGAGGTCGGCCGTCCGGATTCGATCCGCACGGAGCTTGAGGGCTCGCTGCGGCGGCTCCAACTGGAGCGGATCGACCTCTATCAGATGCACTGGCCGGCGACGGACGGGACTCCGCTGGAGGAGTACTGGGGCTGCCTGCTGGAACTCAAGCAGGAGGGCAAGGTGCGCGCGGTGGGCCTTTCCAACCACAGCTCGGAGCAGTTGGAGCGTGCCGAGGCCATCGGCCATGTCGACTCCCTCCAGCCCCCCTTCTCCCTGATCCGCCGGGAAGCGGGAGCCGACGTCATTCCCTGGTGTCGGCGGCATTCGACCGGGGTGATCGTGTACAGCCCCATGCAGGCGGGCCTGCTGACCGGGGCCTTCTCATGGGACCGCGCCGCCTCTCTGCGGCCGGACGACTGGCGCTCGCGAGATCCCGAGTTCCAGGGGGAACGTCTCGCCCGCAACCTCGAGCTGGCCTCCGCCCTGACCCCGATCGCGGAGCGGCTCGGCACCACGGTGGCCGCGGTGGCGGTCGCCTGGACCCTCGCCTGGGAAGGGGTGACCGGCGCGATCGTGGGGGCCCGCTCGCCGGAGCAGGTCGACGGCTGGATCGGCGCGCCCTCGGTCAGCCTCACCGACGATGACCTGGAGCGAATCGCGCGGGCCGCCGAGCCGACGGGCGGGGGCCCGGTCCGCCCCTAGGCCACGCTGCCCCCGATCCGCTCGGGCACGACGCGGATGATCACCCGCTCCTCGCCCGGCTCCAGGTGGAAGTCGCGGTTGCCGTGATACTTCTCCTGGAGGGAGCGGATGTGCTCCACCGCGCCCTCGTCGATGAACTCCGCCCGACCCGAGATCGTGAGGCTGGCGTAGGGGTTCTCGAAGTCCACGATCGAGATCGCCAGTCGGGGATCGCGGACCAGGTTGCGGTGCTTGACCCTGCCCTTGGCGGTGTTGATGAGGACCGCCTCCCCATCGGTGTCGACCCACAGGGCGGTCACCTGGGGGCTACCGTCGGAATTGATGGTGGCGAGGTGGGCGAACTGGCGCCGGCGGAGGAAATCGACTTGGGCCGAAGACAGCTTTCTCATGGGGATAAGCTAATCGATCCATCCTCGTCGCGCACCCAGCTGCGAACATACGGGCATGGCGGCTGAGGTCCGGGTGGGGACCTGCAATTGGAGCGACCACCGCAACTTCTACCCGGCGGGGCTGCCCGCCCGTGACCGGCTCCGCTACTACGCCAGGTTCTTCCCCCTGGTCGAGGTGGACAGCAGCTATTACGCGATTCCCCCTCCCGCGCGCACCGCCGCATGGGCGAGCTCCACCCCTCCCGGATTCTGGTTCAACTTCAAGGCCCACCGCTCTTTGACCTATCACGAGCGCGAGCGGGGGGCGCCTCGCGAGCCGACCGCAGCAGAGGAGCAGGCCTTTGCGGCATCGCTTGTGCCGCTGCGCACGGCCGGCAAGCTGCGGGCGATCCACTACCAGTTCCCCCCCTGGTTCACCGCCGGCCCTGAGAACATGAACCGGCTGGCCCGACTTCGGGATCGCCACCCCGACGACCTGGTGGTGGTGGAGTTCCGCCACCGCAGCTGGGCGGAGGAGGGCGTCGTTCCCGCGGTTCTGGAGCTCTTGCGCGAGGCGCAACTCTCCCTCTGCGTGGTCGACGAGCCTCAGCTGGGGACCGGATCGTTCCCGGTCCTGGCTGAGGTCACCGACCCGCGCCTTACGGTGATCCGATTCCACGGTCGCAACCGAAGCACCTGGTATCGGTCCGGCCCCACCTCCGGCGATCGCTTCGACTATCTCTACCAGGAGGAGGAGCTGGAGGAGTGGCGCGGCCGGATCGCGGCGCTGGCGGCGCAGGTCAGTGAGTTGCATGTCCTGTTCAACAACAACCGCGACAACTACGCCGTGGTGAACGGGCTGCAGATGGCACGCCTTCTGGGGCTGGGATACCCCAGGCTCGGCGCTGAGCCGTCCCTCTTCGAGCAGTCCCAGCAGCGCGCTTGAGCTTCTCCGCCGACCACCTGATTCACACCTACGGCTATCTCGCCGTGGTCGCGGCTCCCCTCCTGGAGAGCACCGGGGTGCCGTTTCCTGGCGAGACCACCCTTATCCTGGCGGCGGTGTACTCGGCCGAGACAGGCAGGCTCAGCCTGCCGGTGGTGATCGCGCTGGCGGCCGTGGGCGCGATTCTGGGCGACAACTTCGGCTACGGCCTGGGGCGGTCCCTGGGTCGGGGCGTGCTGGAGCGGTGGGGGCGCCATGTGGGGCTCGACCACCGGCGCCTGCTCCTGATCGACCGATTCTTCAAGCGTCGCGGGGCCCTGGCGGTCTTCGTGGCGCGGTTCCTCTCGGTGCTGCGCACCTTCGGTGCCATCCTGGCCGGGGCAGGGGAGATGCCCTACCGGACCTACCTTCTCTTCAATGCGCTCGGGGGCATCGCCTGGGCCACCGCCTACGGCCTCCTGGGCTTTGAACTGGGCCGTGCCTACCGCCACCTGAGCGGCACGATCGGCACCGCCGCCGAGCTGCTGGCGGTGGCGGTCGCGGTGGCGGCCATCGGGGCGCTGTTCTTCTTCCGCAAGCGCATCGAGCACTGGGCGCTGGGCGATCTGGACTGAGGCCTGGCGCTGGGCGCGATCTGACAGAACCTGGGCGGGGACGGGGAGCGCGGGGCGGCGATGCTCCCCACCCGGGTCCTTCGCGGCTCGGTCAGGTCGGGCTCACGGCCACCTTGGACTTGCCGCGGCTGCGCCGGCGCCGGGGCGGGTCGGCGCGCTCGGCGGCCAGGGCCCACCGCTTGAGGTCTCCGGGAGCCAGCGCCGGTGAGAAGTGGTGCCCCTGGAGCAGGGCCTCCGGACAGAGCTTGGCCAGGACCTCGGCCTGTTGCTCGGTCTCCACGCCCTCCACGATCACCTCGAGCTTCAGCGCCCTCCCCAGATCCACCACGCTCTGCACCACGGCGGCCGCGGTGGGATCGTCGACCAGGCCGCGGACGAAGGACTGATCGACCTTGATCGCGTCGACCGGCAGCAGCTGCAGCTGCGCCAGCGATGAATGCCCGGTGCCGAAGTCGTCGATCGCGACGCGGACTCCCAGCTGGCGCAGGCTGACCAGCCGCGCGATCGCCTCCGCGGGATTGGTGGCGATGGTGCTCTCGGTCACCTCCAGCACCAGCTGGCTGGGGGCGATGGCGGCGCTCGCCAGGGCCACCTCCACGTCGGCGACCAGCGACTCCTCCTGCAGCTGGCGCGCCGACAGGTTCACCGCCATGGTCAGGGCGTCGCCCTCGCGGAGGGCCAGGTTCCAGCGCTGGAGCTGCCGGCAGGCCTCGCTCAGGACCCACCGCCCCAGGGGCACGATGAGACCGGTTGCCTCGGCCACCGAGACGAAGGCGTCCGGCAGGATGAGGCCCTCCTCGGGGTCATCCCAGCGCAGCAGGGCCTCCATCCCCACCAGGAGGCGACCTCCGGCAGCCACGATCGGTTGATAGTGCAGGCGGAGCTCGTCCCGCTCCAACGCTCGGCGCAACCCGCTCTCCACGTGCATGCGTTGCATCGCCCGCTCATGCAAGAAGTCCTCGAACAGGACGTTGCGTCCCTTGCCCTCCCCCTTGGCCGCGTAGAGGGCGATGTCGGCGTTGCGGAGCAGCACATCCGGGTCCCCTCCCTCCTCGCAGGTCACCACCCCGATGCTGGCGGTGACCCTCACCTCAGCTCGGTTGGGAAGCTTCACCGGCGCCTGCAGCACCGCCCCGATCCGCTCCGCCACCACCTGGGCGCGGCTGGGGTCGGGCAACTCCTCCAGCAGGATGGCGAACTCGTCGCCGCCCAGCCGAGCGAAGGTGTCCGCCGGGCGCAGGCACAGCTTCACCAGCCGGGTGACCTCAAGCAGAGCCTCGTCACCGGCCGCGTGCCCGTAGCTGTCGTTGATGTTCTTGAAGTCGTCCAGATCCAGCACCAGCAGGCCGAGCGGCAGCCGGCTGCGGCGGGCGTGGAGGGCATGCTCAATCCGGTCCCGCAGCAGCAGGCGGTTCGCCAGACCGGTGAGTGGGTCGTGCAGCGCCTGGTGGCGGAGCTTCTCCTCGAGCGCCTTGCGCTCGGTGACGTCACGGGCCGTCAGCACCAGCGCGCGCACATCCGGGTCCTGGGTGAGATTGGTCGCCTGAACCTCCAGCAGCCTCCAGTCGCCGGCGGCACGCCGGACCCTGAGGTCGGGCATGGCCGTGGTGTCGGAACGTGAGGCGGCGTCCTGGATCGCGGCCCGGAAGCGACGGAGATCCTGGGGATGGATGGTGTCGCTGTCGGCGTCGAGGTTGAGCCCCCGCAGCGGCCTGCCCAGAAAGGCCTCAAGCGAGGGGCTGACATAGGTGATCTGGCCACCTTCATCAACCGCGACGACCAGATCGGTGGAGTTCTGCACCAACCCTCTGAACCGGGCCTCACTCTGCCGGATGCTCTGACTCAGTTCGGAGCGCGCCAGCGCCATCCAGGTCTGGGTGGCCAGGATCCGGCTCGCCTCTTCCAGGTCCGGGTCGAGCGGCGTGGGGCTTGCGATCAGGAGCGATCCGCGTCCCTCCCCTGAGGGGCTGAGGGGGAGCACGGCCAGATGGCGGTTGGTCGGGGCGAAGTGCAGCAGGGAGCGGATCTGCAACGACGACGACTCCTGCCGGTCGAGGGTTGCCTGGCCCAGCAGGATCCGCAGCACCGAGTCCGGGATCGAGGACGGGTCCAGAGGGGTCTCGGCCGGGATCTGGTCGCGCATGGGCGAGGGTGGAACAACCGTGAGGCGCGGTCCCGCCAGCCGTACCAGCGCAACCTCCACCGGCCCGGCGCCCGCCGCGAGTTCCTGGGCGGCGCGCACGGCCGTGCGCACGATCGCGTCGGGACCGGGCGAGGCCGAGAGGCTGAGCCCCGCCTTGCCCAGCTGCTGAGATCGTGCCAGCACGGTCTGGTGGCGATCGACCGCGGCCCGCAGCAGCTGCCCGACCGCGACCGCCAACACCAGGCCAGCCTCTCCGAGCAGGACCGGAAAGGCCAGCGGCACCTGCCGGGGCCCGGGTCGGCTGAGCCACACCGCGGCCAGGTACGGCACCGAGTATCCGGCCACGACCACGCCGGCACCTCGGCGGCTGGCGTACAGGGAGCGCATGGTGGCTCCGGTGCCCAGCACTCCCAGCGCATAGATGGGATTCCCCAGACCCTGGACGATCAGGAACAGCGCCGGCAGGTTGACCAGCTCCATGCCCCAATGGAAGCGGCCCAGGCGATAGCCGGTCACCCAGGCAACGCCGAGCCAGGCGCCGCCGCCCGCGCTCAGCAGCAATCGAAACTGGCCGCCCGGGGGCAGCAGGGCTGCCACCCCGAGGGCGACCGCGAGCGCGAGCAGCGCCATGCCCAAGAAGGTCCAGCGGACCAATGAGAGCAGGTCCGCTGGTGGAGATAGGGCCAGGGCACCCCTGGTGGGCTTGGTCGCGCCGTGGAGGCCTTGCTTGATGGACGCGTCTCCAGATCTGGGCGGCGGCATGGGGAGGAGCCGTCCTCCAGCGGAAACTCTGCGCCCTGGCTGCCCGATTTCAGATCGCAGCCGTGCGACGGTGGGTGAACAAGCCGTCACCGGCCCGTTGGTCAGGTGGTCGGCGAACCGGCTCGGCGCACCAGGCCGCCCAGCATCTGGGTGGCGGCCCTGCCTCTGGAGAGCTGAAACAGGTCGGCCGCGCGTCTCAGCGCCAGGAGCTCGTCCTCGGCGAGCTCGATGTCAGCCGCGGCGACATTGGCCTCGAGCTGCGCGATCGACTTCGCACCCGGAATCACGAGCACCCGGGGTTGGGCGATGAGGTACGCGAGCGCGATCTGAGCGGGGGTCGCGCCATGCCCGGCCGCGACCTCCCGCAGGCACTCCACCACGGGCTCTGCGGCGCGCAGGCCCTCGTCGGTGAAAAGCCAGTTGGTCCGGCGTACTCCGGCGGGCACCTGGCCCGGGCGATAGCGGCCACTGAGCGCCCCCTGCGCCAGGGGGCTGTAGGCGATCACGAGATGGCTGCTGCGGTTGGCGTAATCGAGCAGGTCACGCTCGGGTTTGCGCTGCAAGAGGTTGTACCGCACCTGATTCGAGATGATCGGGGAGCCCAGCATGCGCTCCGCCCGCCGCCACCGCGACAGGGTGAAGTTGCTGACCCCGACGTGGCGGCTCAGCCCCTCTCGAAGCACCCGCCGCAGGCCCGCCATCTGCGCCCCAAGAGGGATGACGGGATTCGGGAAATGCAGCTGATATAGATCCATCTCGGGGCGGTTCAGCCGTGCCAGGCTGCGCCGGCAGTGGGCCACGATGACATCCGGAAGCGGAAGCAGCGGCAGGTACTTGGAAGCCACGAAGACGGGTTGGTCCCAGCCTTCGAGGGCGGTGCCGACCAGAGCCTCACTGGCGCCGGAGCCATAGAGCTCGGCGGTGTCCAGCACCGTGACTCCCAACTTCAGAGCACGGTGGATGATGGCGAGGGAGTCCTTGGGGCCGAACTCCTCACCGTATCCCCATCCGCGTTCCCCGAACTGCCAGCAGCCCAGGCCCACCACCGACAGCCGGGCACCGTCCAACTCCAGGTATCTCACCTCCCAAGTATGGTCGGCCTCAGTCCGCGGGGGTTCTCTCGAGGTCGACTCAGCGCGACCATCGCCATGCCCCGGCGAGGGCCCGTCCCCGAGCCCACGCTGTCTGCGTGCCGGGTCGGCTGGCCGACCTCCCGGTGCCGGCATGGTCGTTGGCCCCGGGACATTTGTTCGCATATGCCACAATGGCTGGGAACTGTTGGCGACCCCTCGCTCTGCTCGGGAGACATGCATGGACTACGTTCATCTCGGCCGCTCCGGTCTTCGCGTCAGCCCGCTCTGCCTGGGCACCATGAACTTCGGACCGCGGACCAGCGAGGAGGAGGCCCACCGGATCATGGACCACGCTCTGGAGCTGGGCATCAACTTCTTTGACACCGCCGACGCCTACGGGCGCGCCGTCCACTGGGGCCTCACCGAGGAGATCGTGGGCAACTGGTTTGCCCAGGGTGGGGAGCGGCGGGAGAAGGTGGTCATCGCGACCAAGCTCTACGCCAGCAAGTCCGACTGGCCCAACGATGGGCGGCTTTCAGCCCGCCACATCAGGGCCGCCTGCGAGGCCTCGCTGAAGCGGATGCGGACCGACCACATCGACCTTTACCAGATGCACCACATCGACCGCGACACCCCCTGGGAGGAGATCTGGGAGGCCTTCGAGGTTCTGAGACAGCAGGGCAAGATCATCTACTCAGGCTCCTCCAACTTCGCCGGCTGGCACATCGCCCGGGCCCAGGAGCAGGCGCGGGCGCGGCACTACCTGGGGCTGATCAGTGAGCAGTCGCTCTACAACCTGCTGGCCCGGGACATCGAGCTGGAAGTCCTTCCGGCGTGCCGGGAGTACGGGCTCGGGGTGATTCCCTGGAGCCCGCTCGCCTCCGGCATCCTGGGCGGCGCGCTCGAGAAGCAGCAGGAGGGGCGACGCGCGGATCCCCAAAACGTCGAGAGGGTGGAGCGGCACCGCTCCCAGCTGGAGGCGTATGAGAACCTCTGCCGGCAGCTGGGGGAGAAGCCCGCGGACGTGGCCCTGGCCTGGCTCCTGCACCAGCCGGGGGTTGCCGCGCCCATCATCGGCCCCCGCACGATCGACCAGTTCCGGGGGGCGCTGCGGGCGCTGGAGATCCGCCTTGACCATGAGACCCTGGCCAAGTTGGATGAGATCTTCCCGGGCCCGGGCGGGGCGGCTCCCGAGGCCTACGCCTGGTGACCCAGGGCTGACCATTCTGGGCTGATCAGCCCGCCATCGCTGGCTTTCGCTGTTGGCCCAGCAGGGCCACTGCCGCCATGACAGCCAGAGCCCCGGCCAGCTCGAGGGCGTGCCGGGGTCCGAGCGGCGCCAGCGCCAGGCCCCCGGCGACGGTTCCGGCGATCGCCGCACCTCTGCCGAAGGCCGAGTAGGCGGCGAAGGCGCGCCCCTGATCCTGCGAGCGTGCCCTGGTCTGGAGCAGCAGGCGCGCCGCAGTCGCCTCCAGGCCGTTGCCGGCCCCGCCCACCAGGTAGGCGGCGATGGCCCACCCGATGCTGGGGCTGGCCCCCGCGGCGGCGAGCCCCACGCCGGCGAGCAGGCCACCGGCGGCGATCACCCTCCAAAAGCTCTCCCCTGACGCCCTCCCCCCAACCAGGGTCCCCGCGATCATCCCCGCTCCCCAGGCGGCCACCAGGCCTCCGTAGCCCAGGGCGCCGGCGTGGAGATCGCGGGTGGCGAGGAACACATCGATCACCACTCCCAGATTCACCGCCAGAATGACGCACGCGACCGGGGCCAGCATGTCCCTGAGCCTTCGGTCCGAGAGGAGCAGGCGGAAACCGGCCCAGGGGGCGTCTTGGGTCGAGTTGGGGCCGCGGCCAGGGCGTCTGGATCCGAGAGTCCCCATAGCCGAAGAACAGCCGAGGAACACAGCCGCGCCCAGAAGGAGGGTGCAGCGACTTCCCCAGGCGGCCACCAGGCCGGCTCCGGCCAACGGTCCGGTGGTGGCGCCAATCCACTGCGCCGCCTGCAGCAGCGCCAAGGGGCTGGTGCGCCCCGGGCGCCGACCCTGCTGAGGGATCGCCCCCAAGAGTGCGAATCCGGCGGCGCTCGCCACCGAGGCCGTGGGCCCCAGGAGGCAGCCCAGACCGAGCACCGCGCCGACACCGGGAGTGAGCGCCAGCAGCCCCAGCAGCACCGCCTGCGCGGCCGTCACCATACGGAGCAGCACGACCGTCTCGACGCGATCTATCACGAGCCCGGCCCAGGGCGAGAGGGCGATCGCGGGAACGGCCTGAGCCAGCCACAGGCCGGCCACAACCCATCCCGAGCCGGTTGCCGAAGTGAGCCGCAGGACCAGTGCCACCTCCGCCGCCGCCCCGGCTGCGGCTTCGGCCAGGGCGATCAGGTAGAGGCGGCGAAGATCCCCGCCGCGGTGCGGGGTGAACAGCGAGCTGGAATGCATGAGAGCAGCTCCGTGAAGGAGGGATGCGGATGCGGCCGCACGCCAGAGCCACTCGACTCGACGGTCAACGGTTGGTTGACACCGCCGGAGGCGGTGCCGAGCCGAGGTCGGGGCTGTCTCTACATGGAGGCCAGATTATACGGCCGCGGGATCCGGCGAGCTGCTATCGGGGCCGCTTCAGGCTGCGTCGCTCAAGCGTCTGCTTGGTGGTCGCGGCGGCGAGGCCCACCAGCTCCGCGGGTACCGGCGCCGGCCGTCCATCCCGTAGGCGAATCCACACCCACTCGGTGAAGATCTCTGCCAGGAGCTGCGAGTCAGCCGCCCTCACGATGGTCGTGCGTCGCTGGCCCCGGGAGCCCCGCACGGCCTCCACCCGCACGGTGAGAACCAATTCGTCGCCATAGCGGGCGGGCAGGTGATAGTCGATCTCGTTGCGGCGGATGACCCATGCCCCGCCGTGGGCGCTGGCCCAGGCAGAGCCGAACCCGCTGCGCTCAGCGTGCCGCGCCGCGATCTCCTCAGCCCAGTTCAAGTAGACGGCGTTGTTCACATGCCCGTAGGAGTCGACCTCGTACTGGCGAACCGCCCAGCGGTCCGTGAAGACCAGGGGATCCTCGTCCATGTCCCCATTATCGAGTTCGGCGCGGGCCAAGCACGGCGACGCCAAGGCGCCGAGCGCCCAGGCCGACCGCTTTCGTCTCCGCAAGGAGCAGCCGTCTGGGGCGAGTGGGCGGGTGCGCCGGGCCTCGCACCATCAGCCGCTCGCGCACCCTGACGCCCTGCGCTTAAGGCGGTGGCCGGTCCGGTGCGACAATCAAGGCACCAGCGCGATGAGGCCCGCGTATGCCGCCGCGATCGGCTAATGGCTTCTACCGATCCCTATCCTGGTCCGCGGTTCGGAGGCCGGCATGGTCGGTGAACTTCCCCTCGACTCGACGCCACCCGTCGGGGAGGGCGCGATGAAGTCGGCGGTGACGGCCCCGAGGCCGGAGCCTGCCCCGAGTCAGCTGCCGCGTGACGACGCGGCCCCACCCCGGCTGAGCCTTCTCGAGGACCCGTCGCGGGCGTCGGATCCGGGCCGGTTGTCAGACCCCACGACCGCGAGCGACCTCGGCCTGCTGCAGCTGGTGGAGGAGGTGGCGTCTTCGCATGAGGAGTGGGATCTACATCCTCTGTTCCTGACCCGGGCCACATCCACAGCGACCATCCGGTACCGTCAGGCGGTCTTTCGCGATCTGGAGGACGGGCGCGTCGCCACGGCCCTGACCTCCTTCTGCGCTGCCATGAGCGACTGCCGGGAGCTGCTGGCCCAGAGCCAGGGCGGGCACCATCAGCCTCAACAGGCGGCTTGGTTTCTGGCATCAGCCACCACCTACTTCGGCGCGGTCCAAGACCTCGCCGGCGGGCTCCAGGGGCTGGACATACGGTCGCCCGGGCTGCGGCGATGCCGAAGCTTCCTGCAAGAGTTGACCCGCTCGGCTGCGTTCATCGAGGCCGCGCAGGCGGCCGCTGAAGTTCGGGCGCAATTGGACCAGGTGGAGTATGTGGTGGAGATCCTCGGGGCCCGGGTCACAGTCCGCCGCTTCACGGGGGAGGCCGACTACGGAGCTGAGTTGCAAAGCACGTTTGCGCGCTTTCGATCGGGAGCCTCTCGAAGTCATCTCTTTCAGCTGCGCGTGGCTCCGCAATTGAGCGGCGTCGAGGAGCGGATTCTCGATCTGGTCGCCCGCCTGTTCCCGCAGGCGTTCGCGGCGCTCCACGCATTCCGGGCCCGGCACCAGAACTTCACCGACCCCACCGTGCTGGCGATTGATCGCCAGCTTCACTTCTACCTGGCCTACCGCGATTGGATCCAGCCTCTGCGACAGCTCGGTCTCGACTTCTGCTACCCAGAGGTGGAAGCTGGCACCACATCCGAGCGGGCTGTGGGGGCCTTCGATCTCAGCCTCGCGGCGCAGCTCGCCAAGCGCGGGTTGAGCGTGGTCACCAACGACTTCGAACTGGTCGGTGATGAGCGTCTCCTAATCGTCTCCGGGCCGAACCAGGGGGGCAAGACGACCTTTGCCCGCAGCTTCGGTCAGCTTCACCACCTGGCCGCGCTGGGCTGCCCGGTCCCGGGTCGGCGGGCCACCCTCAGGCTGTGCGATGAGCTGCTCACGCACTTTGAGAGGCAGGAAAGGCTGGAGGATCTCCGCGGGCGCCTGGAGGATGATCTGGTCCGAATGGCCGACATCATGGAGCGCGCCACCGCACACTCCGTCGTCATTCTCAACGAGACCTTCAGCTCTGCCAGCCTGGAAGACGGCCGCCGGCTGGGCCGAGCTGTGATCGAGGGGCTGGTCGCCCGAGGCGTGGTAGGGGTCTACGTGACCTTCATTGATGAGCTCGCGAGCATTGGTCCGGGCACGGTCAGCATGGTGAGCCAGGTGGATCCCCAGGACCCTGCCGTGCGCACCTTCCGGCTGCTGCGCCAGCCTGCAAACGGCATCGCCCACGCGCTGGTGCTGGCAGAGCGACACGGCTTGACGTACCCACAGCTGCGCCGCTCCCTCCGATGCTGACGGTGAACCTCCTCGGACCGGAGGGCGGGTCGGACCCGCTGGCCGACCCACCCCCCGGGGCTGACGACCTGGAGCTGGATCTTGGGTTGGATTGGATCTGGACAGCCATGGCCGCCGGGGACCCGTTTCTGCGCGACGTGGCCCGGCGGGTCACCTTGAACAGCCTCACGTCTCCCGGCGACATCAGTTATCGCCAGGCGGTCCTGCGAGATTGTCTGGCGAGCCCGGGCAACTTCTACGCTCTCTACTCCCTGGCGGTGGCAGCTATCGAGGGTGACCGCCGGATCTGGGCCCTGGCCAGCCGGCGCCCGGCTCACGCGCTGAGGCGCGCAACCCAGTCGCTGGATCTTTTGGTCCCGCTGCTCCGGCAGCTGCGCCAATTGGCGGAGGAAGGGCTCTCCCAACAGTCCTCCGCCGGAGTCAGAGCCTTGGCGGCAGCGCTCAGCAGCGATCTGGACGACGTCTATCTGGGAACGCTCGATTCGTGCCTGGGCGGGCTACACCGGCTCAGCGAGGCCCAGACCATCAGCGGCCGACTGGGGCCGGGCAACCAGCTGCAGGAGCTGGTGTTGCGTCTGCCATCCGAGTCCAGGAGGGGGTGGGCGGAGCGCCTGGGGTTGGGCGAGCGCACGCAGTACTCCTTCCAGATCGCTCCGCGTGACGATGCCGGCATGCAGGCGCTCAGTGATCTGGTCGATCGAGGGATGAATTCGGGCGTCGACGCGGTCGCACAGGCCGCCGACCATGTCCTCGGGTTCTTCGTGAAACTCCGATTCGAGGTGGGCTACTACCTGGCCTGCACCAACCTGCAGCGCGCGCTTGAGGCGAGGGGCGCAACTCTGTGCTGGCCGGAACCGCTTTCCCGGATGGAGGCGGGATTCCGGTGCCGCCAGCTGGTGGATGCCGGATTGGTGTTGCGGGCCGACGCCCCCCTTGTGGGCAACGACGTCGAGGCCGTGGGTCGACGCCTGCTGGTGGTCACGGGAGCCAACTCCGGGGGTAAGTCGACTTTCTTGCGCAGCGTGGGCGTGGCCCAACTGATGCTGCAGGCGGGCATGTTCGTAGCCGCCCAGGAGTACTCCGCTGGGCTGGCCTCGACCCTGCAGACCCACTTCGTGCGCGGCGAGCAGGCGGGCCTGGACAGCGGCCGCCTTGACAGCGATCTGGCGCGCTTGGCGGAGACCGCGGGACGGCTCAGGCCGCGAGCGCTGCTCCTGCTCAACGAGCCCCTGAGCGGCACCAACGAGGCGGAGGGGTCCGAGATCGGCCGCCAGGTGATCACTGCATTGCTCGAAGCGGAGGTGACCGTCATCGTGGTGAGTCACTTCTTCACTCTGGCCACAGGCATTCCCGACACCGGGCCGAACCGCGCCCTGTACCTGCGCGCGGAGCGGCTCGAGGATGGCCGCCGCACCTTCCGCATCCGCCCTGGCTACCCCGAGCCCAGTGGGTTCGGCGCCGATCTGCTGTCCCGGTTCCTGGCGGCACTCGCCCAGGGGTGAGGCGACGGCGCCTCCTGGCGTGGGTCCGCGGGCCCAGCTCGTGAGCGGGAGCTCGTCGCCGCGCGGGATGTGGTCGCCGCCGGGGCATTGACGCCGGCACCTCACATTGGCCTCGACTCCGCTCCGTCGGCCTGGTGACCGCGAATCCAAAGCTGACCCAGGCGTCCCACCCTGGCCTCGATGGCTTGGCGTCCTGGCTCGACCCGGCAGAATGGCACCGTTGAACCGTTTAGGCGCCTGGGCAAGGCGGTTGAGCCCGGTGTGGCAACCCCGGGGTGAGCTGGCTGACCGCGTGGGGATCCTGGTGATCGCCTATGGAGCCTTCAAGTTCTCCAACTGGTTGTGGTTGGCCGAGCGGGTTCCCGGTCGCTCCGCTCTGCTGGCCAACCTGATCATCCAGTACCTGGCTTTCGCCGGCTTCTGCGTGCTGGTGGCGCTGGCGCTGCGCCGGCCGTTTCCGGCCTGGCTGAGGCGGCTGAGGGCCCACCGTCTGCTCTGGGCGAGCCCCCTGCTCGGGGTCCTGGCGATGCTGGTGGTGGCGACCGGCATCGGTCGCGCCGTGGCGGACCATCACCTGCTGGTCGACGACGCCAACGCGATGGCGGTCTGTGGGGCCCGGGCGATATCAGCCGGAGCCGATCCGTACCACGTCGCCGAGATCCCGTGCCTGCAGAGCCTGGGGCTCTCGCCGCTGCTGGCCACCCCCTACCGGGTGGGCCCGCTCGCCTCCGTGAAGGTCTACCCGACCCCGGCTCAGATCCTGGCCGCCGCCAACAGCCCCGACCACGGCGGTCAGCGGCTGTTCTCGCCCCTGGGCAAGCCGCCCCTGGATCCCTTGGCGGTGGTGCCGGTCGCCTCGGCGTCACCCTCAACCCGTGCTCTGTGGACTCTGATCCCGATCGCGGTTCTTCTCGTGGTCTTGGTGGTCGTGGCCGGACCACTGTGGCCAGCTGCCGGCGGGCTGCTCCTGCTGAGCTACTTCCTCAACGGGTCAGCGGTGAACTTTGCCGCCAACGGCAATGCGGAGGCGTTCGCCTACGTGCTCCTGGCCCTCAGCGTGGTCTTTCTGAGACGCCCGTGGCTGTCCGCGATCTGCCTGGGGCTGGCTCTCGGCAGCAATGAGCTGGCCTGGTTCTTCCTCCCCGGTTACGTCCTGCTCTGTGCCGACCGGCCGCAATGGCTCAAGCGCGGCCTCGGGGTTGGGGCCACGCTCCTGGTGGCGGTGGTGCCGCTGCTGGTGCGCTACCCGGATGCGCTGGTCGCCGTCTACAACAGCCTCCGGGCCCACACCTTCCCCCTTGGCTCGGGGCCGTCGGAGCTGGTCCTGGCCCGGTTCTGGTCGGCCCCGCCCCGGATCGACTGGCTGGTAGCAACCGGCTTGGCCATCGCTGCCATCTGGGCCTGGGGTGTCTTCTGGCCGCGATGGCGCATCGCAGCTGCCGTGCTGACGCTCGCCGCCTTCTGGTTGAGCTGGCGGAGCCTGGATGAGTACCTCGCCCAGATCCCGCTGCTGGCGCTGGTGGTGGTCCTGGTCGTGTACGGCAACCGGAGGGCGGGCTGGGCCGATGGCGCGGACGCGACGGCTTCGAGCCCCCGGACCCCGGTGGCGGGCAACGAACCCGAGGTGCAGAGGGCCGGCTGATCGCGGCCGGGCGCTGGACGTCCGATCAGGACTCGGCTCGAGCCGGGAGCTCGCGTAGTGTCACTGGCGGGTGGCGCCGGGATAGAGGTGACGGCCACCAGTTCCAGCGTCCGAGCAGTGCCACCAGGGAGGGCACCACCAGGGTCCGGATCACGAAGGTGTCCATGAAGACCCCGGCGGCGATCCCGAATCCAATCTGCTCGATCTCCGTGCCACCGCCGGAGCCACCCCCTGCGATGGCGAGAACCGCGAACGTGCCCCCCAACACCAGCCCGGCGGTGCTGACCGTGGTCCCCGTCATCCCCACCGCCCGACGCACCGCCTGCCGCAGCGGCATGGTGTGCACCTCCTCGCGGATGCGGGTCATGACCAGGATGTTGTAGTCGGACCCCAGCGCCATCAGGAACACGAACATCAGGAAGGGAAGGAGAAAGTTGATCCCATCCTCGCCTGCCAGGTGGACGAAGATGACCGCCACCAGTCCCAGGGCCGCCAGATAGGAGAGGACCACACTCACCACCAGGTACAGCGGGGCGATCAGGCTGCGCATGACGATCGCCAGCAGCAGCGCGATCAGCACCGCCACCAGCGGGATGATGCGCAGGAGGTCGCTGTTGGACAGGTTCTGCACGTCGTAGGCGAACGGCAGCACTCCGAACACGCCTGCGTCCGTCGCCCCGATCCGGCGGCCCACTGCCGCCACCGTCGCTCGCACCCGCGGCACCGCCGCCAGCGCTCGGGCGGAGTTGTCGTTGTTGTGCTGCAGCAAAGTCGAGAACTGCACGGTGCGACCGCTTGGACTGATGAACTGCGCCAGGGCGCGGTAGGCGTTGTAGGCCGCCGCCGGGACGGCGTAGCCGGCGGGCTCGATCTCGGGAAGGCGACTCGGAGCCCCCAGAGTGGTGTGGAGCTCAGCAATCTGCTGGGCGCTCAGGTGAGAGGCCGTGAGTGCCCCGATCACCGACTTGAACCGGCCGGAGCTCTGAAGGGCGGTCTGGGCTGTGCTGAGCTGGGCGGGGTCGGACCATGCCGACCTCGGCAGCCGGAACAAAACCGCCGTGTCCTGGACGTTGGAGGCGGGAAAGTCCTTGGCGAGCACGGCTGCGCCTGCTGCCGAATCGGTTCCGGCGGGGGCATTGGTGTTGCCGAATCCGGCGGTGGTGCTGGTCAGGTTGCCGAGCGCCAGTCCCCCGAAGACCACCACCCCGCCGATGAGGATCCAGGCGGGATGTCGGACCACTCCCCCCGCCAGCCGGCTGTAGATGCTGGCTCGCGGTCGGGCCTCGGGGCGGGTGTCGGTGGGCCAGAACACGGCTCGGCCGAAGATCGCCAGCAGCGCCGGGAGCAGCGTCAAGCCCGCCAGCAGCATCAGCCCGATCCCGATCGCCAGAGCCGGCCCCAGGCTCTGGTAGAGGCCGAACTGAGCCAGGGTGAGGCTCAGCAGGGCCGCGATCACGGTCAACGCCGAGAAGGTGATCGACTCTCCCACGGTGCTGACCGCGGTGATCACGGCATCGTGGGGCGCGAGCCCTCCCCGGAGTTCCTCGCGGACCCGGAAGACCAGAAAGAGACCGTAGTCGGTTCCGGCACCCAGCACCAGGACGATCAGGATGACCTGGGTTATTACCGACACCTGGACTCCGATGTGGGTCGCCTCTGCCACCACTGGCCCAGAGAGCGCCAGGACCAGTGCCGCCGGCAGGAGGGTGACCAGGGGAGCGAGCACGGACCGAAAGGCGACCAAGAGCAGGGCCAGGATGAACAGCACCGAGAAGAGCTGGGTCAACTTCTGGGAGTTCTTGGACGACTGCTGGCTGTCGATGACGGTGGGCAGGTCGCCGGTCAGGTAGTACGTCAGCCCGGGTACGCTCGCCGCTGCGAAGCGATCTCGGATCGATGCCACCAAAGCCGGCCCACCGCCGCCTCCGAAGGCGGGAACGGCGGCCTCTATCAGGGCCTGTCTGGCCACCCCGTTGGGTGAGGTGCCGAGGTCACGGACCAGCTTGACCTTGGGCAGGTGGGAGATCTCGGCTTCGAAGCGGCTGATCGCGGCCTGGTCGCGGCTCGTGAGGGGCCCCTGGTCGCTCACCGCCACCAGGGTGGAGGCCGCGAGCTTTGAGCTCTGGAACGGGCTGGCGAGTCGGGCGGCCTTCATTGACGGAGCGGAGCTGGGCAAGAAGGCGGAGTTGCTGTCCTTGCTGACCGACGCCAGGGTTGGCAGCGCGTGGATGCAGACGATCGCGATGACCACCCATGCCAACACCACGGGCACTCGGAAGCGAACGGAGAGTCGGCCCAGGGCGGTGAAGAACCTCCTCACTGCCCGGGCTCGCTGGGTGGCTGGCGCCGGGCGCTCGGTCGGGGTCGGTTGGAGGCCTGAGCCGCCAATGGCCGCAGCAGTTGAACCAACTCCGCCATCTCGGCGTCCCCCAGCGGGGCGAGCAGCTTCGCCACCTCCTCGAGGAGCATCCGGTCCACCTCCGCCGCCGGCTCGCTCGCCCGCTCGGTCAGGCGGATCACCACCGAACGGCGGTCACCGGGATCGGCTTCTCGCTCCACCCACCCCCTGTCCACCAGGCGGTCGACCAGCTCGGTGGCGCTGCTGGCGCTGATGAGCAGATCGCGGGCCAGCTCCCCCATTGAGCGGGGGCCGAGCCGGGCCAGCACCATCACCGCCTGGCGCTGGTGCGGGGTGATCGAGGCGGCCAGGTTCGCCAGATCGGTGGACTCCGCCTCGATCCTGCTCAGGACCGAGGCCCTGATCAGGCGGCTGAGCCGCCACTGGGACTCGATGAACTCTTGGACCAGCAGCTCCCGGGGGGTTGGGCCGGACGATGTCGGGCCTGCCATTCGTTTCGGAATCCGAATCACAATTTCAGAGTGTAGTCCGACAGCCGAAGTAAACCCGGGCTGAGTTCACCCTTCGTTGCTGCCTGCCGCCAGCTCCGGTTCCGTCTATACTCTGCTCGGGATTCCGATTCCCAGCTAGGGGTGCGCCGACAGGGCGCTGAGAGGCATGATGCCAACCCTGAACACCGGATCTGGTTAGTACCAGCGTCGGGAAGCCTCGTCCTGTCGGCTCCGAGCCCGTGTTTGGCCAGGAGGTGGTGATGACAGAGACGACCATCGAGAGTGACCGCCGGGAGGTGGACGCGTCGATTCCGGCCGATGACGACGAGTTCCTGCGCGTTGAGCTGAGGGGCCTGGAGCCGGTTCCAGAGCAGAGCCGTCACGGCCGGCCGCGGGAGCTGTTCTTCATCTGGGGCGGGGCGTTGGCCGATTTCTTCTCGCTCTACGCGGGAGCGCTGCTGATTTCGGCGGCTGGACTTGGTTTCTGGGACGCGGCGGTGGTCCTGATCGCCGGCGCCCTTGCCGGGGCTGCTCTGCTCGGCCTGCTCTCGGTGACGGGGGTCCGCAGCGGGGCGCCCCAGATCGTCCAGTCCCGGATGGTCTTCGGACGCCGCGGGGCGGTGGTCGGCGGGTTCCTCACCATGGTGATCGCGGTCGGCTGGTTCGCGTACGACTGCGCCATTGCCGTCACCACCACTCGCGCGCTGCCCGTCTTCCACGGCTCCTCCGACCTGATGGCGGGTCTGCTGCTGGCGGGGATCGCACTGGTCTCCTTTCTGGTGGCGGTTTACGGGCACCGCACCATCTCGGTCGTCCAGCACGTCCAGGTCCCTGCCTTCCTGATCGTGTGCGCGGCGCTGGCGCTCTTCACCTTCCCCCACTGGGATCTCTTGCGGCAGAGCCAGCTGAGCCTCGGTCCCCATCTGGCCGCGATGGCCCTGGGCTTCACCCTCACCTTCGCCCTCGTGGTTTCCTGGGTCACCTACGCGGGCGACTACTCCCGGTATCTACCCGCCCACTCCTCGTCGTGGCGAGTCGCCATGGCGAGTGGCGGGGGTACGCTGACGAGCCTGGTGGGCTGCGGACTGCTGGGCGCGGCGATCCAGACCGCGGACCCCAGCCGGCTTCTGCCCAACCTGATCGTGAGCTCGGTCCCGCTCGCCTTCGCCTACTGCTTTGCCGCCTTCATCGTGGTGGCGGAGCTCAGCTCCAACTACCTCAACGTCTACTCCGCCGCGCTGTGCGCCCTGGCCATCGGGATCAGGCTCAGGCGCTGGGTGGCGGCGACGGTCGTGGGGGTGGTCGGAAGCCTGATCGCCAGCCTGGTGCTGTTCGCCGGCAGTGGCTTCCAGGGCAACTACGTCAACTTCCTCACCCTCACCTACGTCTGGTTTCCAGCCTGGGCGATGGTTGTGATCCTCGACAGCTATCGGAGCGCCCGCAGCCCGGACCCGCGTCAGCTGGTCGCGCGTCGCGGCTACTGGTTCCAGGGCGGATTCCGTTGGCCAACGCTGGCGGCGTTCGGGGTGGGGACCCTGGCGACGATCCTCTTCTTCAACGAACCCCCGCCGCCGGGGGAGTGGGGGTTCGTCTCACCCCTGGCCCAGCGGCTGTTCCTGGGCCAGCCCGTGGACATCAGTGGCCTGGTGGGGCTGCTGGTGACCGCCCTCGCCTACGTGCTGCTGCACCGGCTGGAAGCTGGGCGCGTGCAGACTCCCCGGGTCGCCTACCGATGATGCCGGCCACCGACTTCCCCCGCACCACGATCGCGGCCACCGTGGCCGGCACCGACAGCGGCGGTGGGGCCGGGATCCAGGCCGATCTCAAGAGCTTTGCCGCCTGCGGGGTGTACGGGGTGAGCGTCGCGGTCGCCCTCACGGCTCAGAACACCCTGGGGGTGCTGGCGGTTCACGGGCTGCCCCAGGAGTTCCTGATCGCCCAGTTTGAGGCGCTGGACCAAGACCTGCGTCCACGGGCCGTCAAGACCGGCATGCTCTTCTCTGCGCCCCACATCGCCACCGTCTGCCAGCAACTGCGCCAGCGCTCCTGGGGGCCGCTGGTGGTGGACCCGGTCATGGTGGCCAAGAGCGGGGCCACCCTCCTGGAACCGGACGCGGTGGCGATCATGCGCGAGCAGCTGATCCCGATGGCGCAGGTGGTCACCCCCAACTGGCCCGAGGCCGCGGCTCTGACCGGCCGGAGGGTCGAGTCGGAGGAGGAGGCCATCGCCGCCGGGCAGGCGATCCTGCAGATGGGCGCGTCCGCGGTGGTGGTCAAAGGCGGTCATGCCCCGGGGCCGCCGACTGACGTGCTCGTCTCCGATCAAGGGCTGGTGCGCCTCCCGGGCGAGCGCATCGACTCGGTCCACACCCATGGGACCGGCTGTACCTTCTCGGCCGCGATCGCGGCTCGCCTGGCGCTGGGCGACGGCCTCGAGCCGGCCGTGCGCCAGGCCAAGGCGTACGTCGCCACCGCCATCCGTCATGCGCCCGGGCTGGGATCCGGACATGGCCCGCTGGAGCACTTCCCCCCGGTCGTCGCTGGCTCTGGTCGCAGGAGTGAGCCTTGATGCGCTTCCCCGATGTTTCCAGCCCGCGCCTGGACTACACTCGACATACAGGTAAGACATAGGAGGAGCCGCCATGAGGTTCTCACGCAAGCAGCAGCGGCCTATGGAGAGGCTCGGATCCACCGCCTCCGACGCGGCCGGAGCCGTGGTCGAGGTCCTGGGGACCGGCGTGAAGTCGGCGGGCGCGGCGGTCACCCCGGCGATGGTGGCAGCTGCCCACCAGCTGCCCGAGTTCACTGGCCGGATCGCCTCCCAGGTGCAGCCGGTCGCCGACACCGCCCAGCGGCGAGCCGCGGAGGCCGTCGAGCAGGCTCGGGGGCGCTCGGCCGACCTCGCTGAGAAGGTGGTCCAGGCCGCATACGAGGCGACCAAGTCCCTGCCGCCGGACACCCGCCGCAAGGTCCAGAGCTCGCTGGCCAAGACCGGGATCAAGCCGCCGAAGGCCCATCGCAGAAGGATCTCCAGGAAGTGGCTGGCCGCCGGGATCCTCGCCAGCGCCGGGGCGGCCTTCCTCTTCTCCGGCACGGTCCAGGACAAGGTCTATGACCTGGTGGACCGGCTGCGCGGGGAGGACCTCGACATGCCCCTCGGGGACTACCAGCCGCCGGCGCAACCAGGGACCAACGGCAGCCAGCCAGCCACCGCAGAGCCCCAGGAGCAACCCCAACCCTGATCCCAGCGACCGCCTGCTGAGAGGTGGCTGCCGATCCCGCCGTGCGTGGCTGGCTCCGGCGGCCCGCCCCCTCGGTTCAGGGCGTCGGTCCCGGGGGCGGCGAGCTGGTGTTCATCCTCGCGGGAGCGGCGGTCGTCCTGCTGTTGCCGCGAGTGTTCGGTGACCCTCAGGGAGTAGATCCCGATGGCTGGCGTCTCAGCGGCTATTTCTCCGCCGTGACCGCGGTCACCCTGCTCTGGCGCCCGCTGCGGCGCAGTGCCCCCCTGGCGTTCGCCTTCCTGACCCTGGCGCTTCCCTTCTCGGTCTGGCTCTGGCTCACCAGCTACTCGGGGCCGGCGCCCGCCATCCTGGGAGTGCCTGACGGGCTGACCCGCAATGCCGCGGCCGGGGTTGCCGAACTGCTGCTGGCCCTGGGAATGGCGGTGGGGTTTCACTACCTCACGCCCCGACCCCGGCCCAACTTGCGGCTGTGGGTCCGGCCCACCCTTCTCATGGCGGCCTTCGGCATCGTGGGCACCCTGCTTTTTCTGCTGATCGGGTTCGCGCTCCCGGCTCCCCTGCTGGGGCGGGAGGGAGTCCCGCTGCTCGCGCTCAGCGGCTCCGCAGCGGTCTTCTTGGGGATAGCCAACGCCGCCAGCGCGATCGCCCAGGAGATCCAGTTCCGGGGAGTCTTGATGTCGGCTTTGGAACGCCAGCAGAGCCCGGCGGCGGCGGTGATAACCCAGGGACTCATCTTCGGGATCGCCCACCTGGCGATCCAGTACGAGGGGCCGGCCTTCAGCTTCGTGCCCATCGTCATCGCGCTCGGCTGGCTGTGGGGTTGGATGTCGATGAGGAGTCGCAGCCTGCTGCCCGCGATGCTGGTCCACATCGTCGCCGATTTCTACGTGCTGGCCGTCGTGGTCAGCGGGCTCTACGGTGGCTGATCGGTGAGATTGGGCCAAGGCGCCGGATTGACCGTGTTGGCCGCCGCCATCGCGACGGGGTCGCTGAGCCCGGTCAGTGCGGCCACGGCCTGGTGGACCAGGGCGCCCGGGCCCCAGCGCGCTCTCCAAGCCATCGCATCCAACTCGGAGTCGACGACCTTGGTGATCATGGCGGGCCGCGCCTACTGGCTGGACGCCCTAAGCGGCAAGCTGGTTGGAGGCGGCAGTCCGCAGGGGGCGAAGTTCGTGGCGGCCGCCGGATCCCAGGGCTTGGCGCTGAACACCGACGGGGCTCTCTACCGGCTTCGGCTTCCAGGTCTCGCCCGTCTCCTCCAGCGGCTCCCAGGAGAGCCCAGGGGGCTGGCCATCAGTTCGGGATCCCAGCCCTTGGCGCTGGCGGCGACCACCGCAGGGTTGTACCTGGGGGGATTGCGGTCAGCCCTCCACAGGGTCGCGGGGTCAGCTCCTGGGAATCCTGTCACCGCGGTCGCGCCGCCGGTTGTGCCCGGGCAACCCTTTGTGATCGCGACCAGACTGGGCATCGAGCTGGTCAACGCCAGCGGACGGATCCGTTCCAGCCGTGGCGCTCCTCACCTCGGCGACCGGCCCGTCCTGGCGGAGATGGGTGACGGAATCCTCCTGGCCGGCGATCAGGCGGGGATGATCTACGCCCACTACCGAACCGGTTGGACCCCGGTCTTCCAGCTCCTGCCATACGGCGGGGTGGCCGGCGTGCCCCGGCTCAACGCGCTCCTGGGCGTGGGACCCGACGCCGCCTATGTCGCCACCTCCGGGTTCGGGACGCTGCTCACCCCGGACGCGGGCTTCACGTGGTACCGCGCCGCTCCGGCGACCGCGGACGGGAAGGTCGTCGCCCTGGCCGCCCTGGGGCCGCTCTACGCCACCCACCCATCCGGGCTGGTCGCGGCGGCGGGGCCGCGCGGGTTGTTCCTGCACCGGCTCCAGACCCTCCCGGGTCCCCCGGTCTATGCGGGCGCCAGCCAGACGGCTGAGGTCGTGGGTACCGCAGCGGTCACCGTGGGGGCGTCGATGGCCGTGATCTTGGCCATGTGGTGGTGGGAACGGCGCCGCCGGGGTCGGCAGCTGTCCGTATGATCTCTGCTATCGGCGGGCTGGTCGACGTCAGGATCGCGGTGAACCCAGGAGGTCGACGTTGAAGGCGGTCGTGATGGCTGGAGGCGAGGGCAGCCGACTTAGGCCGCTCACCAGCCGGAGGCCGAAGCCGCTGGTGCCGGTGGTGGGGCGGCCCTGCCTTGAGCACGTCCTGCGGCTGCTGCGCCGGCACGGGATCACCGAGGTGGTCATCACCCTCCAGTACCTGGGGGCCTCGATCCGCAACTACTTCGGGGACGGTCAGGAGCTGGGGATGCAGCTGGAGTACGCGGTGGAGGACCGCCCGCTGGGGACCGCGGGGAGCGTCAAGAATGCCGCGGCTTTGCTGGACAGCACCTTTCTGGTGATAAGCGGGGACGCCCTGACCGACATCGACCTAAGCCAGGCGATCGCGTTCCACCGCGACCGGGCGTCACGGGCGACGATCGTCCTCTCCAAGGTGGCCAACCCCCTGGAGTACGGCGTGGTGGTGACGTCGCCCGAGGGGCGCATCGACCGCTTCCTGGAGAAGCCCTCTTGGGGTGAGGTCTTCAGCGACCAGGTGAACACCGGGATCTATGTGATCGATCCCGAGGTTCTGAGCTACATACCCGAGGACCAACCGTGCGACTGGTCCTCCGATGTCTTTCCCGAGATGCTCCGCCGCCAGGACTCCGTGTGGGCGGTGGTGGGCCGCGGCTACTGGTGCGACATCGGCAGCATCCAGAGCTACCTCCAGGCCAACTGGGACGCCCTGGAGGGCCGGGTCCAGTGCGAGATCTCCGGCCGGCGGGTCGGCGACTCCCAGTGGGTCAGCGAGGGGGCGGAGATCGCGGCCTCAGCCGAGATCGTCGGGCCGGCCTTCATCGGCCGCGACTGCGTGGTGGGCGAGGACGTCTTCCTCAATGGCCCGGTCGTTTTGGACCGCTTCGCGGTGGTCGACCAGGGCGCCAAGCTCAGCAACTCGGTGATCTGGCCGCAGGTCTATCTCGGTGAGCGCAGCCGTCTGCGCCAGGCGGTGGTCTGCAGCGCTGCCACCATCAAGCCAGAGGTCCTCCTGGACGACGGCAGCGTGATCGGTGACGACTGCACCATCGGCGCGGGAGCGGTGGTGGAGCAGGGGGTGCGCATCTGGCCGGGCAAGGAGATCGAGCCGGGGTCGCTGGTCCACGAGTCGGTGATATGGGCGGGCACCTGGCGGTCGGCCCTGTTCGGCTCCGCCGGGCTCACCGGGCTGATCAACGTGCAGCTGACTCCGGAGTGGTGTGCGCGTCTGGGGGCCGCCTGGGCCGCCACCCACCCTCGGGGATCCCAGCTCGCGATCTGCCGGGACCGGAGCCCGGGTTCCCGGATGATCAAGCGCGCCATGATCTCGGGCATGCTCTCGGCCGGAGCCAGGGTGATGGACCTCAGCGAGCTGCCCGTGCCGGTCACCTGCCACTTCACCAGGGGGTCAGCCGCTGCCGGCGCGGTCCACATCGTCGCCTCTCCGGTCGACAACCGGTCCGCCGACATCGAGGTCCTGGACGGCCAGGGGATGGCCCTGGACCGGCGCCAGGAGCGCAAGTTGGAGAACACCTTCTTCCGGGAGGACTTCCGGCGGGTTGTGCCGCGCGAGATTCAGGAGATCGGGTATCCGGAGGCGGTGCTTTCCGCCTACCAGGCGGACACCCTGGCTGCGCTGGACCTCGAGAAGGTGCGGGCCGTCCACCCACGGTTGCTCATCGACTTCGGCTTCGGGAGCTCGTCGGTGGCGCTGCCGCATCTGCTCCATGAGGCCCAGATCCAGACGGTTTCCCTGCGTTCCGGTTTTGAGGAGGAGGCCTTCGCGTCCCCGGTCCCCCGCGACCCCGACGAGGAGCTGCAACAGGCGGCCAGCATCACCAAGACGGTCGGGGCCAACTTCGGCGCTCGGGTCGACCCTCCGGGGCAGCGGCTCTTTCTGATCGACGACGCCGGCCAGATCTTCGCGCATCAGGAGGCGATCTGCCTCATGGCGTGGATGGCGCTGCGCACCCGCCCGGAGGCCGCGATCGTGGCCCCGGTGTCGGCGTGCTGGCAACTGGAGCAGATCGTTGAGGAGGCCGGCGGCAGGCTGATCCACTGCCGCGCGGATCTGGCCTCAGTGGTGCGGGCGGCCGCCCGCAGCCAGGCCGTTTTGGGCGCGGATGGTCTGGGAGGGTTCGTCTGGCCCGACCACCTCGCCGCTTACGACGCCATGTTCGCACTCTTGGCGACCATCCAGATGAGCGCTCAACTCGACACCTCCCTCTCCGAGGTTCGGCGCCAGCTACCGATGGGGTTCCACGAGGAGGTCGCCGTTCCGTGTCCCTGGGAGGTCAAGGGCGAGGTCATGCGCCGGCTGGCCGAGGCTCACCGCCACGAGCGGGTTGATCTCACCGATGGTCTCAAGCTTCTCTATGAATCGGGGTATGTGCTCGTGCTCCCGGACGCCGACACGCCCCGGTACCGGGTGATCGCCTCGGGGGCCGAGGTGGGCGAGATGACCGAGCGCCTGCACCGGTACGTGGAGGAGGTGCAGGGCACGGTGCAGAGCGCGGTGGGCTAGGCGAGCGCGTGTCCCGGCCCGGTTACGCCGCCTCTGGTCGATCGGCAGCGCGCCGGTGAGCTCCTCGCCGGCTGTTCCCAGGCAAGAGCCCCGGTCTGGAAGCACCGGCTGGCTGCGGGCCGCGGTGCTTGGGGCCGATGACGGGATCGTCTCCACCGCGAGCCTCATGCTCGGCGTGGCGACCGCGAATTCGTCCGTGCATCAGGTGCTTCTGGCCGGCATCGCCGGGATGGCGGCCGGCGCGATGTCGATGGCGGCCGGGGAGTACGTATCGGTTTCCAGCCAGCGTGATTCCGAACGTGCGGACCTCTCGCGTGAGCGCAAGGAGTTGCGCGACGACCCCGAGGGAGAGCTGACGGAGTTGGCGGCCATATATGTGAGCCGGGGCGTGGAGCCCAAGCTGGCGCGCCAGGTGGCGCTCCAGCTGATGCGCCGAGATGCCCTGGGCGCGCACGCCCGAGACGAGCTGGGGATAACCGAGCAGGGCCGGGCCCGTCCGGTGCAGGCAGCGGCGTCGTCGGCGGCCGCATTCTCGGGCGGTGCGGTGCTGCCCATCCTGGCCACCCTGGTCGCCCCCGCGGCCGGCCGCGTGATCGCGCTGGTCGCGATCGCCCTGATCGCTCTGGCGGTGCTGGGATCGCTGGGAGCGCTGGGCGGAGGCGCCGACTGGCGCCGCGGGGCGCTGAGGGTGCTCCTCGGGGGTGGTGCGGCGATGGCGGTGACGGCGTTGATAGGCCACCTGATCGGTACGGCCGGCCTGTGAGAGACCGAGAGGGGCAAGCGCTCAGTCGACGCCGAGGTCGAAGGCGGCGGAGATCTCCTCCGGGTTGTAGCGACGCATCGCCAGGTGGGTCCTGGTGGACACAAGGCCGTCGATCTTGGCGAGGTGTTCCTGCACGAGCTGAGCCAGCTCCTCGAGGTCGGACAGCGCCACCTTGGCGATGAAGTCCACATCCCCGGTGGTGGTGTACACCTCCTTGACCCCGGGGCAGGCGGCCAGCCTCGGCCAGCAGCAGCAAGAGCCAGGCCAGCAGCACGAGCAGGTGCACCGGGGCGAAGAAACTCTGCGCATAGAATGCCTGGTTGACCGCGTAGGGAATCGTCGACCGACCCACGGCGGCGGCCGTAA
>DAHVMY010000059.1:0-8226 GCA_027319585.1 Candidatus Dormiibacterota bacterium | reverse complement strand
GGCGCTTCGGTGAAGGTCTCAAACACCTGCGACACCGCGCAGCCGAGTTCCTGTTCGAGTGCGGCGCGCAGTTGCGGCCAGGGCACGGGCGGAACCGCGTCGCGCAGATCCTTGCGCGACGCCATCGGAACGTTGGTGCGGCCGTCGGGCTGATACACGCGGCCAGAGTCCGAGCGCACGAAGGCGCCGTTCACGTAGAGCTTGGGGGTCTTGAGCACGGCTGGCGCAGTCACGAGAACTCCAGATATTCACCCAATCCCTGTGCACCCCCCTCTCGGCCGAAGCCGGACTCGGCGAACCCTCCGAAGGGCGCGGCGGCATCGAACTGGTTGTAGGTGTTGGCCCAAACCACCCCGGCGCGGAGCCGCTGGGACATCCAGAGTATGCGGGATCCCTTGCTGGTCCAGACCCCCGCGGAGAGGCCGTAGCGGGTGTTGTTGGCCAGCTCGACCGCCTCGCCCGCGGTCCTAAAGGTCATCACCGCCAGGACGGGGCCGAAGATCTCCTCGCGAGCGATCCGATGTGCCGGCGCGACCCCGGTGAACACGGAGGGCGGGAACCAGAAGCCGCGCTCGGGCAGCCGGCAGCTCACCTGATGCAGCCGCGCGCCCTCTTCCACCCCCGCCCGCACCAGCTCCTCGATACGGTCCAGCTGGGCGCGGGAGTTGATGGCGCCGACGTCGGTGTTCTTGTCGAGGGGGTCGCCGACCCGAAGCCGGCTCATCCGCAACTGCAGGCGGCGCAAGAACGGCTCGGCGATCGACTCCTGCAGCAAGAGCCGGCTGCCGGCACAGCAGACGTGCCCCTGGTTGAAGAAGATGCCGTTGATCACGCCCTCCACCGCCTGGTCCATGGGCGAGTCCTCGAAGATCACGTGGGCCGCCTTGCCCCCCAGCTCCAGGGAGAGCCGCTTGCCGGATCCGGCCAGGACCCGCTGGATCTCCTTGCCCACCGCGGTCGATCCGGTGAAGGCGACCTTGGCGAGCCCGGGGTGGCGGACGAGCGCCGCGCCCACCTCCGGCCCCCCGGTGATGATGTTGACCACCCCCGCCGGCAGCTCGGCCTGGCGGCAGATGTCCGCGAAGAGAAGGGCGGTGAGCGGCGTGGTCTCGGCCGGCTTGAGCACCACCGTGTTCCCGGTCGCCAGCGCCGGGGCCACCTTCCAGGCCAGCATGAGCAGCGGGAAGTTCCAGGGGATGACCTGGCCGATGACCCCCAGCGGCCGGGCCCTTGCGCCGGCGAAGGCATACTCCAGCTTGTCGGCCCAACCGGCGTGATAGAAGAGATGCTGCGCAGCGGTCGGGATGTCGAAGTCGCGCGCCTCCCGGATCGGCTTGCCGCCATCCAGCGTCTCCACCACCGCCAGCTCCCGAGCGCGCTCCTGCACGAGCCGCGCGAGCCGGAACAGGTAGCGGGCACGCCGGCGGCCGGAGAGCCGGGACCAGGGCAGATACGCCTCAGCGGCGGCCGCAACCGCGCGATCCACGTCGGTCGCGTCCGCCTCCGCCACCTGGGCGAGCTCCTCCTCGGTCGCCGGATTGACGGTCGGGCGGTGACGCCGGGAGTGCGGAGCCACCAGCCGCCCGCCGATGAAGAGCCCATACGTGTCATCCAGCCGAACGTGCTCAGTGGACTCCGGCGCGGGCGCGTACTCGAAGAGGCGGGCGGGGAACTCGGGCTCCGCGGCCCGGTCCGCCGCCGGCTCGGCGGGGAGGTCAGGCCTGGGTGAAGTCTTCGGGGGACTGGTAGCCACCGGAACGCTCCTTGTAGATCTGCATCAGCACGTCGTTGAGCAGCGACGATGCCCCGATGCGAAACCGCTGCGGGGTGAGCCAGCGATCACCGAGTATCTCGCTGACCGCGACCAGGTAGGCGATCGCCTGTTTGGTGTTGCGGATCCCCCCGGCGGGCTTGAAGCCGACCTCTCTCCCGGTCGCCCAGGCGAAGTCGCGAATCGCCTCCAGCATCACCACGGCCACCTCCAGGGTGGCGGCGGGCTGGATCTTCCCGGTGGAGGTCTTGATGAAGTCGGCGCCAGCCTCCATCGCCAGCCAGCTCGCCCGCCGGACCTGATCCAGGCCCCCCAGCTCACCGGTCTCCAGGATGACCTTCAGGTGGCCGTCCTTGATCGCCTCCTTGACCGCCGCGATCTCGCTCTGCACGTCCCGGTACCGCCCCTCCAGGAAGGCGCCGCGATCCATCACCATGTCGATCTCCTGGGCGTGCCGCGCCGCGATCTCCGCCTCGGCCACCTTCACCTTCGTCGGCACCTGGCCACTGGGAAATCCCGTCGCCACCGCCGCCACCTTCACCGAACTCCCCCGCAGCCGCCGCTGGGCCGTCGCGGCCTGGGCCGGGTACACGCAGACCGCGGCGACCGGCGGGATGGAGGGGTCGTCCGGCTGGGGATGAAGCGCCTTGGCGCAGAGCATCTCCACCCGGCCTTTGGTGTCTGACCCCTCCAGGGTGGTGAGGTCGGTGCAGGCGATGATGAGGTTGCAGGCGAAGAGTTTGGAGCTGCGCTTCACAGAGCGGCTGGCGAACAGCCGGGCTCGGGCCGCCACCCCCACCTGGTCCAGAGTCGCCACCTGATCTGGGACCGTTGAAGGCGTGATCGAAGCCGGCCAGCTGCTCATCTGCTCACGATTATGAACCGCCAGCTTCCGGCCTCGGGGGCGGCATTCCCACCGCTGCCGATACGATCTGCAGTCTGATCAGGCGACCGGGTTGGGCGCCGCTGGCGCGTGATGTCGAAGGAGGTTTGCCGTGGCCCAGATGGATGAGATCGACTGGGAGGCCCTGCGGGCGGCCGCCCGCCAGGTGGCGACCAGGGCCTTCGCGCCGTGGTCCCGGCTCCACGTGGGAGCCGCCGGGCTCACGGACAAGGGGTGGATGGCCACTGGCTGCAACGTCGAGAACGCCTCCTACGGGCTGTCCCTCTGCGCCGAGTGCGGGCTGGTCTCGGCCCTCCGGTCGGGCGGCGCTGAGCGGCTGATCGCGGTCAGCGTGGTGACCGAGGACGGGGCGCCGCTGGCCCCCTGCGGCCGCTGCCGGCAGCTCCTTCTGGAACAGGGGGGGCCGCGACTTCTGATCGACCAGGGCACCGGCTCGGAGCCCGTCACGATCGGAGAGCTGCTGCCCTTCGCCTTCGACGCCACCGAACTCGCCCGACGCCACGGATGAGCGGCGCCGACCCTGCGGTCGTGGCTCTGGAGCTGATCCTGGCCAAGCGCCGCGGGCAGGAGATGGCCACCGATGACATCGAGCTGGTGCTCAACGGCTACCTGGCGGGCCAGGTGGCGGAGGCTCAGATGGCAGCTCTCCTGATGGCGATCTGCTGGCGGGGGATGAGCGCGAATGAGGTGGAGGCTTGGACCGGTGTCATGATCGCCTCCGGCATCCGCCAGGACCTGACCGGCCTCTCCCGCCCCTCGGTCGACAAACATTCGACGGGAGGGGTCGGGGACAAGGTGTCCCTGGTGCTGGTCCCGCTGGTGGCGGCCTGCGGAGCGGCGGTGCCGCAGCTGTCGGGCCGCGGGCTGGGGCACACCGGCGGAACCCTGGACAAGCTGGAGTCGATCCCGGGCTGGCGTTCGGTGCTCTCCCCAGAGGAGATGATCGCGATTCTGGACGAGGTGGGGTGCGTCGTCTGCGCCGCCAGCCCCGAGCTGGCACCGGCGGACCGCCGCCTCTACGCCCTTCGGGACGTCACCGGCACCGTGGAGTCGATCCCGCTCATCGCCAGCTCCATCATGTCCAAGAAGGTGGCGGAGGGAACCGGCTGCCTGCTCCTGGACGTGAAGGTGGGCAGCGGGGCCTTCATGGCGGATCTCGCTCAGGCGCGCCAGCTCGCCCTCACCATGATCCGCATCGGCAGATCCCACAAGGTGACGACCAGGGCCCTGCTCACCGCCCACGACTCTCCGCTGGGGACGGCAGTCGGCAACGCCGTCGAGGTCCGCGAGGCGATCGCCATCCTGAGGGGCGGCGGTCCCGCAGACCTGCGCCAGCTGGTGCTGGAGGAGGCGCGGGAGATGCTGCAGATGGTGGGGATCCGCGAGGATCCGGAAGCCGCGCTCGCCGACGGCCGGGCCTGGACCAAGTTCTCGGAGATGGTCCGCGCTCAGGGAGGAGACCCCGACGCCGCCCTGCCTGAGGGTGAGTCGCTTGCCGTCGTCCGAGCCGACCGCGACGGATTCCTGCAGCGGCTGGACGCGCGGTCGGTCGGGGTCGCCGCCTGGCGGCTGGGCGCGGGCAGAGCCCGGCCCCAGGACCCGGTCTCCCCGGTGGCGGGGGTGATCTGCCACGCCCGCTTGGGGGATGCTGTGCGGCGCGGGGATCCGTTGCTGGAGCTTCAGGGCGACGACCGCAGCCGGATACCGTCCGCCCTGCAGGCGCTGGAGGGCGCGATTAGGATCGGGGACTCCCCGATCGGGACGCCGGCCCTGGTCCTCGAGCGGCTCGGCCCCGAGGACCTCGCCTGAGCCCGGTCCGGGGCTGAGGCACCGTCCGCCTTGAGCCCCCGCAACCTCGTGGAGGTAGCCGGCGAAGGGGCGGCCCCGGCGCACCCGGGCGAGGCCCGCTGGACCACAACCGACTCCTGGAACTTCTCCTCCTTCTTCCTCGGGATGTTTCTGGAGTCATACGTCTTCGGGACCGCCACCATCGCCACCTCGTGGGTCCACATCCCGGTCGTGCTGCGCTCGGTGCTCCTCTCCTGGTCCCCGATCTGGCAGATCCTGGGGATCGCGGCGCTGGGTCCGCTCGCGGACCGCGTTGGGCGTCGCCCGGTCTTCTTCGCGACCCTGGGGCTCTACCTTGTCGGCGGAGTTGGCATCGTCTTCAGCTCCTCCTACCAGCTGATCCTGGTCTTTCTGGCGGTGATGCTGTTCGCCTCCGGCGGCGAGCTGAACGGGATTCTGGTCACCGCTCACGAGGTGATGCCCGCGCGGCACCGCGGCAAGACCATGATGCTGGCTATAAACGCCGCCAACCTCGGCGGCCTGACCCTGGCCGGGATGTCGCTCCTGGGTGACCGGGGCGGGATCGCGGCCGAGCGGCTGGCGGTGGCGGGCGCCTTCCTCTTCGTCACCTTCTGCCTGTTCCTGATCCGCCAGCACACCCCTGAGTCGGTGCGCTGGCTGCGGGCGCGCGGCCGTCGGGCGCAGGCCGACGCGGTCGCCCGGCGCTACTACCCGAAAGAGCAACTGCTGGAGCGAGAGCTGCCGGAGGAGGGATCCCCGCAGGCGGAGCGGGTGGCCGCCACCACCCCCCTTGGGCTGCGGCTCTTCGCGACCTGCGCCACCATCTTCGCCGGCACCGCCGGGTACGGCCTCATGACCTATGTGCTGGGCCCCGACCATCTCCCGAGGCTGTCGGCGCCGATCCTGATGGTGGCCGGCATCACCGAGCTGCTGGTAGGATTGCTCGCCTTCTGGGCCGACCGCTGGAGCCGCAAGCTGACGCTGCTGATCGGCTACGTGGGCTGCCTGGCGGTGAGCGTTGCGATCGCGGTGCTGGCGCCGGCCTGGCGGAGCTCGATCCCCATCTTCTTCTCCCTGCTGGTGGTCCTGAACGTCTTCCTCGGCATCGAATTCCTGGCCAGCACCACCCTGCAGGGCGAGGTTTGGGAGACGCGGCGCCGAGCCACCTACACGGCCGTGGTCCGCTTTGTCAGCGTCGGCCTCTACATCGCGACCATCTACCTGACCCAGGGGCTGAGCCTCAACTCGTTCACCTGGTTCGCGGTCGGGGTCTGGGTGATCGGGGTCGCAGGCGCGCTCGCCTGGTTCTGGCGCGGCGCCGAGACCGGGCAGGGAGCCGGACTCGATGCCGCGGCGGGCGCGGCCGGCCTCTGATCCTTGGCGGCAGCGGCCCCGCCCGGCCCTCAGCCGGCGGTTATCCCGGCCACGAAGAGCGCCCGGAACCGCTCCACATCCAGCTGGTCGAGATACCGGACCATGCGCCACCCTGGCTCCGCCGCCGGTCCCGCCGGATCCTGGCGCCGGTCGCAGACGGTGGCCCCCCTGGTGGACACCCCGCGCAGCTCGATCTGGGTGGGCAGCATCCGGTAGGTGGCGAGGTCGGGGTCCAGCACCAATGCCAGTGCCAGCGGGTCGTGCAGAGGGCAGGTGCGGCCGGGCAGCCACTGCTGGTAGACCGTGAGGTAGTGATCCAGGATCGCCCAGGCGAACCGGGAGCGCTGCGTCGTGGCGCTCAGGATCGCCTCCAGGTCGGAGGGGGTGAGCAGCGCCTGCATGGTCGCGTCCAGGGTCACCAGGGTGACCCTCCAGTCGGCCTCTATAACCAGCTGCGCCGCCTCCGGGTCATGCCAGAGGTTGGCCTCGGCGGTGGGGCTGACGTTGCCCGCCACCTCCACCGCCCCGCCCATGATGACCACCTCGGGGATCAGGGTCGGCAACTCCGGGTCGAGCAGCAGAGCCAGCGCCAGGTTGGTGAGGGGGCCGATCGCGACCAGGGTGAACTCGCGCGGCCTCTGGTGGGCCAGCCGCACGATCTGCTCGGCCGCAGAACCCGCCCCGGCCTGGCGCCTCGGTGGGGGCTGATTGGTGTTGCCGAGGCCGTCTTGGCCATGAACGTGCTCGGCCGTCATCAGCGGCTGCGCCAGCGGGCGAGGAGCCCCCACGCAGACGGGCACCTCTTCCCGACCGGCGATCTCCAGCACCCTCAGGGTGTTGCGCGCCCCTATCGGGGCGGGGACATTGCCGTGGACCGAGCCCACCGCCAGGATCTCGCCGCCGCGCGCGGTGAAGTCCAGGATCGCGAGCGCGTCGTCGATGCCGGTGTCGCAGTCGAGCAGGATCGGTTGGGCGGTCATGGGTCTCCTGACAGCGGGACAGCGCCCGCGGCGGGGGTCACAGCGGGTGGTCGTGGACGCGGATGGCCTCCAGTCCGCGGAGGACGAATCGGGGCTTCCAGCGCGGTTCGCTGACCAGCTCCAGATGGGGCATCCGCTCCAGCATCTGCCGGAAGAGGATGTCGAACTCGAGCTTGGCGAGCGGCGCTCCCAGACAGTAATGGATGCCGGCCCCGAACGAGAGGTACGGATTGGGGTCGCGGTCGAGCACGATCCGATCGGGGTTCGGGAACACCCGCGGATCTCGGTTGGCGGCCGCGAACAGCAGCGCCACCTCCTGGCCCCGGGGGATCCTCACCCCCTCCACCTCGATGTCCTCCAGCACCCACCGCTCGAAGATGGGAGCCGGGGTGTCGAAGCGCAGCAGCTCCTCGATCGCGGTCGGCACCAGATCAACCCGCTCACGCAGATGGGCGAGTGTGGCGGGATGGCGGAACAGCGCCCACCACGAGTTCGCGGCGCCGTTCACGGAGGCCTCGTGACCGGCGTTCAGCAGCAGCACGCAGGTGGCCACCAGCTCATCCTCACTCAGGCGGTCTCCCGCCTCGGCTGCCTGGGAGAGATCCGCCAGCAGGTCCTGGGCCGCCCGCCCCTGCCGGGAGCGCAGCAGCTCGCGGAGGTACCCGCTGAACTCCGCACTGGCGCGGGTCGCGCGCTGCTGGTAGTCCAAGGAGGGGTTGAGCTCGAACATGAGCGTGATCTCCGCCGACCAGGGACGCAGCAGCGACCGGTCGCTCTCGGGTATCCCCAGCATGTCGGCGATGACCGTGACCGGGAGCTCCTCCATGAGGTCGGCGATGAGGTCGAACTCCCCGAGCTGGCGGACCCGATCGATGAGCGTGGTGACCACGAGCTCGATCCGGGACCTCATGCGCTCCACCGCCCGGGGGGTGAAGGCACGCAGCACCAGGCTGCGCAGGCGCGTGTGGTCAGGCGGCTCGCGGTCGATTAGCTGGGGCCAGAGCAGCTCCCAGAACGGAGCCTGCCACTCGGGCGGGGGCTCCCGGCCCCACTCCTCATGGGTCGCGACGTGCAGGTAGGAGCGGCCCAGCCGGCGGTCTCGCAGGAGCGCGTTCACGTCGCGGTGGCGGGATATCAGCCACTGCCGGGTCGGCTCGTCGTAGATGACCGGGAACTCCTCGCGCAACCTGGCCAGCGCTGGATACGGGTCGGCGATGAATGAGGGGTCGCCAGGGAGATAGCCGAGGTCAGCGGGAGCCTTGCGGTCTGAGGTGATCATGGGCCCGGGTGACGGTTGGTGGGGCCCGAGCGGGCCTCGTGGCACCCTCAGTCTATCGGCGATCGGGAGGGGCAAAGGGCGAACTGGGGCCCGTCGCCGCCGCGCCTAC
>DAHVMY010000058.1:0-8289 GCA_027319585.1 Candidatus Dormiibacterota bacterium | reverse complement strand
ACCCCTGACGGTTGCAGCTGCTCCGGAGCTGAGAAGGTTACCGCCACGGGAATCTCCGCTCCCCCCGCGACGGCCTGGGAGGGGTTCTCCGGACTTACCCACGTGGCTGCCGGGGCCACCTCCCCCAGCGTGAAGGAGACGATCTTCGCAGCGCCCTGGAATTTCGCGCGCAGCATCGCCGCCCGAGCCCCCTCCGATGGCCATTGCTCACGCGCCAAAGGAGCCAGCAGGGCCCACTGGGCCGAGTAGTCGCCGGCCTTCAGCTCGTTCATGTAAGAGCTCGCGGTCGCCAGCGCCCGGGAGGCCGAGCTCGCCTCCGTGGGAGTGGCCGGGGGCCGTGAACCGGCGGTGCCGCCGGCCGTCACGCCGCAGCCCGCCACCATGACGGGCACCGCGAGCAGCAGCGGCAGCACCCTCACCGACCAGGGCCCTGCGCGGGTCGAGAGCACAGACTCGCATGCTACCGAAGGAGCGGCGTGACGGTGAACGTGGACCATCAGGAGCTGAGGGCGACAGCGCCGGCCGGCAGGTGCCCGCGCCTGACCCAGACCTCCGACTGGTCAGGGTGCTCCACCTCCACGTAGAACTGCTTCAAGTACGGGGCGATCTCGGGGTAGGTGTAGAGCGAAGAGGGGGTGGTCACCACCACCACCGGCCGCCCCGCCCGAACCCTCGCCATGACCCCGGCCGGCCCGAGCCACATCTCGTCGACATAGAGCGCCGGGGTGGGCACGACCGGCTTGAGATCGGCCAGCAGGTACACCCACGCGTCCGAAGACCACGCCAGACCGCTCTGCCCTGAAAGGCCGTGCTCGTCAATCCAGGCCGCGGCCGCCTTCTCCCCCGCCGCCCGGAGATCGAAGAAGTTGAGGTAGCTGAGGTCGGACTCCCGGCCCAGGGCGCGATTGGCGAAGTTCTGGTAGTAACCCAGGGTGAGGCCGGTCGTGTATGAGGTGAGCCCGCCGCCGGTCGCCAGCAGATCGCCCCAGAGGGCACACGCAACCACGGCCGCGAGCACGATCCCCGCACGGGCCCCGGTGAGGCTGAGCAGCCCCGAGACCCGCCAGCGCCGGGGGTCGGGAAACCGAGCGACCAACAGGCAGAGCGGCACCACCAAGGGAATCGTGAAGAAGACGTACGGCCGGTTGGGCAACGCTGCTGTGAGGGCGGCTGCCGCCAGCCAGATCCAGACCAGGCGCCAGTGATGCTCGGACTCTCGCCTTCCCCAGAAGGCGCCAATCGGGATCAGGACCAGCGCCACCAGCCGGGCCAGGATGGGCCCCGGCGAGCCGCCCACCGAGTGCCTGGTGTAGGTGTCATAGGAGGTGACCAAAAGGTAGAAGACGTTGCCCGGCCCGGCCCAGATGAGGTACGGCGCGAGCGCTGCCCCCACCAGCAGGATGCTGGCGGTGATCATGGCGACCAGGGGCCGCCGTCCACGCCCTCTGGGCAGCAGCAGCAGCCAGAGGGCGGCCGCCAGGGTCTCGGCCAGCGCGGTCTGCTGGATCAGGATCGCGGCCGCGAAGCACGCCCCCGCCACCACTCCGAGCGCCGATCCCCGCGGCCGGTCGCCAGCCCGAGCGGCCGCCAGGGTCGCCACCATCCCCCAGGTGGCGGGCGCGATCAGCAGGCTCTCCGGCAGCGCCAGCTCAGCGTTGATGATGGGAAGCCCCAGGGGCACGGCCGCCAGGAGCACCGCGACCACGGCCCGCCGGGGTCCGATCAGGTCCAGCGCCAACCGCCAGAGCCCCAGCAGGGTGACCAGTCCCAGCAGGGTGGACATGAGGTGCAGGCCCAACTCCGAGGTTCCGAAGAGGCTCAGCGCCGCTCCGTAGGCCCAGAACAAAAGCGGCGGCTTGTTGTTCCACACCGTTCCGTAGAGGGTCGCGCCATGGGTGGCCAGCCAGGCGGTGGTGGCGTACCCCGCCTCATCCGTGTACCAGTGGGGTTCGAACCACGACGGGACTCGGAGAAGCAGGAAGAACAGCAGGACCAGTCCTAAGACCAGGGCCGGATGGTTCCACCACCTCCGCGCACGGGGGGTGCCGTCGGCACGGCCCATCGGGGCCATCGCGCTCAAACCAGGTAGAACTCCACTGAATCCGGCCTGCGGTCCCGGCTCTCAGGCCCCGAGCCACCGCGATCCGCTCCTGAGCCGGCGGGCCCCAGCGTGGCCCCACTTCACGTTGTGCCCATTCTCGGGCCTTCGGCTGTGACTTCGCTGAGAGGGCGGTCGAGGGCCCGTCGCCATCTGGTCTGCTCCGTAAGATGGACGGCATTTGACACTCCCAGCGCTGCCCACAGCGCTGCCCACCCGGGTTCTGGTGACCGGAGGGGCCGGCTTCATCGGCACCCATACCGTGCGCCTGCTGCTGCGGGCCTCCTGCGAGGTCATGGTCATCGATGACCTGCGGCACCCATGTGGTGAGGCGGTGCCGGACCGCGTCGAGCTGGTCCAGGCGGACATGGCCAGCGCCGAAGGCATCGCCGCCCTGGTCGCCTTTCGCCCCCACGTGGTGATCCATCTGGCGGCACAGGGCGGTGTCAGCCGCTCGCTGCGCGACCCCGCCTCTGATGCCCTCAACAATGTGGTGGGCACGGTCGCGGTGCTGCGAGGAGCCGTCGACGCCGGCCGCCCCACCATCGTCTTCGCATCCTCCGGCGGCGCCATCTACGGTCGCTCCCGTCGCCTTCCCAGTCAGGAGCGGGACCGGGCCCAACCGCTGGCCCCGTACGGGGCGGCCAAGCTGGCAGGCGAAGGGTATCTGGGCATGTTCCACCGGACCTTCGGCCTCCGCTTCACCGCCATGCGATATGGCAACGTCTACGGCCCGTACCAGGACGGCACCGGCGAGGCCGGGATGGTCGCGATCAGCTGCCAGCGGCTGCTCTCCGGCCTGCCTCCCCGGGTGACGGGAGATGGGACCCAGACCCGCGACTTCGTCTTCGTCGAGGATGTCGCGCGGGCCAATCTTCTGGCCGCCGCCAACCCCATCAACGGCCCGGTCAACATCGGCACCGGACGCGGCACCTCGATCAACGAGGTCGCCGAGACTTTGATCCGTTTGGCGGCACACCCCGGGAACAAGGAGGCAGCTCCAGCACGGCCGGGTGAGGTCCAGGCCAACTTCCTCAATCCGAGCCGGGCGCGCTCCCGGCTCGGATGGTCAGCCGAGGTTGATCTTGAGGAGGGTCTGCGTCGGACCCTGCAGAGCTTCCGCGAGCGCGCGCCGACCGCCTGAGCCGGGGCTAACTCGGCGGCGGCTGCCAGCTGCGGCCCAGCTCAAGGCGCAGCCGCACCAGCTCTCTCACCGCGCGCAGGATCGGAATCAGCCTCCCCCCGGACCTGACCCCCGCCAAGCGAGGGTGGTGCGTCAACCCGACTTGGACGACCCGCATTCCGCTGCGGCGGCACTTGTAGTAGAGCTCGGTGTTGAGCAACGCCGAACGGGCCCGGATGGGGGCCGCCATCTCCAGCACCGTGCGCCGCATCAGCTTGAAGCCACAGTCCACGTCGCGGTAGTGGATCCCGTACAGCAGGGTGACCAGTACGTTGAACGTGTGGCTGACCACGGAGCGGTGCCAGGGGTCGGCCCGATGAATGCGCCAGCCCGTCACCATGTCGGCGCGCTGCGCCTGAGCAGCCAGCACCAGCAGGTCTCGGGGGTCGAACTGACCGTCGCCGTCGATGAAGGCGACCCAATCCCCTCGTGCCGCGCGCAGCCCGTCCGCGACGGTGATCCCGTAACCCAGCTTCTGAGGGTGGGACACCACCACCAGCCGCGCTTGGTCAGCTCCCATGGCCTCGCGGGCGACCCGGACCGAGCCGTCATGGCTGCCGTCGTCGACCAGCACCACCTCAAAGTCACTGGCCACCTCCCGCAGCACCGGCAGCGCCGCGCCCAACACCCGCGGTAAATTCGCCTCCTCGTTGTGCGCGGGGATGACCAGGCTCAATAGGCCGGACAGCTGGGGGTGACCCGGCGCCGCCGGGTCAGCCGTGGACAACGGTGATGCCCTGGAGCAGGGTGTAGATCAGCGCCGGGAAGATCCCCAGCACCAGCGTTCCGGCTCCCGCCAGCAGCACCACCAACCCTGATGAGACCCCCACCGCGACCGCGGCATCGGGAGCCGCGATCGCGGCTCCGTCCAGAGACACCCCAGCCACCTGGGGCGCCTCGTCGGAGACGGGCTCAGTCGCCCCGGAGAACATGATCAGGATCACGCGCAGATAGTAGAAGAGCGAGACCGCCGAGGTCAGAATGCCCCAGATCGCCAGGGCCAGCTGACCATCGTGGATGGCCGCCGAGAACAGGAAGAACTTGCCAAAGAAGCCGACCGTGAGGGGGAATCCGGCCAGAGAGAGCATGAAGATGGACATCAGTCCGGCCAGGAAAGGCTGGCGCCGGCCGAGGCCGCTGAGCTGGGAGTAGCGGTCGCAGTCCTCACCGCGCCGGCTCAAGATGGTGATGACCGCAAAGGCGCCGGTGTTCATGAATGCGTACGCCGCCAGATAGTAGAGCGAAGCCTGGGTACCATCGGGCCGCCCCACCGCCAAGCCGATCATGATGTACCCGGCCTGGGCTATTCCGGAATAGGCAAGCAGCCGCTTCACCGAGGTCTGTGCCAGCGCCACCACGTTGCCGAAGACCATCGAGATGATGGCCACCACCGCGATCGGCACCTCCCACTCGGCCCGGTAGGGTGCCAGGGTGGCCGAGAACAACCTCAGAAAGACCGCGAACGCGGCCACCTTGGTGGCGACCGACATGAACGTGGTCACCACCGCCGGCGAACCCTGATACACGTCCGGGGTCCACCACTGGAAGGGAGCCGCGGACACCTTGAACGAGAGCCCCACCGCCAGCAGCGCGATCCCGGCCAGCAGCATGGGATCGAACTGCTGAGAGACCGCGGTCGTGGTGAGGACACGATGGATGGCGACCAGACCGGTGTGCCCGGTCTCACCGTAGATCAGGGCCATGCCGTAGAGCAGGAACCCGCTCGCGAAGCCCCCCAGCAGCAGGTACTTCATGGCGGCCTCCTGGGGCAGCGGCTCATCCCGGGCGAATCCCGCCAGGACGTACAGCGGGATCGAGAGGAGCTCGATCCCCAGGAACACCACTATGAGATTCAGCGCTCCGGTCAGCACCAGCATCCCGGTGACGGACGCCAGCAGGAGGGTGTAGTACTCCCCCTCCTCCATCCCCCGGCGGCGCAAGTAGCCAGGGCTCAGGGCCACGACCGCCAGCGCGGTGAGGAGAATGACGAAGTCAGCGAAGAGGGCGAACCGATCATCGGCGTAGGCGCCGTTGAAGACGATCGGGTGGGCGGCATGGACGGCCCACTGCCCGGCGGCCGTACCCAGCGCACCCAACAGCACGATCCCGGCGGTCACCGGCAGGACCAGGTTGCCCCGACGCGGCACCACCAGGTCCGCCAGCAGGACAATCACCGCCCCTCCGCCCACGATCAAGATGGGGAGAATCCCCACCAGATTGCCCGCCGGCACGAAGTGAAGCGGCAGCCAGGGAGCGGCAGCGAGCTGGATGCTGATACCTGCCGCGATCAACTGCGTCCCCCCGGCTCAAGGGTTGGAGCAGGCACCTGGTGGCCGGCGGCGCTGGCGGCCGTGCCCCGGTCTACCGCCTGTGAGTACTGGGCCGCCGAGAAGCGGCTGTAGTGGATGATCGGACCTGGGTAGACCCCAATGAACACCATCAGCGCCACCAGCGGCGCGAGGGCCACCAGCTCAACGGGACCCAGGTCGATCCGCCCGATGCGCCCGACCGCCTTGGCAACGACCGACGGCTCGTCCCCACCGAACGGTGTGCGCAGCTCGCCCTGGGTCAAGCCCTGGTACATCCGCAACATGTACCAGCAGGCCAGGATCACCCCCAGACTGGCGATCACGGCCCAGGCTGGGGACACCTGGAAGGCCCCGAGCAGGATCAGGAACTCACCCACGAACGAGTTGAGCAAGGGCATGCCCAGGCCCGCCAACGCCACCACCAAAAAGACGCCAGCCATCACCGGCATGGCCTTGGCGAGGCCTCCCAGCTCGCGGAGGCTGCGGGTCGCAAAACGCGCTTCGAAGATGCCCACGCAGATGAACAGCGCGGCGATCACGATCCCGTGGTTGACCATCTGGATGATCGAGCCGTTGATGCCGTCGATGTTGAGCGTGAAGATGCCCAACACCACGAAGCCCAGGTGGCTGATGGAGGCGTAGGCGACCGTGCGCTTGGTGTCGCGCTGAGCCAGGGCGGCGAGGGCGCCGTAGAGGATGCTGGCCACCCCGAGGCCCATCATCAGCGGCTGGAAGAGGTGGCTGGCCTGGGGGAACAGGGTGAGGTTGTAGCGAATGAAGCCGAAGGCCCCGAGCTTGCTGACTATTCCCGCGAAGAAGACCAGAAATGGGGTCTTCCCGGAGGTGTAGGCCTCGGGCAACCAGCTGTGAAAGGGCACCAGCGGCACCTTGATCGCAAACGCCAGTGCGAACGCCAGGAACAGCCAGTCCTGGGGGTTCAACGCGGGGAAGCTGTGGCCGAAGAGGCTGAAGGTGGTGTTGTGGGTGGTGGCGACGAAGCTCTGGGCCGCGATCAGGGTCGGGACGTCGAACGTGTAGACCCCGGTCTGAGCGCCGGTGATGAAGTACACCCCGATGATCGCCAGCAGCATGAAGAGGCTGCCGGCCACGGTGTAAATGATGAACTTGAGCGCCGCCCGCCCCCGCCGTTCATCGCCCCAGCCGATCATCAGGAAGTAGAGCGGAACCAGCGCCGCCTCCCAGAAGAAGTAGAAGAGGACCAGGTCGAGCGAGGTCAGGACCCCGATCACCCCAACCTCGCTGAGCAGCATCAGCACCGCGAACGCCTTGAGCCGTTCCTCCTTCCGGCTCAGGATCACCGCCCCAACCAGGAAGAGCAGGGCGGCCAGCGCGATCAGCCAGACCGCGAGGCCGTCGACCCCCAGGTGGAAGGAGAAGTTGACCGGCGGCGGCCCCGCCTGGTTGAACGCGTTGTTGCCCTCGTTGAAGGCGGGGTGGAAGCGCGAGAGCGACTGGCTCGTGTGCAGCCAGCTGATCTGCTCCTGGAACTGGAAGGTCACCGGCGAGTGCACCTGAGACAGGGACTGCCCGTTGGCGCTGCCGGTGAGGCGGGACGCCGAACTGGGCGGCACCGCGAGGAAGTACACCAGCATCACCACACTCAGGCCGAGAGTCGCGGCGGTCACCGCGATCAGGCAGATGCGGAGCATCCGGGGTCGGCTGGCGGGCAACCCCAAGAGCACCAGCGCTCCCCCCAGGGGCACCAGCAGGATCACGGCGAGGATGGGCCAGCTCACGTCAGCCGCAGCCCCAGCACAACCAGTCCGACGAGAGCGAAGAAGAAGAAGACCAAGGCGTAGTCCTTGAGAAAGCCGGTCTGGAATAGCCGGAAGTCGTCGGCCAGGGTCGCGATCGCCTCGCGGACCCCCGCCACCGCACCGTCGAAGACATCGGGCTCCAGCACCGCCCTCACCCCTTTCGCCATGGCGGTCACCGGGCGCACCAGGGAATAGTCGTACAACTCATCCCAGTAGCACTTGTTGAATGACAGTTGGTAGAGCCAGGGGAGATACCTCGGTACCAGCTCGCGGGAGACGACCGCCTTGCCATAGACCGCCCAGACGATGCCGACCCCACCCACGCTCAGCACCACTCCTACCAGCAGCGCCAGTCCGCCCACGAGATCGCTGGGCTGGCGGCTGGGGATGCCGAGCACCGGCTGGAGAAAGGTGGTGAAACCCGTGACCGGGGCGAACCCCGCGAAATCGATGTTGAGGAAGCCCACCACGGAGGCCAGACCTGCCAGCACCAGGACGGGGATCAGCATCACCAAGGGTGCCTCGTGCGCCTGCGCGGCCGCCTCCGACCGGGGCTCCCCCTTGAAGGCGACCCACACCACCCGGAAGATGTAGAAGCTGGTCAGAACGTTGACCGAGACCCCGACCACCCAGAGCCATGGCACCGCCGGCCCCAGGGCCAGCCCGTTGCTCAGCAACTCCTCCTTGGAGAAGAAGCCGGCGAAGAGGGGGATCCCGGAAAGTGCCAGCGCGCCCACCGTGAAGCCCACGAAGGTCCACTTCATCCGCCGCGAGAGGCCGCCCATGACCCGGATGTCCTGTTGATCGTCGATCACATGGATGACATTCCCCGCCGCCAGGAAGAGCAGCGCCTTGAAGCAGGCGTGCGCCACCAGTTGGAACATCCCGGCGGAGTAGGCGCCGACCCCGACCGCGAAGATC
>DAHVMY010000057.1:0-8334 GCA_027319585.1 Candidatus Dormiibacterota bacterium | reverse complement strand
CTCGGTGGGATCGTCCCGCAGCTGCTCGTGGCCGGGGACGAAAAGGGCGCAGCGCTGTGGGCCGGACGGCTCGAAGAGGCGGTCGGCAAGGGCAACCTCTACGCCGAGCTCCAGGACCACGGGATGGGGGAGGAGGCACGGGTCCGGGACGGGCTGCTGGCGATCTCCCGCCAGACGGGAATCCCGCCGGTTGCCACCAACGACTGTCACTACGTGGAAGCCGCCGATGCGGACGCCCACGACGTCCTGCTCTGCATCCAGACCGGCAGCCGGGTGGAGGATGAACGCCGGCTCCGCTTCGCCGGCCCGCACTTCTACCTGAGTTCCGGTGAGGAGATGGCGGAGAAGTTCGCTTACTGTGAGGAGGCGGTCAGCAACACCGTCGCGATAGCCGCCCGCTGTGAGTTCAAGCCCGCTCTGGGGCAGCGGCTGCTGCCCCGCTACGAAGTCGCCAGCGGCGAGGACGCGGACAGCCAGCTGAGGCGCGCGGCGGAGGCGGGCCTTCGGGAGCGCTGCCAGGGCGAGCCTGCCGACGAGTACCGAAGGCGGCTGGAATACGAGCTGGAGGTGATCCGTCAGACCGGGTTCGCCGCCTACTTCCTGATCGTGTGGGACTTCACCAAGGCGGGCCGGGAGGCGGGGGTGAAGATCGGGCCGGGAAGGGGTTCGGCGGCCGGCAGCCTGGTCAGCTACAGCCTGGGCATCACCGCGCTCGATCCGATCCGCTACGGGCTGATCTTCGAACGGTTCCTGAACCCGGAACGGGTCTCGATGCCGGACATCGACATCGACTTCGACGTCCAGGGCCGCAGCCGGGTGATCGAGTACGTGACCGCCAAGTACGGCAGTGACCGAGTGGCTCAGAGCGTGACCTACGGGACCATGGCCGCCCGCGCCGCCATTCGCGACGTCGGCAGGGCGCTGAACGTGCCGCTGCCGGATGTCGACCGCCTGGCCAAGCTGGTGCCCACAAGGCCGGGGATGACCCTGGCCGGCGCCCTCAAGGAGTCCAAGGAGCTCGCCGAGGTGTACCGCCAGGAGGAGTGGGCCCACCGGCTGCTCGACACCGCTCAGAAGCTGGAGGGGATCTCCCGGAACGCCGGGACCCACGCGGCGGGGGTGGTGATCGCCCCCGGGCCGCTGACCGACTACGTCCCTCTGCAGCGGGCGACCACCAACAAGGATGCGGTCGTGACCCAGTTCGATATGAACGGGGTCCAGAAGATCGGCCTTCTGAAGATGGACTTCCTGGGCCTGGAGAACCTGACCGTGCTGGAGGAGACGCTGGGCCACATCGAGCGCCTGCGTGGCACCCGGCCCGACCTGGACCGGATCCCGCTCGACGACGCCGCGACCTACGAACTCCTGGGGCGAGGGGACACCATCGGGGTGTTCCAGATGGAGGCCGAGGGTGGGCGGCGCATTCTGATGGACATGAGGCCGCATTCGATCGAGGACATGGCGGCGGCCAACGCGCTGAACCGGCCCGGCCCGATCGAGGGAGGGGTCATCGAGCTCTACATGAGCCGACGCCGCGGTGAGGAGCCAATCACCTACCTGCTGCCGGAGTTGGAGCCGGTCCTCTCAGAGACCCACGGCATCATCGTCTACCAGGACCAGGTGATGCAGATCGCTTCGGCGGCGGCCGGCTTCACCCTGGGAGAGGCCGACCTGCTGCGGGCGGCGATGGGCAAGAAGGACAAGAGCAAGATGGCGGCCCAGCGCGAGCGGTTCATGCAGGGGGCCACCGGACGCGGGGTCGATGAGAAGACCGCCAACGAGCTCTTCGAGCTGATCGACTTCTTCGCCGGCTACGGCTTCAACAAGGCCCATGCGGTCGCCTACGGCCTGATCAGCTACCAGACCGCCTATTTCAAGGCGAACCACCCGCTGGAGTACATGACCGCCCTGCTCAACAGCCGGGCGGGCGACTTCGAGCGGATCAAGCGGGTGATCCTGGATGCGAGGGAGCGGCAGATCGAGGTCTTGCCGCCCGACGTGAACCGCTCACAGCCGGCGTTCAGCGTGCTCCAGGAGGAGAATCCGCCCGAGGGGCTGAGGGGCCGGATCATCTATGGCCTCCAGCAGATCAAGAATGTGGGCGAGGGCGCGGCCCAGGCGGTGGTGGCGGCGAGGGAGCAGGGGGGGCCGTTCCGCTCTCTGGTGGATCTCTGCCAACGGGTCCGGGGCCGCGACCTCAACCGCCGGGCGCTGGAGGCCCTGATCCGATGCGGTGCGTGTGACACCCTCGGTGACCGCGGATGGCTGCTGGCGGAGCTGGATCAGGCGATGCGTCGCGCTGAGCAGGCGGCGCGCGATCTGGAGTCCGGGCAGATCCAGCTCTTCGACCTGGATGACGTGAGCGACGCCGAAGGTCCAACTGGTGGGCTCACCGTGCCGAAGGAGCTGCCGCTGACCCCGGAGGCCGAGCGGGAACGGCTGCTCTGGGAGCGTGAGCTGTTGGGGATGTACCTCAGCCGACATCCCCTCTCTCAGTTCGGGGACAAGTTGGGGTCGGTGACCGATACCAGGATCATGGACCTTTCGAGTCTGGAGGGCCGGATCGTGCAGGTGGCCGGTTCACTTAGGGAGTGCCGGCGGGTGCAGACCGGCAAGGGCGACCAGATGGCGTTCGCCGCCCTGGAGGATATGAGCGGAGTGTGCGAGTTGGTCATCTTCCCCAAGGTGTTCCGTCGGGCCGAGGAGTTGATGCATCCCGACGCCGTCGTGGTGGTCAGGGGCCGGGTCGAGGTGGGCCCCCGCCCGGGGGCAGGATCCGTCAATCCGCGGACCTCGGCCTGGGAGCTGCCGGATCCTGGACAGGAGGAGTCAGGATCCGACGAGCCCGAGGAGACCAGGGTGATCGCCGAGGAGGTCTTCGGGCTGGATGCCCCCGAACTGTCTGCCTGGAGCCCGGACTCGGTGGTGCACATTCGCCCGAGCGTGGTGTCGGAGGCAGCTCTGGAGGAGCTGTCGACCGTCCTGGCCGCCCACCCCGGCCCGGCTCCGGTGGTCCTTCACGTGCGCGATGCCCAGGGGGTGCATGAGATAGAGCTCGGAGACCGCTACCGGGTGGCGGTGTCGGACTCCCTGGCGGAGGCGGTCAGCCGGGCTTGCGGAGTGGGATCCTACGGGGTGGAGACCAACCGTCCGGTCGCCCCGACCCCAACGCGGTTCCGGCCGCGGGTGGTCGCGCAGGCCTCCTGACTCAGAGGCGGTTGGCGCTCTGCTGGATCAGGGGGAAGAGGATCTGAGCGAGCCCGATGTAGATCACCAGGAAGATCACGAAGGCGGCCAGGGCAGAGCTCTCGCCGCGGCTCCTGGTCAGCCTGGCGATCGGGTCGATGAAGGTGTCGGTCACGCGGCGGATGGCGAAGACCAGAGGGTGCCAGGGGTCGACGTGCAGAAACCCGAGCAGGACTCTGATCAGGAGGAGGAGCAGGACGATCAGGAGCACCGCCGTGATGAACTCCAGCACCACCGACACCAGCGCGCCCACCGGGGTCACGAAGCCGCTCAGGGCCAGCCCCTGAAGCACCTCGGCGACTGCGTACGTGATGACGATCGCGAGCAGCGGGGACAGGTCCATGCCCCCCAGGGTCGGCAGCAGCCGCCGCAGCGGCCTGATCACCGGAAGAACCAGATCGTCCAGGAGCCGTCCGATGGCGCTGCCGGAGGCACCGGGAAAGAAGGTGAGCAGCGCCCAGGCCAGGATGCAGAGGGCGTAGATGTCCAGGACCGTCGCGAGGTCACCGACCAGGACCGCTGCCACGTTCACCCGGGCAGTATATGGCTGCCGGTTGAGAGCCAGATGGGAGCCGGACTGGAGCTGGGCCCGGGCCCCCACTTTCTCCGTTGAGTCGATATCCAGGAACAGTCCGAGTCTCGCCCGGCCCCACACGCGATTGGGCTCCTGCTTGGTCTCCCCGTCACAGGTCGGATCCCATCGAATGCACCGCGTCCTGTTGGCGCTGTCGCTGCGGAACCGTGGCCGATGAGGGCCGGTCCGTTCGCGATTGGCTCCGCGCTGGCCAACCGCCGTTGACGTGGCGACGGCGACGACATCCGCTCCTGCGTTCGCCGGATGGCTGGAGGTGGCTTGTGGAGATTCCTGTCTCGCTGGGCGCCGGGCGACCCCGCTTGGCCGAGATCCTCAGGCAGGAATGGTCAAATGGACCAGTCTGGTGGCTGGTCGGGAAGCGCTCCGCGGCGGCTCCGACTAGGGTTCGAATCGCCCAGGGACAGCACGCCATCCTGCATCAACTCCAGAACCCGCTCGCGCAGCTGGCGATCCATCATTCCCAGTACGCTCTCCAGCAGACCGCTCTGAGTCCGCAGGAGGATCTGGATCATCTCGTTGGCCCGATCCGTCCTCACCACGATCCAGCTCCCCTTCGGCCCTCTGCGCCTCCGGACCAGCTTGCGCCGCACCAGGCGGTCCACCACCGCCTTGGCGTGATCGGGCTTCACGTCCAAGACCTCAGCGAGCTCGGCCACTGTCTGTCCGTCCTCACTGAGCTGTGTCAGAGCATCCATCTCCAGCAGGCTCAGCAGCCGGAGCCGACGCCCCGCCTGCTGTCCCAACCGCTGGAAGTACTGGCGCTCCAGCACCAGCTGGGCCCCCATCCAGCGCTCCACGATGGCGCTGGTGTCGGCAGCCGTGAGAGTGGCGTTGGCGGGCTGCGGCTCAGCCACGGATCTGCTCTGTGAGCACGTTCAGCACCTCGAGGAAGGTTGCCAGCTGACTCGGTTCCAAGCGGTTCAAGACCGAGTTCATGGCCTGCTTCTGCCACGAACGATACCGCTCCAGCAGTGACCGTGCCTTCTCGGTTGGGACCAGCCAGACAATCCGCCGGTCCTCGGGGTTGTAGCGTCGCTCAACCAGACCCTGTTTGACCATGCGATCGGCCAGAGCGGTGGCGGCCGCTCCGGTGATGCCCACCGCGTCCGCGAACTGGCGCATGCTGGCACCGCCCTGGGGCAGGTATGCGAGGGCACTGAGCTGGTGGACCGTCACCGACTCGAGCTCCGCTCGGAGGTCTGCAGGCATCGTGAGTTCGATGGTTCGCTGGAGCCGGGGTTGCATGCGCAACACCTGGTCGAGCAGATCCTCTGAGGGCCCGTTGCTGGTCGGCCCCACTTCAGCAGGCTCCTTCACAGGGCTAAGTATTAGGGGGGCTATGGTCACGAGTCAACAAAGTATGATGGCGGGCGCAGTGATCGCGAGTTCAGAAGAAGCTCCCCCGAATGGGACGGCCGAGCCCAGCCCGGACCTCCTGACCCGCTGCCTCAATGCCGGGCGTGAATTCGTCAGCGATCTGGTGCGGTCCCTGCCGCCGAGAGCCGAGTCGCCCCTGCGGGACCTGACCCTGGAGCAGGTGGACACGATTCTCCAGATGCCGGACGAAGGCCAGTCCCAGGCGGAGTTTCTGGCCGAGCGGGCCCTGCCGGAGGAGGAGGGCCGGGCGTTGCTGGGTTCGCTGGTGCGCCGCCGTCTGGTGGTCCGGACTCGCCGGAGCGGTGGGCCCTGGATATGCCTCAGTGACCAGGGTCGCGCGGCTCGGGACCGTCTCAACGGAATCCGCCGTGGACTGTTGTCGCGGATGCTGGATCGGCTCACTCCGGATCGCTCAGAACTCCTGGCGGGCCTGCTCGGGGGAGTGTCCCCTGAGGAGAGCGCTGGGTGGGGCTCGCCTCGGGACGGTGCGGGGGAGTCGGCGTCTGACCAGATCCTGAATCGGCTCCTGCACCTTCGGCGGGGGCTGGCGAGCTGGTTTGGCCTACCTGGACCGGTCGGCAGCGGGTTCCACGACCTGACCCTGCACCAGCGGGAGGCGCTGCTGCGGATGCCCGCCGACGGGCTGACGATGCGCGAGTTCGCAAGCGCTCTGGGCATCTCGCACGGATCTGCGACCGCGCTGGCGGATCGGCTGGTGGCGCGGGGGCTGGTTGACCGGGAGGCGGATCCGACGGATCGGCGAGTCGTCAGGTTGGTCCCGACCGTTCTCGGTCAGCAACTCGCAGAGAGCTTTCGGGAGGCTCAGCTGCGCGCCATCAGCGACCTGCTACAGGGAATGGACCAGCACCAGCTGGACGCCCTTGCCCAGGTCGCCGACCTCTTGGCCGGCGAGCGGGCGGGCGGTCTCGGCTAGGGTTTCGCCGGGGTCGAGCTGGTTGCGCAGGGGCGCCGCCGCCCCCGTCTGAGGCCGACCAGCCCTTCGGCGCGGGACCCGGTCAGATGGCGTAGTGCACCGGCAGCGCTCCTCGTCAGCCGCTTGTCCCCGACTCCCATGGTACGGAGCGAACCGAGGTGGAACTCGCTGCGTGCGAGGCTCTGCTGGCGGCTGAGTTTGGGCCATCCGGGACCGGGGAACTGGCGCGGGTAGAGGCTTCGATCGAGAGTTCGTGGGGGGGCGTCGCAACTCCTTTGCGCCGCCTGCCAGCTGCGTGCGGTGGCACGGCTCAAGCGCCGGTGCGGGCGAGTTGCCGGCCGGGCCGCCGCACACCCGATCCTCGGCGCGAAGTTGCCTGCGCGTGCGCCTCCACTCCGGCCACCCTGCCGGTGGTCTCAGCGGTGAGCACATAGCGCAGGTGCTTGACGGCACGGTGAATGAGCAGCTTGACGGCCTCGACCGACTTGCCCATCCGCTGCGCGATCTCGCTGAGCTCCATCTGCCGGCCGTAGCGGAGCCACAACGCGCGCTGCTGAGTCTTGGGCAGGCTCTGCGAGAGCTCCCACACCTGGGTGACCGCCAGCTTCTGCAGCACCACGTCGTCCGGCCCGGGACCGGTCGCCATGACTTCTGCGGCGGCCTCGAGCCCGCACGCTGGGCGCTGACGCCGGTAGTGATCGGCGACCCGGTGCGCGGCGATTCGGTACAGCCAGGGCAACGGAGTCTCACGCAACGCGCGGTACTTCGTGGCGGCGCCCAGGGCGCGGCAGAACACATCTGCGACCAGGTCCTCGGCAGTCTCCCTGCTGCCGACGCGAGCCCGCACATAGCGCATCACCGCGTCGTAGTGGTCGTGATATAGGGCCTCCACATCCACTCCGATGGCGGTCTCTGGTGCAAGGGGCGCGACGGCCATCACTCTGATGGTTGGTGGCTTCAACGCAGCTCTTGTCATGACTCACCTCTCTTAGTGCAACGGCGATTGGCCGCTGTTGACCGCACGCACTGTACCACAGAAAACGGCGCAGCTGTCAACATGGATGTTGCACAAAAGCCCATCTTTTACTGGGTAATAGCTAACACTAGAGATAGTCCCACAGACGGTTAGTGCGCGTGTTTAAGCGTGTGTGAAGCGAATGCTTCGGCTGGTGGCTAGCGTCACAGATGGACTACTCGGGAGGCGAATACTTCACGTCGAGAACAACTACCCGGCTCCGGCGGTTTGCCGAACCGAGGTGAAACCGCCCCATATGGTGGCCGTTATTCCGAAGCAGGAAGAGAGCGCTGCGCGTCCCCACCCGTTGTGGGACCGCCGCCTCGCAACGACGAATTCACCAGGAGATGCCATGAGTATTGTCACCGCGGCCGATGATCGCGTCGGCACTTGCTATCAGGTGGCCGCCGCCGACGCCCCCGTGACCTCGCCAGTTCGACGCCGCGCGCGGGTGCTCTTGGAGGCGATCGACAAGTGCCTCAACCTTTTGGAGGAGCGGCACCTCAGTGGGTCCTGCATCGGCCGCCACCGGGCCTGCAACGCCCTGGTCGAAGCGTTGAGCGCCTCGCAGGGCGTCATCGCTCCCGAGGCCGTGTGGGCCGCCCGAACCAGCTTCGCCCTGCATGCCGCGCTCTTGGAGTGGCAGTCAAGCGTCCTCGACGAGTTGGTGCCGCGTCGGCGCGAACTGTTCCCCGACCTGGACGCGGAGCGGGACGATTGGGCGGTTCCTCGGCTGCGGCGGGACCGGCGTCAGAGCCGGGCGCGCCGGGCCGCCTGAGGAGCCGGCCCCGAAGCCTCTCCTGGGATCGGTCCTCGGGGTGGGCTCCCGTGCGTCAGGCGAGGGTCGGGTCCTGATCCCGAGCCACCGCCTTGAGTATGTTCTCGGCAACCTGCTCGGGGGTCAGGTCGTGGGCCGCCGCGGCGGCCTTGATGTCATCCACGGTGATGTCCTCTGCTTGGTGCTTCTGATACGGCTCCGAGCATCCACAGCTTGCGCACATGGCGGTCACCTCCTGTCCCGGTGCTGATTGCAGAGCCCGCAGCACCTTCGGGCAGGTGGCCTAACGCCGACCTTCCGTCTGGGTTTCAAGAACCCGCCCTGGGCCGGGCGGAAACCAGCACCGCCGTCCTGTCCGGCACTGGGAAGGGAGCCGGGTCCGCTCTTCT
>DAHVMY010000056.1:0-8340 GCA_027319585.1 Candidatus Dormiibacterota bacterium | reverse complement strand
GCCGTCCCCTCAGCCTGCTACGCCTGAACCCTAAGGTGGGGGAGCTGAAACCCCTCCCTGATGTGCGGAAAGCGGGTCAGGAGGCCGCGGGACCGCCGCCGTCGGCCGTGGGCTGCGCCCAGCCAACCCCACCCAGCACCTCGGCCGTCTGACCCTGATACTAATCCGGAAATAAGTAAAGCAACATCACTCAAGGATGTACCGCAGATCGGGATCCTGGAAGAAGCCGCGTACAACTGCGGGGAGTCTTTGCAGGCGACGGAGAGCTGATAGGGCTTTCCGGCGGAGGTCGTCCGGCCCTGCGAATTGACTGCGTCCCAGTCGGTGCCCTTTCACGTTGCGCCAGACCCATTCGTCGGGATTGAGTTGGGGGCTGTATGGCGGCAAGAAGAAGAGACGCAGCTTGCCCTTGGTGCTCTCGACGTAGCGGGCGACAGCCTTGGAACGGTGAACGGCGTGACTGTCGACGATGAGGAAGACGGGCCGACCCACGTCGTGCAGCAGTCGCCGGCAGAAGTCGACGAAGACCGGAGCGGTCAATCGGGCCGGCAGGATGCGAAACCGCACCAGTCCCTTGGGCGAGACCGCAGACATCAAGTTCAATGAGAATCGAGCCCCGGTGCTGGTGACCACAGGAGTCTTGCCCACGGGAGCCCAGCTAGTACCGGCATGATGATCGGAGCGCACGGCGGCTTCATCTGCAAAGTAGATCTCGGCGCCAATCTTGTGGGCTTCAGCCCGAATCTTTGGATACTCCACTTCGCGCCACTGCCGCACCAATTCGGGATCCTGCTGGTAGGCGCGGTACACCGGTCGCTGAGGGGACAGCCCCATCGTTCGCAACAGCCGGCCCACGCTGACCTCCGAAAGGGCAACCCCGAACTCTCGCTTGATCAACTCCCTGACCATCGCTCTGGTCCACAGCCCGAAGGGAAACTGCAGCTGCCGCGGATCCTTCCCCGCCACCATCCGGTAGAGGCGTGCCAACTGACGACCCTGCAGCTTACGGGGCCGCCCAGGAACTGGCTTGGCTTTGAGGGCATCAACCCCGCCCTCTCGGAACGCTGCCAGCCAGTTGTAGATGGTGGTGCGGTTGAAACCCAACGCTCTGGCGATCACCTCGGGGCTGGTGCCCGCCCGAATCTGCTCGACGGTTCGAATCCGAACCTGCTCCAGAGTCTGGTGATCCAGCTTACGACCGTCGTTCGCTCGCACCCCCCGAGGCTACCACGTTTCGTCGCCCAGATGTTGCTCTACTTACGTTCGGCTTAGTAACAGAGCAGGAGGTCACAGGGTTACATGTCAGTGCCACGGTGGGAGCTGGGGACTAATGACTTCTTCACGGGCGAAAAGATCGAGCACCTGACGGAGGCGACCGGATGGTTCCTTCGGGCAGGCAGTAAGGAGTACCGCGTGGTGATGTGGGCACACATCATGGGGCAAGTGGCGGGACTGGGCCGGGTGGTCGGGCTAGTCGATGACAACGGCCAGCTGCGGCCAGCGGACAAGCTGGTGAATGCAGACGGCTACTTCCGATCGCCGGCCGACGTGAGTGCCGGCCCGCATGAAGCCTGATCGGAGCACCGGATCGGTGAGTGCCGAGATGTCGGCTACCACGCTGCGACGCGAGTATCACCTAGATCAGCACGATAGTTGGTCGCCGCGATGACCTCCGTCAGCTCGGCGACCAGCCGCGCGATCTACGACGATGCCATGGTCGCCTACGAAGAGGAAGGCCATCCTTGCCATGTCTTTAAGGATCTGCAGCCCGTGTTACACCCAGGCGACGACTTCAAGTGGATACTGCCGGTTCCTTTCCTGGGGGCCACCGCAGCCAAGGGCCTGGTCTTCCTAGGACTGAACCCCAACTACGACAACTCCCCCGGGGACACGGATCCACGCATTGGAACCGCCTTCGGAGCCTGGGACGAGTGGGCTAGGAACTACTTCGAAAGGGCGCGTCACCCGTGGGCGCGCCTATACCGGCTCTACCAAGCAATTGGAGAGGCGGCCTTCGATCCCGACTTCCGGCTCGGACGAGATGCCCTGGTCTTGGAGTGCATTCGATTCCGCAGCACGGCCGGCCAAGGGACCACCGGACGTGAATCGATCCCGGTCTGGGAACACGAGATGCCGATCACTCACCACCTCATCGAGGACATCAAGCCTTCTGTGATCGTGACCATTGGAACCGCCCCTTCGGAGCGATGCACGGGATGTTGCCGACTCTGGAGCCGCGCTTGAGGGGAGCTTTCCGGCTTCGCAGTTGCGAGTTTCAAGTGTTCAGGGCCGACTCCTCGTGGGGCTCCCTGGCCATCATCCCTAGTCGGCACCTCACCGGAGTCTGGGGGAACCCCGACATTCCGATTGCTCGTCTCGGAGCCGCCATTCGAGACGTGATCCGAGATCGCCGAGCAGAGTCATAGCGTGGCTACACGGCACCAGCGGGACGTGGCGATCACACTCTTCGTGTACTCGGTTGCGGACGCTAGCAACTGGGACTTGCTGGGGACCATTGCGCAGACCGCAGACGGAGCCATATCGTGTGACCCCGACGATCTCTCTTGTCTCCTAAACCGACCAAAGGTCATGGGCCTCGACCCCATGATGTTCTTAGATGGTTGGAGCAACGGATATATCAGCGTCACTCACCGGCGGAAAGCGTGATGTCCAGGCTACGCCTTGTCAGACCCGCAAACGTCGGCCGGCCGTCAGATTAGCCCTCCCACTGTCGAGCCCGCTCAACACGGTTCGATCGCTGGAGTGCCGGATCCGCCAGCGCCGCTTAGGGTGGTCAACCAAGAATCGACACGCCGCCTAACGCCCTCGCTCTGCGCCCTAGCGCTCAACCCATAAGCGAGTGTCGAGACCTGACTTCACCGTTCAGCGTGCCTGAGAGCAAAAAGTGTAAAAGTCATGAAAGTGGCGTGTAAAGATGCCCTCGACACTCGCAACAATCCCCAAGTTCAAGGGCCCTTTGCAAAGTCGCCAAAGGCTCGATGCGGAGCCCTTGGCGAATTTTCGCCCAAACATTGGCGACCTTCGCGAAGCGGACGCCCGGAGAGCAATCTCCGGGCGTTTTGCTGTCTCTAGGGGGGTTGAGGTGAAGGTCAGTCCCTGAAGAGACAATGGATGCGCCCCAGGGCAGCGGTTAGGCTGGCTTCACGGCGAGCTAACCCAAGCCTAGAACTAGAGTGTCGTCCCAGAGTCGTCATCGCTCTCGGCGCCCGACGACACGGTCGAGGGAGTGTGCAATTCTTGCTGCAGATCATCCAGCAACTTGAATACCTCCACCGCTCCCCACACCCGATTTCGGCTCCTGGTGGTGAATTGCCGGAGGATCCCTGCCTGCTCCAAACCCATAAGCGCCTTACGCGCAGCCTCGTTACTGACACCGAAGCGATCCGACACTGTGACAGTATTCAAAATCGGGTGCCCGCCTAGGTCGCGTATCACCTTGAGTTCAGTTGAATGTGCGCGTGGGTTGCCGGCCATGGCGATCCAGCGTTGTTCGCGCATGGATAGATCCTCACCGATTCGTACCATGCGATCGGCCGACCAACTTGTCGCCGCTGCAAAGTACTCAAACCACTCGTCCAGGTGCCCCTCTCGAAAGTCAACCAGTCCAGTGACGTAGCGATCTACGTTAACGGCCAATGCGAGACTGATTGGCACCACGGGAGAGGCAGCCAACCCACGCCGGGTCAGAACCATGTGAATCAACGCTCTCCCAATTCTGCCATTACCATCACCGAAAGGATGTATGGTCTCAAGTTGCGCGTGGGCTATAGCTGCTTGCATGACGGGATGATCAACCTCGCTGTTCAGGTATGTGATCAGGTCATCCATGAGGTGCGAGACATCATCCGGCGGAGGAGGAACATAATCTGCTCCAAACGGATTGTATGGATTGCCTCCGACCCAATTCTGAGAAGTTCGCACCACTCCGCCCCAATCGGGATTCGGAGACCGCGACATCAACTGCACATGGACGGCGAGCAGGCCTGCTTTCGAAATTGCTGCAGCCTTACTAGCTAGCTCAACGGCACCCTCGACCGCCTCGATGTTGCCGAGAATCTCTCTGGCGACGTGGTCGCGATCATCGTTATCGAATTCAGTCGATAATAGCCGGCGACTTCCTACGGCGAGCCCCTCGATATACGATGATGCCAACGACTCGCTTCTCAGTAACAGTCTCGCTAGGGACTCGAATCCGTGTGATCGTACCGACAGTTGGGCTTGACGGAGAGAATCGTTTGCATCGACCAGGGCGTCGTACGTCGTCTTCGTCAGTCGCTTGTCCAACTTGCTTAGGAGGTCTGGACTCCAGGCGCGATAAACACCAGACTCCCGTTCACGCTTCACCTGTCCCGATGGATTGCCCTGCCAGCGCCGCTCTACCCACTCACCCACAACATCCTGACTATAGCGATCGCCGAGGCATCCGTCAATTCCTTATCCAAGGTTTTACGGCCTCGTTGGCTGAAAAGTTGGGTTGCGTTCCAGTTTATCCAAGGTTTCCCACACAGAAAGGTAGGCAAGTGGACTGTGTTCCAAGTGCCCCGGTAGTTCGGGGTCGGGGGCTGGCAGACGCCACGGACGGCCGTGCCATGACTCTGACTGCGGGTGACTGCGTGGGCGGATCGCTGGCGCGCCCGTAGGCACCCGACCACCTCGGAGCTCAGTGACCAGAGCCCTGCCTTTGGGTTCCAGTCCTGATCCTAGGGCTGCGCAGGCCTCCGTGTCTGGCCTCGCTAGTGCGAAGCGCGGCCTACGGAGGCTCTGTGGGGGAGCGGCGTCCCGGCCGTTGAGCCAAATGAATGCCCGGAACGCCCACCCGCCAGCCAAGACCAGAGGCAGTCGACATGCCCATCTGCCTCCGAGGACCGGATGGCCAAATTGAACGGCTGCCGCCCGCAGCCGAAGGTCGACAAGCTTGACTTCGCCGTTCAGGCTGCCTGAGATCAAAAAGTGTAAAGAGGGGGAAAGTGGCGTGTAAGAACCGTTCGCTAGCTCTCGGGAATCGCCAATCTATTGGGGCTAGAAAAATTCGCAAACGGCTCGATGCGCCATGCTGCCGTACTCCGTCACCGTCCCGTCGGTGTCCGCCACCGCGACCTGAATGGTCGCCTTGCTGACATCCAGTCCCAGGTATCGGATACGCTCATCTAGGGGGTCGGCCTCCACAACGATGTAGCTCTGCTCGGGGCGGGCTTCGGCCCCTCGAGCAACCTACGGTGCTCGTTGGGCCGGCCCCTACGCCTGCCCTTCCATGTTGACTTGGAGTCCTGGCTGAAGCCACGGTCGCCGATTAGCTCGGTGACCGAGTGGCCAGAGGCCTGGAGCATCTCCACCAGCCGCACGGACAGAGGCCGTGGCGCTTGTCCACGCTCCGCGGGGGCTTGGGCGCCTCAGTCAGAAGGGAGATCGGGCTGGCGGTGCTCGCCAGGTCCCAGGGGCCCGGAAGCTTCGCTTTGAGCCGACCAGGACCGGGGCTGATGCCGTTGGTCGCCGGCCTACCTCTCGGCTACCCCCGATGCAACACCTATCGACGCGAATCCAGGGGCCCCTCCCCTCCGCACGGCTGACGTCGGCGGAAGCAGAGCGGCCCTCAATCTGCTGACCAGGCCGGCTCGGACCTCAGCACCAGCTCCTCCACCACCTGCCTCGGTCCATGGCTGGCCGATCCCGTCGTCCGGGTCAAAGCGACAGGTCGTCGTAGATGGAGCGGTGCCCGCGAAGCATCCGATGGCGCTCGTCCGGGTGGACCATCTCCGACACCCGCTGGGGCCGGGTCGCCGGACTTTCCACACGCCACTCGGGCCTTTGGGGCCTCCCGGAGCGAGATGGCCGGCGATGGGACGTCATGGTGGGAGAGCGCCGGTCGGTCGGAGCAGGACGCCGAGTGCGGGCGGGTCGACTGGACCCGTCCCGCGGGGACACGGCCCGCTGGAATGCGAAGAACCCTGCCCGGGCAGCCCCCGGAAGCCGGCCGCTGAGTTCGCGGAAACCAAAGCGTAGGCTGCGTCCCAAGGTGTCACGGTAGAGAGCCAAAAAGAGCAAGACCGCGGTCAGAAGCGCGACCGTGGCCCACCCCACCAGAGCGTTGTGGGCCCGCGCGCTGGCAGCCTCGGCGCGACGGGTCGCGAGCAACTTGAGCTGAGCCCGCGAGTAGGCGAGCTCCTCCGCATGAATCCGGGGAATCTGGGGGGCGTATGCCAGGATTCCGTTGGCGATTCCCTGGGCGAGCGCCTCCCGGAAGTTCGGCTCCGCCAGCAGCGCTGAGTCCTTGGCGTTGCTCATGAAGCCCGACTCGATTGTGAGCGTGGGCATGGTCGCATGCACCCACAGGCGCGGCAGCGGCTGCACTCCCCGGTTGCCCATCCCGAAGGGGGCTATGGTCTTGCCCATTGCCGCATCAACCGCGTTGGCGAAGGCGGTGTCCCAGGAGTGGGGGGTGAAGACGGTCACCCCCTCCAGTGTCTGGGTGGTCCAGTCGTTCACCCACAGGCTGACGAACACATTGGCATGGTTGTCCTCCGCAACCGCCTCAGCCTGGGGGATGCTGACAAAGACGTCCCTGGTCCGGCTCATGACCACGCGAACCCCCTGGGCCTCGAGCAGGCGCCGAAGGTCCAGCCCGACGCTCAAGGTGACGTTCTTCTCCTCCAAGCCGTTGTAAGGCGAGATCGCACCCGGGTCGTAGCCGCCGTGGCCAGGGTCGATGGCGACCACGTAGGGTTTCGGAGGTTTCAGGGCAGTTCTCGGGCCGGAGGTGCGCTGGGACGCCAGAACCGTCCCGGGCAGGAGCACGGCCAAGAGACCGACCCCCAGGGCCAGGGCGACGACGTGGAGAAGACGGATTGGCCCGGTGCGCATGGCGCTTGGGGAAGTATATGCCGCGCGGGCCTCAAGCAGGGCGATAACAACGCCGCAAGCGGTCCGTACGCTGGGCGATTCGGCCACCTTCCAGCATCGCCTGGGAGCCGGCTGTCCCCGCTCAGTTCAGGGCGGGGAGCGGGCCCGGTCGCCGCGTCGCACGCTCCGGAGCGACTCGCCGTTGGCCCATCGACAGCGGGGGCGAGGTCGGTGAAGGAGGTGCTTCCGGAAGACGTACCCCTTGCGGGATCGCGGTCAGTGGTCCCTGCGAAGCTCCTCCGCCAGCAACTCCCACTGCTCGACCGGGACCTTTGCGGGATCCTCCTGGATGACCTGGATGGCGACGTGGTCGGCCCCGGCTCGGAGATGGTCGCGGACCCTATCCGCGACCAATCCCACCGGACCCCAGGCGACCACCGCGTCGACCAGCCGATCAGTTCCCCCGTCGTCCATCTCCGCAGCGGCGAAACCCAGGCGCTCCAGGTTGTGGCGGTAATTGGGAAGGCGCAGGTAGGAGCCGGTGTGGCGACGGGCGACGGTGCGGGCTCGCTTGGGATCGTCCTCAAGGACCACGGCCTGTTCCGGACACAGCAGCTTGGAGGGCCCGAGGATCGATCGCGCCAGCTGAGTGTGCGCCACGGGCACGAAGTAGGGATGGGCGCCGTCGGCGCTGCTGGCGGCGAGCTCCAGCATCTTCGGGCCTAACGCTGCCAGTACGGTGAGCGGCTCCGCAGCCGGCCGGGGAGCGTCGTACTGCGCCGCGGCCATCGCGGCCAGATAGGCCCGCATCGCCGAATAGGGGCGGTCGTAGGTGTGCCCGCGAGGATTGACCAGGGGCACGTGGCTGACTCCCAAACCCAGCAGAAACCGATCCGGATACGCCTCCGCCAGGGTGAGCTGACCCGCCCTCATCGCCTGGGCATCACGCGCCCAGATGCTGGCGATCCCGGTCGCCACCTGCAGGCGTTCGGTCGCAGCCAGCAAGATGGCCGAGTTGGCCAGCGCCTCCCGCCGGAAGCTCTCGCCGACCCATAGGGTGGAGAAGCCAAGTGCTTCAAGCCGGCGAGCCTCGCTGCGAGCGACCGACGCTGGCTGCCGATCGAGCACCGAGGTCCAGATCCCGTAACGACCGAGTTCCACTCGGTCAGAGTAGCGGGTCACCGGTCAATGGCTCGTCCATGATCGCCTACGGCTTGAGGGGGCGACGCTGCCCGGTGGCGACCCTTACGATGCCCGAGTGCCAGGTCCTGCCAGCTCCCGCACGAGGGTGCGTCGCCACCCGGAGCGCGCTGAGTACAGGCGCCAGATGATCGATGACATCCTCGACGAGGGGTTACGAACAGTTGCTCGTACGCTGAGCTATAGTGAGCGGAGATGAACTTGAAGGAGTGGGCGAGGGGGCAGGGGATTCACCCGGTGACCGGATACCGTTGGTTCCGGGATGGCAAGCTGCCGGTGCCG
>DAHVMY010000055.1:0-8569 GCA_027319585.1 Candidatus Dormiibacterota bacterium | reverse complement strand
CGTCCCGTCGCTCATGCGCTGGATGGGCACGTGGTACTTGGTGACCAGACTGCGGATCTGCGCCAACGATAAGGTGGCGGCCTTGGTGCTCCCGGCGCTCCAGTCATAGCCGTAGTCCGCCAGGCCGACGATCAAGCGGTTGGCCGGCACCCTGGGGTCGCCGCGGTCTCACCTTGCCCCGGTGTCGGGCCAGCGCTCGATCGCTGGCGGCCGCCCCGAAACTCACGGGTAAGCCCCATTTCCTGAGGTCGGTGCCCAACGGGACCGCTGACCCCTGGAGACAGTCAGATCCTCATTAGCCCTGCGGAGCACCAGCGCCACCGCCGGTCCGCCCGAAGCTCAGGACACGATCACGGTGGATGCGGATCAGCTCCGTGGTGAAGCCCGTTTGCAGGGGATCCTGGTCGTGGGGCGTCTCGGCGTGGCCTCGGATCTCCAAGCACCGCACCCGCCAGGGCCGGCACCGGACGATGTCGTCAACGACGAAGGCGACGAGGTCGTTGACCGCCAGGTTGCGGAACTTGCGGCTGGCAGCGAGGTTGTGCCCGCCGATGTCGATCGTGCCCAAGTCGAGGCTGTAGCAATACCCTGGGTTCCGCAGTAAATCGGAGTTGAGGTGGTCCAGAGGGCCTCATTTGATCTCGAGGGGGTGCTGCGCAAGGCGAAACGTGTAGGCACAGACAGGGTGCCGTCAACCCTTGTGCAGAACGGGCAGAGCTGCTAAAGTGGTAGGCAATGTATCTGCGCGAGACGCGAGCCACCGATCGACATGGCCAGTCCGTCAGCTACCTCCAGCTGGCGCACAACCGGCGCAACCCCGTGACCGGGGCACCCACAGCCGAGATCATCCACAGCTTCGGTCGAGCTGACCGTGTCGACCGTGAGGGGCTGGCGCGACTGGTGCGCAGCATCAGCCGCTTCCTGGACCCGGCCGAGGCCGTAGCTGCCAGCACCGCCGGCGAGGTGGAGGTCATCGATTCTCGTCCTCTGGGTGGGGCCTTGGCGCTGGACCACCTCTGGCACCAGGTGGGGATCGACCAAGCCGTCAAGCGGCTGCTGGCGGGCCGCAAGCTGGATCCCAAAGTCGAGCGAGTGCTCTTCGCCCTGGTCGCCAACCGGGCCTTGGAGCCGCTCTCCAAGCTGGCCGGCACCCAGTGGGTGCGGGAGCGGGTGTTCATCCCCGGGCTGCCCGAGGTGGACGATGACAGCTGTTATCGGGCCATGGACTTTCTCTTGGAGTGCGAGGAGGAGCTGGCCAAGACGGTCTTCTTCAACACCGCCGAGTTGCTCGATCTCAGCGTCGATTTGATCTTCTTCGACGGCTCCAGCACCTACTGGGAGACCGACCAAGAGGACCCCGACCAGGTCGATGAGAACGGCGAGGTGGTAAAGCTGGGCTTTCGCCAGTACGGCCACTCCAAAGACCACCGGCCCGACCTGCCCCAGGTCCTGATCGGGATGGCGGTGACCAAAGAGGGGATCCCCATTCGAGTGTGGAGCTGGCCGGGGGGTACTGGGGAGTCGCCGCTCATCCGCCAGGTGCGCGACGACCTGCAGGGCTGGCAGTTGGGCCGGGTGGTGTGGGTGGCCGACCGTGGCTTCAGCTCCGCTGACAACCGCGCCCACCTGTCCCGGGACGGCCAGCACTACATCATCGGGGAGAAGCTGCGGAGTGGCTCCAAGGAGGCATCCCTGGCACTCTCCTGGCCGGGTCGCTACCACCAGGTGGCAGAGAACCTCGAGGTCAAGGAGGTGGTGCTGGAGGATGACCGCTTTGTGATCTGCTACAACCCCGAGCAGGCGGTCCGGGATGCCGCGGTCCGGGAGCGGATGCTGCTGAGGCTGGAGGATGAGCTGGAGGGCAGTGACCAGCTCTCCGTTGCGAAGCGCTCGGAACTGCTGGGCAGGCTCAAGACCAAGCCGGGGCTGGGACGGCTGCTACGGGTGACCAAGAACGGGCTGCTGCGGGTGGACCGGGCGGCGGTCGCCCGGGAGGCCCATCTGGACGGCAAGTACCTGGTGCGCAGCTCCGATCCCGACATGACCGCCGATGAGATCGCGGTGGGTTACAAGCAGCTGCTGCAGGTGGAGCGGGGGTGGCGGGACATGAAGACCACCCTGGATCTGCGCCCGGTGTACCACCGCACGGAGGACCGGATTAGGGCCCACATCGTCCTCTGCTGGCTGGCCCTGCTGCTGGTCCGGGTGGCTGAGAATCAGACCGGGCAGACCTGGCGCAACCTTCGCAACGAGCTCCAACGGCTTCACCTGGTGACTCTCGCGACCGACCACGGAACCGTGGCCCAGCGCTCACAGCTCACGCCTGGCCAGCAAGCCATCCTCCGCCAACTCGCGATGCCTGACCCGCCCCGCTTCCACAACTTCCGCCCCCGGGCGACCTGACCGGGCTCCAGTTCACCCCCCGGGGCCTGTAGTCACAGACGCTCTCCTGGCTGCGCGTGTCAAAACCCAGCATTCTTGCAGACTTCTTGTCCCATGACGCCCATGGACCTGCGGAACCCGGGAATACCCGACGGATTTGTTCTGCGGACCGCCGTGGCGGTCCGCCGTCGCGAGGCGGCCGAGCCTCTGGCTTGCCAGGTAGGCGACCTGCTCGTCGGTGAAGCTCACGGCCGGCACTCCGTTGCTGCCCGGGGGCAGAGGCGGTCGACGAGATGCAGCAGACCGGCGCGGTAGCGGCCTTTGAAGCCGGCCTTGGTTGCCTCGAGGCCGAACAGGCGGCGCACCTCACCGGGGAAGACGACCGGGGCACCAACCGCGCCGAGCAACACCAGCTGCAGAGTCGCTGGGTCCACGGCTGCGTCGAGCTCACCGTTGTCCTGGCGGCGGCGCGGGGTGCCGACGCCAGGGTGGTCGGCGTCTGCTGACGCGTCGGGGGGCGGTCCCGTGGCTGGCGAGCCCCCGCCACACGAGCAGCCTCATGGGCTGGGGGCTAACCGGGACAGCCTCCCGCATTACTTCCGTCTTTCCGTGTACTTCCCTGTCACAGGGAAGTATAGCTATACTTGGAAGTATGGCCGAGCTGAACCAGCTGGAGACGAGGGTCCGCCGCATCCTCGCCACAGCTCTCCCCGGCACGCTACGTGTCGCTGTGGCGTCCCGGCGCGAGGGGCCGGGATCGAGCTTCGAGGTGACGGTACAGGCTGGCGCCGCCGATCACAGGTTCCTGGCCGGATGGGCCGGCGAAGGGTGGCCCGGGGACGTCGAGGAGATGGTCCACCTCGTACCTGGAGTCGAGGTGGCCTTGGCGGCCAATCTCTCGCACGGGGCGCGGGACTGGCTGGCCGGTCGGGGCATCGGATGGGTGGACGAGGCGGGCCACGCCGAGATCGTCCGGCCCTCTGGGCTGGTGATTTCCCGGGAGCCCGGACCGCCCACATCCCGGCCGGCCTCAGCTTCGACCAAGTGGTCACGTTCGACTCTCGCCGCCGCTGAGGCAGCACTCTCTGGTACGGTGCCCACTGTCGAGAACATCGAGAAGGCGACCGGTCTGTCCAGGAACGCCACGGCGACCGCCCTGCACAAATTGGAGCGGCTCGGGTTACTGCAGCGGCCGCAAGCCCTGCGAGGGCCAATGTCCGGTCGACGGGTCGCAGACACCGAGGCCCTTCTCGCCGCCTACGTCGACGCGGCCACGGACCAGCGGGCGAAGTCGCCGAAGCTCCTCATGCACCGCCTGTGGGTCGCTGATGCTCTTGAAACGCTCCGGACGGAGCTCGCGCCTGGGCTGAACGCGACGAAGACCAAGTGGGCTGCTACCGGGGTCGCAGCGTCGATCCTCCTCGCCCCCTACCTGAGCGACGTCACGACGCTCGACATCTACGTCGACATGGACCTGTTTTCGAACAAGGCATGCCTGGCGTCTCGGCTCGGAGGCCGCATCGTCGAAAGGGGACACGTGGTCACGATTCGTCCACTGCCGACGCCGATGGCCGCCACGGGGCCCATAGTCGAGGGCATCCACGTCGCCCTCCCTGTGCGGGTCTACGCAGACCTCCTCTCCAGCGGAGGCAGGGCTGCTGAAGCGGCACAACACCTGAAGGAGGTGCGCGGTGTCGGATCCGGTTCGTAGCCGCCGGGCTCGGGAGCTGGCGGAGCGCGCGCTCGTCCGTCTCGTGCGGGAGTACGGGGGCATCCCTGATTTCGTCCTCCTTGGAGGCCTGGTGCCGGACCTTCTCTGCACAACTTCTGCCCGACGACACGAGGGTACGACGGACGTCGACGTCCAGGTCGACCTGGAGATCCAGGGTGGATCTGAGAACGCGGCTCGCTTGGAGGAAGCCCTCAACCGCGTCGGCTTCCGGCCCGATGATGAGCGGATCTGGCGATGGCGGGAAAACACTGCACCGGAGCTGGTCGTGAAGGTGGAGTTCCTGGCCGATCTCGATGACATCCCGAACCATCAAACGGTCTCGTTCGACGATTGCAAGTCGTTGGGGGCTGTGAACCTGCGTGGCACGGGATTCGCCGCCCGGCACTGGGAGATGCGGTCGATCACTGCCCACATCGACGGAGTGCCCCAGACTGTAGCCCTCCGCGTTGCCACGCTCCCGGCCTACCTGCTGGCGAAGACTCACGCTGCACACGGCCGCGGGCTCCCGAAAGATTGGTATGACATCGCGTACGTGCTCCTGCACAACGATGACGGTGGGCCCGGTCCCGCGGGACGACGCGTCCGTGAGCAGTTCGGCGACTACCTCATGGGAGCGACGGGCACCGCTCTTTCGGAGTTGTCTGCGAACTTCGCCGACGAGAAAGCGCAGGGCAGCGTCGCCTTCGCGTCGACCATGGCCGGGATCCATCCGGAGTTGGACAGAGACGTGCTCGCGAACGACGCCGTCGCTGCCGTCGCAGAGTTCATGGGAGCGCTCGGACCGTAACTGCTCACAGCCCGTGCAGGTCAGAGAGCAGCGAGGGCAGTGAAGTAGCCGCTGGGATTGGTACGCCAAGCGGAGGCGCAGGCCGGGAGGACGGTCGCAAGCGCGCGGGCACCGGGGTGTGACTTGCTGCCATACGACCGCTTGCGTTGGAGCACCATCCGACGGAGGTCGCCTTGCACCCGTGTTGTCGGCCGGAGTATCCGACGTCAAGCAGGTGAACAACTTATCCGGACCGGCGCGGGCAATCTGGGCCTTCAGCCGGGCAAGCTCGGCAGGCCGACCACTCGGAAGGAACCGGGCTGGCGCACAGCGCTTGCAGCTTGGTCCACAGCTCAACCTTGTTGAACGCTCGCAGCACCTGGTCGACCCGCTGGGGCAGACACTGCTTCAGGTCCCGATAGATGCCGGAGAACCCCATTTGCCCTGAGAGCCCAACTCCGGCCCTTGTGCTCGGTCCAGAGGGGGACCGGTCCCGAGAAGACTGCGGGGAGGAAGGGTTCCCCAGCGGGCGCGGTCCGCCGACCGCGGCTCTGAGGGGGGAAGGGCCGGCCCGGGCCCACAAGGTTCGACGGAGGCTGGCAGCGGCGCGGCGCACCCACGCCGGAGCCGCAGAGCTTTGGTGGGCCAAGGGCGCTCATGTCCAATTGGCCATCCACGTGAACGGTGTGCGGTCACCGCATCAGTGCCTGGTGGCCTCGCCCGCACCTTCACGGTGATCTCCGCCAGCTATACCGTGGAGTGCGAGCAACCGTCCGAAGCCCCTTGCGGGATTAGCGACCCGACGATGATGCGGTCGCGGGTTCCCACCCAATCGGCCCTCGCGCGGTTTCGGGTTCGCCCCCACCCGGCTTCCACGCCCATCGCCTCTGGATCAGGCCCATGCTCTCGGCCGGGCCACCTGAGGCACTGGCCACACCGAACCGGGGCGGCTCTCCGGCGGCTCTCCTCAGTCGCCGAAGATGCGGTTCACCTCCTCCAGGCCCCTGACCAGAGCATCCACCTCCTGGCGGCTGTTGTAGAGATAGAAGCTCGCCCTGGTGGTGGCCGCGACCCCCAGCTGCCGCATCAGCGGCTGGCAGCAGTGATGGCCGGCCCTGACCGCCACCCCCTCCCGGTCCAGGATGGTGCCGACGTCGTGCGGGTGGACACCCTTGAGGTTGAACGACACCATGCCGGTCCGGTCCTCACCCCTGGGTCCGTACTGGATGAGCCCGGGCACCTCTGACAGCGCCTCCATGGCGTAGTCGGTGAGGTCCACCGCATGGCGGTGGATCGCCTCCATCCCCACCTCCTCCAGGTACGAGATCGCGGCCCGCAGCCCCGCGGTCCCCGCTATGTCCGGGGTCCCGGCCTCGAAGCGATGGGGGATCTCGTTCCAGGTCGTCCGCTCCAGGGTGACGACGGAGATCATCGAGCCCCCGGTCAGAAACGGCGGCATCTGCTCCAGCAGCTCGGGCCTGCCGTAGACGACCCCGGTCCCGGTCGGGCCCAGCATCTTGTGGCCCGAGAACGAGTAGAAGTCGGCGCCGAGCTCCGCGACGTCCACCGGCATGTGGGGCACGGCCTGAGCTCCGTCCACCACCACCACGATCCCCTCGCGGTGGGCCCGCTCCACCAGCTCACGGATCGGGTTCACCGTGCCCAGGACATTGCTGACGTGGGTGACCGCCAGCAGCCGGGTGGGAGGCTGCAGCAGCCGCTCCACCGACTGCTCCTCGAGCCGGCCCTCCTCGGTCAGCTCGATGAACTCCAGCCGGCAGCCGGTCTGGTCCCTCACCTGCTGCCAGGGGACCAGGTTGGAGTGGTGCTCCATCTTGGTCGCCACGATCCGGTCGCCGGGGCCGAACCGGGGCCTGGCGAACGCTTGGGCGACCAGGTTCAGCCCTTCGGTGGTGTTGCGCACGAAGACCACCCCTCTGGAGTCGGCATGGATGAATCGCGCCACATCCTCGCGGGCCCCCTCGAAGACCTCGGTCGCCCGCTCCCCGAGGGCGTGAACCCCGCGGTGCACGTTGGCGTTGGCGAACCGGTAGTAGTCGGAGATCGCCCGGATCACGGACTCCGGTTTCTGGGAGGTGGCGGCGCTGTCGAGGTAGACCAGGGGATGGCCGTTGACCACCTCCTGGAGGATCGGGAAGTCGCCGCGCAGCCGCTCCACCTCCAGCGGGGTGCTGGCCACCGGCGCGGCCGACCCGGTCTGAGTCACTCCTCCTCCAGGCTCACCCAGAGCTCACCGTCGCGCACCTCCACCGGATGCACCCTCACCGGCTCCACCGCCGGGAAGGAGACCGGATCGCCCGAGCGCAGGTCGAACTGGCTGCCGTGCAACGGGCACTCCACGGTGCAGAGATCCTCATGCAGCTCGCCCTCCGACAGCGAGGCCAGAGCGTGGCTGCAGGTGTCGTCCAGACAGTGATACTCCCCGCCCACGTTGAACAGGGCGATGGGCAGGTCGCCCACCTCCACCCGCGCGGCATGACCCTCCGGGATCGCCTCCGCGGGGCAGATCCTGATCCATTCCTCCATCAGCCCGGGCCGGCCGCCAGCGCACCGGAGTCGGCCAGCTCCGCCAGCGCTTCCTGGACCGCCGCGTCCGCCGACTCCCGGATCGGACCCTCGGGAAAGGAGTCGACCACGTCGGCGAAGAAACCCTCAACCACCAGGCGCCTCGCCTGCTCTCTGGGGATACCCCTCGATTCGCAGTAGAAGAGCTGGTTGTCGTCGATCCGGCCCGCGGTGGAGCCGTGGGTGCAGCGGACGTCGTTGGCCAGGATCTCCAGGGTGGGGTTGCTGTCCGCCTTGGCCTTGGGGCTCAGCAGCAGGTTGCGGTTCTGCACGTAGGCGTTGGTCTTCTGGGCGCCCTCTTCGACTCGGATCAGCCCCGCGAAGACCGAGCGGGAGCTCTCCGCCACCGCGACCCGGTAGAGGAGGTCGCTGATCGCGCCCCGGGCCGCGTGGTCCTGCAGCGTCTGCACGTCGAAGTGCTGGTCGCGGCGGCCGATGCAGAGCCCGGTCGCCTTGGACTCGGAGCCCTCGCCCAGCATCTCGACATCGAAATAGCTCTTCTGCCAGCGCCCGCCGACCAGCACCCAGCGCAGGTCGTAGTGGGAGTCGGCACCCAGCCGGACCCTCACCGTGGACTGGACGACGCTGCGATCGCCGCAGCGCTGCTCGACCACATGGGTGAGTTGCGCCCCCTGGTCCAGCCGGATCTCCACGACCGGCGCGAGCAGGCTCTGGTCCTGGTCGGGGGAGGTCCACTGCTCGACCAGGGTGAGGCTCGCACCCTCCTCGAGCACTACCACCGCTCGTGGAAAGGAGGCCGCTCCGGAGTCGACGTGGTTGATCAGCCGCACCGGCTCGGCCGCCACCCCCCGGGGGATCCGGATGGCCGCCCCGCCCCGCATCAGCGCGGTGTTCAAAGAGACGAACTTGCGCAGCCCGGGGTTGGCGATCCGCCCCAGGACCGGCTCCCAGTAGGCGGGATCCTGCCGCAGGCCCTCGGCCAGCGCCATCGCCTCCGCCGAGCCCGATCCGGCCCCGACGTTGCCGCCCTGGTCCGTCACCAGGGTCCGTCTGGGAGAGAGCGCCAGCGACTCGTCGATCAGCCGGCGCAGCTCCTCGGACAACGAGGAATGGGAGGCTGACGGAACAGCGTAAACCGCGGG
>DAHVMY010000054.1:0-9002 GCA_027319585.1 Candidatus Dormiibacterota bacterium | reverse complement strand
TCCATCGTGGCCAGGCCCCCAACCAACGGCCCTCCGAAGGATTCGGCCTTGACCTCATCGGTCCGGTCGTCCGGGGCGGGGTCCTGGCCTCTGCGGCAGAACGCCCTGGCAGCATCGCCGGCGGCGGCCAGGGAGCGTTCGGCAACGATTGCGGGCACCCGCCCACGGAGCACGACCATTCGGGAGACTGGATGGGGGGTTGTCCGGAGCCGGTCGGCCAGGAAGTGGGAGTTTGACTCGGCGGTATGCCCGGAGAGGACCTCGTCGCCCACCGCGATGATCCAGCGCCTACTCGCCCTCCGCGCCATTTTGAAGGTACCGCCCCGACCGGAGCGGCGGCCGGGGCCGGAGCTCTCGCGCTACTCCCCGACGCTCCCGTCGATGGCCTCCCGGATCAGGTCGGCGTGCCCGCTGTGCCGCGCCGTCTCCGCGATGAGGTGCAGCAGCACCCACCGGAGGGAGAAGGGGCGGCCATCGTGGGCAGGCATAGCCGAGAGGCGGCGCGGGCCTTCGGACTCGGCGATCACCCGATGGGTGCGCTCGCCCGCCTCCCGGTACCGCTGGCGCACCAGCTCTGGCTCGAGCTCCCCCCCGGTGCGGAACTCCCACTCCGGATCGGCGTCGAAGTCTACCCCGCGCCAGGGGTCCGGGAGCTCCCGGCCAGCGAAGTGGACCTCCATCCAGCTCTCCTCGACCAGCGCCAGGTGGTACAAAAGCCCCCCCAGTGAGAGGGTCGAGCTGGGCAGGCACCTCGCCATTCCCTCCCTGTCCAGCCCCGCGGCCTTGGCCAGCACGGTCTGGCGCTGCAGTGACAGGTAGCCTTCGAGCATCTCCAGCTCCCCCTCCTGGCTTTCCGGCTCCTCCCGGTCCACGAGGGCCAGGAAGGCCAGCACGCGCTGCGTCAGCAACCGAGCTGCCGCCGGGTCGTATGCGGCAAGGCTGCGATCCGCGAAGAGGTGCTGGTTGCCCGGGTACAGGTACAGCCGGGCCCCGTGAACCCGGGACACCAGCTCCCGGGCCACCTTCTCATCACCCTCGTCCACGAAGTAGGGGTCGCGGTCCATGGCGTGGATCTGCAGGCCCACGCCGGGGGGCCAGCTGCCGTCCCCGAATTCGGTGGGGGGGACGCACCCGTGGAAGAGCAGAGCGCCGACGGCTCCAGGGCGGGATTGGGCCAGCATCTGCGCCGCCATCGCCCCCAAGGAGAAGCCGGCATACACCAAGCCCTCGGGGAGCGACTCGGCCGCCAGGCGCGCTCGCTCCAGGACCGTCGCAAACCCGATCTCCTGGGCATGCGCCACCCCCTCCTCCACCGTGGCGAAGGTGCGTCCCTCGTAGAGGTCGGGCGCGGTGACGTGATGCCCGGCGGTGCGCAGCTCCTCAGCGAAGTGCAGCACACCCTCGGTGAGTCCCTGGGCGTGGTGGAAGAGGATCAAGTCGCTCATGGTCGGCCTCCTTGTCTGCTGGCGGTTCTCCCCGACCTTAGGCGCCAATGCGGACACTAAGCGTCCTCATTGGCGCCATGATGACGGGATGTCGGAAGCCGCCCTCCGCCTGCTCCGCCTCCTGGATCTCCTACACCGAACCCCGGGAATCCGCGGCCGGGAGCTTGCCGGGGAGCTGGGAGTCACCGAGCGCACCCTGCGCCGGGACGTGGACCGGCTGCGCTCGGCCGGCTATCACATTTCGACCTTGCCCGGAAGGGCGGGTGGTGGCTACCGTCTGGGCGACCGCTCCGCGCTGCCACCGCTGGTCCTGAGCCGAGCGGAGACCGCCAGCTTGGCGGTGAGCCTGGGAGCCCCGGGCGGATGGGCAGCAGCCGGGGCCGGACCTGGCAGCCCCGGCTCTCTCGCCAAGCTGGACGGCTTCCTCCCGGCTGAGGTCCGCCGCCAGGTCACCACCCTCAGGGCGACGTCGATCTCGATCGACCGCTCGCGGCCCCTGATCCCCACCGAGCGGCTGGTGACGCTCGCGGCCTGCTGCCAGGTGCACGAGCGGGTCACCTTCGAGTACGAGGCGGCCGCCGGCGGGCGGGCGGTCCGCCGCGCTGAGCCCTACCGCCTCGTGGCCACCGAGGAGCACTGGTATCTGGTCGCCTACGATCTGGACCGCTCGGACTGGCGCACCTTCCGGATCGACCGTATCGGCGTCCTGGACCGCACGGGCTGGACCTTCGTGCCCCGCGAGGGACCCGACCCCGGGCAACTCGTGGCCCAGGCGGTGGCGGTGGGAGCCTACCGCTACCGGGTGGTGGCCGAGCTGGACGCGCCCCTCGGCGAGGTGGCAGCTCACGTGCCCGCCAGCGTCTCGATGGTGGAGGCTGCCGGAGTGCGAACCCGGATCACCTTCGGCGCCCACCGGCTGGATTGGGCAGCCGGCTTTCTCGTGGATCTGGGGGTGCCGTTCGAGGTGAGCGCACCAGCAACCCTGCGCCGCCACCTGCTGCAACTGGGGCTCCGGCTCGCCTCCGCCCATTCCCGGCCAACTCAAGCCCGGCGGGAGCAGCCGCCCCGCGCACAGCTTGGAGGATGAGGCGGCTGATCCGGGGCTGCCGGAGCTGGATACGGCGCCCGCCGACCCGCCTCGCCCAGGTGGCGGGCGGGGGAGCGGGCAAAGGAATCTCGGGTTTCTGCGGTCGAGCAGGGGCGGAGACAGAAGAGTCTCCCCTGACGATGGGTTGACTGAACCAAAGGCCATCGAGCGGGTCTGCGCGCGCGTGGTAGTCGAGGCGGAGGCGGAGCTGACCAGGCGGACTTTGGGGAGTTTGAGGCGGAGCTGATGTGGCAGCTGCGGATGCAGTCAGCCCCGGTGGTGGCGACGGTGGCGACGGAGGCGGCAAGACGGGCGCCGGTGGGGCCGTGCCCAAGCTGCGGGGACCGCCCGGAGAGACGGGGTCGTGGTCTGCGCGAAGTGGTGGGGCTGTGTGGAGCAGTGGCGCTGCAGCGGCACGGCGTCAGGTGTCTTGGCCGCGGTACGAATGGCTATCCGGCGGGGGAGCCCTACCAGCCTCGGTCAGGGATTCCGCGGCGGACTTTGAATTGATCCCTGCCCCTGGACGGACGGTCCCGGTTCGGGCGGATCCGGTCGCCGCCGCCATGCGGTTAGCCCCTATACTCTTGCCAGCGCATCCTTAAAGACGGCCCCGTGAGGCCGACAAGGAGGTTGGGCGGCTGCGCCGCCCGGGCTGCCTTGCGGACCCCTCGGGCCCTGCTCGGAGGTCCTGATGGCGAACCCAGGCGGCCCACGGCAGCTCCGGCACATCCTCAGGGCTGCGCAGTTCACCCCCCCGGTCATCTCCGAGCTCTTCGCCCGCGCCGACGAGATGGACCGTCTCCTGAGCGAGCCCCTCACCCATCTCAGCGGAAGGCTGATGGCGACTTTGTTCTACGAGCCCAGCACCAGGACACGCCTCAGCTTCGAGACCGCAATGCTCCGGCTGGGTGGCCAGGTCGTCAGCACCGAGAACGCCCGTGACTTCTCGTCGGCGATCAAGGGGGAGACCTTGGAGGACACGATCCGGATCGTTGGCGGCTACGCGGACTGCATCGTCCTGCGCCATCCCGAGGAGGGGGCGGCCCAGCGGGCGGCGGCGGTGGCTTCGGTCCCGGTCATCAATGCGGGTGACGGCCGGGGAGAGCACCCGACCCAGGCCCTCCTGGACCTCTACACCATCTTCTCGGAGCTAGGCCGGCTGGACCACATCCGGCTGGTCATGGTCGGGGACCTGGCCAACGGCCGGACCGTGCACTCGCTGGCCGAGCTGATGTCCTCGTATCCCCGGCTGGAGCTGACCCTGGTGGCCCCCGAGCAGCTGCGGATGAGCGACGAGATGGTCGCCCGTCTGCGCCGCCGGGGGGTCGAAGTCAAGGAGGTCCCGGACCTCATGGAGGCGGTCGCCGATGCCGACGTGGTCTACCAGACCAGGATCCAGACCGAGCGGCTGACGGCCCCGCTGGACCGGGAGGAGGAGGCCCGAGACCGCTACCGGGTGACGCCCGCCACCATGGTGCGGCTGCCCCAGGGTGCGATCCTCATGCACCCCCTGCCCCGGGTTGGGGAGATCGACCCGGCGGTCGACCAGGATCCCAGGGCCGCCTACTTCCGCCAGGCCCGCAACGGGGTCCCGGTGCGGATGGCGCTCTTGGCCACGGTGCTCAGCCGGTGAGCGAGCCGGTGCGCGCTGAGGTGGCCGCCACCGCGGTGGCCGGCCCCGAGGAGCTCCACCGCATCCTGTGGCGGTTGGCCAGGGAGCTCCAAGAGCGTCACCCCGGGGGGCCGGGGATCACCCTCTGCGGGATCGCGACCAGGGGGGTCTTCCTGGCCGCCCGGCTGCGGAATCTGGTCGAGGAGCAGAGCGGGCAGCGGTGGGCGGCGGTGGCCCTGGACGTCGGTCCTCACCGGGACGACGGGCCGCGCCCGACCAGCCCCGGCCCGTGGAGCGACCTGCTGCCGGCCGCCGACCCGGGCTCGGTCCACGACCGGGTGGTCGTCCTGGTGGATGACGTCCTGTACCACGGCCGGACCGGTCGCGCTGCCCTGGCGGCGCTGGCGGCGCTGGGCCGGCCCGCGCTGGTCGAGCTGCTGGTGGTGGTCGACCGGGGCCACCGCGAGCTGCCCTTGCGGGCGACGTACGTCGGCCGCAACCTCCCCACCTCGCCCGTCCAGCGCGTGTTCGTGCACCTCGCGGAACTCGACGGAGAGGATGCGGTGCGCCTGGGCGCTGAGAACATGGCGGCGGGCCGATGAGGGACATCGTGCTGACCGGCGTCCGCGCGATCGACCCCTTTCAGGGGCTCGACCTGGAGAGCTGTGACATCCTCGTGAGGGGTGGGATCCTGACCAAGCTGGGCCGCGTCCGGAGGGTCCCCCAGGGCGCCCAGGTGCTGCCCGGAGCCGGGACCCTGGTCAGTCCCGCGTTCCTGGACCTGCACTTCCACCTGCGCGAGCCGGGCCAACCCTGGAAGGAGCGGGTGGCTAAGGCCACCGCCGCAGCGGCGGCGGGGGGCTACGGAGCGGTCTGTGCGATGGCGAACCTGCACCCGCCAATCGACTCGGTGGGCAGGCTCCGCCAGGTGACGGCCAAGAACCGCAGCCTGGGCCGGATCCCGGTGCTGCAGTTCGCGGCCTGCACGAAGGGGCTCGACGGTGAGCAACCGGCGCCGTTGGAGGAGCTGGTGGCGGCGGGTGCCGCGGGCCTCTCCGACGACGGTCGCAATGGGGCCTCGGCGGAGCTGTTCGGCCAGCTGCTCGCGCGCGCTGACCGGCTGGGGGTGCCGCTCGCGGTCCACCCCGAGGACGAGCGGATGCTGGCCATGGCCAACGAGTGGGCAGGCGGCGACCCCACGGGCTGGACGACCCGCCCGGCCGAGGCGGAGGAGGCGGCCGTCAGTGCCGCTCTGGACGCCGCCCGCGGAACCGGCTCGGCCAGCCTCCACCTGCAGCACCTCAGCACCGCCGGCTCGGTGGAGATGGTGAGGCATGCCAAGCAGGAGGGGCTGCCCGTGACCGCGGAGGTCACCCCCCACCATCTTGCACTGGACAGCCTGCTGGTCGAGCTCGGCGCCGACGGCGGGCAGCTCCGGTGCAACCCTCCACTGCGTACCCGGGCCGACTGCGACGCACTCTGGCAGGGCCTCCTCGACGGCACCATCGACGCGGTCGCCAGCGATCACGCACCGCACGAGGCCGGGCTGGATCCGACCCAGCCGGGGCCGGCCGGGTTCAGCGGGATCCAGGCCGTGGTCTCGGTGCTCCTGGGCCTGCCCGGAGCGACGGAACACCTGCCCCGGGTGGTGGCCGCGCTGACCACCGGCCCCAGGGCCGTGCTGCGGGCGTCGGCCGGCATCCTTCCCGACCACGGGCTGGTCGAGGGCAGGCCCGCGCACCTGACCTGGCTGGACCCCGGTGCCCGCTGGACCCCGGATCGGCAGAGCTGGCTCTCCGGTGGCTGCAACAGCCCGTTCTGGCATCGCGAGCTTTCCGGGGTGGCGTTGGCGACCTTCTCCAGGGGCCGATTGGCGCATCTGGCCCCGCACCTCGGCCAGGAGCTGGGCCTTGGCTGACGGATCGGTTCGCCGGCCGGGCGTGCTGGCGCTGGAGTCGGGGGCCTGCTTCTCGGGAGAGTGGCTGGGCGAGGCCGGCTGGGACCGCCCGACCCTTGGTGAGGTGGTCTTCAACACCTGCATGACCGGCTACCAGGAGGTGCTGACCGACCCCTCCTACGCCGGCCAGTTCCTGACCTTCACTCAGCCCCTCATCGGCAACGTCGGGACCGCGGCGGTCGACATGGAGTCCGGGCGGGCCTGGGCGAGGGGGGCGATCATCTCCAGAGCCAGCCGGACCGCACCGCACTGGCAGGCCGAGCGAACCCTGGAGCGGTGGCTCACCGAGCAGGGGGTGCCGGGGCTCCAGGAGGTCGACACCCGGGCGCTCACCCGGCATTTGCGAGATCACGGCACCCTGCGTGCCGCGCTCGCCCCGGAGGCCCTGGCCACCCCGGGCGAGCTGGTGGAGATGGCCCGCCAGGCCCCGTCGCTGTCGGAGCAGGAGCTGGTCGCAGAGGTCTCCTGCCGGACCATCCAGCGGATCACGGAGGCGCTCCACCCCGCCCTGGTGCGGGGGATATCCCCCGCCGAGCGCAGCCAGGCCGGCCGCGGGCTGCGGATCGCCGTGGTCGACTTCGGGGTCAAGCGCAACACCCTTCGTTCCCTGGTGAGCCGGGGGGCGGAGGTGTTCCTGCTCCCCCACAGCTGCAGACTGGAGGAGCTGGAGCAGCTGCACCCGGACGGGGTGGTGCTCGCCAACGGCCCGGGAGACCCGGCCACCCTGCCCGCCGAGGTCACGCTCACCGCCGCGGTCATCGCCCGGTACCCGGTCCTGGCGATCTGCCTGGGCCACCAGCTGGTGGGCCGCGCCATCGGCGCCAGCACCAGCCGGCTGCCCTTCGGGCACCATGGCGGCAACCATCCCGTGCAGGATCTGCGCACCGGCAAGGTGTTCGTCACCCCTCAGAACCACGAGTTCCAGGTCGACGAGGACAGCATCCCCCAGGACTCGGGCTGGTTCGTCTCCGAGCGCAACCTCAACGACAAGTCGGTGGAGGGGCTCCGGCATGCGACCCTGCCGGTGATCTCGGTCCAGTACCACCCGGAGGGCAGCCCCGGACCCCAGGACCGCCAGCTCCTGTTCGATGAGTTTCTGGGCCTCTGCCGGGCCCCGGCCAGCGGTGTGGCGACGCTGACGGAGGGGGTAGCGGCCGGTGAGCCGGCACCGCGCAAGGTTCTGGTGCTGGGAAGCGGCCCGATCGTGATCGGGCAGGCTGCAGAGTTCGACTACGCGGGCACCCAGGCGTGCCGCTCCCTCCGGGAGGAGGGGGTCGAGGTGGTCCTGGTCAACAGCAACCCGGCGACGATCATGACCGACGAGGAGACGGCCGACCGGGTCTACCTGGAGCCGCTCACGGTCGCCTCGGTGGAGCGGATCATCGCCCGGGAGCGCCCGGACAGCCTCCTGGCGGGGCTAGGGGGCCAGACCGCGCTCAATCTGGCGGTGGCTCTCGCCGACCAGGGAGTGCTCCGCGAGTACGGGGTCAGGATCCTCGGGACCCCCCTGGAGGCGATCCGGGACGCCGAGGATCGGGATCGGTTCAAGCGGCGCATGGTCGCGCTCGGAGAGCCGGTGCCGCCGTCGCGCACGGTGAACTCAGTGGAGGAGGCCGCCGCCTTCGCCCAGGAGATCGGACTGCCGCTGGTGGTCCGGCCGGCGTTCACCCTGGGGGGCACGGGCGGGGGGATCGCAACCACCCAGGAGGAGCTGGAGCAGGTCGTGGCCCGGGGGCTACGCGCCAGCCCCATAACCCAGGTCCTGGTGGAGCAGGCGCTGATGGGCTGGCGGGAGCTCGAGTACGAGGTCATGCGCGACCGGGCGGGGACCTGCATCTGCGTCTGCAACATGGAGAACCTGGACCCCATGGGGGTCCATACCGGCGACTCCATCGTGGTCGCGCCCAGCCAGACGCTGACCGACAAGGAGCACCAGCAGCTGCGCTCGGCGGCGCTGCGGATCATCTCCGCCCTTGGCATCGAGGGCGGCTGCAATGTCCAGTTCGCGCTCGCCCCCGACTCCTTCCACTATTACGTGATCGAGGTGAACCCGCGGGTGAGCCGCTCCTCCGCGCTGGCGTCCAAGGCGACCGGCTACCCCATCGCCCGGGTGGCGGCGAAGGTGGCCTTGGGCCGCAGCCTGAGCGACATCACCAACCAGGTGACGGGCAAGACCTGCGCCGCCTTCGAGCCCAGCCTCGACTACTGCGTGGTGAAGATCCCGCGCTGGCCCTTCGACAAGTTCCCCCACGGAGACCGGCGCCTGGGCACCCAGATGAAATCCACCGGGGAGGCGATGGCCATCGGGCGCAACTTCCAGGAGGCGATCAGCAAAGCGCTGCGGTCGCTGGAGCAGGGGGCACCCGACGAATCCGCGCTGCGGCTCGCCCGCGAGCGGCTGGAGCTGCCGACCGATCTCCGGCTGCCCGCGATCCTCGAGAGCCTAAGCCGGGGGATGGACCCCAAGGTGGTGGCCGCCAGGACGGGGTACCCGGCCTGGTTCTGCGACCGCCTCCAGGAGCTGGTGGAGCTGGAGGCTGAGCTCGGAGCTGCCGGGCCGGAGCTTGCGCCGGACCTCTTGCGCCGGGCGAAACGGTCCGGGATCCCCGATCGACGGATCGCCCAGCTGACCGGGTGGGGAGACCCGGCAATGGTGAGCGAGCAGCGGCGCGCGGCGGGGATCAACCCCACCTTCAAGTGCGTCGACACCTGCGCCGCGGAGTTCGCCGCCGCCACTCCCTACTTCTACTCCTGCTACGAGCAGGCCGACGAGCAGGAGGCGCACGGGGGGGCCGCGGTCGTGCTGGGGTCGGGACCGATCAGGATCGGCCAGGGAATCGAGTTCGACTACTGCTCGGTCCAGGCCGCAGCGGCGCTCCAGCGCCGGGGGCTGGAGGCGGT
>DAHVMY010000053.1:0-9143 GCA_027319585.1 Candidatus Dormiibacterota bacterium | reverse complement strand
CGGGATCGCCCCGGAGCCCACCGCCTTCAGCGGTGGTCCTCAGACCCGTGTCGCATTTGTCACAGTTTGAGGAACGGATGCGGAAGCCGGACCACGCCACCTCCCGTCCTTCCGCGCCGAAGTACGGTGCCGGTCGGCGGCGCGGGCCGTATCAGCTCCACGGCCACCGAAACCATAGTCGCCCCGTGAGGGTGGGACGACGGTGCCGTACGACCCTGGTCAGCCCGAGCCCGCGAACACGCTGAGATGGAGCTGTCGCAAGATCGCCGCCCGCTGCCGGAAGACCGGGTAGGAAGGGTAAACGTCGACCTCCACCAGCCCCGGCGGCGCTGTCTGGTATCGGTCCACCAGGTGCACCGCCACCTCCCTCTGGCGATGCAGATCCTGACCCGCGACCAACCCCGCATGGATGGAGAGGGTGATCTGCAGCGCAACCACAACCCCCGCGGCGATGATGGCCAGGGATGGCAGGGCGCTTTGCGTCCGCAGTCGCCGCCAAAGAGTGCAGGTGGCCAGCCAGAGCCCCGCCAGCAGCCAGAGGTTGAACACCACATAGCGGCCGCTGTTGGCGTATGAGACCCCCTCCCCTGCCCTTCCCAGGGTGTTGAGGATGTCGACAACCAAACCCAAGGTGATCAGGGAAAGAGCGAGGGCCATCTCGGGAGCTGGCCTGATTCGCCAGTAGAGCAGGTAAGCGGCGGCGGCCGCCAGCAGGAGCACCACTCCCAGCGCGGACAGGGCGCGAAGGTCGAGGTGAAGCACTGAGGACTCCGGCACGACGCTGCCCGCCAGCAGGGCGAGGTAGTGCAGGGAGGTGGTCGGATGGACCAGCGCAGCTCTAAATCCTCCCCCACCGGTGAGCGACCAGTTGAACCCGATGAGGTAGACCGCAGATGTGATCACGCCCACCGCGGTCCAGCTAACCACCGTTCGGGGGGAGCGGTTCCGCGCGATCAGATAGGCGATCCCGGCGGGCCAGACCGCCAGCCCCTGGATCGAAGAATAGGACGCGACGATCCCGATCACAGCCGCCAACCCGAGCAGCCAGACAGAGGTCGAACTCGCCTCCAAGAGCCAGAGCCCCACGGCGAAGCAGGCGAGCACCAGATAGATGGCCAAGGCGAACCCCTGCAGGGCGACGGTGAACTGGGCCAGGCTCAGAAGCACCAAGACCGCCGGCACCAACGCCCAGGGTGCGCCACCAGTCCGGGCATGAACCCGCCACACCGCCAACAGCGCGACCAGCAGCACGGCGGCGCTGCAATACATCTCGACCACGGTGTCGAACCGCGAAGTCAGCTCCAGGGCCAGCAGCAGCAGATAGGCGAAGAGCATCCGGTTCTCGTTGTGCTGGGCCCACAGCAGTCCCAGGTTCAACTGGCCCCGGTGGACACTGGCGAGCAGGGTCACCATGTGCCACTCGTCCTCGAAGGGGACATTGACCCCATAGGCGTGCACGAACCAGACATAGAGCCCGGCCATGGCCGCACAGATCACCACCGCCACCGCCGGGAACGGCGAGCTCCGGCGCGACTCTATCGGGGCCGTCAACAGCGAAGTGTCAAGATGGCCATGAAGTCGCCTCCCAGTCTGACCGCTCGGACCGCTGCAGTCAAAGTGGACCCGCCGGGGCGATCGCGCTCCGGGACCGCGCCGACCAGTACTTCTGCGGTGGGCCCAGACGCTTGTGAACACCAGTTTGTGCGCCGGGCCAGCGGGTGCTAAGATCGCTTCGACCATATGTTCTTATGGCGGAACCGCAGTTCAGGAGGTCACCCATGAGAGAAGCCCTCTCTCCCCGCCAACAGGAGATCGTCGAGTACCTGCGCGCCCGCGCACGCCGCGGGGAGTACCCCCCGTCGGTTCGTGAGATCGGGGACGCCGTCGGGCTGAGCTCGAGCTCCACGGTCCAGAACCACCTAAATGTCATGGAACGCAAGGGGGTGATTCGACGCGACCCCACCAAGTCGCGGACGGTGAGTCTGACGGACTCCTTTGGCCAGCGACTGAGCGCCTTTTCACTTCCCGTGGTAGGCCAGGTCGCAGCCGGGGCGCCGATCCTGGCGGAACAGAACGTGGAGGATCACTTGTCGCTCGGCCCTGAAATCGCCGGCGATGAGGGATCCTTCGTGCTGCGAGTCAAGGGCGACAGCATGATCGGGGACGGGATCTTCGACGGCGACCTTGTGGTCGTCAAGCCCGGCACCGACGCCCCCAACGGATCCCTGGCCGTCGTGAGGCTGGAGAACTCGACCACCGGGGATGCCGAGGTCACGGTCAAACGAATCTACAAGGAACCCGGACAGGTGCGGCTGCAGCCTTCGAACCCAACCTATGAGCCGATCGTCGTCAAGGACGCCAAGGTGGAGGGTAGAGTGTCGGCGGTGATCCGGCTCCTGCGCGCGTGAGCTGACCGAGCCCGCCCTCATGACTCAGGCCGGGGGCGGCTCCATCGCCACCTCGGCATCCGGCCCGCCGATCAGCTTGCTCAGCTGACCGCCCAGAGCGTGCGGGACACGTCCCCGCACGTGAACGCCAAGCGCGGTGAACTGCTCGAATTCGACCACGCCATAGCGCCGCCAGCGGGTGAGGATGTGCAGATGGCGGTACGGAATCGTGGTCTCCACGGGCTCCATCTCGCGGCCCAGCGCCTCCCCGATCTTGTCCCGGAGGGACTCGAGCCCGTACCCGGTGTGGGCACTGACCAGCTGACTTCCCAGATACGGCTCCGGGGCGAACATCTGCAAGCGCAGGCGAGCATCGGGAGAGCATAGGTCGGCCTTGTTGACCGCCAGCAGCATGGGACGGTCGGAGAGACCGAGCTCATCGAGGGTGGCATGCACGGTCTCCAGCCTGCGCTCGGCTCCCGCCCGACTGGCATCCAGGACATGGACGATCAGGTCGGCCTCCTGGACCTCTTCCAGGGTGGCGTGGAACGCCGCCACCAGCTCGTGGGGCAGCTTCTGGATGAACCCCACCGTGTCAATCAGCAAACAGGGCTGTCCTCCCGGTAGGGCGACCGCTCTGGTGGTCGGGTCCAAGGTCGCGAACAGTTGGTTCTCCGCCAGCGCCCCGCCCCGGGTGAGGGCGTTGAGCAGAGACGACTTACCCGCATTGGTGTAGCCGACCAGCGCTACCGAGCGGAATGGGAGCCGGCGACGACCTGCGCGGTGCAGGGCCCGCTCCTCCGCCAACTGGCGGATTGAGCGCTCCAGCGACGCCAGCCGGGTCCTGATCCGGCGCCGATCGGTCTCCAGCTTCTGCTCGCCGGGTCCCCTGGTGCCAATGCCACCTCCGAGCCGCGACAAGCCCGCCGAGCCTGCGAGCCTGGGCAAGAGGTGTCGGAGTTGCGCCGCCTCCACCTGGATCCGCCCCTCACGGGAGCGGGCATGCTGCGCGAAGATGTCGAGGATCAAGCCGGTGCGATCGACGATGGGCACCCCCGTGGCCTCCTCCAGGTTGCGCTGCTGGCGGGGCGACAGTTCGTCGTTGGTGATGAGCAGGCCGAAGTCTAGGCTCTCGCGCAGCGAGGTGACCTCTTCCACCTTGCCCCGTCCGAAGAACAGTCCCGGATCGACCTGGGCCCTCCGCTGAATATCCGAGCCGACGATCTGAGCTCCGGCGGTCAGGGCGAGCTCCCGCAGTTCCTCCATCTCCTCCTCAACCGCGCGCAACGCCTGCTCGGTCGGTGCCCACCCGAGCAGGAAGGCCCGCTCACCGCGCGCCTGCATGGACTCGTCGAAGACCGTGAAGCGAGCCTTGCCCGGTTGGTTACCTGAGCCCCGAGCTGTCAAATTGCCTCCTTGGTGAAGCGCCGCTCAACCAGTTGCAGCGCCGACTCCAGCATCTTGCCCAGGTCGGCGGTTCCGTCAATCCATACCAGATCGGGTTCCTTCCGCAGCCATGTCATCTGGCTGCGGGCGTAGCGCCAGGTCCGCTGGGCCACCTGAGCGACCGCCCCTTCCCGGCTCACCGCGCCCTGGATCCAGGCGAGCGCCTCTCGGTAGCCGATCGCCGCCTCGGCGATCGTGGACGGAGGAAACCCGGCGTCCAAGAGCGCCTCCACCTCCTGCCGCAAGGCAGCGCCAACCAGTTGGTCGGACCGGCGGCTGATTCTACCGCGCAACACCTCCGGCGGGACCATGCAGCCCAGCCTGAGCGCTCGCCACCCCGGCCGCACCTTGGCCGCAGCCACTCCAGATCTGGCCAGAGCCAACGCGCGGAAGACTCGCCGGGGGTTGCGGCGGTCCACCTCAAGGTATTTCGCCGGCGAGCGGCGCTCGAGCTCAGCCAGCGCCTGGGCAAGATCCTCCCCCCCGGGGTCTGGAGGTGAGGGCAGTGGCTCACCTGCGACCCCGAAGTCGAACCCTTCCAGGAGGGCTCGAACGTACAGACCGGTCCCCCCGACCAGGATGGGAGCCTGCTCCCGCTCGCGGCACTGTGCCAGCTGCCTGGAAGCCAGTGCGACGAACTCAGCCACCGTGAAGGGCTCATCTAGGCGCCGCCAGTCCAGCCCATGGCAGGGCACCCCGCCAAGTTCACCGGGGGTCGGCTTGCAGACCCCAATCCTGAGTTCGGCGATCGCCTGCCGCGAGTCGGCGTTGATCAGCTCGCCGCCCACCGCGCGCGCCAGCGCCACCGCCAGGGCCGTCTTGCCAGCCGCGGTCGGGCCCATGACGGCGAGCACGGCCTCGGACGCGACTTGAGTCATCTTCGATGAAAGGCCCCAAGCAGCTGGGACTCCGACAACAGCAGGATGGCCGGCCGGCCGTGCGGGCAGGTGACGCCACCTCGAGTGGTCGCCAGATCAGCGATCAAGGCTCGGGCCTGGGAGGGATCCAGGCGGTCCCCGAAGCGGACTGCGCTGTGGCAAGCAAGGGATGCCGCCAAACGATGGCGCCGATCCGCTCCTCCCGTCGTCCCCTGCGCGCTGATCTCAAGCACATCCAGGATGGTCGTGGACACCAGGCTGACCGGCAGACCGACGGGTGCAGCCATGCAGCGAAGCGTCGCCGGTCCGAAGGGCTCGACATCGAAGCCCAGGCGCGCCAGGTTGGCCCCCCCGACACCCGCCTGTTCCAGCAGGCCCTCGGGGATCTCGACCAGGACCGGTTCGAGGAGCCCCTGGGCCGCGTGCGGCCTTCCCGACTCCTCATCCAACTCCTCCCACCAGCGCTCGTAAAGGATCTTCTCGTGGGCGGCATGCTGATCGATGACAGCCAGACCGGAGGTCGTCTGAGCCAGCAGATAGCGGTTGTGAGCCTGGCCCAGATAGCTCCACATGCCGGCTTCGGAGAGTGCCGGGCCGGGAGTCGATGGTTCAAAGGTCGACACCCCATCGCCCGCGCCTCGGAACTGGGAAAGGGGCAGCTGCTCGGCCCGCGTCTCTACCGATGCAGTGGCGGGAAGTACCAGCGATCGGGGACGACTGCCCTGCAGGGCTTCCCAACAGGCGCGCTGGACGAGCTCGAACACCGCCCCCTCATCCTTGAACCTCACCTCGCGTTTGGTCGGGTGCACATTCACGTCTGCCAAGCTTGGATCGAGCTGGATGTCAAGGACAGCCAGGGGGAAGCGGTCTGCTGGCAACAGTCCCCGGTAGGCGGCCACGACTGCGGCTTCGATCCCGCGGTGGTGGACGCGGCGGCCATTCACCATCTCCACGAGCGCTTGGCGGCTGGGTCGGGCGGACTGCGGCGGTCCGATCAGGCCTCGGACCCTCAGCTGCTGCTCCGTATGGTCGACCTCCAGCAGCCCCGCCCCCGCCTCAATGCCGAACACGGCAGTAGTCGCATCGACCAGTGATCCCGACCCCGGGGCGGAGAACACGCGCCGTCCCTGGGACCTGAGCTCAAGGTGCAGATCGGGACGGCTGAGGGCCGCCTCGGTGACGACCCTCGCGCACGCTGACGCCTCGGCGCGAGCGGATCTGAGGAACGCCCGCCGGGCCGGCATGGTGTGGAACAGCGAGCGGCAGGTAATCGATGTGCCTGGGGGGCCCGCGGTGACACTCGGGCCGCGCCGTCGGTCTGCGTCAATGGTCAGCGAGTACGCTCGACTGCTGCCCGGCGTCCTGCTGATCACCGTAACCTGGGCGACTGCGGCGATGCTCGCCAACGCCTCGCCTCGAAAGCCCAGGGTGCGGAGTCGCGAAAGGTCCTCGATGGTGCTGAGCTTGCTGGTCGCGTGGCGCTGGAAGGCGACCTCCAGCTCCGCCGCGGTCATGCCGGACCCGTCATCCACCACCCGGATGAGATCCACCCCGCCGCCCTCGATCTCGACCACGACCCGGGTTGCCCCGGCGTCGACAGAGTTCTCCAACAGCTCCTTCACCGCCGAGGCCGGCCTGTCGATCACTTCGCCGGCCGCGATTGCCTCAGCAACTTCGGCCGCGAGCAGCCGGATCCGACCCCCGTCCGGGGCGTCCCCTGGCTCGGTCGCGTTCATGCTTGCTTCTGCCACTCGGCCAGCTTCTGCAGTGCCTCAAGCGGGGTCATGCGGTCGACCTCTATCGCTCTCAGCTCCTCGACCATCGGATGGGCACTGGTCAGAGGTAGCGTCAGCTGCTGACCAACCGCAACCTCCTCGGCCAATGGACGCTTGGACTCCAGCTCTCTGAGGATCACCTGGGCTCGCTCCAGCACCTCCGGGGGAAGCCCGGCCAACCTTGCCACGTGAATGCCGTAGGAGCGATCCGCACCCCCGGGAACCATGATGTGGAGGAAGGTGACCTCACCACTCAGCTCGTCCTCGACGACCTCGGCGCGGTAATTGCGCAGCGCCGGCAGGCGGTCCAGGGCCGTCAACTCGTGGTAGTGGGTCGAGAAGAGAGTGCGGGCGGCCACCGACGGCGTGTCGTGGAGGTACTCCAGAATCGCCTGCGCCAGGCTCATTCCGTCGTATGTGCTCGTGCCCCGGCCCACCTCATCCAGCACCAGCAGGCTTCGTGGCGTGGCTCGCCGCAGGATCTGCGCCACCTCGGTCATCTCCACCATGAACGTGCTCCGGCCGCCGGTCAGGTCGTCCTGCGCCCCCACGCGCGTGAATATCCGGTCAACGAGGCCCCAGCGAGCCTCCCGGCACGGTACCCCGAAACCCACCTGGCCAAGCAGGCAAATGACCGCCACCTGGCGCAGGAAGGTGGACTTGCCCGCCATGTTGGGCCCGGTGATCAGCCAGATCCGCTCCGACTCTCCGTCCATCGTGACATCGTTGGGCACGAATCGGCCCGCGCCGAGGGCCTCCTCCACCAGCGGATGTCGGCCTTGTGTCAGCACCATGGATCTGGAGCCATCGATCTCGGGGATTACCCAACCCTGATCCGCGGTCACGCTGGCCAGGGTGAGCAGGCAGTCCAGCTCGGCCAGCGCGGCGCTGCACCGGCCCAGCTGGCGCGCGTGGGCCCCGGCCGCGCTGACGAGCTCGCGCAGGATTGCCTGCTCGCGCTCCAGAGCCATCTCCCGCGATGTGAGGACCACGGCCTCCCGGTCCTTCATCTCGGCGGTGACGTACCGCTCGGCTCCGACGAGGGTCTGCCGTCGCACGTATTCCGGTGGGAGACTCGGGTGCTGGCCGCCCCGAATCTCGAGGTAGTACCCGAACACGCGGTTGTATCCCACCTTGAGACCCTTGATCCCGGTGCGTTCTCGCTCCCTGGCCTCCAACGAGGAGATGTAGTCCCGGGCGGCAGCACCCCCTGCCACAACTTCGTCCAGCTCCGCGTCGTAGCCACTGCGGATGAAGCCGCCGTCACGGGCCAGCACTGGGGGCTCGTCCACCAGCGCCGCCTCGATCCGATCGGCCAGCCCGGTCGGTGCCTGGAGCAGCTCTGGTCTCAGCGCCTGAAGGGGGGCAGCCTGCGTCGGCTCCAAGCGCGCTGCCAGCTCCGGGAGCAACCGCACCGTCTGGGCCAGCTGCTGCAGGTCACGCGGACCTGCGAGGCCCTGGACACAGCGCCCGCTCAGCCGTTCCAGATCCCGGCACCGGCGCATCAGCCCGCGCAGCTCCTCGCGGTCCAAGCCACGCGCCACCATCTCGCCGACCGCCATTTGACGCTCCCGCAGCTGGTGCAGGTCGACCAGAGGCGCCCGGAGCCATCGGCGGAGCAGGCGCCCGCCCGATGCTGTGGTAGTGCGATCCACCATGCCGAGCAGCGACGACCCCGACTCGCCGGCCGGCTCGAGCAGCTCCAGATTGCGGACGGTGCTGGCGTCCAACTCCATAACCTGGCCCGGCAGGCGCCAGGCGACTCGCAGGCCGGAAGTCTGCAAGGAGAGGTTCCCGGCGAAGCCATGAGCCGCGACCGCCGCCAGGGCCATCAGCGCAGCATCCGCCAGTTGGGGTGGAGCCTGCTGCGGGACCAGGACCCCGGCCCCGTCCAGCAGCTCCCTGCCCGCCTCGACCCCGAAGTCACCGATCCGGCGGGTGCTCTGGGAGATGGCTGGCAGCACGAACAGCGAGCTCTGGTCTTCCCGCACCACCAGCTCCGCCACGTCCCACACCCGGAGTTCGTCGACGAGGTCCCCGGGCGCTGCCGACTCCGGCCGTAACGTCAGGACGCACTCTGCGGCGCTGAAGTCGACCACCGCGATCCCGACGCCTTCCTCCACCGCCAGCAAACCGGCGCAGCGCCTGGGCAACTTCGGGTCGAGCAGGGAATCCTCAACCAGGGTCCCCGGGGTGAGCACGCGCACCACCCGTCGCGCCACCAGCTTGCCGCCTTTGACGGGAGCCTCAACCTGGTCGCAGATGGCGACCCGTTTGCCTGCGGCCAAGAGTTTGCCGGCGTGGACCTGCACGCTCTGATGCGGGACCCCGCACATGGGAACACGCCCACCCCGACCGAAGTCGCGGCCGGTCAGCGTCAGCCCGAGAATGCGCGAGGCCTCCTGGGCATCGTCACCAAAGATCTCGAAGAAGTCTCCCAGGCGGAACAGGACCACGCAGTCCGGGTGGTCCCGCTTGGCCGCGAGATACTGCCGCCAGGCCGGGGTCTCCTTGGCTCCAGCGGAGTTGACGGCGGCTTCCTTCGGGGCGGCTTCGGCCAAGCCCGGCATCAGCCGGCTATGAGCTGCCAGGCGGTGGCTGAGGTCACCCTGAGCTGGACCAAATCGCCGGGAGCGGCCGCCTGATCGGACCACACC
>DAHVMY010000052.1:0-9398 GCA_027319585.1 Candidatus Dormiibacterota bacterium | reverse complement strand
ACATCCCCGCCTCCTTGGCGAGATGCTCGTCGGCCCCGATCTCCGCGGCGATCATGCCGGAGAGGTAGGCCACCTCCTTCACGTGGGCCAGGACATTCTGGCCGTAGCTGTAGCGGAACCGCAGGGTGCCCACCAGCTTGACCAGCTCCGGATGCATCCCCTGCAGGCCCAGTTCGAAGAGGGCCTTCTCCCCCTCGTCGGCGATGCGGACCGCCACCTCCTCCCGCGACTTGGCGGCCACCTCCTCGATGCGGGTGGGGTGGATCCGGCCGTCGCTGAGCAGCTTGGTCAGGGTGACCCTCGCCACCTCGCGGCGCACCGGATCGAATCCGCTCAGCACTACGGTCTCTGGAGTGTCATCGATGATCAGGTCCACGCCCAGGGCGCTCTCGAGCGCCCTGATGTTCCGCCCCTCGCGACCGATGATCCGCCCCTTGACCTCGTCATTGGGGAGCGGCACCACCGACACCGAGGTCTCGCCGGTCTGGTCCGCGGCATGCCGCTGAATGGTCGTGACCAGCACCTCCCGAGCCCGCTCCTCAGCCTCGGTCTTGGCCTCTCCCAGAACGTGCCGGATTCTGTCGGCCTTCTCGACCACCAGCTCCCGATCGAGGGAATCCAGGATCTCCTGGCGGGCCTGCTCACGGCTCAGCTGGGCAACCCGCTGCAGCTCCAACCCCACGCTGTCGCGCAAGGCCGCCACCTGGGCTCGGTCCTCCTCGATCGCCCGGAGCTCCGCTCCCACCGCCTCGCTGCGCTGGAGCAGATCCTGCTGCTGCCGGTCAAGTTGCTCCTCGCGCTGCAGGATGCGCTGCTCCTGCCGCGCCACTTCAGAGCGCCGCTCGCGAAGCTCCTCTTCCAGCTCGGTCCGGATCCGCAGCGCCTCGGCCTTTGCCTCCAGCCCGATTGCCTTGCGCTCCGCCTCGATCTCAACCCGCTGGGCTCGGATCTCCTCCAGCTCCTTGGCGGCCCGGAGGCCGTTCTGCTGGGAGGCGCGCAGCCCGTAGACGATCGCGCCCACGGCGATGATTGCCAAGACGACGACCAGCACCACCAATGCGGCGGTCATTGTGTCCACCTCGCAGTATCGGGGGGCAGGCCACCGGCCGACCCATCCCGATCAAACCCTCACCAATTCGGAGGGAAGAAAAATTCAAATAGAACCTGAGGCATTCTACCGCGCACAGGCGAACTCAGATGGAGCCCCCAGGGCCCGAGCCGGGGGGAGGGCACTCAGGACAGCAGCGCTGTCGCCTCCTCCTCCGCCTCTGGCAGATCGGCAACCGGGTCACCCAGAACCGCCTGACGGACCTTCTGCGCGATCTCCTTGGTGAGCTCCGCGTTGCCACGCAACAGGTCGCGGACGTTCTCCCGCCCCTGCCCGAGCCGGGTGTCCCCGTAGCTGAACCAGGCCCCGCTCTTCTCCACGACCCCCGCCTCCAGGGCCGCATCCAGAACACTCCCCTCGAATGAGATCCCCTCGTTGTAGAGCAGATCCAGTTCGGCGGTACGGAATGGAGCCGCCACCTTGTTCTTGACCACCCGAACCTTGACCCGGCTGCCGATCACATCCATCCCCTGCTTCAGGGACTCGATGCGCCGGATGTCGATCCGCACTGAGGCGTAGAACTTGAGCGCCCGGCCGCCGCTGGTGACCTCGGGGTTGCCAAACATCACCCCAACCTTCTCCCGCAGCTGGTTGATGAAGATGACCGAGCAGTTGGACCGGCTGATCGCGCCCGTGAGCTTGCGCATGGCCTGCGACATGAGCCGAGCCTGCAGACCGACGTGACTGTCTCCCATCTCGCCGTCGATCTCCGCCTTGGGTACCAGGGCCGCCACTGAGTCGATCACAACCACGTCGACCGCCTGGCTGCGCACCAGCGCCTCCACGATCTCCAGAGCCTGCTCGCCGGTATCCGGTTGGGAGATCAGAAGGTCCGCTGTGTTGACTCCGATCCGCGCTGCATAGGCGGGGTCCAGCGCGTGCTCGGCGTCGATGAAGGCAGCGATCCCCCCCGTCCGCTGCGCCTCGGCGACCACGTGGAGGCTGAGGCTGGTCTTGCCGGAGGACTCCGGGCCGAAGATCTCCACAATCCGCCCTCTGGGAATGCCGCCAACGCCCAGCGCCAGATCCAGGGTCAGCGCTCCGGTCGAGATCACCTCGACCCCCTTCAGGCCGCTGACATCGCCAAGCCGCATGATGGCACCCTTGCCGTAGCTGCGCTCGATCTGCCCCAGAGCGGCCACCAGGGCCCGCTCCCGCTCGCTGTTCACCCTGGCCAACTCCTTGGAATCCCGCTTCTCAGGGCCGCTCAGGCGTCCTGGAATCTCGAGTGTAACGCTCATGTGGGTCGCCTCCTGGTGGTGGTTGGGGTTGGTGATCGAGGAGGAGCTGTAACAGCATCCGAAGCCGCTAGTAGAACTGGTGTTCGCCATTGTAGCATCGGGACCCCGCGGATGGCATCGGCCCTCCCCGGAACTGGATGTCCGTTCAGGATCCCAGCTCCTCAGCCAGCATCCGCAGGGCCAGCTCGACTGCCGCGACCCGGTTCCCGTGGCGGCCCCGATCACGGTCGAGTTTCCCGAGCCTGGTTCCCCTTGCCGAGGACAGGGCCACGTACACCAGGCCTGCCGGCTTGCGCTCCGACGAACCCGGTCCGGCGACGCCGGTTACGCCGATCCCGACTGCCGCACCAAGGGCCGACCTGACGCCCGCCGCCATTGCCGCCGCCACCTGAGGGCTGACCGCCCCCCGGGTCTTCAGCACGGCTCCGGGGACGCCGAGCAAGGTCAGCTTGGCCGCATTGCTGTATGTGACCACGCCACCCAGGTAGACCGCCGAGCTCCCGGGCACCGCGGTGAGGGAGGCCCCCAAAAGACCGCCCGTGCACGACTCGGCTGTGGCGATCGTGACCAGCGGAGGGCCGAGCGCCTGAAGTAGCACCCGGTGGGCGGCCGGAAACGGATCTCCCAGGTCCTTCACATCCAGACCGGCTCCGGCCGCGGCGAGTGGGGGATCCGGCTCGGCCCCGGCAATCCGCGCGGTCGTTGCCGGCCTCAGCGGTAGTTGGTGAACTGCAGCGGCACCGGGAGGTCGAGCTGGCGGAGGTCCTGAATCACGGCCTGAAGGTTGTCCTTATCCTTGCTCACCACCCGCAACTCATCCCCCTGAATCCTGACCTGGACCTTGGGATGACCCGCCTTGATGCGCTTGCTCAGATCCCGGGCCGTGTCCTCAGCGATTCCCTTCTGGATCTTGATCACCTGACGCACGTTGCCCTTGGCAGCGGGCTCGGGTTTGCCCGGGAGCAGGATTTTGAGGGACAGGTTGCGGCGAACCAACTTGCTCTTGAGCACATCCAAGACCGCGTCCGCCCGACCCTCCGAGGCCGCCAGGATGACTATCTCCTTGTCCTGGAGTTCGATCTCGGCAGTCACGTCCTTGAAGTCGTAGCGGGTTGCAATCTCTCTCCGGGCCTGCTCCACGGCGTTGACCAACTCCTGGCGGTCGAAGTCGGACACCACATCGAATGAGTGCTCAGTGCTTGCCATGGTCCAAGACTAGCCGCCTACTCCTCCTCGTCGCTGGAATCCAGCATGTGTTCCAGTTCCGCCATGTTCATCAGAACCTCGCGGGACTTGCTGCCCTCGTAGGGCCCCACCACCCGCGCCTCCGCGAGCTGATCCACCAGCCGGGCCGCTCGGGTGTACCCAACGTTCAGCTTGCGCTGGAGCAGCGACGCGGCGGCCCGCCCCTCCCCGATCACGATCCGCCCAGCGCGCTCGAACAGCGGATCCCGTCGGGTGGCGCCGTCGGCCGGATTCGGGCTGAGCGCTGCCGCCTGCAGGATCTCCTCCTGGTACGTGGGGCGCCCTTGCGCCTTCCACCAGCCGATGAGCTGGTCCAGTTCGCGGTCGGAGACGTAGGCACCCTGCAGACGGGTGGCCTTGCCGGCATCGATCGGGAGGTAGAGCATGTCGCCGCGGCCGAGGAGCTTCTCTGCCCCCATCTCATCCAGGATGACCCGGGAGTCAACCCCGCTGCTGACGGCGAACGCGACCCTGGAGGGGATGTTGGCCTTGATCAGCCCGGTGATGATGTCCGCCGATGGCCGCTGGGTCGCCACGATCAGGTGGATCCCCACCGCGCGCGCCAGCTGGGCGATCCGGCAGATGAGGTCTTCGATCTCGCTGGCCGCTACCATCATCAGGTCGGCGAGTTCATCGATCACGATCACGATCTTCGGCAGGGTGCGCAGGCCCAGCTGAGGGGCACGCTCGTTGAAGACGGTGATGTTGCGCGCGCCATGCCCGGCGAAGAGCTTGTACCGCTGCTCCATCTCCACCACCGCCCAGCGCAGCGCGGCCACCGCCGAGTCCGGCTCCACCACCACCGGCACCAGGAGATGGGGCAGCCCCGCGAAGCCACTCAGCTCCACCCGCTTGGGGTCCACCAGGATGAGCCGCAGCTCCCTGGGGGTCGACTGCAGCAGGAGCCCGGCCAGGACGGCGTTGATGCAGACGCTCTTGCCGGAGCCGGTGGCGCCGGCGATCAATAGGTGCGGCATCGCGGCCAGGTCACCCAAGACCGGATGGCCGCTGACGTCAGCCCCCAGGGCGACCGCTAGCCGGCTCTTGAAGTCGCCGAATGACGGCGCCTGGACGATCTCCTTGAGCGTCACCAGTTGGGCCGCTTTGTTCGGAACCTCGATCCCGATCGCCGACTTCCCGGGGATCGGAGCCTGGACGCGGATCGGGGCGGCCAGGGCCAGGGAGAGGTCGGTCTGATAGGCCAGCACCCGGCGGACTGGCACCCCGGGCCCCGGCTGCAGCTCGTACTGGGTCACCGTCGGACCGGCGTTGACCCCCATCACCTTCGACTCCACTCCGAAGTTGTTGAGGGTCGCCTCGATCGTCCGGATCCTAGTCCGGATCTCGTTCTGGAGGCGTTCACGCTTGCCCTGGGCGGAATCCAGCAGATCCAGGCTGGGCAGCACCCAGTTGGGTTCCGGCTCCTCGCCGTCGGGTTCGTCGGTTGCATCCTCCCCCAACGCTGGAACGGGCAGCGGCGGTGTGGAGGCTGTGCCGGGGACCGCCACAGCCTCCGGGGTGGGCGTGGTCTCGTCCACCCTCTGCTCGTCTTCATCGAGGTCATCGAAGATCCTCTGGAACGGTTCCGGCAATCCCACCGGCGCCTCGGCGGCCTGGATCGGGGCCGAGACGGGGGAGATGGCCAAGGGAACCGTCTCACCCCCACCCCGAACCGGCTGGGGTCTCGCCTTGGGCCCGTCGGCACCAACACGCGGCGCGAACAGCGCCGAGCCGGCCGCCGACAACGTCTCCATGACGATCCCGCCCGACCTTGCCAGGGAGACTCCGAGCCCCACCACCAAACCCGCGGTAGCCACCGCTCCCAGCGCAACCATTGCCGCCGCAGGCCCAATGAGCCGGGCCAGGTGGAGGCCCACCTCCCTGCCGATCAGGCCCCCCGCAGGAGCGCTGGCCACTGCGGCCATCGAGATCGCCGCCAGCGCGGAGACCGCAAGCGCCGCCAGGACCTGGCCGAGGCTGCGCTCGGCCGCAGGGCCCGCCAGCAGAGCGACCCCGCCCGCCACCAGTGCCAGCCCGAGGATCCAGCCGCCGATTCCCACCCCGGCCGACATCGCAGTCGCGAACTCGCGGGCCACCGGAGCGTCATGGAACCCCAGCAGGATGATGTCGATCACCCCCAGCGACAGCGCGCCCAGTGCGCCCAGCTCCCGCCGTTGCTGGGCGCTCAGCGCAACCAGCGGCCCCTGGCGGCTAGTGCTCGGCCTGGCCCTTGAGCGGGTTGGAGAGCGCCGCGTTGCCCTCGCTCTCTGGGGCGGACGCCTCTTGGTTGTCGCCATCGCAAGGTGCCTCAATGCGGGGTGGCCTGGATGGAATACAAGATGGAGGTGCCACCCGCTGCGGGCAGTTTAGCAGCGACTTCGCACATCTGCTCGACCTGGTCGTCAGAAGTGAGTGTCCAGCAGCCTCCACTCCCAACTCGGCCCCGGCACCGGACCATCGGCTACCACCGGATCTGAGCGGCTCGGGCCCCCGGGCACGGCCGCCCCCACCAGTCCCACCTCGCGGTCGGCCACGACGGGCCCGTGGATTGGCCCTGAGGATGCGGAGAGCGCAACCACAAGCCCGGGCCAGCCGAGAAAGTGAACGGGACCCAGGGCGCTCAGGCTCGCGTGCGCACCCCACCTGGTGTGCACACTCCCGACCACCTGGCCCTCCTTGATGGGGGTCACCAGCTCCAACCTGGGCCAGGTCGCGGCGAGCAGGTTCAAGCTGTCCTGCTCCGCGGTGACGATCCCGGAGTAGGCATTGCCGGGTTGGGCCAGCACGGCGCCCAAGAGCTCGGCGCTGATGCCGTCCACCCTCTTCCGGGCGGCGAAGACGAAACACCCGCCAGCCTCCTCGGTCCACCCGGTCTTGATCCCCACCACCCCCTGCTGGCCGAGAACGAAGTCGTAGTTGTGGACCACTCCGGCGACCGGAAGGTCGGCCTTGGAGAGCGCCACGACCTGGGCCAAGACCGGTTGGCTCATGATCTCGACCGCCAGCTTGGTGAGGTCGGACGCGGTGCTGATGCTCCCCGGGTTCAGCCCACTGGCGTCCGCATACACCGTGTGGGTCATGCCAAGCGCCTTCGCCTTCCGGTTCATCGCGGCCACGAAGCTGCCCTCAGAACCCGACACCCATTGGGCAAGGATTCGGGCGAAGTTGTCCCCCGATGGGAGCAGCAGCCCCTGCAGCAGCTGCAGCTCGGTCAGCGACTCGCCCACCCTGACCGGCACCACCGAATCGCCCGCGGCCGCCTCCGCCTGATACACCGACTGATCCTCACCGCTCACTGTGAGCGCGGGCCCGGCCTGGCCGGGCTCCAGAGGATGGGCCTCCACCACCAGCAGGGCGGTCATCAGCTTGGTGACGCTCGCGATCGCAACCGGGGTCTGCCCCGGCGTTTCCGCCACCCACCCCGTTCCCTCGAGGTACAGGGCGGCCTGCCCAGTGGTGGGAAGCGGCACGTTCAAGGCTGGGCCAGGGGCCCGGTAGGCATGGGCCAGGTCGATCGCGGCTCTGGCTGCGGGGACCGGCCGCAGCAATTGCGCTCCTCCGAGCCCGCCCACGCAGAGGATCACCAGCCACCCGATGATGAGCGAGCGGCGCACCTTCAGGTGCGGGACACGATCGGCAAAACCCGGAGGTGGTCGATCCGCTGATGGGCCAGGGTCCGCTCGACCTCCATGGTCACCGCCTGACCCACCTCAGCGGCGCTCCCCCCATCGGCCCGGGTGCGGCGCACGGCGCGCTGCGCGGCGCGGCGGATCGCCTGGGCCACCTCGCCGTGGGCGCCTCCCTCCAGAACCGGGCTGCCGGCCACCTCAACGGTGGTCTCTGCCCGACTGATCTGGCAGCCCACCACCAGGATCTCCTCTGGGCGCGCCACCAGGGCTCCCCTTGAGCCCACCACCATGCCGTCAGCGTCCAGCGGGACCCGCCCGCTGCCGACGCTGGCCGCCACGCGCATCCCGGACTCCCCGACCTCAAGGGCGCTGCCATTGTCCAGGAGCGCGATCCGGTCTTGCTTCAGCCCTCCTGCGAGTGCGAGCGCCCGGTGCGCCTCCAGATGTCGCGGCTCCCCATGGACCGGGGCGAAGTACCGGGGAGACAACAGGCGCAGGACAAAGGAGAGCTCCTCACTGGCCCCGTGCCCGCTGGCGTGAACCCCGTCGGCGCTGCCGGCCAGCACCCTGACCCCCCGGGTCACCAGCTGGTTGACCACCCGGTTGACCGTGGATTCGTTGCCGGGAATCGGATTGGCGGCCAGCACCACGGTGTCGTTCCGATTGGCGGTCACAAAGCGGTGGTCGCCCTCCGCGATGCGGCTCAGCGCGGCCAGCGGTTCTCCCTGAGACCCGGTGGCTATCAGGCAAACCCTGGTGTCCTCCATCGCGGGAAGGTCCCGAGGGGCCAGCATCCCTTCCCTCGGGGCCCGCAGGACCCCGAGCCGGCTCGCGGTGGTGAAGTTTCGCAGCATGCTCCGCCCCACCAGGCAGGTGCGTCGGCCGCCGGCCTCGGCTATCTCGAGGATCTGTCCCAGTCGGGCCAGATTGCTGGCGAAGGTGACCACGATCACCCGGCCCGGGGCTTCCCGCATGGCCCGCTCCAGCCCGGGGCGGACGCTGACCTCAGAGGGCGTGACCCCGGGATTGGGGGCGTTGGTGCTGTCACTCAGAAGCAGCGTCACTCCCTGACGTCCGAGGGCGGCCAGCCGCTCCAGGTCGGGCGGCTCGGACCCGACCGGCGTCTGGTCCAACTTGAAGTCACCGGTATGCACGACCAGCCCCGCCGAGGTCGAGAAGGCCAGGCCGCAGCTGCCGGGAACGCTGTGGGTCATGTGGATGAACTCGACCGTCATCTGGCCCGCGCGGATGACCTGGCCGTCAGCCACCACCACCAGGTCGGCGGCGCCCGCCTGCCCCCGGCGCTCCAGCTTGTTGCGCAGAAGCCCGATCGTCACTGCGGTCCCGTAGATCGGGACCCGCAGCTGGTGCAGGTAAAAGGGCAGAGCACCGATGTGGTCCTCATGCCCATGGGTCAGCACCACAGCGCGCAGGCGACTGAGCCGAGTCATGAGGAACGTGATGTCGGGCAGGATGATGTCCACGCCCTCCATGCCGACCTCGGGGAACCGCAAACCCGCGTCGATCATCACGACGTCTTCGCCGCACTCCAGAAGGGCGAGGTTCTTGCCGATCTCCCGCAACCCGCCCAGCGGCACGAATCGCACCACCCCAGGATCCGGCGGGCCCAACACCTGCAGCGGCGCCCGCTCAGAAGAGGCCAAGCTGCTCGGCGACTGGGGTCGACGGTTCACCGGGAGGCACGGGGGGACTGGTGGCAGCCGCCTCGAGGCGGTCCAGATGCTGCCGCAGCCGCTGAAAGTCATCCCGCAAAGTGGCCAGCAGTGAGCTCTGGTAGAGCGCGGCGGCGGGATGGTAGAAGGGCATGTAACTGCGACCGCCCACCTGCAGAACCCTGCCGTGGCACCGGGAGATTCCCGGTGCATCGCGGACCATCCGCTGCAGGGCGTGCCGTCCCAACAACAGGATCACCTGCGGCTGGATCACCGCGATCTGCTGGTCGAGATACGGGGCGCATGCCGCGACCTCATCGGGGAGCGGATCGCGATTGCTCGGCGGCCGGGACTTGATCACGTTGGTGATGAAGATGTCCTCCCGGCTGAGCCCCACCTCCTCGAGCAGACGGGTCAGCAGCTGGCCCGCCTGACCCACGAAGGGTTTGCCCTCCCGGTCCTCGCGTTCACCAGGCGCCTCTCCGATCGCCATGATCCGAGC
>DAHVMY010000051.1:0-10051 GCA_027319585.1 Candidatus Dormiibacterota bacterium | reverse complement strand
CACGGCGGTAGACGGCAACGCCGCCACCGTGGCGGCGCAGAGCTCCCTGCCCCCGTTCCCCCCCGGCTACCAGGACGCGCATCTCGTGGTTGCCGAGATCGCCGACCGGATGCGGCTGGTGATTCAGGATGCCCGCCTCGGCCTGGACCGCCTTGGCGAGCTCGATCCGGTGAGCCAGGATCTGGTGATCGGGATCCTGGAGGCGCTCGAGAAGCACCTCTGGATGTTCCAGGCGCAGCTCAGCTGAACCAATCCCCGGACCGCCTGCTGGTCGCCGCCCAGCTCCGCGGCCGAGGGCTGCGTGCGACCACGCCCCGGATCGCCGTCTACCAGGCGCTGGCGGAGATGGGCGGGCACCGCTCCGCCGACGAGGTGGTGGGCCACCTGCACAGCACCGGCCGGCCGCTGGCAAGGGCCTCGGTCTACAACAGCCTGGAGGCGATGGCCGCTGCCGACCTGATCCTGCGCGCGGACGCCGGCCCCGGCGCCGCCATCTACGAGGTCAACCCGGGATGGCACCACCACTTCGTCTGCCGCCGCTGTGGCCTGGTGGTGGATGTGCCCTGCGTTCGCGAGACCCGACCGTGCCTGGAGCCGGACCCCTCGCTGGGCCTGGTGGTCGACGAGGCCCAGATCATCTTCCGGGGGCTCTGCCCCCAGTGCGCGAACCAGCCGGGCTGAGCCGAGGCTCGATCCAGCAAACCGCAGCCTGGACGGCCCGGAGGGCGCACGAGCGCCGAGATCCGACCTCGAGCTCCCAGTGGTGCCGGAAGCTGGAGCCGGCCGGGAGCATTCCCGGCCGGCTCACAGGTCTCAGTCCGCGGTGGGCTCCAGGGCCGCCACCGCCTCCGGAACATCCAGGGCCAGCGGCTCTCCATCCGGGCTCACGGACCCGTCCCGCGGGGTCTCCGCCTCCTCCAGGAACCTGATCGCCTCCTCCCGCAGCTTGCGGTAGTAGTCGAGCCCGGTCCCGGCCGGAATCAGCTTGCCGATGATCACGTTCTCCTTGAGCCCACGCAGGCGGTCCACCTTGCCGGAGATCGCGGCCTCGGTCAGCACCCTGGTCGTCTCCTGGAAGGACGCTGCCGAGAGCCAGCTGGCGGTGTTGAGCGCAGCCTTGATGAGGCCGAGCAGCACCGTCGACGCGATCGCCGGCTCGCCGCCCTCCGCCAGCACCTCGGCGTTGGCCTGGTCGTACTCCCACTGGGAGACGATCTCGCCCGGCAGCAGCTCGGTGTCGCCGCCGGACTCGACCCTCACCTTGCGCATCATCTGGCGCACGATGACCTCGATGTGCTTGTCGTTGATGTCAACTCCCTGGGAGCGGTACACCTTCTGGACCTCGCGGACCAGGTAGTCCTGGACCGCCTCCCGCCCGCTGATGTAGAGCAGCTCCTGCGGGCTCACCGAGCCTGCGGTGAGCGCATCACCGGCCTTGATCTCGTCCTCGTCGGCCACCCGGAGCTGGGCGCCATGGGCGATCGGGTACTCCTTCACCTCTTCCTCGAGGGCCCGGATGGTGATCTCGCCGCCGGAAGCACCAGTCTTCAGCGCCGTGACCCGGCCACCGATCCGCGCCTGAAGGGTCACCGCCTTGCCGGCCTTGGTCCCGCGGGCCAGCACCTGGCCTTCGCCCACCAACGCGCCCTCAGCGATCGCGGAGTCCAGCTCCATCCCCTTCTCGATGGCATGGCTCACGTCGTACTCCTCGTGGGCCACCACCCGCACCTTGCGGGTGCCGTCAGAGCGGATCACCTCCACCCGCCCGCCAGACTCGGCGAGCGTCGCCTTGCCCTTGGGGATGCGGGCCTCGAAGAGCTCCTCCACCCGGGGCAGTCCCTGGGTGATGTCCAGCCCGGCGACCCCGCCGGTGTGGAACGTCCGCATGGTCAACTGGGTGCCCGGCTCCCCGATCGACTGGGCCGCGATCACCCCCACCGCCTCCCCGATCTCCACCAGCTTGCCGGTCGCCAGGTTGCGCCCGTAGCAGAGCCGGCAGACGCCACTTCTCGCCCCGCAGGTGAGCACGCTGCGCACGCGGGCACGGTCCACCCCGGCCGCCACCACCTGGCGGGCCAGAGCATCGGTGATCTCCTCACCGGCGGCCACGATAACCCGGCCGTCGGGATCGGCGATGTCGGCGGCCGCGGTCCGCCCCTGGATGCGCTCCAGGAACGACTCCCCCTCCTGACTGAGGTCGGTGAGCCAGATGCCGGCGTTGGTGCCGCAGTCCTCCTCGCGCACGATCACGTCCTGGGCCACGTCCACCAGCCTTCTGGTGAGGTAGCCGGAGTCCGCGGTCCGCAGCGCGGTGTCCGCCAGTCCCTTGCGGGCGCCATGCGTGGAGATGAAGTACTCCAACACGGCCAGCCCCTCGGAGAAGTTGGCCTTGATCGGCATGTCGATGATCCGCCCGGTGGGATCGGCCATCAGCCCCCGCATGCCGGCCAGCTGCCGGATCTGCTGGACCGAGCCTCGAGCCCCCGACTGGGACATCAGCAGAACCGGAGAGAAGGTGTCGAAGTGACGCATGGTGGCCTGGGTCACCTGGTCGGTGGCCTGGGTCCAGATCTCGACGGTCTTGCCGTAGCGCTCGTCCTCGGTGATGAGGCCGCGGCGGTGCTGGAGCGAGACCTCCTCGACCTCCCCGTCGGCACTGGCGATGATCCCCGCCTTCTCCGGGGGGGTCTTGATGTCCATCGCCGACATGGTGGTGCCTGACCTGGTCGCGAAGGCGAAGCCCACCCGCTTGATGTCGTTGACCACCTCGGCGGTGACCAGGTTGCCGTAGAGCCGGAAGCAGGTGGCCACCAGTGCTCGCAGCTCCTTGCGGTCGAAGGCTCGGTTCTGGAAGACCATGGGGTCTCCGTCCGCACCCTCGCGGACCGGCCGACCCAGCGGCAGGATCTCGTTGAAGAGCACCCGCCCAGCGGTGGTCTTGACCATCACCCGCTCATCGGGGTCGGCACCCTCGGCCACCACCTCCACGTGGCTGCGAGGCATCCTGACCCGCACCGGCTCGTGGGGGGCCAGGTTGCCGGTGTCGTAGGCCAGCAGCACCTCATCGGGAGAGCTGAAGCTGCGCAGCTTGCTGTCGTCGGTGGTGGCCAGCGGCTCGCGCTCGACCGTCAGCCAGTACGCCCCCAGCACCATGTCCTGGGAGGGCGCCACCACCGGGTTGCCATCACTGGCCGAGAGGATGTTGTTGGAGGACATCATGAGGTTCTTGGCCTCGGCGATGGCCCCGCTGAAGAGCGGCACGTGCACCGCCATTTGGTCCCCGTCGAAGTCGGCGTTGAACGCGGTGCAGACCAGTGGGTGAATCTGGATCGCCGAGCCCTCGACTAAAGTCGGCATGAACGCCTGGATCCCCAGCCGGTGCAGGGTCGGGGCGCGGTTCAGCAGCACCGGGTGGTCCTGGATGACCTGGTCGAGCACGTCCCACACCTCGGGCCGCACCCGCTCCACCATGCGCTTGGCGCTCTTGATGTTCTGGGTGAAGCCCTGGCTCACCAGCTCGCGCATCACGAACGGCTTGAACAACTCCAGGGCCATCCGCTTGGGCAGCCCGCATTGGTTCAACTTCATCTCCGGGCCGACCACGATCACCGAGCGGCCCGAGTAGTCGACCCGCTTGCCCAAGAGGTTCTGGCGGAAGCGGCCCTGCTTGCCCTTGAGCATGTCGCTCAACGACTTCAGCTTGCGGTTGCCGGTCCCGGTGATCGCCCGACCGCGCCGGCCGTTGTCGATCAGGGCGTCCACCGCCTCCTGGAGCATCCGCTTCTCGTTGCGCACGATGATCTCGGGGGCTCCCAGCTCCAGCAGCCGCTTGAGGCGGTTGTTGCGGTTGATGACCCGCCGGTAGAGGTCGTTGAGGTCGGAGGTCGCGAAGCGCCCGCCGTCCAGCTGCACCATCGGGCGCAGCTCGGGGGGGATGACCGGGAGGACCTCCAGGATCATCCAGGTGGGCTTGGTCTCACTCTTGCGGAAGGCCTCGACCACCCGCAGCCGCTTGACCGCCTTCTGCTTGCGCTGGCCGCTGGTGGACAGCAGCTCCTCGCGCAGGTGGATGGACTCCGCTTCCAGGTCGATCCCTTCCAGCATCTCCTTGATGGCGGCGGCGCCCATGGCGGCCCGGAACACCGACCCGAACTTCTCGGTGAACTCGCGATACTCCGAGTCCGTCAGCAGCTGGCGGACGGTGAGCGCCTCCAGCCGGGTCCTGGTCTCCTCCAGCTCGGCCCGGATCCGGGCCAGCTCCTCGTCACCGACGGAGTTCCCCGCCTCCCGGCGCTCCTCCATCTCCTGGCGCAGTGCGGAAGCCTCTGCGGCCCGCCGCTCCCGGATCTGGCTGACGGTGGTGGTCTCCTCCGCGGAGATCGCCGCCAGCATCTCCGCCAGGGTCGAGCGCAGCTGCTCGGCGTGCTCCTCGGAAAGCGGAGTCCCCCGCTTGACGATCACCTGCTTGTCGTCCCGGTCCTTGAGGGCCATGTCGCTGGGCGCCTTCTTGCCCAGCCCGGCCTCGATCCGCTGGCTGAGGGACTCCGCGTCGGCCTCCAGCTTCTCGCGCCTGCCCTCTGCCTCAGCCTGGGCGGTGGAGATCTCCTTCTCCGCCAGCTCCTCCACGTCCTTGACCTTCTGCTCCTGGGCCTCCAGGAAGCTCTCCAGCTCCGCGGAGGCGGCGCGCTTCAGCTCGGCGACCCGGTCACTCTTGTCCGGGTCCAGCTCAGCCAGCGCCTGGGCGCGGGCGTCCTCATCGACCTTGGTGACGATGTAGTTGGCGAAGTAGAGCACCTTCTCCAGGTTGCGCGGAGACATGTCCAGCAGCAGCCCCAGGCGGCTCGGGATGCCCTTGAAGTACCAGACGTGGGAAACCGGGCTGGCCAGCCGGATGTGGCCCATCCGCTCCCGGCGAACCTTGCTGCGGGTCACCTCCACCCCGCACTTGTCGCAGATGATGCCCTTGTACCGGTAGCGCTTGTACTTGCCGCAGTGGCACTCCCAGTCCTTGGTGGGACCGAAGATCTTCTCGCAGAAAAGACCGTCCCGCTCCGGACGCAGGGTCCGGTAGTTGATGGTCTCCGGCTTGGTCACCTCGCCGTGAGACCAGGAGAGGATCGTCTCCGGGCTGGCGAGGGACAGCTTCAGGGCATCGAAATTCTCAAGCTTAAGCAAGGCTTGTCCGCCTCCTGGCGAATTGGTGGATGAGCGGGTACCCGAGCGCAGTCAGCTCGCCGAGATCGGCTGCGCCCACAGGGGAATCGGAAATGAACGTCACTCTCAGCGGCCGATGTCCTCGGCATCGTCGCGTTCGTCGCGCTCCAGGTTGATGCCCAAGCCCAGCGGCAGATCGGGCATGTCGTCCTCCGCGAACACGATCTGTTCCTCGTTCTCGGACATGATCTCCACCCCCAGGCCCAGCCCCTGGAGCTCCTTGACCAGAACCCGGAAGGACTCCGGGATCCCGGCATCCAGGGTGTTGTCACCCTTGACGATCGCCTCATAGGCCTTGACCCGGCCCACGATGTCGTCGGACTTGATGGTGAGGATCTCCTGGAGGATGTGGCTGGCCCCGTAGGCCTCCAGCGCCCAAACCTCCATCTCCCCGAACCGCTGGCCCCCGAACTGGGCCTTGCCTCCCAGCGGCTGCTGGGTGACCAGGCTGTAGGGGCCGGTGCTACGGGCGTGGATCTTGTCCTCGACCAAGTGGTGCAGCTTGAGCATGTAGATGATCCCCACCGTGATCGGCTGCTCGAAGTACTCCCCGGTGCGGCCGTCGCGGAGCATCACCTTGCCGTCGCGCGGCAGGCCCGCCCGCTCGAGCTCGTCCTCGATCTCCGGCTCGGTCGCCCCGTCAAACACCGGGGTTGCGACCTTGATCCCCAGCGCCGAGGCGGCCCAGCCCAGATGGGTCTCCAGGACCTGGCCCAGGTTCATCCGGCTGGGGACCCCCAGCGGGTTCAGCACGATCTCCACCGGGGTCCCGTCCGGCATGAACGGCAAATCCTCGATGGGCAGGATCCGGGCGATGACGCCCTTGTTGCCGTGGCGGCCAGCCATCTTGTCGCCCTGGCTGATCTTGCGCTTCTGGGCGACGTAGATCCGGATCAGCTCGTTGACGCCGGCCGGCAGCTCGTCCTTGTTGGTGCGGCTGAAGTGCTTGACATCGACCACCACCCCGCGCTCTCCGTGCGGCACCCGCAGTGAGCTGTCGCGGACCTCCTTGGACTTCTCCCCGAAGATCGCGCGCAGCAGGCGCTCCTCAGCGGAGAGCTCGGACTCCCCCTTGGGAGTGGTCTTGCCGACCAGGATGTCGCCCTGCTGGACCTCCGCCCCGACGTACACGATGCCGCGCTCGTCCAGGTTGCGCAGGCTCTCCTCGCCCACGTTGGGCAGCTCCCGGGAGATCTCCTCGGGGCCGAGCTTGGTCTCCCGGACCTCGACCTCGAACTCCTCGATGTGGATGGAGGTGTACTTGTCGTCGCGCACCACCGACTCGCTGATCAGGATCGCGTCCTCGTAGTTGTAGCCCTCCCAGGGCATGAAGGCGACCAGGACGTTCTGACCCAGGGCCAGCTCACCCCGATCGGTGGCCGGGCCGTCCACCAGGACCGCGCCCGCCTCCACGTGGTCACCGGGATTGACGATCACCTTCTGGGAGAGGCACGTCCCCTGGTTGCTGCGCACGAACTTGTGCACCCCGTACCAGACGTCGGGCCCCTCGCCATCGGGGTGGAAGAGGATCCCGAGGCCGCTGTCCTGGCCGCTGCGGACGATCTTGACGCGCTCGTCCACCTCGCCCAGGGGCACGTTGATCCCCACCACCGTCCCCGCCGAGGGAGCGGTGATGAGCTCCCCGCTGTCCTTGGCGGCGTAGAGCTCCATGCCGGTGCCCACCACCGGAGAGTCGCTGTTGACCAGCGGCACCGCCTGGCGCTGCATGTTCGAGCCCATCAGCGCCCGGTTGGCGTCGTCGTGCTCCAGGAAGGGGATCATCGCGGTCGCGACCGAGACGATCTGCTTGGGCGAGACGTCCACGTAGTCCACGTCGACGATGGGCACATCCTTGAAGGTGTGGCGGGTGCGGGCGGGAGTGTGCTCCACCAGGAACTTCCCCTCCGGGGAGATCGGGGCGTTGGCCTGCGCGACCGTGTACTTGTCCTCCTCGTCAGCGGAGAGGAAGTTGATCTCGTCGGTGACCCAGGGGACGATCGAGACCTCGGTGACCCCCGCCTTGGTGAGGGTCGCCAGCTCGGAGGCGCCGACCACGGTCCCGGCGGGCAGCCCCGCCACCTCCTCGCGCAGCTCCCGGCCGATCAGGAGCTCGCCGTCCTTGGGCAGGGTCAGGGAGTGGTGGATGCGCCGGAACGGGGTCTCGATGAAACCGAAGTCGTTGACCCTGGCGAAGGTCGCCAGCGACCCCATCAGCCCGATGTTCGGCCCCTCGGGGGTCTCGATCGGGCAGATCCGTCCGTAGTGGCTGCTGTGGACGTCCCGGACGTCGAAGCCGGCCCGCTCCCGGGAGAGGCCACCCGGGCCCAGCGCCGACAGCCTCNGCTTGTGGGTGAGCTCGGACAGGGGGTTGGTCTGGTCCATGAACTGCGAGAGCTGGCTGGACCCGAAGAACTCCTTGATCGCGGCCACCACCGGTCTGGCGTTGATGAGGGAGGCGGCGGTGACGGTGGTCGCGTCGCAGATCGTCATCCGCTCCTTGATGATCCGCTCCATCCGCAGCAGCCCGGTCCGGAACTGGTTCTGCAGCAGCTCGCCGACCCCGCGGACGCGGCGGTTGCCCAGGTGGTCGATGTCATCCGGCTCGCCGTGACCGTTGTTGAGCTCGATCAGGCGGCGGATGATGTTGATGAAGTCCTCGTGCGCCAGCACCCTCAGCTCGGGGTCCTCGGCACGGCGCCTTGCCTCCGCCTCGGAGAGCCCGAGCCGCTTGTCCAGCTTGAACCGGCCGACCCGGCCCAGATCGAACCGGCGGGGGTTGAAGAAGAGCGCCTGGAGCAGGTTGCGGGCGTTCTCCACGGTTGGGGGGTCCCCGGGCCGGATCTTGCGGTAGAGCTCGATCAACGCCTCGTTGACGTCGTGGCTGGGATCCTTCTCCAGCGTGGCGTCGATGTAGCGGTGCTCGGGGTCGACGTCGACCTCGTGGAAGAACTGGCGGATGTCATCGTCGCTGGGGTAGCCCAGCGCCCGGATCAGGGTGGTCGCCTGGAACTTGCGCTTGCGATCGATCTTGGCGGTGAGGATGTCCTTGGTCGAGGTCTCGATCTCCAGCCAGGCGCCCCGGTTGGGGATGAACTTAACGGCGTAGAGCGGCCGGCCCGTCACCGGGTGCTCCGCGCCGGCGGTGAAGTACACCCCCGGCGACCGCACCAGCTGGCTCACCACCACCCTCTCGGTCCCGTTGACCAGGAAGGTCCCCTCCCCCGTCATCATCGGGAAGTCGCCGAGATAGACCTCCGACTCCTTGATCTCGCCCGCCGCCTCCCCGGTCTTGATGTGCAGGCGGGTCATGATCCGCAGCGGCGCCGAGAAGGTCATGTCGCGGTTGCGGCACTCCTCCTGGTCGAACTTGGGCTCCCCGAAGCTGTAGTCCAGAAAGCGGAGCTCGTAGTTCTTGCCGGTGTAGTCGGTGATGGGGTTGATCTCGTCGAAGAGCTCGCGCAGCCCCGACTCCACAAACCACCTGAACGAGTTCAGCTGGGTTTCGATCAGGTTGCCAACCTGGAGCATCTCGGGGATCTTCCCGTAGCTGAGGCGGGCGGGCGCGGAGGGCATGGCAGCACGAATTGGCGGCATAAGCTACAGTTCTCCAGGCAAACGGAAACGTAGGGTGAACTTCACGGGTGAGGGAAGCTCAATGCTACCACACCTGCGAGCCGCACCTGCTGGGACACCCCAGCCAATCGATCCCCGGACCGGCTTTCGGGGCGTCTTACTTGATCTCGGCGGTCGCGCCTGCCTCCTGGATCTTCTTGGCCACGGACTCGGCCTCCTCGCGGGAAACCCCCTCCTTGACCGGCTTGGGAGCGCCGTCCACCAGGTCCTTGGCCTCCTTGAGGCCCAGCCCGGTGATCTCCCGGACCGCCTTGATGGCGGCGATCTTCTGGTCGCCGGCCGCGGTCAGGATGACCGAGAACTCGGTCTGCTCCTCAGCCTCGGCGGTGGCAGCGGCAGCCGGTGCGGCCGCGACCGCGACCGGGGCGGCCGCGGTGATCCCGTACTTGTCCTCGATCGCCTTCTTGGCGTTGACCAGGTCGAGGACGGTCCAATCCGCCAGCGCCTCGACGAAGTCCTCTACTGTCACCTTGCTCATAGCACCCTCCTAGGCCACTTACGTGGTTGTTGCAAATTCGATGGAAAACCGAGCGGGTCTCAGGCAGCCGCCTGCTTGGCGTCCAGGAGGCCGACCAGGTCCCGAACCGGGGCCTCCAGCAGCCCGACCAGCTGGGACATGGGAGCCTCCAGCACCGCCAGCAGCTGAGACATGAGGATGTCCCGGCTGGGCAGCTCCGCCAGCTGACGGACCTCGGCTGGGGAGAGCACGTTACCCTCCGCGATCCCGCCCCGGACCATCTCCTGCCGGCGGTTGGTCCGGGCGTACTCCATCAGGATCCGCGCCGGAGCGCTGAGGTCCTGGTAGCTGATGGCGATCGCGGTCGGCCCCACCAGGTGGGGGTTGAGCTCGCTAAGCCCGGCCTGGTCGCTGGCACGGCGGGCCAGGGTGTTCTTCACGACCACGTAGTCGATCCCCTCCTGGCGCAGCGCCTGCCTCAGGCTCTCCAGCTGGGCGACCGTGAGGCCCCGATAGTCGGTGAGGACCGCGGACTTCATCCGACCCAGCTTCTCCGCCAGCTCGGCCACGTTCTCCTGCTTGGCCTCGGGGATCCGAGCCGCGCCATGCTTGTCGGCGATCATTCCGCAAAGCCTCCTGGAGCGCCGGCCTCAAGACAGGAGGGCTGGGCCGAGCCACCATTGAGGAGGCTCTGCTTGACTCACCTGCGCAGGGTGGGGGTTTGAGCTGGAAAGCCCCTGCGGTCTC
>DAHVMY010000050.1:0-10337 GCA_027319585.1 Candidatus Dormiibacterota bacterium | reverse complement strand
GATCTCCCAGGCGAGCCGTGCAGGAGGTCGTCTTCGGACCTCGAGGTGCCGTGCTGACGGAGACCACGTCGGCTGACCCCCTCCCCGTCTGCCAGGACCGGTCCAGCCCCTCGCGATTGACCGTGGCGTCAGGTGGGTGAGTCGTAAGGGCTAGCTCCGCCCACCATCGGTAGCCCGCGAGACGAGGTGGGGACAAGCGAGGCGGCGCGCCTCCCGGGCGGGGCCGGCGGCGGATTCCTATCGGACCGGCCTCGAGGCAGCGACGCGATCACAGGGAGAGGCCGTCCGGGCGCTGCCCCGGCCGGTTGCCCGGACTGCGATCGGAGGCGCTCGGCCTCCGTCCCCGGCCAGCGGCCGGCGTGCCGTGATCCGGTCGCGGCATTTGTCCGTACAACCTGACACCGCGCTGGACTCAATGAATGGACCGGCACCGCGCGGGGTTCCGGCACGTGACAGGGAGGGCATCAAGCCCATGCGCATCTACCAGGCGATCAAGGACAGACCACGGACCCTGGGGGCGGTATTGGTTGCCGCCACCTTCGGCCTCTCAGCGCTGTTTGTGGGCGGCACCGCGTTGGCGGCGAGTGGCGGGCCCTCGGGGATCCTGCCGGACTCGCAGGCGACGACCGCGGCATATGTGAACGGCCAGACCGTGCAGATCCAGTACCCCCAGCAGTACTTCTGCGGTCAGAGCGGCACCTACAGCGCGCTCTCCAGCTCCGGCTGCGAGGTGGGGTTCCCAGCGACCCAGGGACCGGACGGGCAGAGTGTCACCAACATGCAGGTGCTCTACGTGATCGTGCCCCTCTTCGCCAACCCCAGCCCGACTCCCCAGTGCGACACCGTGGGCTTCTGCGTCAACCATCCCACCACCCTGGACCTGACGCCAGTGTTCGGAGCCGGCTACGGCGACATCCCCCTGCCGGCGCACAGCCACATCCTCGACGGAACCGGCGGGGGCTGGTGGAAGATCGACGTGGTCGCGGTCACGAACGAGTCCGCCTGGCAGCAGCTGACCACCGGCGCCAGTCTGACGACACTGCAGGCGATGCAGGCCGCCGGGCAGGTGTCGGGCTCGATCCCGTCCAACCTCTTCCTCTTCTTCAACGTGGTCGGTCACTGATCTCAACCTGAGACCGCCGGGGCGGCCGGCCGGCCGCCCCGGTTTCCAGGGCCGACAGATCCACTAGCAATCGACATGAGGTTTCAGGAAATGCTCAACCAAAAGACGATCTCACCGCCCCTGACCGGGGCCCGCCCCCAGAGCCGGGACTTTCTGGGTCCGGTCCTGATCGCCCTCGGCGCGACGGTGGTCGTGGCCGGGGTGATCCTCCCCTGGGTCACCCTCTTCAACGGGCTCACCACCGTCAGCGGAATGGGAGCGGACGGGTTCTACCTCCTCGGAGTGGTCGCCGCGTTTGGCCTCCTGACCGCCTTCCACATGCAGCAGGGGCGGCCACCAGCCGTCCGGCGCCTGCTGGCCGCGCTGGGCCTGGTGGTGGTCGCGGTTGCCGTGTTCGACGGCTGGCGGATCCTCTCCTTCGTGAACTCCCCCGGCGCGCTGAGGCCCCTGGCCCTGCCGCAGATGGGCCCGGGCACCTTCGTCACCGGGGCCGGCGGGATCCTCCTGGTAGCCGGGGCGCTGTCTCTGCCCGCGATCCAGGGCGCTCGCCTTCCCGAGGGGATCTGGCCCCGGCTGCTGTTGGCCGGCCTGCTGGGGACCCCCGCGTGGATCCACTTCGCGATCATCGGCGAGCACCTCGGTCAGACCCTGCTGCTGGGACTGGGCACGGCGGGCTTCGGGGTGGTCCAGGCGCTGCTTGCGGTCCTGATCGTCGCCCGGCCGCGCCGCGAGTACTACGCGGTCGCCATGGTGGTGGACGCCGCCCTGATCTTCTTCTACGCCTACAACGTCATGATTGGGCTCCCGTTCGCCAAGCCCGAGCTCTTCAGCCCGGGTCTGCTCCTGGGCCACGGCGAGGCAGTGGGCCTGCGCGGGGCGGTCGCCCTCACCATGGAGCTGCTCGGTCTCGGTCTCGCCTTCTGGTTGAGCGGGCGCGGTCAGGGCGCAGCCGCGGCTTCCGCGCCCGTCTGATCTGCGGGGGCCGGGGCCGACGCCCCGCCCCTGCAGCCGCGGCCAGGACCGGACCGGGCCCGGTCTGGTATCCTGCTTCTGTAGTTGCAATAAGCCAACTACAGCCTCTTGGTGATACCTCGCCCCGCTGACATGCGGCGTCCTCGAGAAGCATGACCACACAGATGCTGGCGAGGGCGAAGTCGGGCTCCGTGCCCAGGGACATCAAGTTGAACTCATTCCAGGCTTTGGGTGTGCGGGCGCGCACCCTTGAGAACCTCTCCAGGCAGCGGCTGCTCACCCCCACCCCGGTGCAGGAGCAGGCGCTCCCCCTGCTGATCGAGGGCCGCGATTGCATCATCCAGTCCCCGACCGGATCGGGCAAGACGCTGGCCTTCCTAATCCCCCTGTCGGAGAAGCTGGGCGGGCACCAGCCCAGCCCCCCGCGGGCGCTCATCATCACCCCCACGCGGGAGCTGGCGACCCAGATCGGAGGGGTGCTGAACCGGCTGGACCCCAGGCTGCGGGTCTCCCTCGTCTTCGGCGGGGTCGGCTACCAGGGGCAGATCAACCAGCTCAGGACCGCCGACGTGATCATCGGCTGCCCCGGTCGCCTGGTGGACATGGCCCAGCGCGGAGCGGCCCGGCTCGGCGCGGTCGAGTACCTGGTCCTGGACGAGGCCGATGAGATGCTCGACGCGGGATTCGCCAAGGACGTCGAGGATCTCACCGAGCGCACCAACCAGCGGTTCACCAAGGTGCCCCGTCAGACCGTCCTCGCCTCGGCCACCATGCCCGACTGGGTCAGCAAGATGGCCAACCGCCACCTCACCAACCCCGGCCGGGTGACGGTCGCCCCCCCGGAGGACGATCTGGAGCACGGGCTCATCTCCGTGGCCAGGGCCCAGAAGGTGGCATATCTCAGCCAGCTGCTGCAGCAGTCGGCCTCCACCATCGTCTTCCATCGCACCAAGCATGGAGCGCGCAAGCTGGCTCATGACCTCACCCTGCTCGGCCATGCCACCGCCGAGCTTCAGGGCAATCTGTCCCAGGCCGCCCGCGACCGCTCCATCGCCGCGTTTCGCAAGCGCGAGGCCAAGGTGCTGGTGGCGACCAACGTGGCGGCCCGAGGGATCGACATCAAGGATGTCAACCTCGTGGTCAACTTCGAGCTGCCCGACACCGCCCAGTGGCTGACCCACCGGGTCGGGCGCACCGCGCGCAACGGCGCCAAGGGCAGAGCCCTCACCTTCCTTTCCGAGGACGACAGCGACAAGTGGCGCAAGCTGCGGCGCGAGGGTGCGCCCGAGCTGAGGTTCGTTGACCCCGGGCGCCTGCTCGCGACCGGCACCATGCACTACGTGGCCGATGTGCCCCACCTGACGTCGCGCCCGGCCGCGCCACGCCCTGCCAGCGGCCGGTCCCCGAGCCGCAATCCCGGGCGCCCCACGGGGGGTGGCTGGGCCGGGACGCGTCGGCGGCGGCAACCTCGGGTCGGGTCGCAGCCACCGCGCCGTCCGGCCTGAACGGCTCGGCTGAACCTGCGGCCCGCCTCTGGCTGGGACGGCCTCAGCCGAGCATGGAGAGCAGCTCGGCAGCCTGAAGCCCCAGCAGCAGCCGGCTGGCGCCGCCGGGGGTCGCGGGGTCACAACCGGTCAGCTCCCGGATCCGGTGCAGACGGTTGAGCACGGTGTTGCGATGGCACGGGACGTGTCGAGCGGTGGCCCCCGGGGACCCGTCCTGGTCGAGGAAGATCGCCAGCGTGCGCAGCAGCAGGCGGCGTTCGGCGGCGGGCAGGCCGAGCACCCTCCCCAGCACCGCCAGGGCCAGCCGGCGGGCCAGCTCCGGGGAGCTGATCAGCAGGGCCGAGGGCAGGCGGTCGTCGAGAGAGGCGACCACGTGCTGGTGCGCCGGGATCGTGCGCAGCGCCAGCTCTGCCTGGCGGTAGGCGCCGCCTGCCCCCGAGAGCTCGGAGAACTCCGGGCTGATGCCGGCCCGCAGCGGCCCTACCTGCTGCAGCCGGGTGCGGACCGCCTCGCCGCCACCGGTAGCGAGAGCCAGCAGACCGCACGTGCGGCCCTCCTGCACCACCCACTCGGACCTGACGCCGACCGCGGCCAGGTGGTCGCCCAGCTGCGACTCCTGCGGCTGGGCGACCACCACCTGGTACGGGCCTCGCTCGGGAAGCCCCAGGCTCTCGGCCGCGAACACCAGCTCCCGGTCCGCCAGCACCCCCAGCAGCAGGCCCCGCAGCAACCCCTGCCGTCGGGTCTGATCACGACTCACCATCCCGGCCTCCGAGTGGCGGTAGGCCGTGCCCACGGCGGCGGACAGCTCATCGGTCAGCTGCCAGACCAAGTAGGCAGCCTCCATCAGCTCGTCGCCGGGGCGATCCGGTCGCCGGCGCGCCTCCTCCAGGAGCTCCTCCCAGATGACGCTCCCACCCAGCCGATAGGCGCGCAGGACACTCTCCAGCGGGACCCCGAGCTCGGCTCGGCTGCGTCCGGTAGCCCACGCCTGCTGCTTGGATGGCGGTCCGCCCCGGGGCAGGAGGGCCAGCGCGCCCAGGTACTCCGCCAGGCTGTCGTGCACCGACCGCCGCAGCTCAGCCAGGGTGAGGTAGCGTTCCTGGCGGTAACCCGGCTCCCGCTCCAGAATCGCCTCCACCGTCCGATCGGCGATCTCATCCAACCGCAGGACCAGGCTCCGTGCCAGGTCGGCGAGCACCGCCAGGCTCCCCGGTGACGGCTCGTGCAGAGGCTCCGCCCGAGTCACCGCCGCCACTGGAGAACTCCGCCAGATCCCCGGCCGGGCACCGGGCAGCCCCATGGCCACCATTGAGCGCGCGACCAAGCCGTCACCGGCCGCTATCGTAGCCGAACTTGGGCCTGCTCCCCTTACCTGTGCGCCTGCCTACTCCGGCGGCACGGTGCCCGCCCCGTAGCGGGCGCGGATCACCTTCTTGTCGAACTTGCCCACTCCGGTCTTGGGCACCGACTCCAGGATCTCCAGCCGGTCCGGCAGCTGCCAGCGCTCCCAGCCCCTCGCCAGCAGGTGGGCCCGCACCTGCTCCAGGGTCACCTGCTGGCCGCCGCGGGGGACGACTGCAGCCAGCGGACGCTCCTGCCACTTCTCGTCGGGGATCGCCACCACCGCCGCCTCCAACACCGCATCCATGGCCATGATGTCCCCCTCCATGTCGACCGAGGAGATCCACTCCCCTCCCGACTTGATGAGGTCCTTGGTCCGGTCCACGATCACGAAGTAGCCCTCGGCGCTCCTGGTGGCGACGTCGCCGGTGCGGAACCAGCCGTCCTGCGTGAACCGCTCCGGAGTGGCGCCGCCCCGGTAGGCGTCGATGACCCACGGGCCGCGCACCAGCAACTCCCCGATGGAGGTGCCGTCCGCCGGCACCTCCTGACCGCTCTCGTCCACGACCTTCAGATCGACCCCGGGCAGGGGCAGGCCCGCCTTGATCCGCACCTCCGAGCGCAACCGCTCCGGCTCCCAGCCCAGCATCTTGTGCTTGGGCCAGGCCATGCTGGCGACCGGGGACGTCTCCGTCATCCCCCAGCCCTGGACCAGGGTGATCCCGAACTCCTTCTCGTAGCGCTCGATCAGCGCCATCGGGGGCTGGCTCCCCCCAGCCATCAGGAAGCGCAGGTGGGGAAGCTCAACCGGGTGCCGGCTCAACTCCTCGGCCACGCCGGCCCAGATGGTGGGAACCCCAGTCGCCATGGTCACCCGCTCCTCCTTGAGCAGGCTGACGATGGTGGCCGGGTCCATGAAGGGGCCGGTGTAGACCTGCTTTGCCCCCACCATGGTCGCGGCGAACGGCGATCCCCAGGCGTTCACGTGGAACATCGGCACGATCGCCAGGCCGCAGTCCTGCGGGCCCATTCCGGTCGCCGCCCCCGAGGTGGTGGTGAGCGCGTGCAGATAGGTGGAGCGATGGGTGTACTCCACCCCCTTGGGTCTGCCGGTGGTGCCAGAGGTGTAGCAGATGCCCAGAACGGTATCCTCGGGGATCTCCCGCCGAGGATAGGTCGACGGTTGCGAGGTGAGCAGCTCCTCGTAGCTCAACACCCCCTGGAGCGTGGTCTGCGGCGCCTCACTGCCGAAGACCACGATGTGCTTGACCCCAGCCAGAGCGCTCTGAACCCGCTCCAGGACCTGGAGGAGGCTCTCCTCCGCGAAGATCACCTCGTCCTCGGCATCCTGGATGATGAACTCCAGGTCCGGGGTGGGCAGGCGCGGGTTCAGCGTGTGCAGCACCCGCCCGGTGCAGGGGATTGCGAAGTAGCACTCGAGGTGGCGGTAGCCATTCCACGCCAGAGTCGCGACATGGGCCCCGTCGGCCAGCCCCAGGTGGTCGAGGGCGTTCATCAGCTGCTGGGTCCTGCTCGTGAAGTCGGAGTAGGTGTAGCGGTGGCGGGTGGAGGGGCCGACCTGGGTCACCACCTCGGTGTCCGGGAAGTAATGGCCGGCGTGTTCGAACATCATCCAACTGTTGAGCGAGGCCTTCATCATGCTCATGGCTGGGATCCTCCTTGCGCGCCACCGGATGTCGACCCCAGCGGGGCCGACCCGGGTTCGGACGAGAGCATAAGCTGGGATGCCACCTCGCGGCGGTGCAGGTCAGGCGCCCCCCCAAAGTGCTGGATCCACAAGGCCCGCTTGTAGTACCGGTGCAGCGGGCTCTCCCAGGTGAAGCCCATCCCGCCGTGGACCTGGATCACTCGCTCGCAGGTGTTGACCGCGGCGTCGGCAGCCAGTGCGTAGGCCGCCGGCGATGCCACCTCGTCCAGCTGATCCTCCGCCAGCAGCCAGGCCGCCCAGTAGGCCAGCGAGCGGGCCAACTCGATTTCCACGAAGCTGTTCACCAGGGGGTGGGCCACCGCCTGGTAGGAACCGATCTTCCTCTCGAACTGCTCCCTGGTCCGCGCGTGCTCAACACCCCACTCCAGCACCTGCTGGGCGAGCCCAACTGCCTCCAGCGCCAGCGCGCTCAAGCGGCGCAGGCGCAGCTTCCGGCGGAGCTGCATCGCCCGTTCTCCAGTGGCGATCACCTCACCCCCCGCGGTGGGATCGACCCTGCCCATGGGCCGGCTGGCGTCGATGGAGGTGAGCACCTCCCCCCTCGCCGGAGCCAGGGACACCCGGTCCTCCACCACCACCACCACCATGTCCACCTGATGGAGGTTGGGCGCCAGCCCGGATCCGTCGCAGACCGACCAGCGCACCGCTCCGCGGGCCAGGTCCGGCAACGCCGCCTCGGGGATGGCGGGCCGGGCCAGCCCCACGGTCGCCAAATAGGGGCCGGAATAGAGGCGGCGCCCGAACTCCTCGATGAGGATCGCCTCCTCCAGGTAGCCGAGCCCGGCCCCCCCCTGCTCCTCCGGGATCGACACCCCGAGCCATCCCAGGTCTGCGATCTCCTTCCAGGTGGCGGGGTCCCACCCGGCCTCCGAGTCGAGCACCTGGCCCAGAGCCGGGGCCGGCAGGCGCCGCTCCAGGAAGGCCCGGGCCTGCTCGCGCAACTGGGCCTGTTCGTCGCTGAAACGAAAGTCCATCAGCGTGACCTCGGCAGCTGCAGGACCCGCTCGGCGACGATGTTGCGGAGGATCTCGGAGGTGCCCGCCTCGATGGTGTTGGCCCGGCTGCGCAGCTGCTGGTAGTTCCAGAAGCCGTCGTCCAGGACCGCCTCCTGCCCCAGCAGCTGGCGCGCCAGCTTGGTGGTGCGCTGGCTGGACTCGGACCACGCCAGCTTGATCACCGAGCCCTCGGGACCCGGCATCCCGGTGCGGTCGAGCTGGCCCAGGGAACGGTGGGCTGTGAGTTTGAGCGCCTGCAGTTGGATCCACTCGTTGGCAATCTGGGCCAGCCAGGGCTGGGCCGCGTCCGGGTGGGTGCGGGCCAGCGCCAGCAGGCGACGGATGCCGCTGTCCAGGAATCCGGTGAGGGCAAAGCCCAGGGTGGCTCGCTCGTGCAGCAGAGTGGTCATGGCCACCTGCCAGCCTCCGCCGATCTCGCCCACCACATTGGTCACCGGAACCTCGACGTCGGTGAAGAAGATCTCGTTGAAATCGGCGTCCCCAGTCATCTGGCGCAAGGGCCGCACCTCCACCCCCGGCGAGTGCATGTCGACCAGCAGGTACGTCAGTCCCCGGTAGCGGGGGGCCGCCGGGTCGCTGAGGGTGACCAGGATGCACCAGTCGGCCAGGTGGGCATACGAGGACCACACCTTCTGGCCATTGACCACGAAGAGATCCCCCCTGCGCTCCGCCCTGGTGCGGACCGAGGCCAGGTCGGATCCGGCCCCCGGCTCTGAGAAGCCCTGGCACCAGATCTCCTCCGCCTGGAGAATGGGCCGCAGGTGGGCCGCCTTCTGGTCGGGAGTGCCGTGGGCCATGATCGTGGGCCCGGCCATCCCGAGCCCGATCGTGCCCAGATGCTGGGGCGCGTCCGCCCGGGCCAACTCCTCCAGCACCACCCCCTCCAGCGCGTGCCGCCCGCCACCGCCACCGTATTCCCTGGGCCACGAGAGTCCCACATAGCCGGCGTCGGAGAGCTCCCGGCTCCACTGCCGCAGCAGCTCCACGTGGCTGGTGCGGGTACCCAGGCCCACCAGCTCCTTCGGCAGATGCTCCGCGATCCAGGCGCGCAGCCGGGCCCGGAATTCCGCCTCCTCCTCGGTATCCCTGAGCTCCAAGGTCAACCTCCTTATGTGCAGCGGCAGGCCCGCCGCGTCCCGCGCCCCGGATTATTTGCCCCCGGGGCACTTTGCGCAAGGTGAGACGCCACACAGATCCTGGACATCACGTGTGCAACTGCCCAAGAGTCGCCGGGTGTGTCACAGCCCCGGGCCGGTGCCGTAGCCGGCGTCGATCGGGATCACGGCGCCGTTGACATACGAGCTGGGGTCGGAGACCAGGAATAGGATCACCCGGGCCACATCCTCGGGGTCCGCGAACCGCCTTAGGGGATTGTGCTGCTCGGTGGCAGCCCGGATGGCAGCGTTCTCCACGAGCGGCTTGGCGAAGGCCGTGCGCACCACTCCGGGAGCCACCGCGTTCACCAGGACCCCATCGGGTCCGAGTTCCAGCGCCAGCTGCCGGGTCAGCATGTTGAGGGCGGCCTTGGTGAGGTTGTAGACGCCGAGACCAGGGGCCGGCGAGGCCCCTCCGACGCTGGATACGTTCACCACCCGGCCGCCGTGCTCGCCCATCCAGGCGCGGTGGGCCTCCCGGATCAGGAGCAGCGGCCCCTCCAGGTTGACCGCCAGGGTCTTCTCCCAGGCCCCCGGCTCGACGTCCAGAAGTGGCCCGAAGTGAGGGTTGGTGGCGGCGTTGTTGACCAGAATGTCGAGCCTGGAGAAGGCCTCCATGACCTGCCGGACCAGCCGCCGACAGTCCTCCCGACTCCCCGCATTGGCGGCGAAACCCACCACCTGGCCACCCGTATCCCCCTCCAGCTCCTGGCAGGCCTGCGCCAGCTCCTCGGGCTTGCGGGCCGAGATGGCGACGCGGCAGCCCTCCTGCAGCAGGAGGCGGGCGGTGGCCAGACCGATGCCCCGGGTTGCCCCGGTGACCAGGGCCGCCTCGCCGGCCAGGCGCCCGGAAGCCCCGGTCACGGCGCGCTCAGGGCGCGCCCCTGACATAGAGGGTCTGGCCGGTCACGTAGCCCGCCTCCTCGGAAGCGAAGAAGGCGACGGCGGCCGCCACATCCTCGGGCTCCCCGATCCGCGCGATCGGATTGGTGGCGGCGAAGCCCTGGCTCATCTGCTCGAAGGTGATGCCCATGCGCTCCGCGGTGGCCTCGGTCATGCGAGTCGCGATGAAGCCCGGCGCGACCACGTTCACGGTGATGTCATAGCGCCCCAGCTCCAGCGCCAGGGTCCTGGCCAGCCCCTGGATCCCCATCTTGGCCGCCGAGTAGTTGGCCTGGCCGCGGTTGCCCAGGGCCGAGGTGGAGGAGATGAGGACCATCTTGCCCGAGCGCTGGGGCACCATCACCCGCTGGGCCGCCTGGCTGCAGAGGAAACTGCCCTTCAGGTGGGTGTCGATGACCAGGTCCCAGTCCTCCTCGCTCATCTTGTGGACCAGGTTGTCGCGCAGGACCCCCGCGCAGGTGACCAGGGCGTCCAGACGCCCCAGCTTTTCCACGGTCTCCCGGACCATCTGCTCCACAGGACCGGGGAAGCGGACGTCGCAGGCCAGGGCGAGTGCCCTCCCACCCTGGGCCGACACCTTGTCGGCCACCT
>DAHVMY010000004.1:0-67279 GCA_027319585.1 Candidatus Dormiibacterota bacterium | reverse complement strand
GACGGCAATCGATCCCGTACAGCTCCTCGTCGATGATACCCTTGCGCACAGACTCCGGTATCGGCTCGAGTGTGATGCCCTTGCGGCAGCGCTCGGCGGCCCGGTCGAACGCAGCCCCGCTGGGGCTGGCCGCGCGGCCTCTGAGGTAGGCGATGGTCGTCTGGTCAGGGGAGACCAGACCGGCGCGGGCACCGGCTTCGATCGACATGTTGCAGAGGGTCATCCGCCCTTCCATGGACAGCTGGCGCACCACGCTGCCGGTGTACTCGATGACGGACCCGCGCCCGCCGCGCACTCCGAGGTGGCGGATGACCCCCAGGGCGACGTCCTTGGCGACTACCCCGGTGGGAAGCTCCCCCTCGACCCTGACCTCCAGGGTGGCGGAGGGGGCCTGCCACAGGCACTGGGTCGCCAGCACCTGCTCGACCTCGGAGGTGCCGATCCCGAAGGCGAGGGCGCCGAAGGCGCCATGGGTGGCGGTGTGAGAATCCCCGCAGACCACGGTCATCCCTGGCTGGGTGAGTCCCAACTCCGGCCCCACCACGTGCACGATGCCCTGCTGGTGGTGGTGGAGGTCGAATAGCGGGATGCCGCTGGCTCGGCAGTTGGCCTCCAGTTGGCGGAGCTGCTCGCGGCCCACGGGGTCCGGGGTCGGCCTGCTCCGAGCCCAGGTGGGCACCACGTGGTCCATGACCGCCAGCGTCAGGTCCGGCTGGCGCACCGTGCGCCCGGCTTCCCGCAGCCCGTGAAAGGCCTGCGGCGAGGTGACCTCGTGGACTAGGTGCAGGTCCACATAGAGAAGGACCCGCTCGCGCGGATCTCCACCGACCCGATGGGTCTCCCAGATCTTCTGATACGCGGTGAGGCCGGTGCGGGACGAGTGGTCAGCGCTCATGGGCAACTCCTCGGTCCAGGGCGTTCATCCGTCGGTGGTGCTCAGCAGGGTTCCGTTCGAAGCTGGGAGGCCCGGGCGGCTGTTCCCGCTCCCCGGCTGCGGACGGGGCGGCTGCGCGGGGTGGCGAAGTCAGGGTCAATGCCCCACCTAGAGCAGGGAGAAGTGCCCGGGCCGCGATGGGGTTCGAGCACAGGTGGGCTGTGCCGCCTGGGCTGACGGCGCCACCTCTCGGTGCGGCTGGTGCCCAGGACGGCCGGTTCTCAGCAGCGAAGATCGCCGCCGCTCCCAGCTCTCGGCTAGGCCGAGAGGGCTCGCGGTCGACGGTTGTCCCCGGCCCCGAAGGACTCCGCGAGCCCATCGCTGCCCCTTGTTCCATGCCGTGGTTCACGCCGTTGCCGGCGCCTCCAACCGGGTCACCACCGCCTGTGCGACCCCCTCGGTGGCGAGGGTTCCCCTCATGTCGGCGGTGACCAGGCCGCGTTCAACCACCCCCGCGATGGCATCCTCCAGAGCCGCGGCCAGATCCGCCCGGCGCATGCTCAGTCGCAGGAGCAGGGCGATGCTCGCGATCGCCCCCAGCGGGTTGGCGAGATTCCGGCCCGCCAGTTCGGGGGCGGACCCGTGGACCGGCTCGTAGACCCACGGGCCCTCCCCGCCGCCGCTGGCGGAGGGCAGGATTCCCAGTGTGCCGACCAGCGCCGCCGCCTCATCGGTCAGGATGTCGCCCATCAGGTTCTCGGTCACCACCGTGTCGAAGCTCCGGGGCTCCTGCAGCATCCGCAGCGCGAAGCTGTCCACCAGACAGTGTTCGAGCTGGACGTCGGGGTACTCTGCTGAGACCTCGCTGACGACCTCGCGCCAGAGTCCCGAGGTCGCCAGCACGTTGGCCTTGTCCACCGAGGTGAGACGGCGGCGGCGGGAGCGCGCGATCCCGAAGGCCACGTGCGCGACCCGGCGGATCTCCCCTTCGCTGTACTCGGTCGTGTCCACCGCCCTCCGGTGGGGAGGTCGGCCGCCGATCCCATGGGGACGTCCGAAGTAGGCTCCGCCGGTGAGCTCGCGGATGAACACGATGTCCGCCCCCCGGACGATGTCCTCGCGGAGTGGACTGTTGTCCTCGGCACCGGGCCAGCACCGCACCGGGCGCAGGTTCGCGAAGACGCCGAGTCCGCTCCGCAGGGCGAGCAGGCCGGCCTCGGGACGGACCGCTCCCCCGTCCCACCGGGGTCCGCCAACCGCGCCCAGTAGGACGGCATCGGCGGCCCGGCACGCGGCCAGGGTGGTCTGGGGCAGGGGATCGCCGCAGACCTCGATGGCGCGGCCGCCAACCGCCTCGGTCTTGACGATCAGCTCGATTCCCGCGTGCTCCGATACCGCCTCCAGCACCGTCAGGGCGGCGGCGGTGACCTCGGGGCCAACACCATCCCCGGGCAGCACCACCAGCCGCAGCTGTTGCCTGGGCGATCTCACCCGGCGATCGCTCCCAACTCCGGATTCAGGTGGCCAACCTCACCCACGATTCGCAAGAGAGCATCGTCCCCCACCTCCTTGCTGGTGTCCGCCACCTCCAGGAAGCGGGCCCATACCCGGGGCATCTGGCTGTCCGGCACCCTGAGCCCGATCAGTTCGAGGCGATGAACGAGGGCATGGCGGCCGGACCTGGCCGTGAGCACGATCTGGGTCGCCCCTGCACCCACCTCCTCCGCGGTCATGATCTCGTAGGTGCTGCGGTCCTTGAGCACCCCGTGCTGATGGACTCCGGACGCGTGCGCGAAGGCGTTGCTGCCCACCACCGGCTTGTTCGGAGGCACCGGGATCCCGGTCAGCTTGGACACCAGGCGGCTGGTGGGACCCACCTCCTGAGCCACCAGGTTGTCCGCCAGGTGGAGCTCGGGCCGGCGCACCCGGAGTGCCATGAGGATCTCCTCCAAGGCCGCGTTGCCCGCTCGCTCCCCCAGCCCGTTGACGCACCCCTCCACCCGGCGGGCGCCGGCGGCCACCCCCGCCAGGGAGTTGGCCGTGGCCAGGCCCAGGTCGTCGTGGCAGTGCACACTGACCAGCACCTGTTCCATGCCCCGCACCTGCTGGCGCACCGTCGTGACCAGCTCGGCGAATTCCGCAGGCAGGCAATAACCGGTGGTGTCGGGGATGTTGACCACCGACGCGCCGGCCGCCACCGCGGTCTCGACCACCTGACACAGGAACTCCCGGTCGGCCCTGCCGGCATCCTCAGGCGAGAACTGAACCTCGGCACAGAGATCTCGGGCGTAGGCCACGGCGTCGTGGGTCCGCCTCAGCACCTCGGCGCGGTCCAGCCCCAATTTCTTCTCGATGTGGATGTCCGAGACCGCGATGAAGACGTGGATCAGCGGCCTTTGCGCGTCCCGCACCGCTTGGTGGACCGCGAGTATGTCCCCGCGATGGGCCCGGGCCAAACCCGTGACCGCGGGCCCCTCCACCTCTCTGGCGATCCGCTGGACCGCCTCAAAGTCCCCGGGCGAGGAGGCCGGGAAACCGGCTTCTATCACGTCAACGCGCAGCCGCGCCAGCTGATGCGCGACCGCCACCTTGTCCTCCAGGTGCAGGGTCGCCCCCGGAGCCTGCTCGCCGTCGCGCAGGGTGGTGTCGAAGAACTGGACCACATCCACGATGGCCGGGCTCGACGCGTTGTCGAGCCCGGCGGAGGTGCCGCGGTCGGTGCTCATGACGCCGCCTCCGCGGAGATGGGTACGGTCGCCGGAAGGGAGGGCCCCTGCTCGGCAGGCACCGACGCGACCGGCTGGATCCAGGCCATCTGGGCGCGGAGCTTCTTGCCCACGGCCTCGATGGGGTGCTCTGCATGACCTTGGCGCTGGGCCAGGAAGGCGGGGCGCCCGGAGCGGTTCTCATCGATCCAGCGCTCGGCGAAGGAGCCGTCCTGGATCCGGCGCAACACCCCCCGCATCTGCTCGCGCACGTGGTCGTCGACGATCACCGGGCCGCTCACGTAGTCGCCGAACTCCGCGGTGTCGCTGACGCTGTAGCGCATCAGCGAGAGGCCACCCTGGTAGATGAGGTCGACGATGAGCTTCAGCTCATGCAGGCACTCGAAGTAGGCCAGCTCGGGCTGGTAACCGGCCTCCGTGAGGGTCTCGAACGCGGCCGTGATCAGGGCCGTGACCCCCCCGCAGAGGACCGCCTGCTCCCCGAACAGGTCGGTCTCTGTCTCCTCCTTGAACGTGGTCTCAAGGACGCCGGCCCTGGTGCTCCCCAGTGCCCTGGCGTAGGCGAGGGCGCGCTGCTTGGCCCGCCCGGTCACGTCCTGGTGCACCGCCAAGAGCGCGGGGCAACCGATCTCGTCCCGGTAGCAGGCCCGCACCATGTGGCCGGGAGCCTTGGGCGCCACCATGGCCACGTCACAGTCGCGGGGTGGGATGACCGTGCCGTAGTGAATCGCGAAGCCGTGCGCGAACAGCAGGAGGCTCCCGGGTCGGAGCGTCTCGGTCAGCCCATCGGCGAACAGCCTTCCCTGGTCGTGGTCCGGGATCAGGACCATGACGACATCGGCGTCCCGGGAGGCGGTCAGGGGGTCGTCGACCTGGAACCCGTCGGCCTGCGCCCGGGCTCGACTGGCACTGTCCGGCCGCAGGCCCACGCGGACCTCGTAGCCGGAGTCCCGGAGGTTCTGGGCGTGGGCGTGCCCCTGGCTGCCGTACCCCAGGATGGTGATCCGGCTGCCGTCCAGGGCCCGGGGGTCGGCGTCATCGTCGTAATACATCTGCACCTTGGTCAACTCCCACTCATCACTTGATTGCTCGGCGCGGCGCTCGCCACCGCCCGGTGTTCCCCAAGCGCCAGCGGGCGTCCCACCACCCAGTCGATGACCGGCAGCCGGCGAATGCGGGCCAGGATCTCCTCGACCTGCTCCGGCGGGCCGCCGATCGCCGCCAGCACCGAGCTCTCGAGATGGCGCACGACCTGGACCCCGGGGTGGTTCAGCGCCGCCTCAAGGTCGTGCTCGTCACCACTTCGCCGAATCTCCACCAGCGCGGTCGTCCATTGCACCGGCGCCCGCGCGGTCATGTCCTCGACGCTGACCACGTCGATGAGCTTGGCGAGCTGCTTGGTGACCTGGTCCACTGGCTGCGGGCCGGTCCCGACCCGCAGCCAGAGAGTGAGCAGGCCGTCCGTCGGACCCTGGCCAACCGTGCAGCTGAACAGCTGGAAGCCGCGGCGGGCAAGGCAGTTGGTGACCCGCTGCAGGATCCCGCTGCGGTCCTCGGCCTGGACCATGACCAGCCGCCACGGCTGGCTGGGGTTCGCCGCCAAGGAGGTGGGACGGCACTGGTCCGAATTGCATGAAGTCACCCGACCGGGCACTCCACGAAACCGGCAAGACCTTTGCCGAAGGGGACTATGGGGTACACGCCGGCCTCGGGGTCGATCCGGCACTCGACCAGCGCCGGTCCCGGGTGTTCGAGCGCTGAGCCGAGGGCGTCGTCCAGCTCGCCGCTGCAGGTCACGGTGGCGCTGAAGCAGCCGAAGGCGGAGGCCAACAGCCGGAAGTCGGGAACGACCGAATGGGCGACCGCGGAGCGGATGCCGCCGTAGAAGTCGTCCTGGAACTGGCGCACCATGCCGAGCTGGCCGTTGTTGAGGATCACCACCTTGACCGGCAACCGCGCCTCCACGGCCGTCGCCAGCTCCTGCAGGGTCATGACGAAGCCCCCCTCGCCGCAGATTGCCCAGACCCTGCGGTCGGGGGCGGCCGCCTGCGCCCCGAGCGCGGCCGGGAGGGCGAAGCCCATGGTGCCCGCGCCACCGGAGTTGAGGAAGGTGCCCGCCCGGTCACCGGTCCAGGCCGTGGCGGCCCAGATTTGGTTCAGCCCGACGTCCGCCACCACGACGTCGGACGGGTGGCGGCGGGCGTAGCAGGCGGCCAGGACCTCCTGGGGCTGGAGCTTGCCGTTGTTCGGGTATCGCAAGGGGTGGCGATCACGCCAGGCCCGGATCTGGGCGCGCCATCGGGGGTGCCGGCGCGGCGGCACTCTCCCAGCCAGGGCGCGAATGGTCCAGGTTGCGTCGGCGGCGATCTGGCAGTCTGCGGCGACGGTCTTGCCCAGCTCGGCCGGGTCGATGTTCACGTGGATGATGTGGCGCGCGCGTGGCGCGAACTGATCCAGCCGGCAGGTGACCCGGTCGTCCGCGCGCATGCCCACCATCAGGAGGGAATCGCAGTTGCTCACCGCCAGATTGCAGTACCCGGTCCCCATGAACCCGACCAGCCCCAGGGCGAGGGGATGGTCGGCCGGGAAGACCCCGGTGCCGAGCAGCGTGGTCCCCACAGGTGCGTCGATCTGCTGGGCGAGCTCGAGCAGCGCCGCCTCGGCTCGGGAGATCGCTACCCCCCTGCCCGCCAGAATCACGGGCCGGTGGGCCCCCGCCAGCCACTGGGCCGCCCGGTCGAGCAGCTCCGGGGCGGGAGGAGGAGGCTCCCGGTGGGGTCGAAGCCGGGTGATCTCCGCCGAGTCGCCCTCGACCACCTGTTGCTGCACGTCCTTGGGCACGTCGATCAAGACCGCCCCGGGTCTGCCGGTGCGCGCCACCTGGAAGGCTTCGCGGACCACCGCGTAGAGGTCGCGCGCGTCCTGCACCTGGTAGCTGTGCTTGGTGACCGACATGGTCGAGCCGATGACGTCCGACTCCTGGAAGGCGTCGGTGCCGATCGTGGCGGTGGCGACCTGCCCCGTGATCGCCACCACGGGCACGGAGTCGAAGTGCGCGGTCGCCAACCCGGTCACCAGGTTGAGGGCCCCGGGTCCCGAGGTCGCCAGACAGACTCCCACCCGGCCGCTGGTACGAGCGTAGCCGTCGGCCATGTGCGCCGCCCCCTGCTCGTGGCGAACCAGGATGTGCCGGATCGGTGAGCTGGGCAGGTGCTGGTAGATCGGCAGGTTGGCGCCTCCCGGCAGCCCGAAGATGACCTCGACCCCCTCGGCTTCCAGTGCCTGCAGAAGGATCTCCGCGCCGCAGCGGCTAGCGCGGGCGGGCTCGACGGGTCGGTCTTCGAAGCCAAGCAGGGCGGTTGCGCTCATCGCCGGACTCTCAGCCCTGACCGTAGGCCCTGCCGATGGCGGACGTCACCGCCGCGTCGGCGGCCATCTGCCGCATCGGGCGGGCGTGTTCGTGGTGGTGGCGCACCCAGTTGCGCGCCGCCTCGTCGAGCTCGATGTCAGGCGGGAACGCGAACGGAGACGGGCCTTCGGTGCCGGGGATATCGCGAGGTGCGGACATGATTGGCCTCCTGGTGGTTGCTCGGTCGAACAGCGATGGAGATGGGTTCGGAAAACAAAAAAAGCCCCCCGGTGGTGACCGGGGGGCTTGCAGCTAAGTGCGGATGCGCAGCCTTTAGCTGACCAGCCCTCCTGAAATTAGGCCTACTAGAGCGAAGGAGCTCTCACGAGTCAGCATGGCGGCGGGGTGCGCGTTCAAGTTGCCGACAGGTATACCAGCCCCTGGCAGCGCTGTCAAGCTTGGGTGCCAAGGCGTGCCCGCCGCGGGGCCTCGCAGCGGCGCGGGGCGGCTTGCTATGGTTTCACGCCATCGGCAGGGCCGCCACCCGGGCAGCTCAAGTTCAGTTTGAGGACGAATCAAGATGAAGCCAGCCACGCAGGCGAACGCGCTTCCGAGTCGCGCCCTGGTGGTCGGCCGCGAGCGGGCTGCCGCTCGGGCGATGCTCAAGGGAGCCGGCTATACGGACTCCGACCTGTCCCGCCCCCTGATCGGGGTCGCCAACACCTGGATCGAGACCATGCCGTGCAACCTCGGTCTGCGGCGGCTGGCGGAGCACGTCAAGCGCGGGATCCGGGAAGCCGGCGGCACGCCGATGGAGTTCAACACCATCGCGGTCTCCGACGGGGTGGCCATGGGCACCCAGGGCATGAAGGCGTCCTTGATCAGCCGGGAGGTCATCGCCGACTCGATCGAGCTCGTCTGCCGGGGCCATCTTCTGGATGGCGTGGTGGCGCTGGTCGGCTGCGACAAGACCATCCCCGGCGCGGCCATGGCCCTGTGTCGGCTGGACCTCCCCGGCTGCCTGCTCTACGGCGGCTCCATTCAGCCCGGCCGCTTCCGGGGCCGGGACGTGACGGTGATCGACGTGTTTGAGGCGATCGGGGCCGCCGAGGCCGGGCGCATCAGCGATGACGAGCTCCGGCAGTTGGAGGACGTCGCCTGCCCCGGGGCCGGCGCCTGCGGGGGCCAGTTCACCGCCAACACCATGGCCATGGCCATCGAACTGCTGGGCATTTCGCCACTTCAGCTGGGGGGCATCCCAGCGACCGATCCCGGCAAGCCCGAAGCCGCCGCCGAGGTGGGCCGCTTGGTGGTGGAGATGGTCGCCAGGGGTCGGCGGCCCAGCACCTACCTCTCGCGGGAGTCGTTCCTGAACGCGATCGCGGGGGTGATGGCAAGTGGGGGCTCGACCAATGCGGTGCTGCATCTGCTGGCAATCGCGACCGAGGCCGGAATCCCGCTGCAGATCGACGATTTCGACGCCGTGAGTCAACGCACCCCCTGGCTGGCCGACCTCCGTCCCGGCGGCCGCTACAACGCCGTCGACCTGACACGTGCCGGCGGTGTGGCGCTGCTGGTGCGCCGGTTGCTGGAGCACGGCTCGGTGGCGGGCTCGGCCCAGACCTGCACCGGCTCCAGCCTGGAAGACCAGGCGGCCGCCGCTGCCGACACCTGGCCCGAGACCGATGGCCAGGACGTGGTTCGGCGGGTCGGGGAGGCGCTCAGCGCAAGCGGAGGCATGGCCATTCTCCACGGGCAGCTCGCCCCGGAGGGCTCGGTGGTCAAGGTGGCGGGGCACACCTGGCGCCAGCACACCGGGCCCGCGCGGGTCTTCGACTCCGAGGAGGCGGCGATGGCGGCGGTGTCCGCCAGGTCAATCGTCCCCGGCGACGTGGTGGTGATCCGCTACGAGGGTCCGCGCGGCGGCCCGGGCATGCGCGAGATGCTGGGCGTGACCGGGGCGCTGGTTGGCCAGGGCCTCGGGGACAGCGTGGCCCTGCTGACCGACGGCCGCTTCTCGGGCGCAACCCATGGGCTGATGATCGGTCACATCGCTCCCGAGGCCGCCGTGGGGGGGCCGATCGCGCTGGTGCGCGATGGCGATCAGATCACCATCGATGTCGACGCTCGGACCGTATCCGCCGCTGTTCCGGAGGCGGAGTGGGAGCGCCGACGTCGGCTCTGGCGCGCCCCGGAAGTGCCGAAGCGGCGCGGGGTCTTCGCCAGATACGCCCAGCTGGTCGGGAGTTCCGCCCGCGGCGCGGTCCTCGCCGAGGAGCTCTCGCCCGCTCAGGTTAGGGGATAGATCCCGAAGAGCCGAAGCTCCTGGCTGACGGAGGCCAACCGGGGCAGCAGCAGGTCCACCTGGCCCGCCTGCTCGAGCTCGGCATCCAGGTAGAAGCGGTAGTGAAAGGGCAGGTCCGGTATGGGGCGGGCATCCAACCGGGTCAGGTTCAGCTCCAGGTCAGCGAAGACCTCCAGCACCCGGACCAGCCCCCCGGGGCGATGGGGGGCGATCAGGCCCATTGACACCTTGGCCCTCCCAGGAATCGGCCCTCCGGTAGCGGCGCGGGCGGTGACCACCACGAAACGGGTCTGGTTGGACGGCTCGTCGGCGATGTCCTCCGCCACCACCACCAGCCCGTACAGTCGGGCGGCGGTGAGTGATGCGATCGCTCCCTCCCCGTCCACCCTGCTCTGGGCCACCTGGCGGGCCGCGCCAGCCGTGTCCGGATGCGGGATGCCCGCTATCCCGTGGGCGCTTAACCAGTTCGCACACTGGGCCAGGGCCTGGGGGTGGGAAAGGGCCCGCTCCACCGGCTGGTGGTCGGCGGCGAGCAGATGGTGACGGATGGGAGCCACTCGTTCGCTGACCACAGTCAGCTCCGGGTGGGCCCAGAGCTGATCGCTAACCTCCTGCACGACCCCCGCGCGGCTGTTCTCCACGGGCAGGACCGCAAACTGCAAATCCCCCCTGGCCACAGCTGTGAAGACCGCGGCGAAGGTCGGCAGACCCACGGTGTCGGCGCCGGGGAAGAGCTGGCGCGCCGCCTCGTCGGAGTTGGCCCCGGGTTCCCCCTGATATCCGACCCGCTGGTCCATCGCCCCATTGTGGCGCACGGGTCTGTGGCTGGGACGGTGCTCTGGCGCATCCCGGCCGCCGGCCACTAAGATCGCTTCGAGGTGAGAGCTTGAAGCGACTCTACGCGCTCGGCTTGGGCGAGGCGTGCTGTGACAAGAGCGTGCTCACCCCGGGCACCGACGACGGGCTGCGCATCCACATCCCGATCATCGGCTACCTGCTGACCACCGACTCTGGGAGGCGGATGCTGGTCGACACGGGGATCCATCGCAGCCACATCGAGGACCCGGACCGGACGTGGCGGGGCACCGCCTTTGCCCGGGAACTGCGCCCGGTGATGCGTCTGGAGGACACCGTCGACTATCGCCTGGCCCAGTTGGGGCTGCGCAGCACCGACATCACCGATGTGATCAACACGCACTTTCATTTTGACCATGCCGGCAACAACGACGCCTTCACCAACGCCACCTTTCACGTTCAACGCGAGCACTACCACAGCGCCCTGGACAATCCTTCGTTCCCCAATCAGTACTGGCGTCTTGACGGACTGGATTACAGCCTGCTGGACGGTGAGGCCGACCTCGGAGATGGGGTCTCGGTGTTCCCCACCCCGGGGCATGCGCCGGGGCACCAGTCGGTGGTGGTCCACCTGGACGGTGGCCAGGCGGTGATCCTGTGTGGTGACGCGATTTACGAAGAGGACAATCTGCGTTACGACCGCTGGACCGCCCACGCCGATCCCGAGCTGGCCAGCCGGAGTGCCCGAGAGCTGGTTGATCGGGCACGCGACCTGAGGGCCAGGGTCATCTACGGACACGACCCTGAGCAGTGGCGCACGCTGCGCCATTCGCCGATTTTTTACGAGTAGCGGCCGTCGGTCGCGCGCGATCTGCGTCTCCACGAGCCCTCCTCCGGCTTGCGCCACGCCCAACCGACAAGCGAGATCTAAGGCTCGTGCTCAAAGCAACAGTCAGGGGTGCCTTCGGCTCCCGCAATCCGACTAGTCGCCGGGCTCATGGCACCAAGGAGAGCTCGATGTCGCCGGATGGCAGCCCTATTTTCACCCGCCAGCGGGCGGCCCGCCAGGGCCATGGGAGACTAGTCGCTGTGCGAAGGCCCGGCGGGTGTGGCCCGCGACCCAGCACACGCCTTGCCGACTCACCCGGGGTGGTCAGCGAGCGCGCACATCCCGGAGATTCGGGGCAGGCGAGTTCAGGCGGCGACGGTGGATGAGTTTGGGGTCACGCTTCGGCGAGCAGCCCCTTGGGTGCCAAGGGAAGTGCTCGCAGGCGGCGACACGTCGCGGCAAATATGGCGTTGGCCAGGGCGGGCGCGATCGCCATGATCGGCGTCTCCCCGCCGCCAGCCGGTTCCAGCTCGGGTCGATCCACCAGGATCACCTCAATTGGGGGAACGTCCAGGAAGCGGGGGACCCGGTACTGCCGCAGGGACGCGTTGGTGACCTTGCCACCCGCGAACTCCACGGCCTCGAACAGGGCTCCACCCAGCCCCATGATCGCAGCCCCTTCCACCTGGTTGGCGAGGTTGTCGGGGCTCACGATCGCGCCGCAGTCAAAGCCGGTGATCACCCGAAGAACCTCCAGGCGCTGGTCGCGGTGCACGCGCACCTCGACGCAGGCGGCGATGCGGCCATCCTTCTCCAGTCCCACCGCCAGTCCGAAGCCGCGGCCATCACCGCTGTGGCGGTGATCCCACCCGGCCCGGCTTGCAACTTGCCGCAGCACGTCCGCCAGCCGCCAGTCGGTCAGCTGCCGCAGGCGGAACTGCAACGGATCCTCCCCGGTGAGGGCGGCGAGCTCGTCAATGTGCGACTCCCGAGCGAAGTTGTTCGCGGTCGCCGCCAGCGCCCGATAGGACCCCTGCCGGAGCGGCGAGGCGGCTGGCTGAAAGTGCAGCCTCCAGTTGGGAATCGCGTAGGGGGGCTGGATCGCGTGCGGGCCGGAGTTGACGTTGACGAAGTCCCACGCCGAAATGCTGCCGTCCGAACTTGTGGCACTGGTCACATCGATAACCGCTGCCGGGCGCAAGTAGCCCTGGGTAAACTCCTCCGCTCGACTCCAGGCGACTCGCACCGGACGCCCCGCACGGCGGGCCAGGGTGGCAGCGGCGATGGCTGCCTCGCCGGTGTGTTTGCCGCCAAACCCCCCGCCGAAGTCGGGGACGATCACCTCGACTGCCTCCTCGTCGATGCCCATGGCGTCGGCCACCTCGCGTCGCACCGCGAATGGCCGCTGCGTTCCGGTCCAGATCGTGACCGCGTCGCCCACCCAGCGAGCGACGGCACTACGTGGCTCCATGGGGACATGGGCGATGTAGGGGACGGTGTAGGTGGCGTGGAGGGACCGGTGTCCCGACCGGACAGCCGCTGCGACGTCGCCGCCTTCTGCGAGGAACGACCCACCCCAACCCTGCGTCTGCACTGGGTGCTGGCGGAGGTAGTCGGCGATGGTGGCGCTGCTCACGTCGGGGGCGGGGCTCCACGTCGCTTGTATTAGGGCTATCGCTCGCGCGACCGTCGCAGGGTCGTCGCCGACCGCTCCAACCAGATCCCCTTCGCGGATGAGAGTGGCCCCCTCGACCTGCTCTGCCAAAGTCAGGTCCAAGGACTCCAAGCGTGCCCCATGGTACGGGCGGGCGAGAGTCTTGCCTGCGAGCATCCCGTCCACCACCAGATCGGACGGGTAGACCTTGATACCGGTCACCGCGGCCGGCGACGTCGCCCGCGCGGCAGCCCTCCCGGCGCAGGTCCACTCCCGGGGCGGGGTGAGCTCCTCGCGGCGGCTCGCCTCGCGCACCACGCGAACTCCTTCGACCAAGTCTGCATAGCTCATAGTCCGGGTGCCGTCGGTGGTCCGCGCCACGCCCTCGGCAGCCTGCAGTGGCTGCTCTTCGGGGACCCCCAGGCGGTCGCGGGCCAGCTCCAGCAGGCCGCGTCGCGCCGCCACCGAGGCGAGGCGAAGGTGGTGGCCGGCGTCGGGCATGGATCGGCTCCCGAAGGTGCCCGGGTCGAATGGGGATACGCCTGTGTCACCCATCACCATCACGACTCGGTCTGGGGGCACCCGCAGTTCCTCGGCCACGAGCTGGGCGAGCGCGGTCCGATTGTCCTGCCCGCCGTCCACCTTGCCGATAAACGCCGTCACCACCCCGGTACTGCCCACGTGCACGAAGGCCCCTCCATCGGGCCAATGCTGTCCCGCGCTCGGCGGCGCGCCTGGCAGGACCGCCACCAAGCCATCCGAGAGCACGTCGAAGTACGGGCGATCCAGCGCAGCGATGCGCTCCCAAGGGCGTCGCGTGCCCAGCTGGACCCGCGGCGGTTGGGGCCCAGCAGGTGGCGTGGGCTGCACGCTGCCTCGGGTCCGGGCCGCTCGAGATACCGCTCTCACGATCCTGGAGTAGGCGCCGCAACGGCAGAGGTGCCCGTTGAGCGCGGTGCGGATGTCGAGCTCGTCGGGGTCGGGGTTGACCCTCAAAAGCCCAGCCGCGGCGACGACCATTCCTGGGGTGCAGAACCCGCACTGCAGCGCGCCCTCGGCGAGGAACGCAGCCTGTACCGGGTGCAGTTGCCCGGGCGGTGCGAGCCCCTCGATTGTCGTGATCGTCCGTGGCCCGACCTCCGCGACGGTGGTGGAGCAAGCCAGATGTGTCTCGCCGTCGAGCAGGACGGCGCAGGCGCCGCACGCTCCCTCCCCACACCCGTACTTCGGGCCCTTGAGGTTGAGGCGCTCCCGCAAGGCCCGTAGCAGGGGCACATCCGGCGCGATGCTCAGATCGTGGGGCTTCCCATTGACCACCAGCCTTACAACTGCCATCCTCGGCGTCCTCCATGCCCGCTCGATCGGCCGGGCCGATCAAGGCGCTGTCACGCCGCGATCATCAAGAGTCCGGCATCGTTGGCTCCATCTTGACCGCTTGGGCGGCCTGACCGATCCTTGGCCTCGCCCGTGCTGTGGCGGAGCCCTGCGTCGCTCCTGCCAAACCTTGGTGTTGGATACCTTGGCGCTGACCGGGCTGGCGGCCGAGGCGCGGGCGTCGGCCGGGAAGACCCTCGTGGGTGGGGTTGCGCCTCATTCCGCCCGGAGTCTCTCGGACCCTCCACTGGCCGAATCCACGGACGGCCACATCCTCCCCGGCCTCAAGCTTCTGCTTGATCAGTCCGAAGATCAGCTGGAGCGTCTCATCGGCGAAGTTGAAGCTCGAGAAGACGGGATCGTTGGGGTCGCCATCGTAGAGCAGTTGGGCTTGCAAGGTCTTGGCCAGTTCGCGACGGTTCATTGGAGCACCCCTCTGCGGTTGGGAGTGGGCGATTTAAAGCTCAGCTCGGGATTGCATAGGGGCGCACCCGATCCGCTGAGTGGTATCGGACGAGTTTCGGGCATGCTATCATTCTCGATAGCATGATGGACGCAAGCTCTCGGCTCCGATTTGTACGGGCACGCGCCGGCTTCTCACAGCGCGAGGTCGCGCGCCGCGCGGGGACTTCGTCAGCGACCTTGAGCCGGTATGAGTCTGGGGCGCTGGTCCCCAATGTGGGGACGTTCAACCGGCTCGTGGAGGCGTGCCTGCCCGCAGGGCGCCGCTGGGCTTCCTTGACAGCCCTGGCTCCCGTTATGGCGGAGGTGCGCCGCTCCGACGGGAGCACGGCGGCCTGGCGCCTGGTGGGGGAGGTGCTGGACGACGAAGCGCTGGGCACCCCGGCCGATACCGCTCTCGTGGTGGCTGACGCGCCAGCCCCAACCGGTGACAGCGCCACGGATGCCCTCATGGCCGCCTTGGCGGAACACCTGACCCTCCAGCGGGGTCTCCCGGCCCCAGGTTGGGCCCAGGATCCCGATCGCGTGGCCCGGCCCTGGTGGTTCGTCGCCGGCGCCCCAGCGTGGATCCCCACGAGCCTGCGCGAGAGTCCTCGGTCCTTTGCCAAGCGGGGAATCTTCGTAACAGCTGCGGGACTGGAGCGGCGATGACAGCGAGCGGGGCGGGGTTCCTAACCCGGGATCAAGCAATCGAGGCTTTGACCCGGTTAGGCGCACAACTGGTCACGGCAGGGCTGGTTGGCGATGTTTACTTGGTCGGGGGAGCGGCGATGGTCCTTGCTTATGACGCCGATCGGATGACCCGCGACATCGACGCCGTCTTCGCACCGACTGACGAGATCTACAAGGCTGCCCAGATCGTCGGCGATGACCTTCGGCTGCCGCATGGCTGGCTCAACGACGCGGCCAGGGGTTTTGTGCCGGGCGCTGACCCAGGCGCGAACAAGGTGCTTGACGTGCCAGGCCTACGAGTCACCGCCGCCTCCCCAGAGTTCCTGCTGGGGATGAAGCTGCTGGCTGCGCGGCCCGAGCAGGACCGGGGAGACATCGCCCACCTCGCCACGTTGCTCGATCTCAAGACGAGAGACGAGGTCCTCGCGGTCGTGGAGCGTCTGTACCCACCAGAACTCCTGTTGCCCAAGACGCGCTTCTTGGTCGAAGAGATGTTCCCGGCAGAGCGGGAGTCCCTCGGGGTGGATAAGCCAGAGCCGCCAGAGGCGATGGGACCGAACTTCCGAGGCAGGCACACTGGGCCGCGCGGTCCCGGAAGCCTCAAGCGCTGATCCCGGCCCGCTGAGTTTCCTGGCCCCTCAGCCCGCCGGCGTCCCCGTGGCCCAGAGGGCAGTACCCCCACGCCCATGCGGCCGGCAGCAGGGCGGCGGGCACCATGGCGTGCAGCGTGCGGGGCGGTCCAGAACTGGATTCCTGGTAGGATAAATGTATGGCAACGCAGAAGGTCACGATCACGATGCCTGAGGACGTGCTTCGCCAAGCACGAGCCGAAGTGGCAGCCGGAAGGGCCGCCAACCTGAGCTCCTATGTCAGCGAAGTGGTAGCCGAGCGCGCTCAGCACGATCGCATCGACGACATCGTGGATGCGATCCTGGCCGAGACTGGCGGCGAGGCCACGGAGAGCGAGCGGGCGTGGGCCAAGGCCGTCCTCGAGGACTGACCTTGGACAGCGGAGCTCTCCTTGCCCTGGAGCGGGGACGCCGGGAGGTTGCGTTGCTCTTGCGCGAGGCGCTGGGCGGAGGAGGGGTGGCTATCCCCTCTGGGGTGCTCGCCCAGACCTGGCGCGGAGGGGCACGTCAGGCCCGGATCGGGGCACTCATCGGGGACCGTCGCGTCCAAGTTCCCGCGCTGGATCGCGAGGCAGCTCTCGGTGTCGGCCGGCTACTGGCGGCGACGGGCTCGTACGATGTGGTTGATGGGCAGGTCGCACTGGTCGCCACGGCACGCGGTGATGTCGTCGTAACCTCGGACGCGGCCGACGTGCGCCGCCTCGCTCCTGCTCTGCGGGTCGTAGAGGTCTAGGCGCAGGCCGTTCAGCCCGCCGGCGTCCCCTTGGCCCAGAGGGCAGTACCCCAGGCCCATGCGGCGGGAAGCAGCGACGCGGGCGCCATGGCGTCCATCTCTCGGTTGATGCTCAGCCCGTGGTAGCTGAGGTTGGCACTCCCGCCAAGTCCTTCGGTGGCGGAGAGGATCACTTTGGCGTGGAGGTAGGGGGAGTCCGGGGCCCAGCGGACATGAACTCGACGGTTCGATAGCCAGGAGGCCGCGCCCTTGGCACCATAGCCCAGAGGATTGAGAAGAACGTCGACCGCCACCCCGCGGTCGGCATCGGCGGCGAGGGCGTCTTGTACCACATAGGACGTCGCGCAATTCGTGACGACCAGGAGTTTCGCCTTGGCCGAGCCCCTGGATCCAGGGAACATGCTGCGCCGCTCGTTCCATCCCCTGCTGGTTCAGGCCGGGCTGCCGTCCATAAGGTTCCACGATCTGAGACATACCGCTGCCACCGTGACGCTCGGCACGGGTGTCCATCCCAAGATCGCGTCCGAGATGCTGGGGCACGCGACCGTCGGGACCACCCTCGACACCTACTCCCACGCCACCGAGACCATGCAGCGAACCGCGATCGGGGCGATCGAGGCGGCTCTGGCCGAGGGGTGAGGGGCTCTCACCGTCCACGCACGTCTCCTGGCGTCCACCCGGGTTGGATCAACGGTTGGATCAAACGCCAGGCCGGTGTCGGTGTCTGGGGGGCGCTTTGAGATCAAAAACTGGTGCCGAGGGGCGGGATCGAACCGCCGACACCGGGTTTTTCAGACCCGTGCTCTACCAACTGAGCTACCTCGGCCCGGATCTCCTCCGGAGCCCCTGTGAGACCGAGCCAGGGGTACGGTCGCAGGACAGTGTGCCAGTCTAGTCGGTAGGGCTGTCCTTCAGGTCGTCGGGTCGGCTCAGCCCGACGGGGGGGCCGAGGGGGTGGGCGAGGAGCGGCGAACTCGCGCCCCTTACGATGCTCGCTGCAGTCACGAAGCCACCCCGCCGGCTGCGGCGGCGGAGGCCGCCCGGAAGCGGAGGTGATCACATTGAAGGTCCTGGTCTTGGGGGGCGCGGGGTACATCGGAAGTGTGGTGACCCGGGCCCTGATGGAGGCAGGCCACGAGCCCGTCGTCCTCGACAGCCTCGCCACGGGTCATCGGGACGCGGTCCCGGCCACCGTTGACTTCATCGAGGCCGACATTGCCGACGGCGATGCGCTCACGGCTGCGCTCCGGCGCGGCATTGGTGCTGTGATGCATTTCGCGGCCCGGTCATTGGTCGGGGAGTCCGTCGCGGTGCCCGAGGTGTATTGGTCGACCAACGTTTGCGGAACCAGGACCCTCCTGGACGCCATGAGGGCAGCTGGCGTTCGGCGTCTGGTCTTCTCCTCAACAGCCGCCACCTACGGCGAGCCGGAGTCGGTTCCGATCACGGAGTCGGCGCGAGTCGCCCCGACCAGCCCGTACGGGAGGTCGAAGCTGGCCGTCGACATGATGATCGGGGATGAGGCGGTGGCCCATGGCCTCTTGGCCGTCAGCCTGCGCTATTTCAACGTCGCCGGCGCCGTGGCGGGGGCCACGGAGAGGCACTCACCCGAGACCCATCTGGTCCCGAACCTACTGCGGGTGGCGTCCGGATTCGCGCCTGAACTGGTCCTGTTCGGGGATGACTATCCGACGCCGGATGGCACCTGCATCCGCGACTATGTTCACGTCGAGGACCTGGCCCGCGCTCACCTGCTGGCCTTGGAGTCGATCGCCCGACCGGCTCCGGACCACGGAGGTGACCACCGGATCTACAACCTCGGCAACGGTGCGGGCTTCTCCGTCCTGCAGGTGGTCGAGGCCGCCCGGCGGGTGACGGGCCGCCCCATCCCCATCCGGGTCGCACCGCGGCGGCCCGGGGACCCCGCGGTGCTGGTCGCCTCGAGCGGCAGGATCGAGCACGAGCTGGGGTGGCATCCTCTCAAGCCGGGGCTGGACCAGATCTTGGCGGATGCCTGGCGATTCCTGGAGCGTCCCCCAGACCATCCCGCCTGACCCAATGAGGTGGGGCAGGGTCAGGGCGGCAGCAGGGGCTGGCGCTCGGCGGCCCGAGCCTGGGATGCGGTGATGTACCCGTCCTGCTGCATCAGCTCCAGGACATCCTCACGCCGGGCTCGGGCCGCGGCGGGGTGGCGGAGCGGGTTGAGCAGACTCGGGGACTGGGGCAGGCCCGCCAGCAACGCCGCCTGAGCGAGGGTGATGGTCGACAACGGTCGATGGAAGTAGACCCGGCTGGCCTGCAGCGCGCCGACGGCTCCATCACCCAGGTAGACCTCGGACAGGAATGCGTCCAGCACCTGAGTCTTGGTCAGGTGGTCCTCGATCTTCAGGGCCAGGATGATGTCCCACCACCGGCCCCAGACGGAGTGGTCGGTGCCGCCCATGTAGATGTCGTCCGCCAGCTCCTCGGTGATCGTTGATCCCCCCTGACACTCGCAGAGATGAAGGAGGTCGTAGCCCGCGGACCTGAGCAGCCCCTCGACGTTCACGCCGTGGTCCTGGTAGAAGCTGGAGTCCTCGGTGGCGACCAGCGCATCCGCGAGGTACCGAGGCACCTCCCCGGGCCGGAGCGGCCGGGTGTGGTGGGCGGCGTCGAGCCGGGATATACGCGTGGTCAGGTCGCGGGTATCCGGCGTGGCGATCCAGGTGATGGCGTAGAGGCAGGTCGCGAGCAACGCCACCGCCGCCACCAGCCAACGCCCGCGGCTGGTCTTGGGCGTGGTTAACTGAGTGCCGTCGTGCGCTTGGCCCATCTCCCCCGACTGTACCTGGCGGCCGCAGCGGCGGCCTTCTTCCTCATTGGCCTGGGGCTCTCCTGGACCGAGGGAGGCAACCACCTATGGGTACAGGGGGTGGCTATGGCATTGGCCCTGATCGCTTTCGGACTCGCCTGGCTCGCGGCCGACGACCGCCGCCCCTGACGGCTCCCAGGGGGCCGCTCTGCCTTCGCGATTCAGGGATCCAGATCGGGGAATGGCGATCGGGCGCGGGCCGTCGCGATCGGCGGTTGTGCTAAAGTTCGAGTTGCCTCGCGCCAATTTTGCGGGGCCGTTCGACGCCGCTTCCCTCGCGAGCCGGTCGATCGATTTGGCTCGCGAGGATGGCCGCGTAGCGGCACGGGAGATGGTAGATGCCGATCGGAACAATCAAGTCAGTCAATGAGCGCGGGTTCGGGTTTCTAGCCGCTGAGGATGGCGTGGAGTACTTCTTCCACCGTTCCAGCGTGGAGGGCGGTGCCTTCGAGCAGCTGACCCGCGGCGCTCAGGTCGAGTTTGAGATTGAGCCAAGCACCAGGGGGCCTCGGGCGGGGCGCGTTCGCGCAGCCTGATGGTGGCGCAGGCCGTCGGCAAGCCGCCGGTCCAGCGCCCCTTTCGGCGCCTTCATCCTGACCTCCCGCCGGCTCGTAATTCGCTTTACGACCCCTGGCAGTGCGGGTTCTTGCATGACGGGCGACGGAAGACCTGTCTATTCGATGTGAGAGACGCCCAGCGCGCGATGCGCGCGCTGGGCTTCCCTCCCGACCTGTGGGCCCCACTTGGGGAGGCGCGGATCACCCACGACGAGTTCCTCCGTCACGTCGCCGCCGTCCATGCGGCGCTGTCGGTGCATGCTGACACCGCCGAGGCTCGGCGGCGGTCGATGGTTCCCTCGGCAGTGAGGATCGTGCAGAACTATCTGGGCTGGGCCGATCGTGTGTGCACCCATGGGACCGGTGTGGTCGAGACCGACGACCGCCGCCGGCCGATCCCCTGAGCCATGAGCCCCACAGCCCCGGCGGTAAGGATGGCGGTCGACTCGTCGACCTTCGCCCAAGAGGTGATCGAGCGCTCCCGGGAGGTCCCGGTGGTGGTCGACTTCTGGGCCAGCTGGTGCGGACCATGTCGGCAGCTCGGCCCGGTGCTGGAGGCCGCGGTGGACTCCATGGAAGGGGCGGTCCTGCTCCGCACCCTCGACGTCGACGCCAACCAGGAACTGGCGCAGCGCTATCAGGTTCGCGGCATCCCGGCCGTTAAGGCGTTTCGGGGCGGCGAGGTCGTGGCGGAGTTCGTTGGGGCTCAGCCCGCCACCATGGTGAGGTCGTTTTTGAGTGGGCTCCTGCCCTCGCCGGCGGACCGGCTGGTTGAGCTGGGCGATGAAGCCTCGCTGCGGGAGGCGCTGAGCCTCGATCCGTCCCACCTGCCGGCCAGGCGGGCGCTGACCCTGCTGTTGATCCGGAACGGGAATTGTGCCGAGGCCCTCGAGGTGGCCGGCCAGGCACCTCAGGACCGCACCTGTGACGGGCTCGCGGCCTGGGCCGAGCTGTGCCAGCAGCAGAGTCACGATCCGAGCGACACCGATCTGCTCGCGCAGCTGGCCGCCGAGCGCTGGGACGAGGCTGCTGCCCGCGCGACGACCATGGTCGCCTCCCACTCCGGTGATGCGCGTGACCGGTTGCGGCGAATCTGCCTTTACTGCTTCGAGCAGCTAGGTCCCGACCACCCCGCGGTGGTGGAGGGCCGGAGCCGGCTGGCCGCAGCTCTCTACTGAATCTCGCGGGGCCCCTCCGGGCAGGGCGTCCCCGTCAGCCCAGGGTCGGCGCCCGGGGGTTCACGTTGGCGGGGTGGCGGGCTTTCTGGCGCACCTTCCAAGCCGGATCCCCTCGGAGGGGCCGCGGCGTGCTTTGATTAGGTCCGTGACCAGCCAAGCTCGGAGGCAGCGATGGGATATTTGAAGGGATTCTCACATGGAGTCATGGCCGGCGCGGTGATCGGGGTCCTGATCGCGCCGCGCCCGGGCCGGGACACCCGGATGGCGATCGAGACCACCTACCACAGGAGTCGCCACCGCGCCGAGCGCGTGGCGAACGGCGTCGCCTCGGGATGGCGAACAGTTCAGCCCGCGCTCCGGGTGGTGGCGGATGCGGCCGACTCGGCAGGCAGGATGGTCCAGCCCGTGGTGCACACCGCCCGGCACCGGCTGGCAGAGAGCGGTGCGGGTCTGCCGACGCAGGCGAGTCGCAACGGCGGCGGCGCATGAGTCGGACGGGCTCTCCCGAGGAGCGGATAGGGGCGTTCCTGACCGCGGTCGACGAAGAGATCGTCCGGCCGGTGCGACGCTATCTGCGCGGCTTCCGCCGGGGAATCCTGGTCGGGATCGTGCTGGCCCTACTCCTGACCCCGGTGGCCGGTGGCGAGTTGCGCGGTCGGATCTTGCGGACGATCCCCATCCGCTGCCGTCGTCACTGACCGGGGCGCGGCAGGGTCAGTGAGGAGTGGGAGCCTCCGCCACCACCAATTCCGACTCTGGTTCGGCCTGTCCGGGGTAGTCAGCCATGAAGGAGGTGCCGCAGCCGCAGGCGTTGCGCGCCCTGGGATTCGCCAGCCGGAAGCCTCGCCCGCGGTAGCTGTCCTCGAAGTCAAGGATCGACCCCGCGACCAGCGGGAGTCCGTCTTCTTGGACGACGATGCGTACGCCCTCCACCTCAGTGACCACGTCATCGGTGGCCGCCGCCTCCTCCAGATCGAAGAAGAGCTTGAAGCCCCGGCACCCCCCCAGCCGCACGTCGACGCGGAAAACCGCGTCGGGCTGCTGGACCCGAGCCTTCCAAGCACGGATCTCCTCCAGGGCGTCGCGGGTGGCCAGCAGCGGCGGTTGCATCCCTTGATTGTAGGTGCATTCTGGCCGAGAGCCCTCCAGTAGAATCGGTCGGACATGGAGATCGCGGAGATCTGGCGGTATCCCGTCAAGTCGATGGCCGGAGAGCAGCTGCGGTCGGCCAACCTTGGGGTTCGCGGGCTGACGGGCGATCGCGGGATCGCCGCCTTCGATCGTCAGAGCCGTCGCCCTGACCACCCCGTGAGCGCGCGTGGGCTGCCGGGGCTCCTGAGGTTCCGCGCGGTGTGCGCCGCCGACGGCGCGGTGGTCACCGGCCCCGACCTGCCGCCCACTCCCTGGCGCCACCCCGCCGTCGCCAACCGGCTGCGGGAGGTGTGTCAGCGTCCCCTCGAGCTGGCGGAGGTGGTCGGAGGGGCGTTCGATGACTCACCTCTCCACCTGGTGCTGCTGCCGAGCGTGATCGGCGTCGCCGCGGCCGTGAACCGACACGTGGATCCCAGGAGGTTTCGGGCCAACCTGTTCATCGCTGCCGACCCCGGTCAGGTCGATGCGGAACGAGAATGGCTGGGCGCGCACCTTCACATCGGCGCGGCGGTCGTGCGCGTGCTCTCGGAATGTGCCCGCTGCGTGGTCACGACCCGAGACCCGGATACGTACGCTGGGTGGCCGGGACTGCTCCGCCATCTGGTGGAGACCAGGCAGGCCATGATGGGGGTCTACGCCGAAGTTGTGGTTCCGGGGCGGATCGCGCCGGGAAGTCCGGTTGTTGTCGAGTCCTGAGTCCGGTCCGAGGGTTCCTCGACCGTCCTCCTGAGGCTCGGAGGGCGGGAGGCACGTTCCACAAGGGTCACCTGCTTGCAGGAAGCCGCATGGGCCACGAGAGGCCTGGCGGAGCCGGGCGGCCGCCAAGCCTCGCTGATCACCGACGGCCGGCGCGGCATCGCCTCGGGCCCGGGCTCATCAGAGCGCTTCCGTCATCCGGGTTGCCCGCTCCACCGCGAAGAGGCCGATCGGGTCCGAGCAGGAAGGCGGCGCTTCGCTCGAGAACACTTGCCTACTCGGTCAGGGCCCGACTGGAGACGGCAGCCGGGCGCGGGGGTGGTCGATGCCCGGGCCGCCATCGGGTCGGGCCAGCGTCACGCGTACCCTAGCGGAGTGACCAGTGAGGGATCGCCATCGGGAATCGGCCGCGATGACCCACTCCGACGGTCAGCACCGGTGGGGATGGTGGGGGCGGATCTGATGGTCACGTCGCGGCTTTCCGCCATCCTGGGCCACCATGGTCTCAGCCTGCGATCGATCGCCCACGGTGCCGACCTCAGCGGCTTGCAGCTGGTGCTGGTTGACCTGAACCGGGACCAGGAGTCCCGATTGCAGACGATGCGCGGGCTCTCGCAGGTGACCCCGCCCCCGCTGATCGTCGCCTTTGGCCCCCATGTTCTGATGCGAGACTTGGGGAGGCGAGCCCGGGCCGCGGGGGCCGACCGGGTGGTTGCCAACAGCGCTCTGCCGGTGGTCCTGGAGGGGCTGCTCGCCCGGGCGGAAGATCCTGCCAGATCGACGAGGAGTACGCATGACTGATATCCACGAGGCGGTCCAGGGGCTGCGCCCTAGCCTGGTCGCGGATCGCCGGCACCTGCATCAGCATCCGGAGCTCTCCGGTCACGAGCGGGGCACCGCCGACTTCATCGCCCAGCGCCTGCGAACCCTCGGGCTGACCCCTAAGCGGCTGGTCGAGGGCCGCGCGGTGGTTGCGGATCTGGACGGTGCACGTCCGGGTGGTCATCGGCTTCTGCTGAGGGCGGACATCGATGCCCTACCCCTCCTCGAGCGTGGCGCCGACCGGCCCTACCGATCGTTGGTGGACGGGGCGATGCACGCGTGCGGCCACGACGCCCATGTGGCGGTCGCTCTGGGGGTGGCTGAGCTGCTCACCGGGATGCGCTCTGCGCTTGCCGGGACGATCCGGTTCGCCTTCCAGCCCGCCGAGGAGACCGCGGGCGGAGCCCAGGAGATGATCGACCAAGGGGCGATGTCTAACCCGGAGATGGAGGGGGCGCTCGGGCTGCACGTATGGAGCGGGCTTCCGGCCGGCACGGTCGGGGTGCGGGAGGGTGCCATCTTCGCCTCCGCGGATGAGTTCAGGGTGGTCATCGAGGGTCGGGGCGGCCACGGCGCCCTGCCGCACCAGGCGCTGGACCCCATCCCCATCGCCAGCATGGTGGTGCTGGCACTGCAGACCCTGGTCTCACGGGAGACCTCGCCGTTTCAGGCGGCCGTGGTGACGGTGGGCAAGATCGAGGGTGGAGTCGTCTTCAACGTGATTCCGGATACGGTCACCTTGACCGGGACGGTGCGCGCCTTCATGGTCGAGGACCGGGATCGGCTGCTCCGCCGGATCTCTGAGGTGGCCCAGGGGATCGCCGCCAGTTTCGGCGCGAGCGCCCGAACCGAGCGCGGGCCCGGGTGCCCGCCGGTCGTGAGCGACGCCCGGATGGCCCAGCTGGTGAGGGCGGCGGTCTCCGCCAGCCCTGGGGTGGTCCTGATCGATCCAGAGCCGGTCACGGTCGGCGACGACGTATCGCTGTTCCTACGGGCGGTACCGGGTTGCTACTTTCTGCTCGGGGCCGGCAATGCCGAGGCGGGAATCACCGCGCCACATCACCATCCGGCTTTCGACCTGGACGAAGCCTGCCTCCCGGTGGGGGTGGAGGTCATGGCTCGGGCGGCCCTGTCCTTCTGCGAGTCGGGGCGGCCCGATGCTTAACAACCCGCCTCCGGACACCTGCGATCATTGTGGGGCGACAGATCTCACATGGAGGCGCGTCGATGGCCCGGAGTGTCAGGTGCAGCTGGAGGGGGGTCGGGTGGTGACCCGCTCGGGGGCCGTGCATGTCTGTCCACGCTGCGGGCACACCGTGGTCATCTCCAGCCCGGGACCGCGCCTGGCCAACTTCGAGGTGCACAGGGGGTGAGCCAGACCCCGACTGCGACGCGAACGGTGGTGGGGCCGGTGCTGGTCCGGGACGCGACCAAGCCGGCCCCGCGACAGCTGGTCAGATTCGCCTTCTACAAGGTGCAGCCGGAGTGGCGCCGCCTGTCGGCGGACACCCGGGCCGAGCATCGTCGCGAGCTGGCCACGGTGCTAGAGGAGCACAGCCGCCGCATCCTGATGCGAACCTTCACCCTGGTGGGGACCAGGGGCGACAGCGACATGATGATCTGGGCGGTGAGCGAGGAGGCCGAGCGGCTGCAGGCCCTGTTCACCGACATCAATCGATCGGCGCTGGCGGGATACCTTCAGTGCTCGCACAGCTACACCGCCATGACCAAGCGCTCCATCTACGTCGACACCGAGCACCCCAACCAGGGCGGCACCACCGACCGGCTGGTCCTGGCTCCTGGCAAGAGCCGCTACCTGTTCGTCTACCCCTTCGTCAAGACCCGCGCCTGGTGGGCGCTCAGCGCCGAGGAGCGTCAGCGCATGATGCAGGAGCACATCCGGGTGGGGCACGAGTACCCCAGCGTGAAGATCAACACCACCTATTCCTTCGGCCTGGATGACCAGGAGTTCGTGGTAGCCTTCGAGACCGACTCGGCCGCTGACTTCCTGGACTGTGTGCAGGCGCTCCGGGACACTGAGGCGTCCTCCTACACCCTGCGCGATGTGCCCAGCTTCACCTGCGTCCGGGCGCAGATCGACGAGATGCTGGAGGCCCTCGGCTGATGGCGCCTAGCCCTGCCCGGGCCCTGCTCCCGGGGACCGCGGCGGCAAGCTAGTTGCCCCGAGAGACGGCGCCCGAGGTCTACCTCATCGCGCGTCCGGCGGTCGACCTGGACGCTATGCGGTCCTACCTGGAGCGGGTGGGTGGTGCGAGCTGGCTGGAACGGCGCGTCCAGGATCCGGCCGGGAGTGGCGGGGAGCTGCTGGTGGAGTTCGCGGGGCGCACCTGTTACAGGAGTTGGGAGCCGGGGCTGAACCCCAACGTGACCAGGGTGCGCCAGGACCCACGCGCCTATCTGGAGAACATCCTCAAGAGTGCCCACGGCAGCGTGCTCGAGCATGCCAACTACACCTTCGCGCTCCACAACGTGAGCCGGGTCGCCACCCACGAGATCGTGCGCCATCGTGCCGGTGCTGCCTACAGTCAGGAGAGCCTGCGGTATGTCCGCCTGGTGGACATCGGCTTTCGAGTTCCCCCCGCGCTTGAGCCCGTGCGCCAGCAGGTTCTGGAGCTGGTGGAGCGACTCGAGGAGTTCCAGCTGTCGGCCGCCAAAGCGTTGGGCCTGGACGAGGACGGGGTCCCCTTTCACATCAAGAAGGAGGCCACCTCCGCGCTCCGCCGGCTGGCCCCGATCGGGGTGAGCACTGACATCGTCATGACCATGAACCTGCGCACCCTGAGGCACGTGGTCCAGATGCGGACCGCAGTCGGCGCTGAGGAGGAGCTCAGGCTCATCTTCGGGCGGGTGGGGGAGATCATGGTGGAGGAGGCGTCGGGGGTGTTCCAGGATTTCGAGCGTGACCACAGGGGATGCTGGGTGCCGCGGTTTGCCAAGGTCTGAGCCGACCGTTGCGCCCGTTGTGGGCGGATCGGTGCGGCCCCGGGTCGAGGTTGGAATCGACTGCCTGGATCCGGCGGCTCTGGCCCCCTTCTGGCTGGCCGCTCTCGGTTACTCGGCTACCGCCGGAGATGGGGAGCCGTACCTCGACCTGGTGGGCCCGCCCGGATCCCTGGGCGTCTTTCTGCAACGCGTGCCCGAGCCGAAGTCGGGGAAGAATCGGCTGCATCTCGACCTCTTCACCGTCCAGCCCGAGCGCCTGGTCGCCCGCCTGCGGGCCCTGGGGGCCCGGCCGGTGGGACCACCTTTCTTCGAGGAGGATCCGCAGCGGTGGGCCTGGCAGGTGATGCGAGATCCCGAGGGCAACGAGTTCTGCGTCTGTCGCGAAGGGACCTGAGGCCGCTTGGCCTGGGGCCACTGGCGGTGCCCGGCGTAAGCCATTTCTTTTAGGATCCAAGGTATGAAGATCGGTCGCCGCCAGCTCGATCCCCGCGTCGAGGCCAACCCCACCCGCTTGCCACCCGGGCAGGTGCTGACCGAGAAGTGGCCGGTGCTGCACTACGGCCGCGTGCCCACCTATGACATGGGCCGCTGGCGCCTGAGGATCTTCGGAGCGGTGGAGCAGGACACGGTGCTCACGTTCGACCAGCTCCTGGCCCTGCCCGCCAGGGAGGTCCTCTGCGACATCCACTGCGTGACGACATGGAGCCGGTTCGACAACCGCTTCCTGGGGGTTCCGCTGGCTGAGATCGCGAGGCTGGCCCACGTGCGCCCCGAGGCGCGGTTCGTCGAGTTTCACTGCTTTGGCGGCTTCACGACCTCCGTGCCTTTGGAGGTCGCCTCGGCCGAGGATGCCCTGCTCGCATATCGGCACGACGGGCTGCCGCTCTCGCCCGAGCATGGGTATCCACTGCGGGCGCTGCTGCCCCGCAAGTACTTCTGGAAGAGCGCCAAGTGGGTGGAGGGTGTGGAGTTTCGCGCCGAGGACGAGCTCGGCTTCTGGGAGCGCAATGGCTACAACAACAGCGCCGACCCCTGGCGCGAGGAGCGCTATTGGTGACGGCGACCCGTGACTGCGGTAAACTCGAATTGACCAGCAGCAGCTGGCAGCTTCCGAGCAGGTTCAGGGAAATTTCAGCATGATCACCGTTTCCGAGCAGGCCATCAGCCAGTTGAAGCAGCTTCTGGAGCAGCAGGAGAACCAGGAGATGGGCCTCCGGGTGTACGTGACGCCCGGCGGGTGCTCCGGGTTCAGCTACGGCATGGGCTTCGACGATGCGCCCGCCAGTGACGACGAGGTCACCGAGCAGGAGGGGATCCGGGTGTTCGTGGACCCCTACAGCGCGACCTACCTCGAGGGTGCGGAGATCGACTACGTCGACAGCCTGATGGGAGGGGGGTTCACGGTGCACAACCCCCAGGCCGTCAAGACCTGCTCCTGTGGCCAGTCCTTCGACTCTGGCGACGGGGCGGGAGCGGCCAAGGCCTGCAGCGCCGTCTGAATTGGGCGGACTCCGGGAGGCCGAGGACCCCGTCCCCGGGCTGGTCGCGCCGACTGCTGGCGGGCGGCCACCCCGGGCCGGCGCATGAAGGCGGGCGCCCGTCGGCTGGTGCCCGCAGTGCGGCTGGGGGCGGGGCTCGACTAGACCCCTCCCTTTGAGCATTGGATGAACCAAGTGGTCGCGGCGGGCCGAGAGCCTGTGACCGGGCGGCCGCTCAGGGTCACCGTTCTAGCCGGGGGAGTTGGCGCCGCCCGGTTCCTCTCCGGGTTGGTGGCAGCGCAGCCGTTCGCCGATCTCGCTGTCGTCGGTAACACCGGGGACGACTTCTTGGTCCACGGGCTGCACGTCAGCCCCGATCTGGACTCGGTCACCTACACGCTCTGCGGCATGGGTGATGAGGCGAGGGGCTGGGGAATCCGCGACGAGAGTTGGCAGGCACTCGACCAGCTGCGGCGGCTGGGCGAGGAGAGCTGGTTCCAGCTCGGTGATCGGGATCTGGGCACGCACATCTTCCGCACCGCCCGGTTGCGGGACGGCCTCCCCCTCTCCTCGGTGACAGAAGCGCTGGGTGCGAGACTGGGCCTGCCCCTGCGCCTGCTCCCGATGACCGATGACGAAGTCGTCACCCGCATTCACACCTGCGATGGCCGTGACCTCCACATTCAGGAATACCTGGTGCGCGACGCCTGCGAGCCCCGCATCTCAGCGGTGGAGTACCGGGGAGTGGGCCGCGCCCGGCCGGCTCCGGGCGTCCTGGAGGCCATCGAGGGGGCGGAGGTTGTGATCCTGGCTCCCAGCAACCCCGTCATCTCCATCGGCCCGATCCTGGCGGTGCCGGGGGTCCGCGAGGCCGTGGCGAAGGCTCCTTTGGTGCTCGCCGTGAGCCCGATCGTCGGCGGTCGCGCCATCAAGGGTCCGGCGGTCGAGATGATGCAGGCCGTGGGGCTGGCGGCGTCGCCCGTGGGGATAGCGGACTACTATCACGGCCTCCTCGACATCCTGGTTGTGGACACGGTCGACTCCGGGCTGGCCGATGACCTCCGGGCGCGCGGCGTCGCACCCCAGATCTGCGACACCATGATGGTCAGCGAGGCCGCTCGCCGGCGGCTGGCCAACTTCGTACTGGCGGCGGCGCGATCTCAGCTGACCTCTGCCACGGGTTGAGCCAATGCCAGTCACCCCGTTTCTGGTGGTGCCGGTCAAGCCCAGCTCCGGCAGCAAGCAGCGGCTCGCCACAACCCTCCCGGACTCGGGGAGGCAGCTGGTCAGCCTCGCCCTGGCGCGGCGGGTCGTCAGCCTGGCGGCCCGAGTCTGGCCAAGAGGGGCGATGGTGGTCGTGTCCTCAGAGTCCCAGCTCTCGCCGCTGTGTGAGCGCTTACGGGTCGCCCAGATTGCGGACCCGGGGGCCGGCCAGACGGCGGCGGTTCGCTCCGGCGCCTGCTGGGCCCTGGAGCGGGGTGCGCGAGTGGTGGCGACCGTGGCGGCCGATCTGCCGGCAGTCGAGGATGGCGACCTCCGAGTCCTGCTGGCGAGGGCGCGCAGCCTCGACCCTGGCTCCATGATCATCTATCCGGACCGCGAGGGGTCCGGCACCAACGGGGTGGTGGTCGCCCCCGGCCGCCTCCTTCCCTACGCCTTCGGCCCCGGATCCCGGCACCGCCATGAGTGTGTCGCCAGCCGGCTGGGGCTGAAGCTCACAGTGGAGGTGCGCCCAGGCTTCTGCTGGGATCTCGACCGTCCGGAGGACCTTGACTCGACCGGGGTCGGGAACCCCCACCCGCTGGTGAGTTGGGCGCTCGCGCTCTCGGGGGAACAGCCGTCGCGGGTTGGAGGCGATGGCGGAGTCTGAGCCCAGCCGGCCGCTGGTCGCGGGCCGGCGGCTGACCTGCTGGGGGATCGAGGGGATCGGGGAGGTGCGGCCGGGCCAGGACCTGGCCCTCCTGGGGGAGCGCGCGCTGCGCGCGGCTGGCGGGCTCGAGCCCTGGGACGTGGTCTTGGTCACCCACAAGGTGATCTCCAAGGCGGAGGGGCGCCTGGTGTGCCTGGACGAGGTGGAACCTGGCGATGTGGCGGTCGCGCTCGCGGAACGGGTGGGACAGGACCCGCGCCTGACCGAGGTCATCCTGCGGGAGAGCCGAACCGTGATCCGGGCGGAGCCGGGAGTGCTGGTGACCGAGACCGTCCACGGGTTCATCTGCGCCAACGCCGGCGTCGATCGAAGCAACGTCGGCGGGGGCTCCGAGGTCACCTGCCTGCCTCGGGATCCGGACCGCGCCGCCGCCTCGCTGCGGTCCGCCTGGCTGGAGTTGGCGGGCGGTGGCCCGCTGGGGGTGATCGTGACCGACACCTTCGGCCGTCCCTTTCGGGAGGGGGCTGTCAATGTGGCGATTGGAGCGGCCGGGATTCCCACTCTTAGTGACCATCGCGGGTTGCTCGATGAGCGAGGGTACCTTCTGCACGCCTCCACCATCGGGACCGCCGACGAGATCGCCGGGATCGGCGAACTGGTGATGGGCAAGCTGGACGCAGTGCCCCTCGCGGTGGTCCGCGGGTTCACCTGGAGCGGTCCCGAGCTCCCCGCCCAGGCGCTGCTGCGCCCGGCAGCCAGGGACATCTTCCGGCGTTGACCGATCTCGCCTACCATCTTGGCATGGAGAGGTGCTCCGGACTCTCGACCGAGGACCGTCCGGCGTGAGCCATCCGGTGGTCAGAGTGCTGCTGTTCGCGACCATGCGCCAACTCGCCGGCTGCGCGGTGACCGAGGTCGAGCTTCCCTTAGAGGGCGCCTCCGTGCAGCAGTGTTGGGAGGTGCTGTGCCGCCGGCATCCGCAACTCAGCTCCCAACAGGCGACCGTCCGCCCGGCGCTGAACCGGAGCTATGTCGGCTGGCAGGACGCGGTATCGGCTGGCGACGAGCTCGCCTTCATCCCTCCGGTTTCGGGAGGCAGCCCGTGCCCGTGAGGGTGGTGGTCAGTGAGGCCGAGATCGACGTCGCCGCCATGCAGGCCGAGCTGGACTTGACCGGGATTGGCGGGATCGCGACCTTCGTGGGGGTCGTGCGCGACCCCGACCAGGGCCGCTCCGTCTCCCATCTCACCTATGAGGCCTACGCCGAGATGGCCATCAGTGAGCTCCGGGCGATCTCGGCCGAGGCGCTGGGCCGAGAGGGGGTCAGGGAGGTCTCGGTCCAGCACCGCACCGGCAGGGTCGACCGCGGCGTCGCCTCGGTGGCGGTGGTGGTAGGGGCCGCCCATCGGCACCAGGCGCTCGACGCCTGCACCTACGTGATCGACGAGCTCAAGGGGCGCGCCCCGATCTGGAAGGTCGCGGGCTGAATTCGGGCCCCTGCTAGACTCGAATCCCGTGGCCAGCACTCAAGCCCTGAGCGGGCCGGGCTCCGCCTCCCGCCCCAGGGCCCCGCAGTCAGGTCCTATCGCGCGGCGCCTGGAGCTGCTCTCGGAGCTGGTTCGCCGCGACGTCAGGGCGCGCTACCACGGCTCGGTGCTGGGGATTGGGTGGACCTTGATCAACCCTTTGGTCTTCATGCTGGTGTACGCCGTGGTGTTCGGCGACATCATCGGGATCAAGGGACCGAGCGGCAAGTCCTACGCGGTATTCATCCTCTCGGGGCTGCTCGCCTGGACGTTCTTCTCCCAGGCGCTGGTGATGGCCGCCAGCAGCATCATCGCCAACTCGGGGGTCGTCCGCAAGGTGGCGTTCCCCTGGATGCTGCTGACGGTGTCGTCGGTGATCGCGGCGCTGGTGAACTTCCTGATCAGCCTGGTTCTGCTGGTGCCCTTCATGATCCTGGCCAAGGCCCCGGTGGGACTTCCCCTGCTGGCCATCCCCCCCCTGGTGGTGGTCACCTTCGGTCTCTGCCTCGGGTTGGGGCTGATGCTGGCGGCCGGCAGCGTCTACTTCCGAGACCTGCAGTACCTCATCAACCTGGCCACCATGATCTGGTTCTATTTGACCCCGGTGATCTGGCCGTTCACCCGCTATGAGGGCTTCTTCCGCCACGGCACGGTCGGCCTGCTGGCCCACATCGTCGTCTACGCCAACCCGATGACCTGGATCGTGCTCTCCTTCCAGGACGTGTTCGTGTTCAACCGCTGGCCGCAGCACTGGCACGGCCTGATCTACTGCACCGTGCTCGCCGCTGGCCTGATCTGGCTCGGGATGCGGGTCTTCAGGCGCCTGCGCCGCCGCTTCGCCGAGGAGATCTGATGGAGCCGGTGATCCGGGTCGAGAACCTGGCCAAGCGCTTCCGCATCTACCACCAGCGCAGCGAGACCTTGAAGGAGGTCCTGGTGGATCGGCGCCGCTCTCGCTACGAGGAGTTCTGGGCCGTCAACGACATCAGCTTCGATGTGCCCGAGGGCGAGACCTTTGGAATCATCGGAGCCAACGGCTCTGGCAAGTCCACCCTGCTCAAGTGCATCGCCGGCATCCTGGTGCCGGACCGCGGCAAGGTCTCCGTCCGGGGGAGGATGGCGTCCCTGCTGGAGGTTGGGGCCGGTTTCCATCCCGACTACAGTGGGCGGGAGAACATCTACCTGAACGGGGCGATCCTGGGGCTGCCTCGACGGTACATCAACTCGGTCATCGACGAGATCGTGGGATTCGCCGAGCTGGAGCAGTTCATCGACAACCCGGTGCGCAACTACAGCTCGGGGATGTACACGAGGCTGGGCTTTTCGATCGCGATCCACATGGATCCCGACGTCTTGCTCATCGACGAGGTGCTGGCGGTCGGGGATGAGTCGTTCCAGCGCCGCTGCATGGACCACATCGAGGGAATGCGGCGGGAGGGGCGCACCCTGATCTTCGTCTCCCACGCCGCTGAGACCGTGCGCAAGCTCTGTGACCGGTGCCTGTGGATCGACCACGGCGTCCAGCGGGCGGCCGGGCGGACCGGCGAGGTGGTCGATGCCTACATCGGCGAGGTCAACCGCCACGAGACCGAACTTCTGAGGTCGATATCCGCCGACCTGGGGGGGTCGGGGCCGGGTTGGATGGGAGTGCGGATCGCTGGGGTCGAGGTCAGCGGCAGTGACGGCGACTTCAACTCGATCAGGACCGGGGAGGAGCTTTCCATCCGGATCGCCTACGAGGCTCCCGGCCCTCTGCGGGGGGTCCGTTTCCGGGCCTCCTTCTATCCGGCAGGTCAGGACATTCTGCTCAGCACCAGGACGGATGACGCCGAGCTCGGGCGGCTGGATCTTCCGCCGGAGGGCACGGCCACCCTCACCATTCCCCAGGTGCCCTTCCTGGACGGGGTGTACGGGCTGAAGGTGGAGATCGAGGACATCACCAGCGGGCGCCAGTACGCCGAGGTCGACCGCCCCCAGGCCTTCAGGGTGCAGGGGGGGCGGCGCTTCGAGGTAGGCCTGGCGCTGCTGGGGCACAGCTGGGAGATCCCCGCGGCCGACCCCAGCGCGCTCAAGGTCTCGGCCACCGGATAGAGCGGCGTCGGCGGCCGATCCCGGCTGGGCTGCGGCTGACCGAATGCCCCACAAGACTGCTGAGGCGGTGTAGTATTCCGCGATCGGGGCGCTTTCGACGGCCGCCTCCGCTCCACTCCGTTCTCCCGACCGCCCCAGCGCTCCCAGAGCGTTTGCGACCAAGGGAGGGATCCAGGATGCGGGGATTGGGGCGGACGACACGGTTGATGTTGATCGTCGCCGCGGCGCTGGCGGTGACCGCGGCTCCCGTGCTGGCGGCGAACAACGTGCGCGGTTCCCTGTCGGGGTTCGAGGACGCGCTTCCGGCTAGCACCTGCACGACGAACACCGCAGGCACACCTTGCCAGACCGCATATTTCGCCGGCTATTTCAGCGCGAAAGATTCGAGCGACTCCGGCTTCTGGAGCGCCACGGTGGAGCATGAGGGGCTTCCGACGCAGCCGAGCAGCTCGACGGATATTGTCGGCGGATCCTTTGCTCTGTACATGGTGTCCGGGACCGTGGTGAGCGGAAGTGGGATGACTGGCTCAATCTCGTACGACGGTAAGCCGACGATGTCATTGTTCGGGTGCACGCAGACCTACAAGGTGGACGCTTCCCTCACGCTCAGCAATGATGCGCTCGGCTTAGCCATTGGCACGGCCGATGCATACCTCACCCACTATGGCACCGGTGAATCCGGCGGCAGTTGCACCGGGGTCTACTTCGCCACGATCTCCGGGTTCCTCACCCTCACCAACGAGTAGCAGTCCAAGCCACCCTCAGCCCGGCCGCCGCGGGGCCCGGCTGGGGGTGGTTCCAGGCTGCCACGGCCCGCACGCCGTGAGAGTTCATTGGCCGGTCGCGCCCCGCCACCCGGTGGGTCCACGTCGGTCGCACTGGCGGGCCGCCCGGCTGTGCAACGAGGGACGGCCCGGCGGTTCGTGAGCCCCAAAGCGCCGGTGACGTCCCGTGCGGGTCCGTCCCTGCGACCGAGCGGTCGGGCCGGACCAGCCTGGAGACCCGGGCCGAATCCCGTCCGGACGGCCTGCTGGTGCGAATTGCGCAGCGGCCTCAGCCGAAGGTGACCTTGTTGTTCACCAGGTAGTTCCAGATCGCGGCCAGGCCGATGCCGATCGTCAGCGCCAGCAGGTAGAAGAGGTGGAGCTTGTCCGTCCCGATCAGGAGGGCGGCCTCCTGGATCGCCAGCCCCACCAGGGAGACCGCCTCGAAGGTCACGGCCCGCCGCCGGATGTTGTCGGTCTGACGATCCCGCCAGGTGAGCAGGGAGTTGAGGGTGAAGGTGACCGCGATCGCGGTCTGAATCGCGATGCCCGATGCCAGCCAGAGCGGCAGCAGAAAGAGGTGGTGGTAGAGGAGGGCGGTCCCGAAGATGGTGGTGGCAGCACCCACCAGGCCGACGAACCCGAACAGGACCACGCGCTGTGCGTGCTCGCGGACCAGTTCATCCGCCGGCCCCAGGCTCATCCCAGACAGATCGTAGAGCTTGCCCACGGCGAGCAAGGTTACCAAAGGCTCCTTCGGGTGAGGTGGACATTCGGCAACGAGGTCGCGACGAACGCTGGTCCACCCAGCGGCCGTTCGGCGTAGACTGCGGATGCGATGCCCTTCTCCATCACCTTCTTGATCTTCCTGGTGGTGTGGATCTACGCCGTGTTCGACACCATCCTCCAGCGCGGCGTGCCGTTCCGGGAGCGATTGCTGACCGGCCTGTTCCTTCTCGTGCTGCCCCCGATCGGGGTGGTCGTCTGGGCGGTGCTGCTGGGGCATGGCCTGCTCCGCCTGGGCATCCTCGTGGTCTTCGCGATCGCGATCTTGGGGCTGCTGTCCAGGGCGGTTCTGCCGGGCCTGGTGGTGATCCTGCTGGTGGTCCTGGTGGCGGCGGCGCTCCACCGCATCGACCGCGGTGGCCCCCGGAGGGCGCGGCTCCGCAGCTGACCAGCGCCCCCGCGACTGGTGGGCCGATGCCCCGTGGAGCTCGGGGCGTGTGCAAGTTGACCCGAGGCGACTCCGGGCTGTCAGAGTGGGATCTGATGTTGGTCTCAGTCATGGAGGAGTGAGTGCATGGAGCGGTTCGAAGGGCAGGTCGCGGTGGTCACCGGAGGGGGACAGGGGATCGGGGAGGCCACCTGCGAGCGGTTGGTGGCGGAAGGGGCGAGCGTGGTCGTGGCTGATCTGGTGGAGGACGCCGCCCACAGGGTCGCGGTGAGGTTGGCAGAGCACGGCCCAAGGACGCTGCCGGTCACCTGTGACGTGCAGGACGAGGCTAGCGTCGAGGCGCTCTTCCAGAGCACGGTCGACACCTTCGGGAGGGTGGACATCCTGGTGAGCAACGCCGGCCTGACCCGGGACAACCTCCTTCACAAGATGCCCCTGGAGGATTGGGACCAGGTGCTCCAGGTCCACTGCCGCGGGGCCTTCCTGTGCGCCCGGGCGGCGTCCCGCACCATGGTGAAGCAGCGTCGGGGCAAGATGGTCTTCCTGTCCTCGACCTCTGCGCTGGGCAACCGCGGGCAGGCCAACTACGCGACCGCCAAGGCGGGGATTCAGGGGCTGACCAGGACCCTGGCGCTGGAGCTCGGCCCCTTCAACATCAACGTCAACTCGGTCGCGCCGGGCTTTGTGGACACCGCCATGACCAGAGCCGTCGCCGAACGCCTGCACATGAGTCTGGAGGAGTTTCACCGCCAGGCCCGGGAGCGGATCCCGTTGGGCCGGCTCGGGACCCCCTCTGACATCGCGGCGGTCATCGCGTTCTTGTGCTCGGAGGATGCGGCCTACGTGAGCGGCCAGGTGCTGTACGCCAACGGAGGCAGACCTGCCTGATTGCCGGGGAACTCCGCCCGTAAGCCGCCTCTCAGATCCCCCTCAGCCTCCTCTGATCTGGTTGGGGTACCGTTAGTGGCAAGGCTGGGAGTTCCCGCGTCGAGCGGGAACCAGGCGCGCTGCAGGAACGGGAGGCTCGGTCTCAGACATGGCTCTACGGTGGAGGATGGTGGCGGGAGCGGCGCCATTGCTGGCCCTGGTGCTGGCGGGGTGCGCCGGTGCCACGGCCGGTGGGTCGGCACCCAAGGTGGCCAAGATTCCGAGCCCCACCGCCTCCGACGCTGGGCTCTCGGGCGCGCTGGCGGCCCTCCAAGCCGACTACGTGGAGCTCTACAAGGATGTCAGCCCCTCGGTGGTTCAGATCTCCACCTCGCAGGACCTCGGCTCCGGGATCATCTTCAATTCCCAGGGCGACATCGTCACCAACAACCACGTGGCCGATGGCTTCAAGAGCTTCACGGTCACCCTGTCGAATGGGCGCAACTATCAGGGGACCCTGGTCAACAACTTCCCCGGCGACGATCTGGCGGTGATCCACATCAGCGCCAGCGGCCTCCGTCCCGCCACGTTCGCGGACTCCTCGCAGCTGCAGGTCGGGGATATCGTGATGGCCATCGGCAACCCCCTCGGCTTCCAGAGCTCGGCCACGGAAGGGATCGTGTCTGCGGTTGGGCGCACCGTCAGTGAGCCCAACGGGGTCACCCTCCCCGACGTGATCCAGACCAGCGCTCCGATCAACCCGGGCAACAGCGGGGGAGCGCTGGTGGACCTGGAGGGACAGGTTGTCGGCATTCCCACCCTGGCTGCTCTGGACCCCCAGCTCGGCAGCAGCCAGGCGCCGGGAATCGGGTTCGCGATCCCCAGCAACGTGGTCACCAACATCGCTGGGCAGATCGTCAAGTACGGCAAGGTGGTCAACTCAGGCCGTGCGTTCATCGGAATCGATGTCGAGCAGGTGACCAACAGCCAGGGCGAGCCGGCCGGGGTCCTGGTGGTGAAGATCACCCGGGCCGCTGTCAGCCGGGCCGGGCTGAAGGTCCATGACGTCATCACCTCGATCGATGGCAAGGCCACCCCGTCTGTCCAGGACCTGACGGATGCCCTGGCCAACCTGAGCCCGGGCCAGACCGTGCGCCTCGGCGTCAAGGAGCCCGACGGCACCAGGATCACGATCTCGGTGGTCTTGGCGAGCCTGCCCGCCAGCGCCTCCTGAGCCAGCCCGGCAGGCAACACTGATCGGGCTTCCGGGCGGCCCCTGCCGTAGCATCGGAATCTGAGCCCAACATGAGGAGGCCAAGCTGAGATGGACGATTCCGCAGAGCAGCTGCCCGTCGGCCCCGATGAGCAGCAGGTGGCCTGGATCAGGACCCCCTACCACGCGCCGATTCTCGACAGCCAGGGCCAGAGCTTCGGCACCACCGAATCTCTGCTCGGGGATGAGGCCGAGGACATCTTCCACGGCCTCGCGGTCAAGCTGGCCAACGGCGGCCGGATCGCCGAGGTGACCGCGGACCACGTCACCAAGATCACCCTGAGCGCGGTGCACACGGATCTGGATCCCGCCGGCGTGGAGCAGTTGCCGGCATACCAGGAGGAGCGCTGGTTCCACCTCGGCGAGGGCGGGCTGTTTCGCAAGCACGCGGAGTGGAAGCGGGGCTGACCAGACACCGATGGTGCGGGCGGCCGGGGCGATGACATGAGGGTCAGGGGACCCCGGCTCCGAGTCGTGGGCGCGATCGCGACCGCCGCCGTCCTCGTGGCCGCGGTCGCGTTCGCTCTCAGCACCCACTCCAACCCCTCTCCTGGCCGCCTCCTGCTGCTGGCCAGCGTCACCAAGCCAGCTCCCCATCCGCCGACGGCCGTGTCCGTCCCGATCGTGGGGGTGCAGCTCGAGGGAGCGGCGACCGGAGGCAGCTGGAGCGCCCTCGATTTTCCTGAGGTGGACCTCAGGCTGCCCGGCTCCTACCTGGCGCCCAACACCGCGACCATCCTGCAGACCAGCGTCGCCCCCGGCAGCTACAGTCAGATCCGCTTCGACCTGGCCACCGCCGGCGGACGCCGGCAGGTGGAGCGCAACGTGGGCTTTCGGATCGCCAGCGGCCAGACCACACCGGTGCTGTTCACGTTCCAACTGGGAACGCACGGGCTTGGCAAGGTGGCCGTATATGGCGGCAACAGCCAGGTCACCTTCGGACTCGCCCTGGCGTCCAGGCAGATCCAGAGGCTGCCCGCCACCACCTTTGTGAACCAACAGGGGAAACCGGTCACGCTCAGCCAGTACCGGGGCAAGGTGGTGGTCCTGGCCAGCTTTCTGACCGAGTGTCAGGAGACCTGTCCCTTGGTCGCAGCTGCCCTGCTGCAGCTCCACGCGATGCTGGTGCAGCATGGGCTGGCGGCCCAGGTGCAGATTCTGGAGGCGACCCAGGATCCGGCCGACGACACCCCTGCCATCCTGCGCAAGTACCAGCGCTACTTCTCGCTCCCCTGGCCATTGCTGACCGGCTCGACGGAGGCGGTGGATTCCTTCTGGTCAGAGCTCGGAGTGCCGCCCGTGCAGGCGCTGCCGTGGGGTGGGCCAGCGCCGACCGATTTGTTCACCGGCAAGAAGGAGCCGTTCAACCTCATCCACGCCTCGGTGCTGGAGGTGATCGACCCCCAGGGGTACGTGGTGACGGTGATGCAGTCGCAGCCGACGCTGAGCCCGACCGCCGTTCCGACCACGATCTACCGCTACCTGGACTCGCAGGGACGTACGGAGCTTCGGACGGGAGGCTCCTGGACCCCGCGGACGGTCTACCAGGCGATCACGCCGCTGCTCCAGCAGCAGCGCGCCGTGAACGCCTTCCCCAAGACCTCGCAGGCAGTGCCGGGGCACCCGGCGCCGAACTTCACCCTGCCGTCAACTTCGGGCGCGACGGTCACCCTCTCCAAGCTGCGCGGGCACCCGGTGATGCTGGACTTCTGGGCGAGCTGGTGCACGAATTGCAAGGCCGACATGGGCCTGGTCGCGGCCGCCGCGCGCAAGTACGAGGGCCGCGGCCTGCGGGTCCTGCTCGTCAACGACCAGCAATCGGCGACGACCGCGTCGCATTTCCTCCACCAGCTGGGCATCCGCTTGCCCAGCCTGCTGGACCGCAGCGGCCAGATCATTCAGGAGTACGGCCTCCCCGGCTTGCCCGTGGCGGTCTTCATCGATCCAGACGGGGAGATCTCGTCCTTGATCCTGGGACAGTTGCAGTCGCGTCAGCTGGCCGAAGCAGTGACCAAGGTCCTGGCCGCTTGACCATACAAATTAGAAGGGATGTATGGTAACGCGGTATCATCTTCCGGTGAGCCTCAGATTGGATAGCGGCTCGACTGGGGGTCGGCGGCGATGTACCGCGCTGCCGGTCGGCGCATTGGAGCGCCCCTAGCCGACCGGCAGGCCCGCCGCCGTCCATTCGCTCGCCGGACTCGTGCCGCGGCCGGTCCGGACTTCGTCAGCCGTTTTCACCGGAGCACATCCATGCCTCAATATTCCAAGCCTGACGCCCTGGTCAGCACCGCCTGGTTGGCGGAGCATCTCCATGACCCCGACCTGCGGGTTCTCGACGTGGACGAGGATACCGAGGCCTATCAGAGGGGACACATCCCGGGCTCGGTAGGTCTGCACTGGAAGAACGACCTTCAGGACCCGGTAGCCCGGGACTTCATCGGCCCCGAGGCCTTCGCGGCGCTGATGGATCGCTTGGGAATCGGCCCCCACACCCGGGTCGTCCTCTACGGCGGGAACAAGAACTGGTTCGCGGCCTACGCCTACTGGTACTTCAGGTACTACGGCCACGATCTGGTGCAGCTTCTGAACGGGGGCCGGCGGAAGTGGGAGTTGGACGGTCGGCCACTGGTTACCGAGCCCGCTACCCCGCAGCCCGGAGAGGGTTACCCGGTGCCCGGTCAGCGCGAGGAGATCCGCGCCTACCGCGACCAGATCCTCTCGGAGTTCCTGGGCCGCTCGCAGGTCGGCCTGGTGGACGTGCGGTCCCCGGAGGAGTACTCGGGGGCGAAGTTGGCTCCCGACAACCTGCCCGGCGAGGGGGCCCAGCGTGGCGGCCACATCCCGGGAGCCAAGAACATCCCCTGGAGCCGAGCTGTGGACCCCGACCAGGAGACCTTCCTGGACGCCGACCGGCTGCGCGCCCTGTACACGGCTGAGGGAATCACCCCAGACCGCGAGATCGTGGCCTACTGCCGGATCGGGGAGCGCTCCGCACACACCTGGTTCGTCCTGTCCGAGCTGCTCGGGTATCCGAGGGTGCGCAACTACGACGGCTCCTGGACCGAGTGGGGCAGTCTGGTCCGGGCTCCGATCGAGAGGTGACAAGGCTGGGGCGGCTTCGGGCCGCCCCCAGCCTCTTGGCCGGGCCCCGTGGCGCGCCAGTACCATCTGAGGCGGTACCGTCCAAGGGTGGTACCCAAGCAAGCAACTAACGCCAGATGGGGGCTCAAGGCACAATGGCAGCCGACCTGGTGACGGGGGAAGTCACCCATTCCGCGTTCCCCACCGAGGGCGGGCAGGCATCATCCTCGGGATCGCACTACCGGATAGTGCGCACCCTGCGCCTGCGCAATGAGAACCATCCCGGGGTCCTCGGCGAGGTGGCGACCGCGATCGGGAGAGCCGGCGGCAACCTCGGCGACATCCGAACGGTGGAACGGGGATCGCGCAACGTGGTTCGGGACATGGATGTGAGCACCACCGATCTGGAGATGCTGGAGCAGGTGCTGGCCGCGATCCGGGAGATTCCCGAGACCCAACTGCTCGATGTCCGGGACGAGGTCCTGCGCGTCCACCTCGGGGGCAAGCTCGAGATCAAACCCAGATACCCGGTGCGCTCGGTCGCCGACCTGCGCCACGTCTACACCCCCGGGGTCGCGGAGGTCTGCCGCCTGATCGAGGGTGACCCGACAGTGGCGGACCACTACACCGGGATCGCCAATTCGGTGGCGGTGGTGACGGACGGGACTGCGGTGCTGGGGTTGGGCAACATAGGGCCGGTCGCCGGGATGCCCGTGATCGAGGGCAAGTGCGCACTGATGGCCCAGATGGTCGGCATCTCGGCGTATCCCTTGCTGATCGAGCCCGGTCCGCCGAGCGAGATCGTGGATGCCCTGGTGCGCATCAGCGCCACCTTTGGTGCGATCCAGCTGGAGGACTTCGCGGCCCCCCACTGCTTCGAGATCACGCCCGCTCTCCAGGGCCGCGTGGATATCCCGGTGATGCACGACGACCAGCACGGGACCGCGACCGTGGTCCTGGCGGCGGTGCTGCGGGCCGCGGCCATGACCGGTCATCGGTTGCAGGATCTCACCGCCGGTGTGGTGGGGCTGGGGGCGGCGGGGTCGGCGATCGCGCAGCTGCTCATGCACCACCAGGGGAAGGAGGTTCTGGGAACCGGCCGGACCCCCGACTCGCTGGAGCGGCTGCGTCAGGCCGGGGGAAGAGCGGTGGAGCTGGATGAGCTCCTGGGCCGGTGTGACGTGGTCATCGCGGCGACCGCCCAGCCGGGCCTGCTGCGCCCGGAGCAGATTCGACCGGGCCAGATCATCTTCGCCATCTCCAACCCCATCCCTGAGATCGAACCGGCGCGGGCGATGGCGGCGGGGGCCGCCCTCGCCGTGGATGGCGCGGTCGTGAACAACCTATTGGGGTTCCCGGGCCTCTACCGGGGGGCGCTCGACACCCGCGCCCGCCAGTTCAACACCGAGATGTATGTGGCGGCCGCCCTGGCCATCGCGGCCCAGGCGAGGGACGGCGAGGTGGTGCCGGACTCACTGGATCCTCGTGTGCACATGGCCGTGGCCCGCGCCGTGGCCCGGGCGGCGCTCACGACCGGGGTTGCTCGCACCGAGCCTGCCCCGGATTACTTTGAAGCCGGCGAGGGCCAGCCGCTCTGAGGTTGGGGGCAGCTTAGGATGATCTGGTGGAGATCGTCCGCTTGGCCCCGCTGGAACTGGACTCGGTTCGGCCGCTCTTGCTCGACCTCTTGGAGTCCGACCATCCCCAGGAGGACAAACCGTCGAGGGCCGCACTGGATGCCTGGCTCCCCCCGACCAGGGAGTCGTTTCGCGGTGAGAACCACGTCTTCGCAGCTCGGGATCGGGGGCGCCTGCTGGGGTTCTGCTGGTGTGTGATCTTCGACCCCGGCACTGGGCTGGAGGGGGAGGTGGCGGAGCTCTACGTGGTCCCGGAGGCGCGTGGCCAAGGCCTTGGTGAACGCCTGGTTGCCGAGGCGACCACTCTCTTCAGATCCCGCCAGGTGACCTTCGCCTGCGTCTGGACCAGGGCCGACAACCCGGCCGCGGTCGCCGTCTACCGAAAGGCCGGATTCGCCCCCACAGATCAACTCGTGCTCACCTGGTACCCCACGTGATCGATTCTCCGGGATCCAGCCCCACCAACCGCCCTGTCGCCCTGCGGCTGGCCGCCGTGGCCGTGACCGCAGCGGTGGTGGGGGTCGTGGTGGGCGGGGCGGGTGGTTACCTGCTCTCCCGCCACCTGGACGCCACCGCGCCGGCGACGGTCACCGTGCGCTCGCCGAGCGGTGGCGGCGGGACCTCGACGGTGCCGCTGAGCTCGGTGGTGGCAGCGGTGGCATCCTCGGTCGTCGACGTGGTGCGCGAGCCGTCGAGCGCAGCCGCGCCGACGGCTTCCGACACCTCCAACGGATTCGTCGCCAGCTCGGGCGGCCTGATCGTGACCAGCGAGGGGGCGGTGGCCGGCGCCTCGGGAGTGGAGGTGATCCTGGCCGACGGCCAGGTACTTTCCGCCGCGATAGCGACGGCGGACCCGTCGACGGGTGTGGTGGTGCTCCAGGTCGAGTCCACCTCCCTGCCCAAGCCACTCTCGTTCGCGTCCTCGGTCCAGCTGGGTGCTCCCGCAATTGCCATCTCGGTCCCATTCGGTGGCACGACGGCGGCGGAGATCGGCACTGTGAGTCAAGTCGGCGTCACCGCCTCGGTGCCGGACCCAGCCGTGCCTTCCGGGACCTCGCTCATCGATGGCCTCCTGCGCACCGACGCTCCCGAGCCACCGGGTAGTTCGGGCGGCCCGCTGGTCAACGGCTCGGGGCAGGTGATCGGGATCCAGACCGGGCAGCGGATGGCGCCGAGGGAGGTGGGAGCCGACACCGGGGCGTTCGGCTTCGCACTCGACGCGGTGGATGCGGCGACCCTGGTGAACGCGGTCTCGACCACCGGGACTCCTCCGGTCCCGCTCGGTCTGGTGACCGCCTGGTTGGATCCGGCGGCGGCGGCCGCCGCCGGGCTCCCTTCGGGAGCCGAGGTCCTGGCGGTCAGTCCGGGCTCGGCCGCCTATCAGGCGGGCTTGAAGGTGGGGGAGGTGGTGACCGCCATCAACGGCAGCTCCCTGCGGGGATTGGCCGACCCGGCGTTCCCGGACCTCTCTGACCAGCTCCAGTCGTTCGGGGCGGCAGCTCGCCTCACGCTAAGCGTCTACCAGGCGGGGGCCACCAAGCAGCTATCCCTTACAGTTCCTTCGGCATGAGTCCAACGCTCCGGGCGGGCCAACCCGGAAGGTGCGCGTTGGATTGGCTCCCTGGGAGGTAGGCGCTTGGAAATAACCTGGTTGGGCGATGACAGCCTCTTGCTGAGGGGCCGGGAGGCCAAGGTGCTGCTGGGTCCGGGTGAGCAGTATCTCCAGACCGTGGCGCGCACCGGCGCCGACCTGGTGGTGGGGGGACCCGCCGAGGAGAACCTCCTGCGCCCGGACTCGGGCCCTCAGGTGGTGGTTCGGCCGGGTGAGTACGAGCTCCGGGGCATCAGCGTCCGCGGCCTTCAGCTCGGGAGCGTCACGATCTTCGTTGCCGAGCTCGAGGAGGTCACCGTCTGCAGTCTGGGCGACCTGGACGTCACCCTCTCGGACGAGGCCGTGGAGCAGCTGGGGTTCATCGATGTCATGGGTGTGGGCCTTCGGGGCGGCACTCCCGCGCGCGCCCAGGTGGTGGCGCAGCTGATCGCCCAGGTCCAACCCGCGGTGATGATCCCGACCGGATATCAGTCCGCCCTCGACGCTGCGCCCGGCGAGCTGGCCGCCTTCGTGCGGGAGATGGGGCTGACCCAGGTGGTCCCGCAGGCCAAGGTCACCCTCTCAGGGTCATCTGGCAGTGCCGAGGAAACCCGGGTCGTGATTCTGGAGCCGCGCCGCTGAGCCCGAAGTGTTAGGATCTTGCCACATGGGTGGTGCCCCCCCGTGTGACCTCGGAGCCGGCGATGGCTAAGTTCATCTTCGTCACCGGTGGGGTGGTCTCCGGAATCGGCAAGGGGATCACCGCGGCCTCCCTGGGCACCATTCTCAAGGCGCGCGGGATCAGCGTCTCCCTGCAGAAGCTCGACCCCTACATCAACATCGACCCGGGGACGATGTCGCCGTATCAGCACGGGGAGGTCTTCGTCACCGACGATGGCGCCGAGACCGATCTTGACCTGGGCCACTACGAGCGTTTCGTCGACACCAACCTCAGCAAGGCCAGCAACGTCACCACCGGCAAGATCTACAGCGAGGTCATAGCCAAGGAGCGCCGGGGGGACTTTCTCGGAGCCACTGTCCAGGTCATTCCTCACATCACCAACGAGATCAAGGATCGGGTGCGTCGGGTCGCCGAGGAATCCGAGGCCGAGGTGGTCATCGTCGAGGTCGGCGGGACCGTCGGGGACATCGAGTCGCTCCCGTTTCTGGAGGCGATCCGCCAGCTGAAGAACGACGTGGGCCGCCGCAACACCTTCTACGTCCACGTCACCCTGGTGCCCTACGTGGACGCCAGCGAGGAGTTCAAGAGCAAGCCCACCCAGCACTCCGTGCAGACCCTGCGCGGCATCGGCATCCAGCCCGACGCCATCGTGTGCCGTTCACGCCACCCGCTGGGAGCGGGGGTCCGGGACAAGATCGCCCTCTTCGCCGACGTCGAGACCAGAGCCGTGATCAGCGTCCCGGACGCCAGGACCATATATCAGGTGCCGCTGGTGCTCGAGTCCAGCGGGCTTGGCCGGTTCGTCACCGAGGAGCTGGGCCTGGAGACCGGCGAGGCCGATCTGCATCGCTGGGAAGAGCTGGTGGGGAGGATCCTGTCCGCAGATGAGCGGGTGGTGGTGGGGATCGCCGGGAAGTACGTCGCCCTGCCCGACGCCTACATCAGCGTCACCGAGTCTCTGCGCCACGCCGCGGTCGCGCACGGGGTCGGATTGGAGCTCCGCTGGATCAACACCGAGACCCTCGAGCCGGGGGACTCGGCGCTGTTCGAGGGTCTGCATGGGCTGGTGATCCCGGGCGGGTTCGGGCACCGGGGGATCGAGGGCAAGATCGCCGCCTCAAGGTACGCCCGGCGCCACCAGGTGCCGTTTTTGGGGCTCTGCCTCGGGATGCAGTGCGCCTGCATCGACATCGCCCGGGAGGCGCTCGGCACCGACGACGCCAACAGCACCGAGTTCAACGCCTTCACGGAGCATCCCATCATCGACCTGCTCCCTGAGCAACGTGACGTCGCTGATCTCGGTGGCACCATGCGCCTGGGACTGTACCCCTGCAAGCTGGAGCCCCAGTCCAAAGCCGGTCAGGCGTACGGCGAGCCGGTGGTCTATGAACGCCACCGCCATCGGTTCGAGTTCAACAACCGCTACCGGGAGACCCTGGAGGAGGCGGGGGTGGTGTTCAGCGGCACCTCCCCGACCGGTCGGCTGGTGGAGATCATGGAGCTTAAGGATCACCCCTTCTTCGTGGGCAGCCAGTTTCATCCCGAGTTCCGCTCCCGGCCCCACCGGCCCCACCCGCTGTTCGCCGGGTTCATGGCTGCCTGCGTCGCCAGAGCTGGGCTGGCGATTGAGCCGGAGCTGCCGCAGGACCCCGCGGTCGCGCCCGTGTGAGCTCCTCTGGTCCGCTGAGGCCGCTCCTCAGCGACGCGACCGGGGAGATGGTGGTCGCACCCGCGGGCTGGGAGGCGCTGGGGCAGAGTGGGCGGCAGCAGGTGCCCATTGAGAGATGGATTCCGCTGCCCCCTGGCTCGACGCTGATGCATCTCCCGGATCGCTGGGGGTTGGCCCGGGCGAGCAGCTCAGGCAGGGTCGCAACCCCGCCCGGTCCGCATCTCTTGCCGGTGGCGGCGGTCCTGCCCGTGGGGTACCTCCGCTTGCTGGTGCCGGCCCACCGGCATCAGCCCGGCGTGACCCCCAGAACTCTGCCTCTCTACGGGTATGCCGCGGTCGCCGATCTCAACGGCGAGGTGGTTGTCGCCGCCGTGCGCAGCGACGACTTCCCAGCGTGGATGGGCCCACGGCCGAGCCGCCCTCGCCTGCAGCAGGAGGTCACCCGGCTGCAGCGGGAGCTCCCCCGCAACCGGGTGGTTGCCCAGCTCAGCGTATGCGCCCTGGAGCACAACTGCCTCACCGCCCAGAACACGTTCCTGGGGCGGGGAGAGGGGGCGCTGCCGAGTTCCGCCGCGTGCAATGCCGACTGCCTCGGGTGCATCTCCTTGCAGACGGACTCGGGAACCCCCGCCTCTCAGCCTCGCATCGGGCGGGCCCCCACCGCGGCAGAGCTCCTCCAGGTGGCCATTCGGCATCTCCAGAGGGCCCAAGCGGCGCAGGAGGCGGGGATGGTCAGCTTCGGTCAGGGCTGCGAGGGTGAGCCGCTGTTGCGGGTGCGGCAGCTGCTGGAGGTCGTCGCCGAGCTGAGGCGCCTGTTCCCGGGTGCCACCATCCACATCAACACCAACGGCAGCCGCCCCCAGGCCCTGCGGAGGCTGCTGGAGGCTGGGGTGAACAGCTGTCGGATCAGCATCTTCAGCTGGCGGCAGGACCTCTTCGCCGCCTACTACCGGCCCCGTGGTTACTCCATCGACGATGTCCGGGAGTCCTGCCGAGTGGCGGCCTCGCTGAACGCCCAGCTAACCATCAACCTGCTCACGTTTCCCGGGGTGACCGACGCCCCGAGCGAGGTGTCCCGAACCATCGCTGCGCTGCGCGAGCTGAGAGTCCGGCAGCTCCAGTGGCGCAGCCTCAATGTGGACCCGATCTGGTTGCTTGACCGGCTTCCCGCGCTGGAGCCAGGGGTCGGCCTTGAGCCGATGATGGATCAGGTACGAAGGGTCCTTCCCCACCTGGCAATGGGCAACTTCACCAGACCGCTGGAGGCGCTGGCGGGGACCCTGTGAGCGGCCGTGGGTGCGCGACTCTTTGAGCCACCAAGAGAGCACGGTCCCAGGTCAGCAACGCCTTGGATCCGACCGGGAGCGTGAACGCGAGAGATTACCAGTTGCGCCCGTCGACGCTCCATTGGGATGGTTCTCTGGGCCATGCCATGGCGCCCATCCGATCAGTCGCTGCGACCGCGCACGCTTGGGAAGCGGGTGCCGGCGAGATACCTTTCGGGCTCTGGTAGACTGAGATCAGATCATGAAAGCTGCCATTCACCCCGAGTACTTCCACGACGCCGTGGTCACCTGCTCTTGCGGCAACACCTTCACCACCGGATCGACCCAGCAGACCATCCGCACGGAGGTGTGCAGTGTCTGCCATCCCTTCTTCACCGGTCAGCAGCGGATCGTGGACACCGGTGGGCAGGTGGAGCGTTTCCGTCGCCGTGCTCAGCGGGCTCAGCAGTAGGCGCTGGGCGGCCGCCGGGCCAGGGTGACGGGCCCGGCCCAATCGTTTGATTCCCGCAGCCCTGCAGGAGCGTCTGGGGCACGTGCAGGAACGCTACCGGGCGATCTCCTCGGAGTTGGAGGACCCCAGCCTGGCGTTCGACCCTGGGCGGCTGGAGGCGCTCAGTCGCGAGCAGGCGCAGCTGCGCCCGGTGGTGGACCTGCTCTCGGCGGCGGAGGCGGCGGACCGTGCCTATGCCGAAGCCGCCAGCCTGGCCAGCTCCGAGGTGGACTCGGACATGCGCGCGTATCTGGAGCAGGAGGCGCGCCGGGAGCACGAGCGCCAGACACGCCTCTTGCACGAGCTTCAGCTCCTCCTCCTCCCCCGCGACCCGGATGAGGACCGCGACGCCGTAATCGAGATCCGCGCCGGCACGGGTGGCGAGGAGGCGGCACTGTTTGCGGCCGATTTGATGCGGATGTACCTTCACTTCGCCGAGCGGCAGCATTGGCACGTCGAGCTGCTCGACGGCTCCCCGACCGACTCCGGAGGCTTCAAGGAGGTGGTCCTCGAGGTCCATGGGAGAGGGGCCTACGGCCAGCTCAAGTTTGAGTCAGGCGTGCACCGGGTCCAGCGGGTGCCGCGCACCGAGTCGCAGGGGCGCATTCACACTTCCGCCGCCAGCGTGGTGGTGCTGCCCGAGGTTGAGGACGTCGACGTCGAGATCAAGGATGAGGACATCAAGGTCGACGTCTACCGGTCCACCGGACCCGGCGGACAGAGCGTGAACACCACCGACTCGGCGGTCCGGATCACCCATCTACCGACCGGGCTGGTGGTGACGTGTCAGGACGAGAAGTCCCAGCACAAGAATCGGGCCAAGGCGATGCGGGTGCTGCGCTCCCGGCTCTACGATCGGATGCGGGCGGAGCGCGACCAGGCCCTCCAGGAGACCAGGCGTTCCATGGTGGGTCGGGGCGACCGCAGTGAGAAGGTTCGCACCTACAACTATCCGGAGAACCGGGTGACCGATCATCGCATCGACCTCAAGGTCTACCAACTCCAGCGGGTCATGGATGGCGAGCTGGAGTTGCTGATCTCCCCGCTGCGGCAGGAGGACCAGGCCAGGCGGCTGGCCGGCGAGCCAGCCTGACATCGGCCGGCCCTCAGGGGGTTTCAGGCCGGAGGAGCTGGCACCCCCGGGGGAGCCTCATGGGCCGCCGGCGAGCGGTGACGCCGTCCCGCCCGGTGGCGCCTCCGCCGGGCGGTGCTCGGGGTCTGCGGAAGGCCATCCTTGTGACCTGGGCTCACCTGGGGCCTCGGACTCGGAGGCATCCCCACCGCCACCAGGTCACCCAGCGTCCTCCAGCCGTGCTCCTGCTGCCCCAGCTCGACCAGGCGACAGAAGCAGTCGGCGGTGGCCTCGGCGTCGGCCAGCGCGAAATGGGGCTGGCGGTGGGTCACCCCCAGGCGCTCGCACAGGCGCTCCAGCCCGATCGTGTCTCTCAGCTGGAAGAGAAAACCGGCCATCCGCGAGGTGTCCAGGTGGTAGTGCGGCAGCGGCCTGTCCATGGCCTTGGAGACGAGCCGGGTGTCGAAGCTGTCGGCGCTGTGCTCCACCAGGATCGCCCCCTTGGAGAAGTCCCGGAAGGTGAGCGCGACCCGATGCTGGGATGGGGCCCCGGTCAGCATCGAACGGGTGATGCCGTGGACCCGCCGGGCATAGGGGTTGATGTGGTCGGTGGTGTGGACCAGAGTCTCCAGCAGCAGCCGGGGCGCCGGCGGCCGGTCGGAGATGGGGAGCTGGTACCTGACCGCTCCCAGTTCGACCATGCGGTCGGGGAAGTGGCCGGTCGTCTCGCAGTCCAGGGCCACAAAGGTCAGGCTCTCCAGCGGTGTCTCCAGTGGCAGTCGCGCGGGTCTGAACTCCTCCAGCCCGCCGTCCCGCCCATCCACCAAAGAGAGTGAGTTGTGATAAGACGCCAGCTCTGGCGTCAGCGGCCCGAGCCGGGCCAGGAAGCCGTCCCCGGGGGCGCCGGGGCCGCGCTCGCGTCCCCACCGCACCCGCCCTCTGGACTCGGCCCGGGCCTGGGGGGAAACCGGCTCCGCATCCTCAATGTGGGCGCGCTCTTGGCTGGGGGACTGCACGAGCTCCAATCCTAACCTCTGAGCCCGACCTTGCGGGCTGGAGCCCGCGACCGGGGCGGATATACTCAAGTTCAGATTGCCATTCCTCGCCACCGGTATCAGCCATCATCTGGCCCCGTTACCGGTCCGTGAGCAGCTGCACCTGGACGAGCGTCAGGTGGTCGACGCGCTCCGGGCCATCGTAGCTCACGCGGGGTTGAGCGGAGCCGCGTGCCTCAGCACCTGCAACCGCACCGAGTTCTATCTTTCGGTTGCGGACGACCGCAGTTCCCAGATGGCGACGTCCCGCTTTTACCACTACCTCGCGAAGGGACCGGAGTTTGCCGACCTGATTTTCAGCCATTCCGGGGAGGCCGGCCTCCGCCATCTTTTCCGGGTGGCCAGCGGCTTGGACAGCATGATCCTCGGCGAGGCGCAGGTGCTCGCGCAGTTCAAGCGGGCCCATCGCCTGGCCCAGGAGGCGGGGACCCTCGACGGTGACCTGGATCTCATCATGCGGCGGGCCGTGGAGACCGCCAAGCTGGTGCGAAGCACCACCGGCATCTCCCGCCAGGCGGTGGGGTTTGGTCAGGTCGCCGCTGAGCTCGCGGAGGCGCGCCTGGGTTCGCTCCACGGCGTCGGGGTCGCGATCCTGGGTGGGGGCAGCGTGGGTGGGGCAGCGGCCCGTTCGCTGCTCGGCCGGGGCGCGTCCCCGGTGCTGGTGGTCCGGCGGGGGCCGCGGGCGAGCGCCCTCGCTGCTGCGGTCGGCGGCGAGTTGATCGAGAAATCCCAGCTGGTGGAGATGGCGCCGCGCTTCCGGGTGCTCATCTGCAGCACCACCAGCGAGGAGCGGGTGGTGCGCGCCGCTGAGGTTGCCGCCATCAGGGCCACGCAGGGGAGTGCCAGCGAGCTGCTGATCCTGGATCTGGCGGTGCCCCGGGACGTGGAACCAGAGGCGGCATCCGTTCCGGGAGTGGAGCTGCTGGATATCGACCATCTGGGCGACGTGATCAGCCGAAATCTCGGCTTCCGCGAGGGGCACCGGCCCCGGGCGGAGCAGGCGGTCGACACCGCCGTCTCCGCCCTGGTGGCGGAGCTCCGGGGTCGCGGAGCCGGCCCAGTGATCGCGGCGCTGGTGGATCGGGCTGAGGAGGTGCGCCAGGGGGAGCTGCGGCGGGCGATCTCCCGGATGCGGAGCCTCAACGAGGCTGAGCGGGCGCAGCTGGAGCACCTCACCCAGGCGCTGGCCGCCAAGTTGATGCACCAGCCGATCTCCTTCCTGCGCCAGCACGGTGACGACGAGGACCGTCGCCGGGTTGTGCAGGAGGCGTTCGGGCTCACGGTGGATGGCGCCCGGGAGGACGTTTGAGGCGGCTCGCCACCAGAGGTAGCGCCCTGGCGTTGGCGCAGGCGAGGTTGGCGCTGCAGCAGCTGCGGGCTCTGGCGCCGGGGCTGGAGATCGAACTCTGCGTGATCGACTCCGACGGTGATCTCAACCCGGACCAGGCGGTCCCCGACCTGCCCGGCCAGGGCTGGTTCTCGTCGCGGCTGGAGCGAGCGCTGCTGCAAGGTGAGGTGGATGCGGCCGTGCACAGCGCCAAGGACCTGCCGACCACGATGTCCCCTGAGCTCGAGGTGGGCGCGTACCTAAAGCGGGAGGACCCGCGCGACTGCATCGTCACGCGTTCGGGTTGCTCCTGGACCGAGCTGCCCGCGGGTTCGCGCATCGGCACCTCGTCGCCCCGGCGGGGGGCGCAGCTCGTGGCCCTGCGGCCTGACCTGATCCCCACCCCGGTGCGCGGCAACGTGGACACCCGGATACGACGGATGGGAGATGCGGAGCTGGAGGCGATCGTGGTGGCCCAGGCGGGCCTGCTCAGACTGGGCCGGGGGCGTGAAGGACAGCCGTTGGACCCGCGCACCGAGTGCACTCCGGCGCCGGCCCAGGGCGCGATTGCGGTCCAGGTCCCTCGCGGCGGTGCCTTGGCGGAGCTGGTGGCCCACATCGACCACCGCGACACCCGCCTCTGCGTGGAGGCGGAGCGGGAGGCGCTGCTGCAGATGGGCGGTGGCTGCCGGCTTCCCCTGGGGGTTTTGGCGGAGGCGTCCGGTGATGGCAGCTATCGCCTCACTGTGGCCTGGTCTGCCACCGGAACCGGTCACGACCTGCTGCGCCGGTCTCTGGTCGCTGCCCCCGACGCCCTGAGGGAGGCGGCGCGTGGGATCGCTCACGCCCTGGCCCAGCCCGCGTGAGCTCTCCCCTGGAGGGCCGGCGCGTCCTGGTGACCCGCGCCGCCGGCCAGGCTCCGGTACTCGGCGAGATGCTTTCGGCCGAAGGGGCGTCGCCAATCGGGGTTCCGGTGATCCGCCGCCAGGATCTCATGGACGCCGCCACCCGGGAGGCGCTGCTGGCGCGTATCGGCGCCGAGGAATTCGACGATCTGGTCTTCACCAGCGCCAATGCCGTGGACTGTCTGTGGGGCGGGGGCGCCGCGGCGCCGGCCGGACCACGGGTCTACGCCATCGGCCCCGGGACCGCCGCGGCTCTGGAGCGAGCCGGCTTGGCGGTGGAGACATTGCCGGCCGGGTTCATCGCGGAGTCTCTGGTGGAGCGAATCTCGCAGGCGGGGGTCTCGGGCCGGCGCATCCTGATCCCCCGCGCCCGGGGAGCCAGGGATGTGCTCCCGCGCCTTCTTGAGCAGATGGGCGCCCTGGTGGAGGTGGCGGAACTCTACGAGATGGTCCCGGAGTGGGCCTCTCAGGAGGCGCTGACCGAGCTGCTCCGGGGCCGGGGGATCGACTGCGTGACCTTCACCAGCGGCAGCACCGTGCGCTGCTTCGCGGCCCTGGCGGGTCCGCTGCGACCGGCGCCGGAGTGCGTGTTGGCGGCACTCGGGCCGGTCACGGCGGAGGAGGCGCGCCGCCATGGGATGGCGCCCCAGGTGGTGGCTCAGACTCACAGCCTTCCCGGGCTGGTCGACGCCCTGCGATCCTGGTATGCCGCATTGCCCGAGAATGAGGGGCAGCCATGAGCTATCCCGAAGACCGCCCGCGGCGCCTGCGCCGCACCTCCTCGCTGCGCCGGCTGGTCCGGGAGGTGAACCTGCAACCCGGCGACCTGATCCTGCCCTGCTTTGTCGCCGAAGGCCTGTCCGAGCCGGCTCCGATCAAGACCATGCCCGGGGTCTCCCAGGAGACCCTGGACAGCCTGGCGCAGCAGGCGGAGCGCGCGGCCGAGCTGGGCGTGGGTGGATTGATCCTGTTCGGGGTCCCGGCTCGCAAGGACGCCCGCGGGAGTTCCGCCTGGGACGAGCAGGGCATCGTCCAGCAGGCGCTTCGTCGCCTGCGCGGCGAGGTCGGTGACCGGCTGCTGCTGCTGGCGGACGACTGCCTGGACGAGTACACCGACCATGGCCACTGCGGGCTCCTGAACCAACGGGGTGAGGTGGACAACGACTCGACCATCGAGCTCTATGGCCGGATCGCGGTGAGCCAGGCGGAGGCGGGGGCGGACGTGATTGCCCCCTCGGGCATGATGGATGGCCAGGTGGAGGCGATCCGGGCCGCCCTCGACGAGGCGGGAAGGGCCGACACCGCCATCCTTGCCTACTCGGCCAAGTTCGCGTCGTGCTTCTACGGCCCCTTCCGGGACGCCGCCGACTGCGCCCCCCAGTTCGGGGATCGCCGCGGTTATCAGATGGACCCGCCCAACCGCCGGGAGGCGATGCGCGAGCTCGAGCTGGACCTGCTGGAGGGCGCGGACATGCTCATGGTCAAGCCGGCGCTCGCGTACCTCGACATCGTCCGCGAGGCCCGTGACCGATTTGAGCTTCCCATCGGCTGCTACAGCGTGAGCGGCGAGTACGCCATGATGGTGGCGGCGGCGCGCGCCGGCGCCTTCGACCTGCGCGCCGCGGTGCTCGAGTCCCACCTGGGGATGCGCCGCGCCGGCGCTGACTTCATACTGACCTACTTTGCCCTCGACATCTGCAATTGGCTGAAGGAGGAGTTCGGATGAGCGCCCAGCTCACCCGCTGGGGTGGAATCGGAGTCGCGGTGGCGGCGGTCCTGCTGGTCGGAGTCGCCGCCTTCTTCGTCAATGTCGGCGCCCAAAGGGAGATTCGGCCTGTGTCCAAGTCCATGTGTGACAACGCAAGTTTCGGGGCCCCCCTGGGTCCGCTCGACGAGCCCAAGAACCGGCATCACTACGATCGGGTCCCGCCGATGACGATCGACGAGCAGCGTCTCTACGAAGCCACCATCACCGTCCCCCAGGGCAAGATCGTGGTCTGCCTGGTCCCGGGTTGGGCCCCGATCACCGTCAACACCTTCGTGACCCTGGCGCGCAACCACTTCTTCGACGGGCTGCGGTTCGCGCGCGACCCCTCGACCTCGCCGGGGGGGCCGGTCATCCAGGGGGGCAGCCCCACCGACAACCTCAGTGGCGGCCCCGGCTTCCAGTTCAAGAGCGAGAAGGTGGTGAGCCCCCTCTACTCCGGCGGGGCCTACCAGCCGGGAGCTGTGGCCATGGCCAACGCGGGGCCCAACACCAACGGCAGCCAGTTCTTCATCACCCTCTCCAAGTTCACCCTTCCACCCGACTACAACCTGTTCGGGCAGGTGATCTCCGGGCTCGACGTCGCCCAGAAGGTCAAGAAGGGGGATCCGATGGAGATCGTGGTCAGGGAGCAGATCCCCTGACCGCTGCCGGCTCCAGCGGGTCGCCGCGGGCGGCCTCGGCGAGAGCCATGGAGAGGGCGGCCCGCGTGCTTCCCGGGGGGGTCAACAGCCCGGTTCGCTCCTTCCGTTCGGTGGGGGGCGACCCGCCGTTCTTCGCCCGCGCCCAAGGGGCGTACCTGTACGACCTGGACGGCAACCGCTACCTCGACATGGTGCTGGCGTATGGGCCACTGATCCTGGGCCATCTGCACCCGGCCGTGGTCGGCGCCATCGAGCGGCAGCTGGCCCTGGGGGAGGCCATGGGCGGGCCGACCATGCTTGAGGTGGAGCTGGCCGAGAGGATCCGCGAGTACATGCCCTCGGTGGAGATGCTGCGTCTGGTGAACAGTGGTACCGAGGCCACCATGAGTGCGATCCGGCTCGCTCGGGGCGCGACCGGGCGGAGCCTGATCGTGAAGTTCGCAGGTTGTTACCACGGGCACAGTGACGCGCTGCTGGCGGAGTCCGGCTCGGGGGTGGCAACCCTGGCCATCCCCGGATCCCCGGGGGTCCCCGAGCGGACGGTCGCTGACACCATGGTCCTCCCATACAACGACGCGCGCGCGGCGGAGGACACCTTCGCCCGGCTGGGGGAGCGGATCGCAGCCGTGATCGTCGAGCCGGTGGCCGGAAACATGGGGGTGGTCCCACCCCACCCGGAGTTCCTGCCGGCCCTGTCCAAGGCCACGGCGCGGCACGGCGCTCTCCTGATCATCGACGAGGTGATGACCGGCTTCCGCCTGGCTCGGGGCGGGGCTCAGTCTCTGTATGGGGTGGTGCCCGACCTCACCTGCATGGGCAAGGTCATCGGCGGGGGCCTGCCGGTCGGCGCGTTCGGGGGTAGAGCGGAGCTGATGCGCCAGCTGGCTCCGGTCGGCCCGGTGTATCAGGCCGGCACCCTGAGCGGTGGCCCGGTGGCGGTCGCCGCCGGCCTGGCCGCCCTCGAGCAGCTCAGCGACGATCGGCCCTACCTGAGGCTCGAGGAGTTGGGGGCCCGGCTGGAGGCGGGGCTCCGCCGCGCGGGGTCCGAGCGCGGCCTTCCGTTGCAGGTCAACCGTGTCGGCTCCATGCTGACCTACTTCTTCAGCGCCGACCCGGTGGTGGACTTTGCCAGCGCGGCCCGCTCGGACCTGGGGATGTTCGCGCGCGTGCACCGGGGGTTGCTCGACCGTGGCGTCTTCTGGCCGCCATCCCAGTTCGAGTCCAGCTTCCTGTCGCTGGCGCACGACGAGGTGGCGATCGACCTTTTGGTGGATGCTTTCAGGAGCGCCTTGGACGATGCCACCGCCGCCGCCCGAGACTGACAGGCTGCGGTCAGCCGCCTGATCGGACCGGCGGGGGGCGCCTTGGCCGGTGCTATACTCCGGCCGGTTTCGCAAATTTCCCCAAGAGGCGGGTGCCATGTTCAGTGACCACTGGGTTTACATCATCATCCTGCTCTTGATCGCTTTGGTCGTGTTCGGCCCCAAGCGACTTCCAGAGCTGGGGCAGTCACTGGGCAAGGCGATCAATGAGTTCCGGTCCGCGACCCAGTCGGCGACCCATGACCCCAGCTCGGTCACCACTCTGAGCCCCGCTCAGGCTCAGCCGGCTGGACCCGCCGCCCAGGGCTCCGCCAGCCCGGCGGCTGACCCCGGCCCAGAGCCGGGTTCGTCCGAGTCGGCGGGCTGATCCGCCCGTTCCTCGGCCCGTCATGGCCGCCCGCCGCATAGGCTGGCCGGCCGCGCGCCGTCCGGGCCCGGCTGCCGCCGACCGCGAGCTAACTCTGGTCGAGCACCTCGAGGAGCTGCGGCGCGCGATCATCGTCATCCTGGTCGCGTGGGCGGCCACCACGGTGATCGCCTTCCTGTTCAACCAGCGACTGATCGCAATCCTGGAGCGACCCTTGCATCTGGCGCTGGCGCGCACCCACTCACCATTCGGGCAGAAGGTGGTGGTCACCAGCCCCATTCAGGGCTTGGCGATCCCATTCGAGGTGGCGGCGGTGGCGGGCGCGGTCCTGGCCCTGCCGGTCGTGGTCTGGCAGATCTGGCGCTTCATCGCCCCTGGGCTGCGCGCCAACGAGCGCCGGTTGGCCTTTCCGTTCGTGTTCGGCACCCTGTTCTTCTTCGCCCTCGGGGGCCTGTTCGCCTATTTCGTGATTCCCATCGGCCTGGCCTTTTTGGCCACCTTCTTGGGGAGCAACGCGGTCTACCTGCCCGATCTCGGCGCCTACCTCTCGTTCCTGGCCCTGGTGGTGTTGGTGTTCGGGGTCACATTCGAGATGCCCGTAGCCCTCTGCCTGCTGGGGGCGGTCGGCATCCTCAGCAGCGAGCAGCTCCGGCGCTGGCGGAAGGTCGCGATCTTCGTGATAGTGTTCGTGGCCTTGATCGTGACCCCCGGGGCGGACCCCTTCACTCCCACGTTCCTGTCCATCGCCCTGATTCTGTTCTACGAGGGAAGCATCCTGTTCATCCGCCACGTGCTCCACCGCTGATGGCCCGCGGGGACGGGCGCGAGCCCGCTGCGATTCGTCCGCTGAGCATTTTGCCCGAGATCGATAGTTGGGCAGAGGGGGCGGTCACCATCGCCGTCGGCGGGACCCGGGTGCTGTGCACCGCCACCATCGAGGAGCGTGTCCCCCCGCATCGGCGGGGCACCCGTCTGGGCTGGGTGACGGCCGAGTACGGCATGCTGCCCCGGGCCACCCAGGAGCGCAGCCCCAGGGAGCGGGGCGGCCGCGTGGATGGGCGGTCTCAGGAGATCCAGCGCCTGGTGGCCCGCAGCCTGCGCGCCGCCGTGGACATGCGTCGTCTGGGTGAGCGCACCGTGATCGTGGACTGCGACGTGCTGCGCGCTGATGGTGGTACCCGCACGGCCTCCATCTCCGGTGGCTTCGTGGCCCTGGCGCTGGCCTGCCGCCGGTTGCAGGCAGCGGGCATGGTGAAGTCTGATCCACTGGTGCGCCAGGTCGCGGCGATCAGCGCGGGGCTGGTCGATGGGATCCCGCTGGTTGACCTGGACTACGGTGAGGACAGCCGTGCTGCGGTGGACCTGAACCTGGTCATGACAGACCAGCTCGAGATCGTCGAGGTCCAGGGCACCGCGGAGGGGTCTGCACTTCCCCGCCGTCAGCTGGATCCGATCCTGACCCTGGCGGAGGCGGGCATCCGCCAGGTGCTGGCAGCTCAGGCGGCGGCGCTGCAAGTGCATCCCGCCTGACCGTTGGTCGTCAAAGTCATGGCGCCGAACCGCCTGGTGGCCCTGGCCAGCCGCAATCAGGGCAAGCTCGCCGAACTGCGCCGCCTCCTGACCGAGCTTCCGTGGCGGCTGGTCAGCGTTGACGAGTGTCCGGGCGGCCGAGACGTGGCCTGGGACGAGAGTGGAGCTAGCTACCGTGAGAACGCGGTGATCAAGGCCGTGGCCGTGCACACGGCGACCGGCCTTCCCGCGCTGGCGGATGACAGCGGCCTCGAGCTCGACGCCTTCGATGGCTGGCCCGGCGTGCAGACCGCCCGGTGGATGGGAGACGGGTTCACTTCAGAGCAGCTGCTTGAGGCCCTGGCCGCCAAGGTGGCGCGCCTGCCGGTCGGGCAGCGCGGGGCCACCTTTCGCTGCGTGCTGGCGTATCTCGACCCTTTGCGCTCGCGTGACCCGCTCTTCGTGGAGGGGGTGGTCCGGGGCACCCTGCTCGGCTCGCCCCGGGGGCGGGGCGGCTTCGGCTACGATCCGATCTTCGTGCCGGAAGGCCATGACCGGACGATGGCGGAGCTGGCGGAGGGAGAGAAGGCCAGCCTCAGCCATCGCGGCCGGGCGGCTCAGGAGCTGGTGCGCTCGCTGACCGTCAGGTCCGACTGAGGCTGAGGCGCGGCCCCTGCCAGGCCACTGCTGGCGAGATCAATATGATGGTGCGGCCGATGGCGCTGGCCGAACGGGGCGTGGTGCAGGGGTAGCACGCCACTTTTGGGAAGTGGAGGTCGCAGGTTCGAATCCTGCCGCCCCGACGGCCGGCGATCGGGCGGGCGGACTCCCGCACCGACAGCTGGCCCGGTGCCAGTTCGTGGCGACCCCGCGTCACGCCGACGCGTCGCCCGAGTCCGGGGTCAGGCGAGCCGAGCGGACAGCTCCTCTGCGACCGCTCCCAAGAACTCTTCGGTGGTGAGCCAGGCGGCGTCCGGGCCGATGAGCAGAGCCAAGTCCTTGGTCATCCGCCCCGACTCGACGGTGGCCACGCACGCCGCCTCCAGGGCCTCGGCGAAGTGCACCACGTCGGGGGTGCCGTCCAGCTCTCCGCGATGGGCCAGGGCTCTGGTCCAGGCGAAGATCGAGGCGATGGGATTGGTCGAGGTGGGCAGTCCCTGCTGATGGAGGCGGTAGTGGCGAGTCACGGTGCCGTGCGCCGCCTCGGCCTCCATGGTGCGGCCGTCCGGGGTCAGCAGGACACTGGTCATCAGGCCCAGGGATCCGAACCCCTGGGCGATCGTGTCCGACTGCACGTCTCCGTCGTAGTTCTTGCAGGCCCACACATACCCCCCCTCCCACTTGATGGCGGCAGCCACCATATCGTCGATGAGGCGGTGTTCGTAGGTGAGTCCGGCAGCTTCGAACTGAGCCTTGAACTCCTGATCGAAGACCTCCTGGAAGAGGTCCTTGAAGCGACCGTCGTAGACCTTGAGGATCGTGTTCTTGGTGGAGAGGTAGACCGGGAACCCGCGCTTGAGCCCATAGCTCAGCGACGCTCGGGCGAAGTCGCGGATCGAGTCATCGTAGTTGTACATCGCCATCGCCACGCCCCCACCTTCGAAGTCGGCGACGGAAAATTCCATCGGCTCCCCACCGTCTACCGGGGTGTAGGTGATGGTCACCTTCCCCGGCCCCGGAACCCGGAAGTCGGTGGCGCGGTACTGGTCGCCATGGGCGTGGCGGCCGATCACGATTGGCTTGGTCCAGCTTGGCACCAGCCGCGGGATGTTGCGGATCACGATCGGCTCTCGAAAGATCACGCCCCCCAGGATGTTGCGGATCGTGCCGTTGGGGGAACGCCACATCTGCTTCAGCCCGAACTCCTTGACCCTGGCCTCGTCGGGGGTGATGGTGGCGCACTTGACGCCAACCCCATGTCGCTTGATGGCGTGGGCGGCGTCTATGGTCACCTGGTCGTTGGTGGCATCGCGGTGCTCGATGCCCAGGTCGTAGTAATCCAAAGTCAGCTCCAGATGGGGCAGGATCAGCTGATCCTTGATCAGCTGCCAGATGATCCGAGTCATCTCGTCCCCATCGAGTTCCACCACCGGATTGACGACCCTGATCTTGGCCATACCCACCTCACTTGTGCCCAACGCCGCCGGCGGCGGCCCGTGGCGGTCCAACCCCAGATGGCGGAGGGCGGTCAGGGGTGGGAACTGAGCCGGTGGCCGATCGCCCGAACTCGGAGCTCGTTCACATCCCACTCCCCCGCAGGTCCACCAAGGTCAGCCTACCGCAGTGAGGGTGAGGGGCGCTTGGGGGCCCCAATCTGCTTTCATGGACTCGATGCAGCCTGGAGGGCACCCGCCCAGCGAATTCACCGCCGAGGCGCTCGGCCTGCTCGACTTCATCGATTCGGCCCCCTCGCCCTACCACGCCTGCGCCAGCGCTGCCGCGATGCTGGAGGGCGCTGGCTTCACTCGAGTCGAGGAGGCGGATCCGTGGCCCGCTGGTGGCCGGCATCTCGTGGTCCGCGGCGGCACGCTGATCGCCTGGGCCCTTCCGGAGGGGGCCGTGCCCGGTTCGGCAATGCGGATCGTCGGAGCCCACACCGACAGCCCCAACCTGCGCATCCGCCCGCGACCGGAGCTGGACCGGGCGGGCTACCGCCAGCTCGCCGTGGATCCGTACGGCGGCCTCCTGATGAACTCATGGCTGGATCGCGACCTGGGGATCTCCGGTCGGGTGGCCGTTCGAGCCGGAGACGAAGTCGAGCTGCGGCTGCTGCGGATCGACCGGCCCGTGCTCCGGATCCCCCAGCTCGCGCCCCATCTCGATCGGCAGGTGAGCAGCGATGGGCTGCGGCTGAACCCGCAGACGCAACTGGTGCCCATCATGGGGTTGGCGGGGGAGGGCCTGCCCGGCTTCCAGGATCTCCTGGCCGACCACCTCGGAGTCGAATCAGCGTCGATCGCAACCTGGGATCTGATGGCGCACGACCTGGCCGGGGGGCGGCTGGCCGGCGCCAGCGATGAATTCGTGAGCGCGCCGCGGCTGGACAACCTCGGCAGTAGCTACGCGGCCTGTCGAGCGCTGGCTCAGGTCGGGGCCGGGTCGGGGAGTCTCAGCTTGCCGGCCGTGGTCTGCCTGTTCGACCACGAAGAGGTCGGCAGCACCAGCTCGACCGGAGCGGACGGGGAGTTCCTGCCGGCCACTCTGGAGCGGATCTGCCTGGCGTGGGGATGGAACCGAGAGGAATTCCTGCGCAGCATGTCCCAGAGCACATTGGTCTCGGCGGACATGACGCACGCGGTGAACCCGAACTACCTGGACCACTACGAGCCCGGCCATCTGGTCCACTTGAACCAGGGGCCAGCGATCAAGGTCAACGCCGGACAGCGGTATGCCACCGATGCTTCGGGCGCAGCTCGCTTTTCGGCCTGCTGCCAGGCGGCCGGAGTGCCGGTGCAGACGTTTTTGGCGCGGTCCGACCGCCCCTGTGGCAGCACGATCGGGCCGGCCCTTTCCGCCCGCCTGGGAGTTGCGACAGTCGACGTTGGATTCTCCCAGCTCGCCATGCATTCGGCCCGGGAGCTCTGCGGCTCCCAGGACGTCCTGTGGATGGTGCGCGCTCTGGCTCAGTTCCTGACCAGCCCGCGGTAGGTAGACCGCCCGCTGCCACGGCCGCCAGCGCCGGTGACCCGGCCCTACCGCGTGGGCTTTGCGGACGGCGCCGCGGCTGAGTCGCCCGTCTGAAGGTCGCTGCTAGACCCAATCCCGGATGGCGGGGGCAGCCTCCCGGAGCGACACGAAGACCGAGTCCGCTGCGGCGAGGTTCTCCTCGGGCTCGGTGGAGGCAATCCCGAGCACGGTCATCCCCGCAGCCCGGGCGGCCAGAACTCCTGCGGCCGCGTCCTCCACAACCAGGCAATCGCCCGGCGCCACTCCGAGTCCCGAGGCCGCCCTCAGGAAGCCCTCCGGGTGGGGCTTCCCTCGCTCCACGGCATCTCCGTCGACCACCAGCAACGGGGTGGGCAGGAGCAGCCGGCGAAAGCAGGCCAGTACCACCTCCTTGGTGTTGGAGGTGACCAGGGCCCACCTGAAGGGTGGCAGGGATGTGAGGAGGTCCGCCGCCCCCGGCATGGCGGGAAGGTGCTCCAGTTCACCGTCCAGCAGGGTCGTCAGCCGGCCGATCTCGTCCACCAGATCCAGCTGGGGTGCGAGCACTTCGATGACGTCGGCTGGTCTGCGGCCCGGGGTGACCGCCCAGACCGCGTCGGGATCCAGGCCGCAGGCGCGGGCCCACCTGGCCCATACCCTGCGATACACCGGCATGGAATCCAGTAGCACACCATCCACATCGAAGAGCACGGCTCTGCCCGCCTCGATCCGGCCCACATCCTCGCGGTCCAGGATGACCTGCCCATCCAGTCTTCGGGTCACGTCGCGGAAATCCCCCAGCTCGCGGTGAAGGAGGCGCCGGGCACCAGGACCACCAGATCTCGCCCCGAGCGGAACGCATCCGGAGGGCAGCTCATCGGCTCGACCGCCAGGCTGCGACGGCGGGCGGCAGGATCAGCCAGTGTGTCTCCGGTAAAGAGCTGGAGGTAGGGCAAGCTCTGGTCGGCCCATAGCCGCACCCCGGCGCGCGAAACCGGGTCGGTCAGACGCACCTCGGCTTTGCCTGCGGCGGTGCGGACCAGCCCGGTGTAGGTTGCGTCCAGTTGGATCCGGCCGATCCGCCGGGGAGTCGTGAAGTCGAAGTCGGATCCGGCCACCACCACCGGTTCGCCGACGGGGATCCCGCGTCGGTCGGCCCTGAGGCGCAGGGTGGCGGGCACTGCCAGCTCCAGCTCATCCACGGGGGAGAGGGGTAGAACGAGGTAGGGGTGGAACCCCACTCCGAACGGCAGGGCCTCCTCGCCTCGGTTGGAGGCCACCAGCTTCACGGTGAGCCCCTGTTCGCTGAGCTGGTACTCCACCACGCTGGCGAGCAGGTGATCGTAACCCGGTTGGGGGAAGATCATCGCCGCCAGCGTGACGGAGCTCCCGGTGACCTCCTGTAGCGTCCAGGGTATCCACCGAACCAGTCCGTGGATGGCGTTGCCGTGCTCGATCTCGTTGATGGGCAGTTGATTCTCCCCGTCCGCGAAGGTGTACCGGCCGCCGTCGATGCGATTCGGCCAGGGCAACAGGATCTGGCCTCGACCGTCTCGACTCCGCTCGACTGGTGAGAAGCCGTCGACGACCGGACGGCCCCCCACTCGATACTCTCGTAACGTGCCGCCCACCTCGGTGACCACGGCCTCCTGGTCCCCGAAGCGCAGGGTGAACTGCCTTCCACTACGCGACATCGATTCCTCCCATCAGAGCTTGCCCGTCATCCATTCTGCTGCGGGAGGTGGAGAGTCGGCTGAGTGTCCTGGCCGCATGCCCCGCTGCCGCTGAGCCGCTCCTTCCGGGGCTAGCGCAAGCCCGCGAAGAGGTCCGTTTCTGGCACTGGGGCCCCGGTCTTGTCGAGCGCGCGAATGAAGTGCTCGCGCCCCATCACGGCTGCCACCACCGCCTCCGGCAGGTCCAGCAGGAACCCGTTGTCGGCCTGGCTGGCATGGGCTCTGAGGGCGGCCAGTTTGGCGGCAATGTCGGCCGCCACGTCGACGGTGGTCGTGATCACGTCGTCCTCCACCCCGAATGGCGGGTTCTCGGGGTCGAAGTCGAAAGCCGGGAGCTGCTCGGCTGAGAGCCCGGCGGCCTTGGCGGCCCGGAGGGCGTCCTTGAACGCCGACTTCGCAAACGCGGTGTAGTAGAGCTTGGCCGGTACGCCGGAGCGGAGGGCGGCCTCGCGGGCGAGCTGGTGGGCCCGGATGTGGTCGGGATGGCCATAGCCTCCGTTCTCGTCGTAGCTGACCAGCACCTGGGGCTGGTAGCGCTCCAAGAGAGGCAGCAGCCGGGTGAGTTCGTCCTCCAGCGGGGTACCCGAGAGCGAGCCCGGGCGCCCGTTCTGGGCCCATCCGGCCATCCCTGAGTCCAGGTAGCCCAGCAGTTCGAGGTGGCCGACGTGAAGCACCTCGCAGGCCCGCTCGAGTTCGCCTCGGCGCATGGCCCGGACCTCCTCCTCGTCGTGCCCTTCCTGATCGGGCTTGATCCCTCCCGGACCATCTCCCAGCTCACCTCCGGTGCAGGTGACCAATACGGTCCGGATCCCTTCGTCGGCATAACGATGGAGGATCCCGCCTGTGGAGGTGGCCTCGTCGTCGGGATGGGCGTGGACCACCATCAGCGTGAGCTGAGACGAGTTCATGAAGTCAGTTTCTCGCCTTCAGCGGACATGGCGTGCCCCCGAACTGGCCCTCTGGTCGTGCCGACCCGGGTCAGGCCTCCTGATGCCGAAGCCGTCCGGCCGACACCGCGGTGAGCAGGGCGGCGCGCACTCGTTCGCCCCAGGGCCCGTCACCCTGTGCCAACACTCCGATCACGAGCATGAGGAACCCGACGCCGGCGAGCACCCCGAAGCGCTGTTCTCCCACCATCACCCCCGCCACCAGCGCGAAGCCGGGCTCGGTGGCCATGATGACCGCTGCCGCGGCATTGGAGATGTGCTTCTGTGCAGCGGCTTGCACCGCGAACCCGAACGCGGAGGCGCCCAGTGCCGAGAAGATCACCGCCGCGATCACTCCGGGACCGGGCATGGGCAGCCCACCCGTGAGGGGTAAGACGGGCAGCAGCAGAATGCCCACCAGCAGCAGCTGGGCTCCGCCCAGAGCCGTGGCCGACAGGGACTCTCCCAGGCGCCCGACCAGCACCACCTGGAGCGCGAAGGCGGCGGCCGAGATGATCTCCAAGACGACTCCGACCGCGGGCATCCCGTGCGCGCTGGCCGCCGCCGGGGCGGCGGTCGCGCAGATGAGGAGGGTCCCCCCGATCGCCAGCACTGCGCTGACCGCGACGCGGCCACCCGGAGCGCGGCCCAGCACCAACCACTCCCAGGCCGGGGTCAGCACCACGACCAGGCTGGTCAGGGTCGCCGCTACCCCTGGGGATGCTCCCAGGTCGAGTCCCATGGTCTGGGTCACATACCCAACCGTCAGGGCGACTCCGACTCCCAGCAGGCTGCGCCAAGGAACCATCCGCCAGCGCGGCCGCGAGGGCTGGTGGATGTAAGCGAGTGCGATCAGTGCTGCACCTCCGATCAGGAACCGTAGGACCAAGAAGCCGACCACTGGGTAGGCGGAGATCGCGGCCCTGACCACGACGAAGCTCACCCCCCAGACGGCAACGGCTAGCAACAAGCCCGTGACCGCCAATTGGGTCACGGAGATGCGGCCGGCTACTATTCTTCGGGGGCTGACGGTTGGCAGCCAGAAGTCATGCAGTTCCATGGCTCTGATATTGGCAAGAGCAGGATGAAGGCGCAAGGAGGCCGAATGAAATTCGAAAGCGCACTTGACCAAGGGTCGATAGACGAATTGGATTCGAGAATCCTCCGGTGCCTCCAGGCCAATGCCCGCACGACTCTCGCGGAGGTGGGCCGGGAGGTGGGCCTGGCCGCCTCCTCGGTGCACGAGCGACTCCGGCGTCTCCAGCGCGACGGTGTGATCCGGGGATGGACGCTCTCCCTGGACGCAGGCGCGGTGGGCAGGCCCGTCACCGCCTTCGTGGGGGTGGAGGCGGATGTCACCGGCGGCAGCCTGGCGGGGCGTCTGCGGCAGCGCCCCGAGATCGACGAGTGTCATGACATCGCTGGTGACCTCTCCTTCTTCCTCAAGGTGAGGGCACGCGACACCGAGGCGCTGCTGGAGTTGGTGGACTGGATACGGGAGCTGCCCGGGGTGAGGCAGACCCGCACCACAGTGGTTCTGAAGACCGAATTCGAACGCCAGGTTTGGCTGGGGCCGGAGCGCGCCGCCCCGTCCCGGCCGGGAGCTTAAGAGTTCACGCTCCTTCGAACTTGGCTGCCCGCTTCTCTCGGAAGGCGGCTAGACCCTCCTGGAAGTCCCGGGTCTCGGATGCTGCCTGCTGGAGCTGGGCCTCCAGCAGGAGTTGCGAGTCCAGTGCCGCGGCCGCCCCCGCGTACAAGCCCCGCTTGGTCATCCCCAGGGCCCTGGTGGCTCCCCTCGCCAGGGTCTGGGAGAACTGGTCCACTTCGGTCGCGAAGTCCTCCGGCTCGATGACCCTGGTGACCAGGCCCCACTCGAGTGCCTCCGCGGCGGTGATCCGCTCCCCAGTGAAGGCATAATGGACGGCTCGGCCCAGCCCCAGGTAGTGCGGCAAGAAATACGTGGCCCCCGAGTCGGGTACCAACCCGATCTGGGCGAAGGCGCAGCTGAACCAGGCGGTGGTTGCCGCCACCCTGATGTCGGCCGCCAACGCAAGTGACAGTCCGGCTCCTGCCGCCAGCCCGTTGACGGCGGCGACCACCGGTATCGGCAGGCGGTTGAGGCCGAGCACCAGTGGCAGGTACCGCTCCCGGATGAGGCCCTCGATATCCTTCGGCAGCGACTCTTCGGTCGAGCCCAGGGACTGCCCTGAACAGAAGGCGCGGCCCGCGCCGGTCAGAACCAGGCAGCGGCAGCTACCGTCGTCTGCCACCTCCCTGACCGCTTCGATCAGGGCCAGGGCCAGCTCCCGATCGATGGCGTTGAGCTGCGCCTGCCGGTTCAACACCAGCTTCGTCACAGGGCCCTGCTTCTCGACGAGAAGCGGGGGCTCTGCGCTACCGTCCGCGGCTTTTGGTTCAGAGCGAGGTGCGAGGCCGGCCACCTCGCTATTGTGAGGGAGAACCTCGATCTGTGCCCGAGAGGTCGGCGTGGGGGCATTAGAATGCCGCAGGGGGCCTGGGCGACTTAGCCAAGTGGTAAGGCAGCGGTCTGCAAAACCGCGATCCCGGGTTCGATTCCCGGAGTCGCCTCCAGCAGATCGAGATCAAAACGGCCTCCGGAGTCCCATTTTTGGGGTCGGTCGTCTGGGCTTGGCGGCATCATTGACGGCAACTAGATCCAGGCGCGCGGAGCCGCCAACACCCAACGTGAGCAGCTGGTTTCTCGGTGTGGTTCGGGTCATCTACGATCCGCTATAATTTAGTGCCATGGGTACTGCAGCCGAGCTGTTGCGGGAGGCGCGCCGCCGAGCCGGACTGTCCCAAGTAGAGCTGGGTCGCCGGTCTGGGGTGGCCCAGAGTGTGGTGAGCGCCTATGAGTCCGGTGCCCGCCAGCCGTCAGTTCCGAT
>DAHVMY010000049.1:0-10717 GCA_027319585.1 Candidatus Dormiibacterota bacterium | reverse complement strand
TCACCCCCCGCACCACCACATCTGTCACAACGCCCGCGCCGGTGACGAACAGCGTCCCGTCCACACCAGTATTGTTGGTCCATGCGGTGCCAGAGGCAGGGAGGGTAAAGGCCGTGCCGGGCACGGAGGAGCCGACGGGGTTGTAGCCAGGGCAGTCGCGGATAGTTAGATTGGGACACGTTGTCAATACAGGGGCCCCAGAACCTGAATCGGTAATGCCGTGTATCACACCACTAGCGTTTTGTGCCACAAGCCAATGTCCGTTACCGATGCAGGTTCCTGACGATATGTTAAGTTCGGTTGCCGTAGATCCCGCCCCCCCAAGGACCAGGCCATACCCGGCCCCATTGAAAGTGAAATCACTGAGTTGGAAATCCGTGACAGACGACGCCCCCTGAGTGTTTACAAAGTTGGTGAATCCAACCAGATTGAGGCCTCGTGTTTTGATTCCAGACGGAGTACCGGAACTGAAATTGAGTCCATAGCCACCCCCCCCCGGAGAGGAGAGGTTCACATCGGCTATCTCGACGTTGTTGACACCGGCGAACTGTATGCCATGCGCCCCGCTGGCACACGTGCCGCTGATGCCTACAAACGACGCTTGGAGGTTGCCGGAAATGAGCACCATCTGGATCGGCAGGGAGTCGCCCCGTATGTCCTCGAAGCGCCCATAGTTTCCTGACTCGACCTCCAGGGCGCAACCTTCTCCAGTCCCCGGGTTCCCTGCGCAGTTCTCGACATACAAGTCCTCGACTTCGGGATAGTCGGTCAGCCCGATCCAGATGCCACCATAAACAGTCCCGTTTACAACTACATGTCGCGCACGTAGCCTCTGGAATACCGTGGTAAAGCCGCCCCAGGAGAGGCCCCAATCCTTGCAACCGAGCATCTCCAAGTTTGTGAAATCCGCATCAGAGCCGACTGCTGCCGGGTTGGGACAACGGATGCCGCTGCCAAACACAGCCGTAATAGCTGTTAGGTCAATCGACAGATCGCTCACCTCTACGTTGTCAATGGCAGTCGTGTTGCCCTTGTCATCAAATCCATAGGCGATGGCATCTGAACGGCCAGTAGCCGAGCCGGTCCGCACCTTGATGGTCGTGAGGCCACGCCCGGCACCCATGATGCGGACACCGGACAGCCCGTAAAGGGCGGCCCCGATCCCCGCACTCTGTCCGGGGGTCGTATTGGCGGTAACTAGGTAAGTGCCGGGGCCAAGCCATACGATGCCACCACCCGTGGCGGCACACGTATTGATCGCCGTCTGGATCGCCGCCGTGTCATCGTGCACCTTGTCGCCAAAGGCGCCATAGTCCCTGACGTTGTAGACCAGGCCGTTGCTGAGTGGCGCCGGATACGGTGGCAGTGGCGGGTAGGGGGCCAGGACGCCCATCAGCGCAGGGTTCCGATCTCCGGCACCTGCTCGCCGGTGAGCAGCACGGCACAGATCCCCGCCTGGGAGACGTTGAGCTGCCGTGGGTCCGACCCGGAGAGCAGGATCGAGCATCCCTGCAGCTGGTTGGCCCCCTGGTCGACAGGGATCTGGAGGCGTCCCAGGGTCAGTGTTCCGGTGGCCCCGCTGGGAACCCAGCAGAAGATGAACGTGATCCGGACCAGCATCGAGGACTGCGGCTGCACGTTGAGCTGGGTGGCCGAGGCAGCATAGTTGTCCTCCTGGACGTAGGCCGGGAGGCGAGCCCAGAGCGCGTCGGTGAGCGCCTGGCGCCCGTGCTCCAGCAGGGTGAGCTCCCGGACCACCTGTGCCCTCGGCTCGCCCTGGAGCATCTCCAGGAAGGGCGCCCACTTGCGCTCGACCCAGGATCCGGCGGGCGCCGATCCCTCCCGCTGCGCGGGATACCGCAGCGGCGGGGGCGGCGGGGGCGGGGCCAGGTGCGGCTGCCTGCTCACGCCGCCATGCTACACCCCCGGGATGCCCTGGATGGTCTATCCTGCCCTGAGTGGCAAAGCTCACCTGGAAGCGCCGGCGGCAGCTGCCGCGGGATGAGTTCGCCATCCCAGAGAAGGCTCCCGGGGAGGGCAGCTACCCGATCCCGGACCATTCTCATGCGGTGGATGCCCTGGCCAGGGCGAGCGGCAAACCCGAGGAGTCCCGAGTGAGGGCAGCGGTGAGACGGAGGTTCCCTGACATTGAGCAGAGATAGCGGGTACGACGAAGGGTTCCAGGCAGGGAGCCACGCGGCTCAGCTCCAGATGATCCGCGTGGTCCTGCTACTGCTGCTGTATGCGGCCGTCGCGGGCGCCTGGTACCTCTGGACTCAGCGAAGCCGGACGCAGGGACTCTCGGACCGGGTCCTGGAGCTGGAGATGAAGCGGCTTGGCCCTCCGGCCGAACCGCTGTGGATCCCAACCTCTCGCCGGCGCCCGGCCCGGGCAACCAAGGCCCAGGTGGCGGAGAAGGCGGACCCGGTGGCTCCCATTGGCTGAACACGGCCACGGGGCCCTCTACCACCACGACCATGAGGGTGGCGACGTTCCCCACGAGCACGATCTCCTGGAGGAGGTACCGGCCGCGGAGCAGCCCGAGCCTGCCAGAGCGGCGGTGGAAGAGGCGCCGGCCGGAGGGGCTCCCGGGGAGGGCCAGGTGGCCGAGGCGGCCATTCACGAGCTCGGAGAGACTGCCAGAGCGGCGATGGAGGCCCTGGTGGAGCAGGGCCAGGAGGAGGAGGAGACCGAGCGCCAGGAGGCCGCCGCGGATGCCCTGGTGGAGGTGGCAAAGGCCGCCGCTGAGGTGGCAGAGGCAGAGGCGGATCTGGCCGAGGAAGATGAGGGTGAGGAGCCGGAGGCTCCCGCCGAGGAGCAGCAGCAGGAGGAAGAAGAGATGGCCGAGGGACCGGCGCCGGCCGAGCCGATTGACGTCCTGCCTCCACAAGAGCCCGAACCGGCGCAGGCCCGCACCTCGGGGATGCGCGTGAGCCGGTTCCGCCGGCACCGGGTGCACGCATGAGCGAGATCACCTGCCCGGAGTGCGGCCAGTCCTTCGGGGGATCGGTGGCCCGTCTCAACCTCGGCAAGCACCGCAAGAAGGAGCACCCCGAGAGCTGGCAGCCGTCCGTGGCCGGCAAGGCTTCGGCGCGGCGGCACTCTGCCGTCGTGGAGGTGGTCTCGGAGATGGCCGAGGAGGCCGGCAAAGGTCGGGCCAAGGGTGCTCCCACCGAGGACCAGCTGACCAGGGCCTTCGGCCGGGGACTCGGCATGGTCTCCATCGCGGTTGCCTCGTACGCCGTGGAGACCGACCCACGTCAGCCGATGACGCCGGACCAGGAGGAGCAGCTCACCGATTACCTGGCTCTCTCGCCGGAGGGCGCTCGGGACCTCATGGCCCCCATCGGAAGGATGTTCCACCGGACCTCTCTGAACCGCCGCTACGGGCGGCAGATCGTCGACAACGTCGATGTGGTCTCCTCGGTGGCTGAGCTGGCTACCTTCGCCCTGCGCTGGCGCCGGTACTTCCGCGAACGGTCCATCTGGGAGGCGCAGGTGCGCCAGGGACAGATGCGGCTGGTCGCGGCGGAACCTCCTCCCTTCGAGGCGCCAGTGGCGCCGGTGGAGAATGGCGCCACAGGAGCGGTGAGCCGCCAGGGGGTCCTGGTGACCCCGGAGATGCTGGCCCAGATGAGGACTATTGGATGAGCACTGACCTCCGCCGCCTCTTCGGCCGTTACCAGGACGATCTGGAGCGCGACGCCGCGCGGATGGAGCGCCGCAACCCGTTTGCCCCGGAGGCGACGGAGATCGACCACATGGTGATCGAGGCGATCCGGCAGGTAATGCAGCTCGGCCTGGGCTTCAAGGGGCCCAAGGGAGGCTCGCCGGGGACGCGGGCGCTGCTCCGGGTCTTGGACCGGTCGCTGCCGATCCTGCTCGAGGACCTGGCCAAGGTCCCGGACCAGGAGATCGTCCAGAGCTTCTCGGAGATCACCCAGCGCATGGATGACCTGTACAGGCGGATGGTGGAGGCCGCAGGAGATGGCAGGCCCGCTGCAGCTCAGCCAGATCAGCCTGCGCCGGGGTGAGCGGGGAGGGGCGCTGGTCCTCGGCGGTTCCAACTCCGGCAAGTCCACCCTGGCCGACCTCCTGGGCCAGGAGTATGTCCTGCGCTACCGACGCCTGGGCGCCTCCCGGCTGATCCTGGACTCAAAGCCGCGGTTCAGGGCGGAATGGGAGATGACCGGGCTCTCCGCCGCCCGGCGGTACAGGCACTGGGACCATGGCGCCGTGGTTCGGGACTCGGTCCTCCTCCAGGACCCACACGACCTGGAGCGGGCGCTGCGCATGCACTCCAACGTCATCATCCAGGGTGAGAGCGGTGCGGATTTGGGGCGCCTCCTGGCGGCCGCCGAGGCCTACCTGCGCCGATCTCGCGCCGGCCGCCCGCAGCTGCTCCAGGTGGATGAGACCCTGGACTTCTTTCACACCAACGGTGCCGCTCGGGGCGGCACGGACGTCATCCTCCGGGCCAGCCGGGCAGGGGGGGAGCGCGGGACGTTGCCGCTCTACTGCAGCCAGCGGACCAAGGGCATGCCGCCTCAGCTCATCGAGGAGCTGAAGCGCTGCTACCTCTTCCTCATGGACTTCGAGGCCGACGTCGCCCGGCTGGTGGAGGCGGGGGCACCCAGGGACACCCGGCCGCCCCAGGAGGAGCGGCAGTTCCTCTTCTGGACCAAGCGAGATCGACGGAGGTGGTATGGTCCCTACCGTCTCCGTCTCCCCGCCTAAGTGGTATAGTGTCGCCAGCTTCAGGACCGTGGGCGGGTCCTGAAGCGGTGAGCCCACGGTCCCGAAGCCGGACAACGACCCAAGGAGGCTTCGGTGAACGAGTTCTTGAACTCCCTGGACCACCCGGTGGTGTTCGTGTTCCTGATGGCGATCGCCATCGCCTGTGCGCTGGCGGTGATGACGGCGGGCGCGAAGGCGGCCGGTCTGCCCGGCCCCGCAGCTCTGTTCCAGCATCCTTGAGAAGGAGGAACGCATAGTGGCTTCGGCTCCGGCACAGCAGGCCCCGGCCCCCGGGCAGCTCTTCGAAGTCCCCGGGGCAGCCGGCGGTGGGACTCAGTGGCAGGACCAGTACGAGTCGACGGAGGATCTGGCAGTCACGCTGAACCAGACCAACCCCGTCACCGTCAACGGGATCCAGAAGTTCAAGCAGGTCGACGTCGTCACCGACTGGGACCTGCACGTGGCGATCACCCAGACCTATACGGCTGGCACCTCGACCCTCACCAACTCGGCCTACGCGCCGTTCAACCAGCTGGGATCGTTCAAGCTCAAGATTCAGAACCAGTACTCGTCGGTGGACGTCGAGAACGGCATCGACCTCTACATCTTCAACCTGCTGCGGCCCCGGACCAAGAGCGACCGGCGCAACCTGCTGTACGCCAACCCGGCGGGCAGCCCGGCCGGAGGTACTGCCGGAGACGGCTACTACACCGCCGCCCTGGCCCAGCCCAACCTGGTGGTCCCCGCCCAGTGGACCAACGCTCTCGCCGGCTACGGAGCGGTGCTCCGGATCCCGGCCGCTCAGTGGTTCGACGTCTACTGGGACCTGGACGTCTCCGGCAACCCGGTCTCGCCGCCGCACCGGGCGCTGGTCTCCCCGCAGTTCATGGCCGGGACCACGCGGGAGATCACTCCCAAGATGGTCTTCAACGCCATGTCCTCGGGACAGCTCGACACCGCCCCGGTGAACATCGGCGCCGGCACCGGGACCGCCGCCGGCTCGGCGACCCTGAGCTTCCGGCGCAAGGCGATCTACGCCGCCAACCCGGCGGTCATGCCCGTCGAGTACGCCTGGCAGTACCGCTGGGTCACCGACCGGCGCCAGATTGCCGGCCAGAGCAAGATGCCGCTCCTGCTGCCCATCGACGCCGGCCAGGTCCTCTCGATCTACGTCCGGCTCTGGGACCCGGACGCCAACGGCGGCCTGGGAGCGCCGATCGCGCTCTCCAACGTCACCAAGGTGCAGCTGCAGTACGGCTCCGGGCTGCTCCGCTTCGACGGCACGCCGCTGGAGCTGCAGAAGGAGTTCTTCGCCAAGCACGGGTTCCTGCTCCCGGAGGGGGTCATGTGCTTCGACCTGGCCCTCGACGAGAACGACCGGATCACCAACGCCAGGGCTCTCAACATGCTGACCACCGCCGGCTGTCAGGTCTACTTCGAGACCTCCGCCCCGGTGTCTGCCGCGGCGTACGCCGTGCTCGGCATCGAGAGCCTGGTCTACGTGAGCTGAGGAGTCTTACATGGCACTTGGTCCGTCCACGGGCGTTGTCAATGGGCAGCGGTTCACCTTCCCCACCTCGGCCGCCTACGGCCCGGTGGGATACGGGCCTCAGACCGCCGGCGTGCCTCAGATCAGCCCCACCATGCCGCCCTTCATCGGGGGCGGTGGTGGGGCATCCGGGGGCCTTGGGACCGCCGACGCGGCCAACACCACCAACTCCATCGCCGCCGGCATGGCCCCCTGGAACTGGAAGGTCTCCCCGGTGATCTGGGCGGTGGTGGGTCTCGTGCTCTCCATCTGGCTCATCCAGAAGATCCACTGGCGGGAGACGATGCTCGAAGGGGCCGAGCGGGCCAACGTCGGGCCGGTACGGGAGTCCGCCGAGGTCGCCGCCTGATGGAGTTCGTCATCGGTGCCCTGATGATCGTGGCCGGGGCGGTTCTGGCCGTCTCCGCCTGGCAGGGCACCCAGAGCCAGCTGTTTCAGGCCGTGACCGGCATGGCGCCTCCCTCTTCAGGCGGGGGCATCCCGTCCGTGCCCGGAGGAGCCTCTCAGCCCGGTCTTCCGCCGTGGATGTACGTCATCCCCGGGCTCGGCCTTCTCTCCACCTCTCCGCAGGGCCAGTCGGCCGGCGGCCAGACGGTGACGGCACTCTGATGGACGGCAAGCAGCAGCTGGTTGGCCTGGGCGGCGTCGGGCTCATCGCCGTGAACTTCTTTCTGAAGTCGGGCGGGGGCGCCCAGAAGAGCCCGGTCCTATCGGTGGTGGAGGTTCCCGGCCTGGCACAGAACCAGCTGGTCCAGGCGCACAAGACGCTCATCGACCTGGCACTGGAGCTGGTGGCCGTGGCCGTTCTCACGGTGATCGCCGGCGTCTCCGACCAGGCGGCCAACCTGGTCCTGGTCGTGCTGGTCGGCCTCTGGCTGGCCTGGGCGATGGGCAAGTACGCAGGGTTCTCGATGGCGACAACCAATGCTGGAGCGGTGGGCAAGGCGCCTCAACTGCGCGCTGTGTCCGGCCAGATGGCAGGCTGAGCAAGTCCAGGAAGGAGTGAAGAAGTGAACCTGTCCGGTATCCACATCCCGACTGTCATCACCGCCGTGGTGGTGGTCGTCATCATCGTGGTGATCCTGCACGCGTTCCTGCACCGAGGAGGCTGAGTAGCCGTGAACCAGGCAGTCCACATCGTCCTCTGGCTCTTCGTCGGGGCCATCGTGGTCCTGATCGTCACCCACGCCTCGGGGTTCGCCACCGCGGTGACCTCGGTCGGCAACGTGGCAGACAACTCGGCCAAGATCCTCGCCGGTCAGGGGTAGGCCATGAGCTGGCACAGCTGGCTCAGAGGACGCCAGCCGACCCAGTTGATGGAGGACACCAACTGGGGCCAGGTGGGATGGCGCGCCGTCCCGGTGACCCTGCCGCCGCAGCAGGTGGGCGCCTACGGCGAGGCCATCTTGACCCAGAGGTATGGCTTCTGGCCCGGCCTGCAGCTGCGCAACGGCGTCATGGGGCTGAACCCCGGCTGGATCGCGCTGGGCCGGGGTGGCGTTCCCTACTGGCAGCTCTCCCAGACCCCATCCAACGCCCCGGGCGGCCAGCGCACGGGCAGCCAGGCGCAGATCGGCAGCCTGGGCATCATCAAGTCCCGCCAGTTGCGAGGCAGGGTCACCATGGCCCAGATCCAGCAGTCCGGGCTGCAGCTCACCCAGTGGGCCCAGGAGCTCCAGGGAATCCAGCGTGGCCTGATCCCGCCGTCCGGATGGATCAGCTGAGATGGCCGAGGAGCAGGAGCGCGAGGAAGGACGCGGCGAGGAAGAGAGCCGCGGCGGAGCAGGTCACCTCGGCATCACCAAGGGACTGGGCGGCAACACGTCCAAGGACCGCAAGGTCGCCATCGCCGCGGTCGCCGTGGGCGTCGTCGGGGCGATCATCGCGTACATGCAGTACAAGTCCTCGCAGTCTGCGGCTGCTTCCTCGCCAGCCAACTCCTACCAGTACCCCTCACTGACCGGGTCCACCGGGCAGGTGGCCGGATCCGGCCTCTCCTCCGGCCTCGCGTCGCTCAGCTCGCAGATCGCCCAGCTGCAGGGCCAGGTGGCCGCCATCCAACCGTCCTCGAACGGGACCCCGCCCTCCAGCTCTCCCACCTCCACTGCTCCTCCCACCTGGTATCCGGGAGGATCGCCTGGAGGTCCTCCCACCTGGCAGGACCCGTATCCCGTACGGCCCGGGGGAGGGTTTCCGCTGAGCCCCGCCGGCGGAGTCTCCCCGGCCACACCGTACGGATCCCTGCCTGGATCGGGACTTCCGTACATCCCGGCCTACCCACTGGGACGCGCCGGCGGGTACCCGATCGCACTCAGGTCCTATCCGCTCTCTCCCGGCCAGTACCTTGGCAGCTCCGGCTCTCCCTCAGAGCAGATGGCCGGAGCGGCCAGGGGATGAGCGAGACGCCGTGGCGGAGGCGCTGAGCCAGGTCCCGATCCCGGCATGGCAGCAGCAGCAGCTGGCCCAGCTGTCCGCCGCCGGCCAGCTGTCCTCGGTCGACCCGCTCTACCTGGCACTGATCGACCAGGCTGAGTCCTCGGGCGAGGTGGCGGGAGCCGGGGTGAACAGCTCCGGGTACGGCGGGTACTTCGGCCTGGGCGCCGGTACACAGTACCCAGGAGGGTCCGTCAGCCGGCAGGTGCTCCTGACCAACTCCCCGGCCAGCTTCGACCAGCAGGCCGAGGTGGCAGCCTCAGAGTTCGCCTCTCTCTTGAGCCAGCACGGCGGGAACCCCATCGCCGCCGAGGAGGCCTACCAGGGAGGATCTCAGGAGGGAGCCAGGATCTTTGAGCAGGCCGGGATCGGCGGGTCGGCCACACCCGGGACCCAGGCCTCCACCCTGGGATACACCACGAGCACCCAGGGTCTCAACCTGAACCCGCTCGATGCCTTCGGGGTGCCTCAGGAGATCATGAGCTACGCCACAAGGGCCCTCATCGCCCTGGTCGGCGCAGCCCTCATCATCGGTGGCCTCTTCGTCATGGCCCACTCCGCCGGCGAAAGCCACGGCAATCAGGGCTCCAGCGCGGCTGCCGGGTCCACGAAGAGAGCGGAGAAGGTGGCCGAAGTGGCCGCCGTCGCCTGATCCATGCCGGTATCCCAGCCCCAGATCCCTCTCACCGAGGGGGTGACGGCCACCCTCCAGCCTCCGCCCTCGGCAGCCGCCTGGCAGGGGCTCATCATCTCCAACCTCTCCCCCTTCGCCCTGGAGACCAGGGCCGGCGGTGAGAGCTTCTGGATCGAGCCCTTCCAGGCCTATCCGATCCCCACGCCGTCCGGCAAGCAGCCGGTGACGGTCCTCCCGACCGCCATCGGACAGATTCCTCAGGGGGCGGCCGCCGCCGTCCTGACCACCTGGTTCGCCCCCGGCGAGCCCATGCCCAAGTCACCCTCCACCCTGGTCGCCGCGGCGCTGCAGGCGGCCATCTCCGGCCTCGTGGACGTGAACGTCCAGAACACCCCCGAGGTGATCGTCAACTCCGGGACCCTGGACGCCACCATCACCAACGCCAGCCTGAACGTGACTGGGCCGGTGTCCATCTCGGCCGGGCAGTCCGGGGTCAATGTCTCCACCGACGCCCCGCCGGTGGTCGGCCCCACCATCACCATCCCAGCCGGGCAGTCCTCGGTCACCGAAACCCTGCACCCGCCATCCAATGCCACCGCCATCGGCTTCGCCTTCGAGCCCCTGGGCTCCCTCACGCTCAACGTGCAGGTGCAGGACGCCCTGACACTGGTCTACCTGGAGGACTTCACCTTCGCCGCGGGGGGCTCTACGGGCCGATCCTTCACCATCCCCCTGACGCCGGGCATGACTCAGTCCGGCATCATCGTGACAGCCACGGCAGGCGGGACGGTGGTGGTCGACACCACGGTGGGCTACACCCTCTGGTACATCGGCACCAACTCCATTCAGCCCGTCAACTACCCCACCCAGCCTCTCTACGTTCAGGGCCCCGAGGCCCAGGCCCAAGACGCGAACAACTCTGTCACCTTCGCGGATCAGATCATCGCCGGTTACTACGCCGCGGGGGTGCAGCAGGGACTGATCAAACCCGGCTATCCCGATGTGGTGGCGATGGGCTACCAGGGCACCGGCGGCAGCCTCCAGACGGTGAGGCAGGCGCCGCAGCTCGACGTGGTGGTGAATATCACGCTGGCCGCAGATGCGGCAACCACCCTGATCGCCGCGGTAGCGGGCCAGTCCATCCGGCTGAGGCGGGTGCAGCTGCAGACGAGTGCCGCCGAGCAGATAGTTCTACGGTCGGTGGCCAGCGGGGGCACTCTGTTCTGGGTGGGCACACCAGGAGCGGGTGTCAGCACTCCCGACATGGACTTCGAGGGATGGTCACTCGGGGCGGATACGGCCCTAGTACTCCAGAACACCGGGTCAGCCGGCACCACGATCACCGGGCGCGTCACGGCGGACCA
>DAHVMY010000048.1:0-10798 GCA_027319585.1 Candidatus Dormiibacterota bacterium | reverse complement strand
CCACGGTGTCGCCGATGCAGGCATTGCGCAGATGCCCGAGGTGGGCGGCCTTGTTGGGGTTGGTGGCGGTGTGTTCGACCACCACCTTGACCCCGGCTCTCGGGTCCGCGTCGAGCACCCTGGGCTCCCGGAGGGCGTCCTCCACCACCTGGGGCGCAAACGTCGAGAAGTCGATCCTGAGGTTGAGATAGCCCCCACCCGTAACCGTGACTTCCCTGACGTGCCCCGGCGGCCGCCGGGAGATCCGGTCCGCCAGCTCCTCGGCGATCTGGCGGGGAGCCCGGTGCAGTTCGCGGGCGAGCCGGAAAGCCGCTGCCGACGAGTAGTCCCCGGCCTCCGGGACTGCGGAGGGCTCGACTAGAACCTCCACCGGGCTTGCGATCCCCAGTTCGAGGATCGCCTCCCGGATGGCGCGCGCGAATTCGCTCTGGAGGTCTGGCATCGGCACCTGATCGTAACCGGTCGGGTGCGGGGGCAGGCTCAGACCATCGGGTCGAGCTTTGCCTTCAGCGCGGACTTGGGCTGGTATCCCACCAAGCGCTGGACGGCCTCTCCCTGCTTGAACAGGATCAAGGTCGGGATGCTCATGACCCCGAACTTGCCGGCGATGTTGGGGTTGGCGTCAACGTCCAGCTTGGCCACCTTGACCCGGGCCCCATACTCGGACGCGAGGTCCTTCACGACCGGTTCCAGCATCTTGCACGGGCCACACCACTCCGCCCAAAAGTCGACCAGGACCGGTCCGTCCGCCTTGATCACCTCGCTGTCGAAGGTCGCGTCGCTCACATGCACTGGCTCAGCCATTCTTGCCTCCACCAGCGGCGGCGCCACCGGTTGTGGTGGGGACGCTCGGCTGGGTTTCCTTACTGCTCTTGGTCGTGTCGCCCTCACTCTGGGTCGCCGGCTTGGCCGCTTCGGATGGCTCCGCCGGCTTGACTGCGGCCCCGTTGTTGGAGGCCGAGCTCGCAGGTCCGATCAAGCCACTCGAAGAAGACCGGGAGTCGGTCTTGTAGAAGCCCTGCCCCTTGAAGACGATTCCCACGGGGAACACCACGCGGTGCACCGGAGCGGCGCATACGCTGCATGAGGTGAGGGGAGCAGCCGTTATCGGCTGGACGACCTCAAAGTCGTGTCCCGAGTCGCACCGGTAAGCGTATGTGGGCACTTCAGTTCCAGAGTACCCGAAACCACCCTGCCCCCAAACTGAGCCGTCACTGAAAGGTGTGGCAAACCGCCCGCCGCGCCAGCGCTGAGATGGGGGAGGGGAGACGCTTGGCCGCGCCCCAGGTGGCACCGGGACGGGACCTTGACGGTCAGTCGCCGACCCGGTGCGTCCAGGAAGGGTCGGTGACCATGCTTCATGACGGGGGGCCCACCGCGACGGAGCAAACTGCCAGGTGCGCGCTGGCCCGTGGGGCAGCGTCGCTGCGCCCAGAACGGCCGGGGATTGAGGGACAATGGCATCCGACGGGTCTTGAGGCAGCCCGCTCGGTACGGAGGGCTCAGGTGGCCGCCGCAGCGTACCGTGGGCCGATGACTGGCGACGCCCCCGAGCTTGCCGCTCTCGATTGCACCATCGACGCCGTGGCGCGCCCCTCCCGCCAGGTGCCCCCGCCCGGGACACCTGGCCTTCCTCGCCCGCTGCCAACCACCGCAGAGCCGCCCCCAGTCCAACCGTGGAGACTGGAACCGAGACCCCCGGAGGCCGCTCACGCTGGTTCTTCCGAAGCTGTGGGCTCCAGGGCCGACTCCACCACCTCGGCGACATCTCCAGGAGCCAGCCCGGGGATGGCATCGGCACGCCACCGGCGGTAGAGGCGATCTCGCGGACCCGATTCGGCAACTGGCCCCAGAAGCGCCTGCTCCAACTCCGGGACAACATCGCCGACCGCGTAGAAGTCGCCGCTGAGCAGGGCGTGAGTGATCTGGCCGTCAGCGATGATCAAAGTCGCCCGCACCAAGCCACCCGGAGCCTTGCGGACAGCATGGCCGACCCTAACGTTTCCCGTGATCCGCAAGGCCCGGAGACGGTCCGCCGGAAGGCGCACATCGTCCAGCCACGCGCGGCTGCGCATGCGCCGGACCCGCCGCGAGTAGGCCTGGCGCTCGTCTCCTCGCAGGGTGCCGGGGATCAAGGCGACCCCCAGGGTACGCTCGAACGCGGTCACCAGTTCCCGGCGTACCACCCGTGGCGCCGGCCGTCGGCCCAACTCCCGCTCCAGGCTAGACACGTACGCCGCCATGGTGTTGGCCACCTTGTCCCGGATCTTCTCGTCAGGGATGAGCAGGACGCTGGCGGCGGCGCCGGCGTCGAAGGCGCTGATGATCGAACCCACGAAGACGAACGCCTGACCGATCGTGGCCGCCCCCAGGCCTCCAATCTTGCGGCCACCGACCTGGAGATCGTTGACAGGCGCGAAATGAGCGCCCGGGATCCCCAGGGCACGGTAGCACTCGACCGGCCCGCGCGCGAAGTACTCAAATGCCTGGGCGATGCGCGGCGGCACATCTCGGGGCTGCCATACCATCTGGAAGAAGAGCTGGTCGCGATCGAGGTAGACCGCTCCCCCACCCACTTCCCGGCGCAGAATCGGCAGCCCCAGGCGAGCACATGCGGCCGTGTCAACTTCGCGGCCCAGCTCCTGGTGGCGTCCGATACAGACGTACGGCCGGCGGGGCCGACAGAGGATGATGGTGTTCGGTTGGTCAGGCCGCAGGCTGTCGGCGAGCGCGTGATAAAGAGTCTGGCTTTGGGTGTATGAGCAAAGCCCCAAATCCAGCAGTCTCACTTCGTCCATGAAGCCCTCCCCCCAGGCGGTGCCGCCGCGGAAGTGGTCAGTTCGGGTCGCCCCCGAGCTCGAGCTGCCGTCACCATTCTGGCCGCCCACGGTGGGCTGGAAGGTGGTGGAGTCGCTCACCCTGCGGCCCATCGTCCGAGCCTGGACCGTGGCTTCGGATCACACTGTGCTGGTGGCCCGCGATGCCGTGAGCTCGGAGCTGGCGGCACTGCCCTCGCCAAGCCGGGAGTATCGGCAGGTCGCGGAGCTGGCGCTGCCCGCCTACCGCATCGTGGCTGCCGCCGGGGGCTGGCTGTGGCTGCGCTCCTGGCCCGCCCGGATCGCCGATCGGGCCGGGTATCGGCCGTTCGGCCGGCAGCTGGTGGTGCTCTCTCCGGCGGGCGTGGTGACTCGGGTCCTGACCCTGGACGGCGCTCTGACCCAGATCGTGGTGGCAGGGGAGCTGGTGCTGGTGGCGACCTCCGGCGGTGCGCTCAGCGCCTTCGACCCCAGTGGCGGCCACCTCTGGAGCCATGCGGTGCCCGGCTGGCCGGCCACTCCCGAGCAGCGTGTGTGGGCTTCCCCCGGTGGCGGCAGGGTGTGGGTCTCCGAGCGCGGCGGGATCACCGAACTGGACGGGGTGGGCGCCGTGCGGTGGAGCTGGGCGGCTCCGGCGGCCGGGGACGACACCTCTGAGCCGGGCCGCCGCCAGGCGGCGGAGTTGCTCCGGATCCCGCTCGACTCCAGCCCCACCACGGTCCGGCGCGCCTTCCGCCGCCGGGCGAAGGAGACCCACCCGGATCACCATCCCGAAGAGCCGGAGGCGGAGCAGCGCTTCCGGGCGGTGGCCAATGCCTATCGGGTGTTGCTCCAGCGGCAACCGTCGCCAGCGCACCGCCTGGTTGACAGCGGCCACTTGGAGATCAGCGGAGTCTGGCCCTGTGGACCAGACCAGGCCTGGGTCGCCACCTGTTCGGGCACCTGGCATCTCCTCGACGGCGGGGGCCGGGAGCGGGAGCAAGGGCGGCTGAGCCGCCACGCACCGGTCAGACTGGCGGTCACGGCAGTCGGCGATCTGGTCGCAGCCGGGGGGCCGGGGGAGCTGCGGCTCGCCCACGGAGGCCTGGTACCGATCCCGGTGGACTGGGAATACGAGCTGCGCGCCACCCCGGCCGGGATCGTCGCCCACGGGCGGGAGGGGCTGATGCTCGTAACCGGCGATGGCGCAGTGGCACAGTCGCGGCTGCTGCGACCAGCCCAAGCCGAATGGGTGGGAGATGATCTCTATCTCCTCTACGCGGAAGGGGATTTCTGGAGGGTCACATTTGGTAACCCTGCTCCTCCAGCAGCTCCTCCATCACGTCGCCGAGGATGATGTGCAGATTGGGATCGATGCTCTTGATCATGTCCAGCACCCCGGTGAGGTGCCAGATCAAATACAGTTCGGTGAGCGTCTTGGGGGCCACGTCCCAGGAGGTGCTGGTGGTGTGCAGGGTCTCTGGCGGCAGCGCCTTGCGCCACAGCTGTAGGTTCGCGGAGGTCTCCTTGGTGTCCGGGCCCCAGTCGGGGAAGGCCTCCGGCTGAATCATGTCGGGGGAGACCTGGGTGCCGGTCCCCATGATCTTGTAGATGATCCGGCCGTAGCCCTCCAGCGCCTCCTTGGCGGTGCGCAAGCCATGCCTCACCGCCACCTCGCGCAGGATCGTGATCACTCCCCCGGGATTGTTCCCGCGAGGGCAGCGCAAGCAGGAGAAACACTGGGAGCAATCCCAGACCTCACCGTTCATCTGCTCCCACACCAGCTCCACGTCCTGGCGGGCCACCGCCTGCGTGATGCGACGAGGACTGAAGTTGTAGAAACGGGCAGACGGGCAAGCGGCCACGCAGATCCCGCACTCGTAACAACCCTTGAGGTACTCCGGGAAGCGGGGGTCGGCCTCCACCTCGCTGAAGAGGCGCTGCTTTTCCTCGAAGGTGGCGTCGGGAATCGAGGTGGGTCGCATCAGCTGGTCCTCCGGATCAGAAATCGCAGCACCTTGCCGTCCTGCTCGGTGGCGACCAACTCGTGGCCCATCCGCCGCGACCAGGTCTGAATGTCCGGAGTCGCGCCCGGGTCGTCGGCGATCAGCAGCAAGGTCTGCCCCACCTCCACCTCCTTGATCGCCTTGGACACCTTCACGATCGGCATCGGGCACATCATGTGGAGACAGTCGAGCGTCTTGTCGGCACCTTCAATCGCCATCGTTCTCCTCCTGCTTGGGGGTGCGGATGGAATCCTCCTCAAGGAGGCGTGACCAATCCGCCTGCTGGTTGTCCTTGAACTTGCGCCGCACCCAGGTGGGGGCCAGCCGCCAGCAGGTCGGGCACATCGGCCGTCCGGCCTCCATCGGCATCATCTGGCAGAGCGGGCACAGCTGCTCAGTCGGCGCAGCGGTAGCATCGGATTCCTTCACGGTCGATGCGCTCCTTGTAATAGTCGAAGGCCTGCGGACCTGCCGTCAGCCGGGGCCGGTCGCGAACGAGGTCGCTGGGGCGCAGCCGGGCCAGCCAGCCCTCGCCATAGGGGTCGCGATTGGCAATCAGGATGTCTCTCTGGAAGCCTGCCTGATTGACCTCCAGGAGCTCCCCCGACAGGGGGGTTGGGAAGGGCCCCACCCACTTCGCGCTCTCGATGGTCGCCACGCTCTGGCCGGCTTCGAGCAGCCTGCCCGGACGTTTGAAGAGGATGCTCACCAGCTTGCCCGCCCGGGTCTGGGCGGGATCGGTCATGCCCATGGTGGCGCTGCCGTCTGCCTCGAAGCGCACCCACACATCGCTCTCGAGGTCGTACTCAAGATCATGGGGGATGGCACAGCCCTGATGGGTACGCGGGGGAATGTCCACATTCAGCTGCCGCAGTCGATCCCCTCCGCCTCCAGCAGGCGGCGGTAGGCTTCGACCCCATCGGTCCCGGTCACCAGGTCGCCACTCTCCTCCTCCCAATTGGAGGGTTGCAGCCGCACTATCCAGTTGCCGTACGGGTCCCGGTTCAGCACGGTGGGATCGTCCTGGGGCGCCTGGTTGACAGCCACGATCTCACCGGTGAGCGGGCTCGGGATCGGGCCCACCCATTTTGAGCTCTCGATGGTGCCTGTGCTCTGACCCTTGGTCAGACCCCGGCCGACTTTCTTGGTGGTGACCACGATGATCTTGCCCGCCAGCTTTTGGGCGACATCGGTGATGCCGATCAGGGCACAGCCGTCGCTTTCGCGCTGGACCCAGACATGCTTTTGGATCATGTAATGGAGATCGTCCGGAATGTTGCAGTGGTTGACTGTGGCCAAGGCTATCCCTCCGTCGGTCCCTCTACGGCGGCTGCGACATGCGTCTCCCAGTGATAGAGCAAGAGATCGAAGCCCACCATCCTAATCTCGTCCGCGAACTTGTCCAAGAACTCGGGGTCGCGCCCGCGCGGGTTCACCTCCTTGCTGATCCCCTCGGAACAGGTCGGGCAGTTCACCTCCATGAAGATTCGTCCTTCCTCGCTTCTGGTGACCAGCCGGTCCCTATGGTCAGACAGCATGTGCGCGTGCAGCTCGCGCCGCTCGCCGGCCCGCTCGCAAAATGGACAGGTCATGGGCTCGCCTGGTTGCGCACCCCCTCGATGCCAGCCTCGAAGAATCGCATCAGGGCAGCGACCAGGGCGGTCCCGCGCAGCTCGCCGGTCGCCGGATTCCAGGTCGCCAAGCCGGCCTGCGCGAGCGCTTGCCGGGAGACCTCCACGAGCGGGCTGGGGGTGGCCGCCAGGCTGCCCTCGGCCACGAGCCGCCGTGCCAGGGAATACTCAGAGGACTCGGCCAGGCACTGCAGGGCACGCCTCAGCAGCGCCTCGGAAAGACTGCGCCCAGCGCCCCCCGACCCCGCTTCCAGCGGCGCCCCCGGGGCCAACGCCAGCCCCCGCTCGTGAGCGCGCAGCAAGCCCGCCTGGCGGTCGGCGATGGCATCCGCGAGGGCGCTTCCTGGCTCCGGCTGTTCAAGCGACAGCAACGGTGGCCTCCTCCGGCTCCAGGGCAGCCTCCACCAGTTCGATGACGTCCATCACCTCGATGCGGCCGTCCATTTGCGTTGTTTGCACCGCCGCCGTGTACATGACCACGTCCTTGGGGCACGCCACCACGAAGTAGCGGGCATCGCCAAGGGCCACCGCCTCGCGAATCCGGTTCTCACTGGGGCGCTCCTTGACCCCACGATCGTCCATCCAGATCCTACCGCCGCCGGCCCCGCAGCAGAAGCTGTTCTCGCGACAGCGGGGCATCTCGTGCACCTTGACCCCGAGCAACTCCATGACCCGGCGGGGTGCGTCGAAGCCGTTGTTGTACCTGCCCAGATAGCAGGGGTCGTGGTAGGTGGCCACCATCTCCTGACCCCTGGTGGGCTTGAGTGCCCCCTGCTCCAGCAGCTCCAACAAGAGCTGGGTGTAGTGGAGCACGGGATAGGTTCCCCCGAGCCTGGGGTACTCCTGGCCGAGCGCGTTGAGGCTGTGGGGGTCGGTGGTCATGATGCGCTGGAACTGGCACTTGCCGAGGGTCTCGATGTTGTGCTGGGCCAGCATCTCGAAGAGGCCCTCCTCGCCGACCCGGCGCACATCATTGCCGCTGTTGCGCTCGCTGTCATAGAGAATCCCGAAGTCCACTCCGGCGCGGTGGAGGACTCTGGCCACGGTCTGAGTGAGGCGCTGGACCCGGGGGTCGTAGGAAGCAAAGTCGCCCACGAACCAGAGCACGTCGACCGGCTCCTTGCGCGCGTCCTTGATCGTGAAGCCGAGATCCTTGGTCCACTTGGAGCGCAGCCGCTCAGACTGATTGAAGGAGTTGCCGTACTGGGCGAGGCTGGCCAAGGTGTCCTGTAGCCGCGGCTCCATCCGTCCCTGCTCCACCAGCTGCCGGCGCATGTCGACGATCTTGGGCACATGCTCGATATGGAGCGGACAGACCTGCATGCAGGCGCGGCAGGTGGTGCATGCCCAGAGCGTGTCGTCACGGACCGCGTCGCCCAGCAGCTGGACCCCACCCACCCCCTTGCGGTGGGAGCCGATGCCCTCCTGCTCCAGGAGGTGGTCGCGCAAATCCATGATCAGGAGCTTGGGGCTGAGCGGCTGGCCTGCGGCGAAGGCAGGGCACACCGCCTGGCAGCGCCCGCACTCCGTGCAGGCGTAGAGATCCAGCATCTGCTTCCAACCCATCTGGTGGATCTCCTTGAGGCCGATCGAGGGCTGGCTGAGATCCGCCGCCGGCAGGGTGCCCTTGGGGGACAGGTCCCGGAAGTAGATGTTGGGGATGCCCACGAATATGTGCAGGTGCTTGGAGGTGGGGATGTAGGCGAGGAAGCCGAGGATGGCCAGGATGTGGGTCCAGTAGAAGACGTGGGCCCAGGGCTGGGAGGCAGCGCCATGCAGGCCCACCGCTCTCACCACCGCAGCCAGCGCCGAGCTGACGGGCCGCCAGCTGGCGGAAGGGTCGTGGCCTTCGGCGATGCGAAAGGCATCGTGCAAGAGCAGGCTGGCCACGACGCAAAAGATCAGTACCAAGATGACGGTGGCGTCGCGCTCGTTGGAGCCCTTGAATCGATCCGGGCGGCGCACGTAGCGGTTGTAGGCGGCCATCGCTACTCCAACCACCACCAGCACCTCGAAGATGTCCTGCAGCAAGGCGATCCAGGTGTTGCCGCCGATGACGGCCAGGCTGAATCCGGGCGCCAGCCCCTTGCCGAACTCCTGGACCACCGCTGTGAGCAGCACCACGAAGCCACTGAAGATCAGCAGGTGGAGGGTCCCCGAATACCGGATCTGGAGCAGCCGGGTGTGCCCCCCGACATTGGTGACGACTCCCCAGATGCGGCGCAGCGGCTGGTCGAAGCGATTCTCCGGGGCGGCCCGGGTCAGGGGCCGAAACAGCCTCCAGAAGCGGTATCCCGCCCAGGCCAAGGTGACCAGGATCAGGGAAAGCAGCGCGATCGAGGTTGCGGCCACGGGCTCAGCCTGCCGGCTTCAGCAGTGCGGTGATTGCGGGGAGCAGGTCGAAGAGGTCGCAGGTGGTGCCGTAGTCCGCCACCTTGAAGATGGGGGCGTCGCCATCGGTGTTGATGGCAATCACCAGTCCGGCATCATGCATGCCCTCCAGGTGTTCCGGAGCGCCTGAGATCCCCACCGCCAGGTACAGCTTGGGCTTGACCGTCATTCCCGACTTGCCCACCTGTCGTTCCTTGGGCAGCCAGCCGCTGTCCACCACCGGGCGGGAGGCGCCCAGCTCGGCCCCCATGGCGGTCGCCAACTCCTCGGCCAGTTCGATGTTGTCGGCTCCGCCGATGCCGCGCCCCACGCTGACCACCCGCTCCGCCTTGGTGATGTCCACCGCCCCTCCGCCGGCTCCCGTGGTTCCCAGAACCCGACTTCTGAGCTGTGCCAAGCCTGCCGGGGGGGCGGTCACGATCCGCTCCCCGCGGCCACCGGCATGCCCGTTGGCCTCCGCAAAGGATCCCGCCACCACTGAGAAGACTGCCGGGGTCGAGGTCGTGGTGGTGGCCACCAGCTTGCCCCCGTAGAGCTGGCTGTCGGCGACCACATCGGACCCCTCGGCCCGCAGCCCTGTGCAGTAGGCGACCACAGGCAGGCCGGTGGCGGTGGCGGCCCCGGCGGCGAGGTCCAGGCCGGCCGAGGTGTACCCCACGAGCACGACCGCCGGCTTGCGGGCGCGGATGGCCTCCACCAAGACCAGCTGCTGAGCCTCCGGCAAATAGCCGGCCAGTGCCGGACTGGTCACCTCCAGAATGGTGTCGGCAGCCCCCAGCTCCCCGACGAGAGGACCGGTATCCGCAGCCGCCACCAAGGCCTCGACGTCGCCGCCCAGAGACTGGGCCAGCTCCCGGGCGGCGGCCAGCAGCTCGAAACTGATCGGCGCCACCCGCTCACCGTCGGATTCGACGTACACCAGCACTCCAGCCATCGTCAGGCCTCCACCAACCCGCGTTCCCGAAGCAGCGCCACGATCTGCTCCGCCACCGCTTCGGGCCTGCCCTCTAGCATCTGGGCGCCCTGCCCCTGCGGGGGCGCGGCCAGCCGGGTCACCGTGGACCCCAAGGCGGGCGCCGCGGCCGCCGCCGCCGCCGACCCCAGCTCGGCCGAAGCCATGACCTGGCGGAGCCGGCTGATGGGCACGTAGCGCGGCGGCCGGGGCGCCGCCTGGACTCCCAAGACCGCCGGTAGGTCGACCTCAAGGGTCGCCATCCTGCCCCCGGAGTACTCCTGCGTGACCTCCGCCTCGGTCCCCTCCAGGCTGACCCTGCTCACCACACTGACGTGGGGCCAACCAAGACGGGTGGCCAGGATCGGGGCCAGCTGACCGTGCAGATCATCCACCGCCTGGACTCCCGTCAGGACCAGGTCGACCCCCATGTCGGCCAGCACCCCGGCCAGGGCCGCCGCGGCGGCGGGGGCATCGGTCCTTGCGCTGGCGGTGGTCACCCGAATCGCCCGGTCCACCCCCCTGGCGACTGCCGCATAGAGCAGCTGGTCGACCCCATCCGCCGCCAGCGCGACCGCGGTCACCTCGGCCCCGGAGCTCTCCTTCAGCAGCACGGCCTGCTCCAGGGCATGGTCGTCGAACTCATTGAGTTTCCATTTGACGCTGTCCCGGTCGATGTCAGTGCCCTGGGAATCCACCTCTACTTCCTCGACCAGGTCGGGCACCTGCTTCAAGATCACGGCGATGTGCACTAAAAGCCTCCTAGTGAAGGGCCTCGTCGACCAGCTCGATGATGTCGCGCACCAGCAACTTGCCCTGGTTCCCAGTTGATTTCACCGCGTCCTCAAAGCGGGAGACTTCGTATGGGCAGCAGACCACCAGCATCTCGGCGCCGGTTTCCACCGCCTCCCTGACCCGGCGCTCGCTGAGGCGTTGCTGGGTGTGCTGCCCGGTGAAGCTGTCCAGCCACATGCCCCCCCCGCCCCCTCCGCAGCAGTAGCCGTTCTCCTTGCAGCGGAACAT
>DAHVMY010000047.1:0-10838 GCA_027319585.1 Candidatus Dormiibacterota bacterium | reverse complement strand
GATCATCGGCGAGTTTCGCCGCCAGCAGGGGAAGGTGGGGGGCAACTTTACCGGCGCTCCGCTGCTGCTGCTGCACACCGTCGGCGCGAGGAGCGGCCAGCCCCGGGTGCATCCAATGATGTATCTCGACTATGACGGACGCCGGTTCGTCTTCGCTTCCAAGGCGGGCGCGGACACCAACCCGGACTGGTACCACAATTTGGTAGCCCATCCCGAGGTCCAGGTCGAAGCGGGCTCGGAGACCTACTCGGCCCTCGCCCACCCACTCCAGGGCGAGAAGCGGGACCGAATTTACCAGGAGCAGGTGCGGCGTTATCCCGGCTTTGGGGAGTACCAGGAGAAGACCAGCCGCCAGATCCCGGTGGTGGAGCTGATCCGGAGCAACTGAGCCCGCGGCCCGCCAGATCTCTGCGCCCGCCGCGTTAGAAGGGCAGACCGGCAGTGCCCGAGGGGTGGCGAGCCCTGCCCGCGATCCGGGATGATAGCTGGCACCGATGGAGCGCTGGGATCGCAAGCAGTTCTACGCCCGGCTGGCGCCACTCGACCAGGATCAGCTGGCCAAGGCGCTGTGGACGGTGTACTGGAAGGGGACCAAGGGGGTGCGCCAGCGCATCGAGGCCGTGCTCGACCCTAAGGCGGCCAGCCGTCAGCGGGCGGCCAGCGCACCCACGGTTGATCCGGAGTGGACCCTGGACGAGGTGACCGAGTTCGTGGCCCTGGCCAAGAGCGGCGCCTATCTCGGTGGAGACCGGCGGGTCCGGCCGAGCGAGCGGACCCGCTGGCGATTCACCCTTCGGCGCCTGTTCAAGGACGCAGCGGCGGCACTGGCGGACGCCGACCCCGAGCCCGGTGCAAAGGCGATGGAACAGCTGCTGGACTTGTCCAGAGAGACTGGAGAGTACGACTACTTCCGCTCGGAGGATCCCATCGAGGCGGCCCGTATCGTGATCTCGGACGAAGTGGAGCAGCTCTGGGCTCGCCTCCGACAGCACCTTGGGGTCGCCGACTTCGCCACCCGGGCGGCGCCTCAGCTGCTGCACTGGGAGTCCGCCTACGGCTGGACCCGTCGCGGGGACGGCCCGGTGGCGGCCAGGGAACGCCCGCTCGCCACGGTGCTGGAGCCGCTGCTGCCGACCCGCGACAGCTGGGTGATCTTCGGCGAACGGTACCTGGGCGCCCTGGAAGCAGCCGCAGCCCGGGATCTGCGGGCACGCCGCCATGGATGGGAGCTCGACCACCGCCGCGAGCGGCGGGCCCGGGATCTCACCTTCTGGCACACCATGCTGGTCGAACACCTCCATGGGGGGGACGGCGAGGAGCTCCTCGACCGCTTGGTCGCTGCGTCCGCGATCGCGGGGCCGGACGCGTTGCTCATGAGGGCCGAGTTGGCTCGGTTGCGGGGGCATCTGGTCGAGGCCCGGCAGATCGCGGCACAACTCGTCGCCGAGGCACCGCGCAACCAGCGCTTCGCCGGATTCGCCAAGGAGATCGGCACAGCTTCCGCGGAGGCACCCGACCAGTAGCTGGCAGCCGTCCGACAGTCGCCCACGGGGTACCCGCCAGCTCGTGCGGTGAGGATCGCCCCGATGCCGGAACGTCGACCACGGCGCCGGTACCGGCATCCGGGTGGCGGAGTTCTTCACCGGGTTGACCGAGACCGAGACCTCGACCGGCGCCTGCTCTGCCCTTTCAAGCCAAGCGCCCCGTACCCAGCCCACCGGGGGGGCAGTACCAGTGCCCTGCCGCATCTCCACGCGCCACCAGGCAGGCCGCGCTGGGCAGGGCCCAAGCCCGTCCTGAGAACGTGGATGGAAAGGTACTCGTTCACTACGGGAGGCCGGCCGGCGATCGCCGTCGCCCCATCTACCGTCTCAGCTCTCCCACAAGCTGGTGCGGTCGTCCAGTGGGTAGTCGAAGCGCAAGATGTCGAAGGGGCGCTCGGTCACCCACCGCAGAAAGGACTGGTGCAAAGGGTGCGGCAGGTAGGCCGCCAAAGCGTCAGCATCGTCAAACTCGGTCAAGAGGCAGTACTGGTAACCCTCGGCGCGGCCCCCGACATCGGCCCCAAAGCGCAGGCGGCGGAGTCCCGGAATCTCCCCTACCCACGATGAGATCTGGCGCCTCATCTCCTCCTCGATCTCCGGCCCCGGCTCCTCCCGCAGGCGGAAGAGCACCAGGTGCTGGACCGGGGCGGTCAGCCCCGCCCCTCGGCGTTGGAGCGCTGTCTCTGCCACGACCTCACCTCAGAAGAATTCGAAGTACTCATTCTGCTCCCAGTCGGTCACGGTGCTGAGAAAGCGGGCCACCTCGGCCCGCTTCATCATGATCACAAAGTCCACAATCTCGGGCCCCAGCGCCTCCCGGAAGAATGGGTCGGAGTCAAGCGCGTCAACCGCCTCCCAGAGCGAGGTCGGCAGCGGTGGCGCATCCGCGGAATAGGGGTCGGATGTGACCATGGGCGGCGGGGTCAGCCCCCGTCGGATCCCATCTAGGCCGGCCGCGAGGTTGGCCGCCATGTAGAGATACGGATTGGCCGCCGGCTCGCCCAGGCGGTTCTCCAGGTGTGCGCCCGGATCGCCGGGCTGCCCCTGGACCCGGATCATGGCACCACGATTCTCGACCGCCCAGCTCACCCGGTCCGGGGCGAAGGAATAGGGCCGGAAGCGCTTGTAGCCGTTGATGGTGGGGGTGCTGAAGACAGTCATGGGCCGGGCATGCTCCAGGAGCCCGGCCGCGAACTGTCGCCCCGCCGGCGACAGGATCTCGGGAGACTCTCCCTGGAACGCGTTGCCGCCGTCCTGGCTGCGCAGTGACTCGTGGAGGTGCCAGCCGCTGGAGGAGACGTTGGGCAGCAGCGGCCGCGACATGAAGGTGGCGTGATAGCCGCGCTGATGGCAGATCTGCTTGATCGCCGAGCGCATCAGGATCATCGCGTCAGCGGCTCCCAGCCCCGGCATGGGATCAAAGGTGATCTCGGTCTGACCGGGCCCCCATTCGTCCTCGATGCTGCGCAGGGGCAGGCCGATCGCCTCCAGGCTGTCCCGAAGGGGGTCTAGGATGTCGGTCAGCTGGGCCAGCCGGATCTCAGATAGGTACTGGTATCCCTGGGCCACCATGCTGACCGGAGGCGCGACCGGGGGCCACCCGGTCTCCTGCTGCCCGATCCGGGTCCACTCGCGCTTGGTGATGTAGAACTCGACCTCCAGGCCGGCCACGTACTCGAAGCCCATCTCCGCCGCTCGCTGCAGCTGCTGGCGCATCACCAGCCGGGTTGAGAGCGGGACCTCGCGCCCGTTTCCGAAATACATGTCGCAGAGGACCCAGCCGGTGGCGTCGGCCCAGGGGAGACGCCGGTAGGTGGTGGGATCGGGCACCAGCACCACGTCGGGAAAGCCGGTGAGCTCGGGGATTCCCAGCCCTCCACCCTCGACGAACAACGGGGGGAAGACGTGGTTGGCTGAATCCATGCTGAGCAGCGCCCCAGAGAAGTCCATGCCGTTGCGAAGGCTGAGGATGAAGTCACGGGCCGAGACGAACTTGCCGCGGAGCGCGCCGTGCTGGTCCGCCCACATGACCCGCACGGTGCGGATTCCCTGCTCCTTGACGGCCTTGGCAGCGCGCTCCGCAGCCTCTGCCTTGACCTCGTCATACAGACCGTGCTCGGCGACAAAGCCGACCTTGCCCATCGCCAGGTCCCGATCCGGTCGCTCCGTCATGTCTACCTCCTCTCCCTACTGCACCTCTGAGGCCGCCCTCGCTGACACTCAGCCCACGCGGCCGGAAGAAACGGCCTCGGTGGGCCTCTCCGCGGGGTAGGAGCACGGGTCGAGCGCCACCACATCTCCGACCTGAAACGGCTGACGGTCGCGGGCCCCGGGAAAGCAGAGCTGGAAGATCGCGTCGTCCGCCGAGTGCAACCCGGTCGTGACCACCCGCGCCCCATCCAGCGCAAAACTCCACATCTGGTTGGCGGGGGCGCCGTGGTACGCGAGCGCCGCCCCGGTGGCCGGCAGGTAACCGAAGTTGGCGGTCCCCTCCAGCCGGCGGTGCACCTCGGGCAGCGCCCACTCCGGCGATCCCTGTGCCAGCAGCTCTTCCAAGAGACGAAACCCCACCTCGCTGTCCGCCCGTCCGGCCAGGCGGCCCAGGAAGCGCCCGCGCTGGCCCTCTGCCAGGTCCAACCTGCCGTTGTGGGCGAAGGCGAAGCCACCGGATTCCGCCAGGAAGGGTTGGGTGTCAGCCAGAGAAGTGGTGGTCAGCTGCGAGGGCCGGCGCAGATGCACCAGAAAGCAGGTCGAACGCACCTGGGCCAGACTTCGCACCCCGGACTCGTCCTGCGCCAGGGTTGTGGGCCGACGATAGCTGCGAACCACCTGGCCGTCGCGCCAGGCGACACCCCAACCGAAACCGCCCAGGCCGTAGCGCTCCATGGCGCGGGCCCATGGCCAGATCTCAGTGATGGAAACCGGCTGGGGCCAGGCGGCCAGCACAAGTTCACACACTCAACCGGCCCTCCGAGCCGGCAGAGCACCAGATGCGCGCCTTCAACGGGCCTCCTCGCGCAGAGACTCCGCCAGCTCCAGCGAGAACGGCTTGGCCGAGTCATCGCTGAGGCAGATCATCGTCTCGGTGCGGTGGACTCCGGGAACCTTCCAGATGCTGTCGAACAGGCAGTCCCGCAGATGGGCCTGGCTGCGGACCCGCAGCTTGACCACCAGGTCGGCCGTCCCGGTCACCACCTCCACGCTCTCGACCTCGCGGAGGGCCCGCAGCGCGCCCACGGTCTCCGCCTGCTCCCAGCCCTGGACCCCGGTGATCATGAGGTAAGCGGTGACGCCGTAGCCCAGCCGGGCCCAGTCCACCTCCGCTCGGTACCCGCGGAGAACGCCATGGCGCTCCAGGCGAGCGATCCGCTCCGAGATCGCGGGCGCCGACATCCCGACCCCGGCCGCGATCTTGCGCACCGAGCTGCGAGCATCCCGGAGCAACAGGATCAGGATCGAGAGGTCGATGGCGTCGAGCGAGAGCTCGCCGCTCGGGGTCCGCCCACTCCGGTTGTTGTTAGGTGGTACCCGGTTCTCAGTCATCAGATCAAATGCCCCCCACGTCTGACACCCTTACATGATAGCGGGGACTGTTATGCTTTACCTGTGGGCGCCGCTGGCGCCGGCCAGCGACCGGGCAGTGCGTCGAGGGCCTCCGCGGACCCCGCAGCTGAAACGGAAGCCAGAAGGGGGAGCTGATGAGCCTCGCGGACCAGTACTTCAGTCAACCAGGCACCGGCAGGCAGCCCACCTCTCCCGGCCGGTTCGTCGACCTGGAGCGCGGCGAGGATCCGGTCGCGTTCGTGCCCGGTCTCGAGTTCCGATATCTGCTCGGGGAGCGGACCATGCTGATGGCCGTTCACTTCGAGCCCGGTACCGAAGCGCCGGTGCATGCCCACGACGAGGAGCAGATCACCCTGGTGGTCAAGGGCGAGCTGGAGTTCGAAATCGACGGAGAGGCCAGGACCCTGACCCCGGGGATGGTGGCCGTAGTCCCGGCGAATGTCCCCCACGGGGCTCGCACCAAGGAGACCAGCTGCCTGGAATATGACGTCTTCAACCCTCCGCGCCAGGCCCTCCTGCAGTTGGCGGACCAGGCACGCCAGGAGCACGAGTAGCCGGCAGTGGATCTGGGCCTTCGCGACCGTCGCGTGATAGTGACCGGGGGGTCCAAGGGGATCGGTTACGCCATCGCCGCGGCGATGCTGCGAGAGGGCGGGGTCGTAACGATCTGCTCTCGGCACCAGGATGAACTCGAGTCGGCCCGCTCGGCACTGGCCACCCATGGGCGGGTATTTGCCGAAGTCTGTGACGTCACCAGACCGGGTGAGGTTTCGCGATTCGTGGCGGCCGCGGCCGAGCTCATGGGCGGGGTGGATGTGTTGGTGAACAATGCCGGGAGGGCTCACCCGGGCACCTTCGAAACCCTGACGGACGAGGACTTTCAGGCCGATCTCGAGGTGAAGCTCTTCTCCCAGATCCGCTGCAGCCGGGCCGCGCTGCCCCATCTGCGCGCGAGCAAGGGGCCGGCGATCATCAACATCAACGCCATCTACGGCCGCCAGCCCGATCCCAACTTCTTCGCCACCACGGTCAATCGGGCCGCCTGTCTCGCCCTCAGCAAGGCTCAGGCGATGGAGTTCGGAGCCGAGGGCATCCGGGTCAACAGCGTCAACATCGGCTTCGTCCGAACCCCCCAGTGGGAGAACATCCATCGCCAACGGGCGCCGGAGCTCTCCGAGTCTGAGTTCTTCGCCCGCACCGCGGCCCAGGAGGTGCCGCTGGGAAGGTTCGGAGAGCCCGAGGAGGTGGCGGACCTGGTGGCGTTTCTGGCTGGATCGAGGGCCAGCTACATCAGCGGGGCCTCCATCGATGTGGCAGGCGGCATGGGGAGATACGTATGACCAATCCGGGCGACATCGTGTACTTCGAGGGCGACTACGTGACCCGAGACCAGGCTCGGGTTCCCATCACCACCCACGCGTTCAACTACGGCACCGGCTGCTTCGAGGGAATCCGCGCCTATTGGAACGCCGGCCGGGAGCAGCTCTTCGTGATCCGCCTGCACGAGCACGTCGAGCGCCTGCTCCGCTCGGCGCGGATCCTGCACCTGGAGCCGGACCCAGCGCTCACCGCCGCGCACATCGAAGGAGTCATCCTGGAGCTGCTGGCCCGCAACGATTACCACCAGGATGTCTACATCCGGCCGATCATCTACAAGTCGGGCTCCACCATCAAGGTGTCTCTCGGTGGGATCGCCACCGACTTTTGCGTGTACACCGAACCGTTCGGCGATTATCTGGATATTCGCAAGGGTCTCAGCGTGATGATCTCGGCCTGGCGCCGGATCGATGACAACGCGATCCCCTCCCGCGGCAAGCCCACTGGCGCCTACATCAACGCCGCGCTCGCCTCCGACGAGGCCAGGATGCGCGGATTCGACGAGGCTATCCTGCTGACCGGCGATGGTCACGTGGCCGAGGCCTCGTCCTCCAATCTCTTTCTGGTTCAGGACCATGTGCTGGTGACCCCCCAGGCCAGTGACGACGTGCTGGTGGGAATCACCCGTGACTGCGTGATGGCGATCGCCCGGACCCAGGGGATCACGGTTCAAGAGCGGCGCGTCGACCGCAGCGAACTGCTGGCGGCGGATGAGCTGTTCCTGTCCGGGACCGGGGTCCAGATCGCCCCCATAACCTCAGTCGATGGCCGGGTCGTCGGCGATGGCAGCCTGGGGCCGGTGACCGCGGCGATCCAGGGGGAATACCTCCGCCTGGTCCGGGGAGACAGCCAGGCCATGCCGCACTGGCGCGTGGCCGTCGCCGCGCTGCCTCAGGCTGCGGCGCCCAGGAGCTAGACGGAAATGGCCCTGGTGCGCTTGGTCGAAGAGGAGGAGGCCACCGGTGTGGTCAAGGAGGTCTACGAGGAGATCCTGGCGAGCCGCAATCTGCAGCGGGTGCCCAACTATTGGAAGGCGCTGGCCCACCGGCCCGAGTACCTTAAGGCCACCTGGGAGAAGCTGAAGGCGGTGATGGCCGAGAGCGCGCTCGATCGCCGCACCAAGGAGATAATCGCGGTTGCGGTCTCGGCCACCAACAATTGCTCGTATTGCCTGTCCAGCCACACGGACGCCCTGCGCGCCATGGGCATGGGCGATGCGGAGCTGGTCGAGTTGATGGCGGTCGTGGACTTCTTCAACGGTTCCAACGCCGTGGCTTCCGGGCTCAAGGTGGAGTACTCGCCCCCCGTCCCGAAGGAGCCCGGCTGACATGGGACCAAGCGAGCAGACCCGATGATCGACAGCCACGGCCATCCCGTGTCGGAGCATGGCGGGCCGCTGGACCTGTCCGACATCAACGTCCAGCTGGCGGCGACCGATGAGGAGCGGCGGGAGCGCGGGCGCAGCAGCCCATCGCGACTGAGCCACGAGCTCCTGGCCGTCCGGCTCGCCGGCTATCTGGGATGCGAGGTGGCGGAGGTGAGTCAAACCCGCGCCCGGGCCAGCTCAGACTGGCCGGCTTACGTGCGCGGCCTCTTCGCGGACGCCGGCATCAAGGGGGTTGTCCTGGATCCCGGGTGGAGGCTCGACGCGACGACCGCCCAGGCGGAGCGGTTCGAGGAGTTGATCGGCTGCCCGGTTCGGCCGATCTTGCGGCTGGAACCGCTCATCGACCGCATGGTCGCGGAGGGGGCGTTGGCGCAGGAGGTGTTCGACGCGGTGCGAGACGCGGTCGAGCAAGCCCCGGCCAGCGGCTACCGTGGCTTCAAGACGATCATCGCCTACCGCACCGGGCTGGCGGTCGACCCCACCGCCGACTTGGAGCGTGCGCAGCGCTCCCTCGATGAGACCGCCGGCCTGCCGCCGCGGCGCCGCGGCAAGGCCCTGCGCGACCTCATCCTTCGTTCGGCCCTGGGCTGGGCCGCCGAGCTCGGCCTGCCCTTCCAGATCCACACCGGGTTCGGCGACTCCGAGATCAGGCTCAGTGAGGCGAACCCGCTGTTGCTCGAGGAGCTGTTGCTGACCCCCGAGGGCCGGGCGGCCACGGTCGTGCTCATCCATGGGGCCTACCCGTGGCACGAGGAGCTGGCATTCCTGACGCTGGCCCGGCCCAACGTCTACGCCGAGATCTCAGAGTTCAACCTGTACGCAGTGGCCACAGTCGCCAACCGGCTGGAACAGATCCTTGACTTCGCCCCGACGGCTCGCGTCCTCTGCGGGACCGACGGCCACGGCCACCCCGAGACCTACTGGTTCGGGGCCCACGTGCTCCACGAGGCCTGGGTCACCGTGCGCCAGCGCTGGGAGCGACAGGGGGCCCGGCGACCCTGGCTGGAGCAGGTGGAGTCGGACATCATGGAGAGCAACACCGCCCGCCTTTACGACTTCTGAGCGCAATCGCGCGGCAGGCGTGAACGGAGCAAGCCGGACGCTCCGGCAGGTGTCAGCCCTTCTGCGTCTGACCGGGTGGCTTCCGGCCCATCATGAAGAACTCCGGGTTGGGTTTGATGTCGAGGGCAAGCGCCATCCGGTTCGACAGCGCGAACAGGGACACCACGGCCGCCATGTCCCAGATCTCTTCATCGTCGAAGCCGGCCTCCCGCAGCCGGGCGAGGTCCTCCTCCCCCACCCTTTCAGGCTCGCTCGACAACTTGACGCAGTACTCCAGCATCTCCAGCTGCCGCGGAGTCACCGGCGCCCGCCGGTAGTTGGCCGACATCCAGTCGGAGAGATGGGGGTCATGGGATCGGATCCTCAGGATGGCGCCGTGGGCGATGACGCAGTAGGGGCAACTCCGCTGAGCGCTGGTCGCCACCACGATCATCTCGCGCTCTGCCTTGCTGAGCCCACCCTCGCGCTCCATCACCGCATCGTGGTAATCCATGAAGGCTCGCAACTCAGCCGGACGATGGCCCAGAGCCAGGAACACATTGGGGACAAAGCCAGTCTTGTCGGCGATGGCCGTGATCCGCTCTCTGAGGTCCGGCGGCAGATCCCGCAGGTCAGGAGTGGGAAAGCGGCTGATGGACATGACAAACCTCCCTGCTGGTGCCGACGTCGCCAGGCGAAGCGTTCTCAGGACCGCCAACTGAGTCCGTCCCCGCGCCGCGCCCCCAAGGCCGGGACCGGACCGAAATCGGCCGCGCGGCCGCCTGCCGGGATGGGCTGATCACCGCCGGGCGCCTTCCGTCACACCCTGAGGTCTTCCCTCAGCCACGCTGGCCCATGCGAGTCCGAAAATCCGCGGCTACCTCTTCCATGGGCACCCAGGAGACGCCTTCGTGCGTGGATATGTAGGCGATCAGCCGCTCCAGCATGAGCAGGACCTGGGGGCGGCCGCTCACGTCGGGGTGAATCGTGAGCGGGAACACGGCGTAGTCCATCTCGCGGTAGACCCAATCGAACTGATCGCGCCAGATTTGCTCCAGCTCCCTTGGGTTGACAAAGCCATGGCTGTTGGGCGACTGCTTGATGAACATCATGGGGGGCAGATCGTCCAAGTACCAATTGGCGGCTATCTCCACCAGATCCACCTCTCGGCCGCGCTGCAGGGGCTGCATCCAGCTTTTGGCAGGAAGCCGGTAATCGACCTTGGTCCAGCGATCCCCGACCCGGGCGAAGAAGGGCAGGAAGTCGTGGTAGCCCTGGCTGTTGTCGTAGCGAAAGCCGTAGCGCAGCAGCAGGTCCACGGTGTGCTCCGACATCTCCCACCACGGGGCCACGTAGCCCCGCGGCGCCTGACCACTGACCTTGCCGATGAGGTCGACGCAGCGCGCCAGGACCTCCTCCTCCTGGGTTGGGCTCATCGCGATCGGGTTCTCATGCGAGTAACCGTGCGCGCCGACCTCATGGCCCGCGGCCACCACCTGAGCCACCTGGTCTGGGAATGTCTCGATCGAGTGCCCCGGAATGAACCAGGTGGTGCGAAGGCCGAGCCGCTCGAAAAGGGTCAGAAGGCGGGGGATCCCCACCTCGCCTGCAAAGACGCCGCGCTGGATGTCCGACGGCGAGTCCTCGCCGCCGTAGGAGCCCAGCCATCCGGCGACCGCATCCACATGCACCCCGATCGCGCACTTGATGTCCTTGCTCATCGCAGACAGCACCCGGTGCACCTGAGGGCACGGGTCTTGAGATGCACCGCCGCCAGTCCGGCCGTCATCTCACGACGTGGCAACCGCGGTCGCGGGACCCGCGTCCTCCTCACTGATCGAGGTTCCGGTCCAATGGATTCCGCTCCAGTAACCGACATAGTAGAAGCCCAGGGCCACCACCGCAAAGACGATGGAGTCGTAGGG
>DAHVMY010000046.1:0-12555 GCA_027319585.1 Candidatus Dormiibacterota bacterium | reverse complement strand
CAGAGACCGCGCGTTGCGGCGACGGCTGGCTGGAGACATCGGCTATGCCCGCCACCTCCTCGATGCCGAGATCGGCAGCGTCTTGCGCCGACGAGTGCTGCGCGGCGAGCTGGCACCAGCCGTCGCTGAGACCCTGTTGCTGGCGGCCATCCCCCTGATCGACCACCGCCGCGAGATGACCGTGGGCCTGGCCCGATCGGCGTGGGCCTTGCGGGCCAACCTGAGTTTCCACGACGCTCTCTATGCGGCGCTGGCACAGCCGCTTTCAATCCCGCTTCTGACTGCTGACCTGCGGCTGGCCCGGACAGCGCTCCCCTGCGCGGTGGAGTTGGCAGCGACAGCGTGAGGGCGGTCCCGTTTGGACGAGGGGCGCCCCACCATCACGGGATGGGATCCTGGGCCCTGCGACCCAGCCTCTGACTACGCGGCGGAACGCGCGGTCCACCCCGCTCGCGGCACCGGGCGCCGCTGGCTCAACGGAGCTGGTCGGCCCACCAGCAAGGCAGACCTCACCGCGCCTCCGATGGCTCGTCGAGGTCGCCGCGCTCCACGAGCCGGGACACGGAGTTCGCTCAGTACCACTGCCTCCGGTACGCCCCCACGGTGCGTGGCGGTCAAGTTCCGATCGCTGGCGGAAGGTGGGGACCGGCACTCGGCCAGAATTAGCGCTGCATGGGCATGGTGAGTGCGTACCGGGCAGAAGCGCTACTCAGGTGTGGGCAAAAGTGATACTGACGACCGCGCAAAAACGCTAAGGGACTCGGGTGGATCCCACCCGCCATGCGCCCCAATTGGTCCGCCGGCCGCTCCGGCAGCTGATCGTCCAATTTCCGGCGGTGCTGGTGGTGGGGCCAAGCGCGGTTGGCGGGACCACAAGCGCGGCGCCTCGCGCCGACCGTCCGGAACGGCCTCTGCGCCTCGGCTGGGATGATCCCGATGGAGCCGGCGCGGCGGTGGCGGAGTAATCGCGTGAGTGGGATGACGATGGCTCCTACCGCTGAGAGCTCGGCGCTGAACCTCTGCCAAGAGGCCCGGCCGCTGCGGACCTCCCAATCCAGCGCTGCCGCCGTGAACAGTCACCTCTGCCCGATGACCCGGCCTGGATCGGACACCCCCCGTCGGGCTGTGAGGAGCTCCGGCCCGACCAGGCCCGCCCTCTTGAGAAGAACTCCTGTCCGTCGCATACTAGGTAACGCATTTGACCCGACTTGAGAGTGGGGGCGCTGCACAGGAGGCAGTGCCATGGATGCTTCAGCGGACTTTGACCCGGACCTCACGGCGGAGGTCGAGCGCCTCAGGTTGGAGTGGCTGGCCATGGTTGGCCCATCGCGAGTCGCCCAGCGCGCTGACAGGACCAGGGCCGAAATCTGGTGGGCGTGGACGCGCTGGCAGGTGGCCAAGAGCCGGTTGGAGGCACGCGCCGCCGCCCTGGCAGTCAATCCCCAGGCTGCCAGCCCCCGACCGCCAATCGCGCCCACGCATGTCCGTGGTCCGATGGATCTGACCGGCTTCCGCGAACCCTAGTCAGCTCCCGGCGGCGGCCAGAGCCGCCGCCACCGCCGCCAAGCGGCGGCGGTCCTGGCTGAAGCCGGCCATCGCCTGCTGCTGACGCTGCTGCCACTCACGCGCCTTATCGAAGAGATCCGGATGGGTGGGGATGAACTCGGTCGTGAGCCGGCCGGCCAGGAAGTCGGGGTCGTCGAGGAGCACCGCGTGGTAGGGGATGTTGGTGGTGATACCTCCCACCCAGTACTCGAACAGGGAGCGGCGAGCCCGGGCAGCGGCCTGGTCACGGTTCCTTCCGAAGACGATCATCTTGGCGATCATGGGGTCGTAGTAGGGGCTGACCACTCCGGGGCCGGACAGAGAGCTGTCCACCCGGACCCCGGGGCCGGCGGGCTCGTGGTATGAGGTGACCCGCCCGGGGGTCGGGACGAAGTCGGCCCAGGGATCCTCGGCGTTGACCCGGCACTCTATCGCCCAGCCCTCCCAGCGCACGTCCTCCTGCCGCAGCGGCAGGTGCTCTCCCAGGCCCACCCGGAGCTGGAGGTCGACCAGGTCGAGTCCAGTCACCAGCTCCGTGACCGGATGCTCCACCTGCAGGCGCGTGTTCATCTCCAGAAAGTAGAAGGATCCCCGGGACTCGATGAACTCCACCGTGCCCGCGTTGACGTACCCGACCGCCTGGGCGGCTCGGACCGCCGCCTCCCCCATCCGCTGGCGCATCTCCTCTGAGACGGCGGTCGAGGGGGATTCCTCCAGCAGCTTCTGGTGCCGGCGCTGGATCGAGCACTCGCGCTCTCCCAGATGAATGGTGTTGCCGTGGGAATCCGCCAGCACCTGGATCTCGATGTGTCGCGGTTCGTCCACCAGCCGCTCCAGAAAGACCCGGGAATCGCCGAAGGAGCGCAGCGCGGAGTCCTGGCAGGCCTGGATCGCGTAGCGCAGCTCCTCCTCATCCCGAGCCGAGCGCATCCCGATCCCACCGCCCCCTGCGGAGGCCTTGACCAGGATCGGATAGCCAATCTCCTTGGCAGCCCCCAAGGCCTCCTCGGGGTCCTCGATGGCCTCGGTGCCGGGCACGACCGGAACCCCTGCCTGCTGCATCCGGCCGCGCGCCGTGACCTTGTCTCCCATGGCCGCCATCGCCTCCTCCGGAGGGCCGATCAGGGTCAGCCCATGCTCCCTGCAGGCACGCGCCAGCCGAGCGCTCTCCGAGAGGAATCCGTAGCCGGGATGGATCGCCTGGGCACCGGTCTCCTGGGCCGCGGCCATGATGCGGTCCAGGTTCAGGTACGACTGGGTGGCCGGGCTTCCACCGATCTCCACCGCCTCATCGGCCAACTTGGTGTGCAGGGCCCCCCGGTCGGCTTCGGAGTACACGGCCACGGAGCGCAGCCCCAGGTCGCGGCAGGCCCGGATCACCCGGACGGCGATCTCACCCCGGTTGGCGACCAGGACCTTGTCGAACACGCGCTGGTCAGCCGACGGTGACCAGGGGGTCGCCCCGGCTCACCACCTGACCCTCGGTCACGTTGACGCTCTGGACGATCCCCTCACGGTCCGAGGGGATGTCGTTCTGCATCTTCATGGCCTCCAGGACCGCGATCGTCTGGCCCACCACCACCTGGTCCCCCACTGCGACAGGAATCCGGGCGATGAGCCCCTGCATCGGGGCCCTCACCGCCCCGCCCGACGAGGCGGTGGGGGTGGGCACCCCGCTCGGTGGCGAGGCGGGAAAACCTCCGTCTCGGGAGGTGACCCGGACCTCGAAGACTTCGCCGTCCACCTCCACCTGGAACTCCCGCGCCGCCTGGGTCCCGGCCGCCGGCGCCTCCGGCTCCGGTGGAATGGGCGGCGCGAAGGCCGGGATCGCGGCCGCGTCTCCTATGGGCTCGCTGAGGTCGCCTCCATCCACCAGCGGGGAGGCGGTCGGCATCTCCTCCACCTCGGGCTCGACCGGCTCCTCGGCCGGTTCGTCGTCCAGCCGCTCGTGGCGGGACTCCCCCCGCAGCTGGCGCCCCGCCGCCTCGGGGAAAAGGATGAACTCCAGCAGCTGCTCGGTGGTCGGAACCCCCAGTCCACCCTTCTCCAGGGTGTGGCGGGCGTCCTCGAGCATCGGCTCCAGGACATCCCCGGGCCTCACTGTGATCGGCTCCTCGGAGCCGATCACCAGGCGCTGCACCTCGGGGTCGGGCGGCCCGGGCGGCTGCCCATAGAGGCCGAGGAAGTAGTCCTTGACGTCCTGGGCGACGATCAGGTAGCGGTCACCGGAGGCGACGTTAGCCACCGCCTGGCTGACCACCACCTCGGCGATGGGGCTGATCAGCGGGGGGTAGCCCATGTCCGCCCTGACCCGTCCGATCTCCTCCACGACCTCGGCCCGCCGCTCACTCGCCCCCTGGGCCTCGCACTCCCAGGTCAGGTGCTGCTGGACCGAGGGCGCGAGCTGGGTGCGCAGCGTTGCCGAGTCCAGCTGCCAGCCGCTGGGATCAGCGACCAGCTCATAGAGCGGCATCAGCTCCTCGAGCCGGTCGGCCGCGGCCAAAAGCCTGCCCTGGTCGACCGCGGGCTCCCACTCCGTCTGCGTCAGCGCCCGCACCACTCCCTCGGTGTTGGGCAGCGACGCGCCCCCCGCCAGCGGGGAGAGGCAGACGTCCAACCCGGCGGCCCCCGCCTCCGCCGCCGCGAGGTAGGCGAACGCCGCCTGGCCGGTGATGGTGGCGCAGTGGACGAAGACTGGCAGACCGGTCTCCTTCACCAACCCCTGGACGATCTCCCGGGCGGCACCGGCTCCAAGCAGGCCCGCAGGGTCGAAAAGGCACAGGCTGGAGAAGCCCAGCCGCTGCAGCTGGGACCCCAGGGCGACGAAGCCCGCGTCGGAGTGGACCGGACTCTGGGTGTAGACCAGCAGTCCCTCAGCCCTATTCCCGGTGCGGCTCACCGCGGCCGCCACATGGGCCAGATTGCGGACGTCGTTGAGGGGATCGAAGCAGCGGAAGACGTCCAGGCCGGATTCGGCGAGCGTCTCCACGAACCGGTCGACCACGTCGTCCGCCACCGGGCTGCGCCCCACCAGGGCCTGTCCTCGAAGCAGGCCGTGCAGGGGGATCGTGGTCGCTGCGCGCACCTGGCGCAGGCGGTCGAAAGGATCCTCTCCGAGGTATTCCAGGGCAACTCCGAAGGTTGCCCCTCCGAATACGTCCAGCCCGGCCACCCCGGACCCCTCCAGCCGCTCGGCCAGCTCCACCATGTGCCGGGTGCGAAGCCGGCTGGAGAGCAGGGTCTGCTGTCCGTGGCGCAGCGAACTCTCGATCAATTCGATCCTGGCCATCGCCTGCCAAGGTTAACGGGCCGGTGGGGGGTGATGCCCGGAGCGAGGTGCTAGCGACCCTGGCGACTCACGGCGCCCTGGGGACCGGGCGAAGCTGCTGGACGAGAGGCCCTGCCGCGGTCCACGGATGCAGACGCCCCCAGAGGTCGCGGCTCCCGGGTCCGCCAGCCCGATCCCCCGGCGCGGACCGGGCGCCTGGAGGAGGGCCGGGATGCGGGTCAGGAACAGAGCGGGCGCGCGGCTGCGTTCGATGGTGGCGCCGGTCGGGAGCCGGTCAGCCGCCGGTTGGCGACCGGCTCAGGACCAGAGCCAGTCGGCTCCGATGCGGGCGACAGGCGCACAGCTCCGGGGCCACCCTGCCCGCCGCAGACCGGCAGAGGGCGCACGCATCGTGCGGTGACCGGTCCCTCAGGAACCGGCCGGGGCCGGCCCGCTGGCTCCGGCCGCGCAGTCGACACAGCGGGTCGCCCAGGGCAGGACGGCGAGCCTGGCCTCGGGAATCGGCAGCTGGCAGACCTCACAGATCCCGTAGGCACCCTGGTCGATGCGTTGGAGCGCGGCCCTCACCTGCTCCGCCAACTTCTCCACCTGTTCGGCGGCCCGGGCGCGGGCCAGCTGATCCGTCACCTGGGCGATGTGGTCGCCGGCGCGCTTGCCGTACTGCACCTGCGCTCCCGGCTCGGTGGGCCTGGCGTTGAGGCCAGCGAGCTCAGCTTCCAGCTCGGTGAGGCGGGCCTGCAGGAGCGTGACGACCTCTGGGGGAGCGGTGGGTGACATGGCAACTCCACACTATGCCGCTTCAACAAAAGGGCAGTCAGCCGGCGATGTCCGCTCGGTAGCGCCTCCCCTCAAACTGGATGCGGGAGACCCCGGAGTAGGCGCCGGCCCGCGCCGAGGCCACGTCATCGCCCACCGCCACGCAGATCAGGACCCGGCCCCCGGCTACCTCCACCGGCCCACCCTCGGCACGGCGGGTGGACATCTGAAACACCTGGCACCCGAGCGCCTCGGCTTCGTTCAGCCCCCGGACCGCCCCCCCGGCGGTGACGGCCTCCGGATAGGGCGCCCGCACCGCCACCACCCCCACCGCGGCGGGCAGCAGCCGGCGCGGGGCTGGCCCTTCAAGCGCACCGGTCGCCGCCCGCCACAGCCACGGGACCAAGTCTTCCAGAGTCGGCAGTAGCACCTCGGCCTCCGGGTCTCCGAAGCGAGCGTTGAACTCCAACACTCGGATCTGGTCGCCGTCCACCATGCAGCCGACGTAGAGGCAGCCGCGGTAGGGAATGCCACGCCGGGCCATCTCCGCCAGCACCGGCTCCACGATCTCCTGGCGGACCCGGGTGCTTACCGAGGTGGAGTCCATCCCCGGCGGCGGGGTGACGGCTCCCATCCCGCCGGTGTTGGGGCCTCGGTCCTGCTCGAAGGCCCGCTTGTAGTCGCGGACCGCTGGCAGCATGACCGCACGCTCGCCATCGCAGACGGCAAAGCAGGAGACCTCCTCGCCGACCAGGGCATCCTCCACCAGGATCCTGGCGCCCGCCTCGCCCAGCTCCCGATCCAGCATCAACCGGCGCGCGACCGCCTCCGCCTCCTTGGGCCCGGCACAGACGAACGCCCCCTTGCCGAGCGCCAGCCCGTCGGCCTTGACCACAACCGGCCCGGTCCTGGAGCGCAGGTGGTGGACCGCGGCCTCGGGGTCGGTGAAGAGCTGAAACGGCGCGGTCGGCACCCCGAGGCCCCGCATCAGCTCCTTGGCGAAGGCTTTGCTGGTCTCAAGCTGACCCGCCTCTTGAGTGGGGCCGAAGCAGGGGATCCTGGCCTCGGCCATCGCGTTCCCAACCCCCGCCGCGATCGCCTGATCCGGCCCCAGCACGACCAGCTGGACGTTCTCCGCCTGAGCCAGGCGGATCAGACCGTGGGCGTCGGTCGGAGCAACCGGGAAGTTGCGGCCGATGGAGGCGGTGCCGGGGTTGCCGGGCGCACAGATGACCGCCTCCACCAGCGGGCTCCGGGCGCAGGCCCAGGCGAGAGCGTGCTCGCGCCCCCCCGACCCCACGACGAGGACCCGCAAGCGGTCACTCCCACTCGATGGTCGATGGGGGCTTGCTGCTGATGTCATAGACGACCCGGTTGACCCCCGGGACCTCGTTGACGATGCGCCGGCTGATGTCCGCCAGCACGTCGTAGGGAACCCTGGCCCAGTCCGCGGTCATCCCGTCGTCGGAGCTCACGATCCGGACCGCCACCACGTTCTGATAGGTGCGGTAATCGCCCATCACTCCGACTGAGCTGACCGGGGTCAGGATGGCGAAGCTCTGCCAGACCTTGGAATAGAGTCCGCTGCGCTTGATCTCGACGATCACCACCCAGTCGGCGCCCCGGACCACCTCGAGCCGCTCCTTGGTCACCTCCCCGATCACGCGGATGGCCAGCCCGGGCCCGGGGAACGGCTGGCGCATCACCATGTCCTCCGGGAGCCCCAGCGCCCGGCCGACCTTGCGGACCTCGTCCTTGAAGAGGTACCGCAGTGGCTCCACCAGCTGGAACGTCATCCCCTTCGGCAGGCCGCCTACATTGTGGTGGGTCTTGATGGTGCGGGCCCCGAAGGTGTCCTGGGCGGTGCTCTCGATGACATCCGGATAGAGGGTGCCCTGGGCCAGAAACGGGACCTCTCCCAGCCGCTTGGTCTCCTCCTCGAAACAGGCGATGAACTCGCGCCCCACCACCCGGCGCTTCTCCTCGGGGTCGACCACCCCGCTCAGCGCGGCCAGGAAGCGAGCCTCCGCCTCGACTCTCACGATCCGCATCCGCATGTTGCGGGTGAGCACGTCGATGACCCGGTCGGCCTCGCCCCGCCGGAGCAGCCCGTTGTCCACGAACAGGCAGGTGAGCTGGTCACCGACCGCGCGGTGCACCAGGGTGGCCGCGACCGCGGAGTCGACCCCGCCGGAGAGGGCGCAGATGACCGCCTGATCACCGACTCGCCGGCGGATGTCCCGAACCGCGTGCTCGACGAAGGAGTGCTCCTCCCAGGTGCCCTGGCAGGAGCAGGTCTCGTACACGAAGTTGCGCAGGATCGCCGAGCCCTGCGGGGTGTGGGCCACCTCCGGGTGGAACTGGATCCCGAAGTTCCCCCCGGGGCCGGCCATGGCCGCAACCGGGCTGTTGGCGGAATGCGCGACCGCGCGGTAGCCGGGGGGAAGCTCTTCGATGACGTCCCCATGGCTCATCCAGACCGGCAGCGACTCCGGCAGGTCGGTGAAGATGCCCTCCTGGCTGTCCACTTGGACCAGGGCCGCCCCGTACTCCCTTTGCTGGGCGGGGCGGACCCTGCCCCCCTGGTCGTGGGCCAGCAGCTGCATCCCGTAGCAGATCCCCAGGATGGGGACCCCAAGGTCGTAGATGCCGGGATCCGGGCGCAGGGCGTCCTGGTCGTAGACGCTGGCGGGCCCGCCGCTCAGGATCAGCCCTCTGGGCGCCTGCCGCCTAAGCTCGGTGGCCGGGGTGGTGCCCGGCCAGAGCTCGCAGTAGACTCCCTGCTCCCGCACCCGACGGGCGATCAGCTGGCTGTACTGGGAGCCGAAGTCCAGCACCAGAACCCGCTCGGTGGTCGGCCCCACCCCGCCGCCCACCGCCTCTCGACGCTCGGGGGCGGTGGTGACCATCTCGGCTGTCCCGGGCCTCAGCGGGCCATCCCGACCTGCTGGGCCTGCTGGAACAGCTTGCCCTCGGTCAGGATCGCCGGTGCGATCACCAGCTCGGTCTGCTGGAACTCCTCGATGGTCCTGGCGCCGCAGACCCCCATCGCGGTCTTGATCGCCCCCACCAGGTTCTGGGTGCCGTCGTCGACCCGCGCCGGACCGAGCAGGAGCTCCCGCAGCGTCGCCTTGGTCCCTACCTTGATCCTGGTCCCGCGGGGTAGGTTCGGGTCCGGAGTTGCCATGCCCCAGTGGTGACCCCGCCCGGGGGCCTCCTCGGCGGACGCGAAGACCGAACCGATCATCACCCCGTCGGCCCCCGACGCGAGCGCCTTGGTGACATCGCCACCCACCCGCATCCCCCCGTCGGTTATGACTGTGACCGGCTTGCCGCCGGTGCGACGGTGGTCGTTGCGGGCGGCGGCCACGTCAGCCGTCGCGGTCACCTGGGGAACCCCGATCCCGAGCACGCCCCTGGTGGTGCAGGCGGCACCCGGGCCGACCCCCACCAGGATCCCGTCGACCCCGGTCGCCATCAGCTCCAGCGCGGTGTAGTACTCGACGCAATTGCCGACCACGACGGGAAGCTGCGCCTGTCGCATCAGGTGGGCGAAGTCGAGCTGGCGGTAGGAGCGGGAGATGTGGCGTGCGGTCAGCACCGTCCCCTGGACGAAGTAGATGTCCGCTTTGGCTTCGGTCACGATCGGCAGCCGGCGCTCGGCGTCCGCGGGGGTGCTGGACACCCCGCAGACGGCGCCCTCGCGCTTGATCTCCTCGATCCGAGAGGCGATCAGCTCATCCTTGACCGGCTCCAGATAGAGCCGCTGCAGCAGCTGGTTCACCTTCTCCCTGGGAGCTTCGGCGATCTCCTCGTAGACCGCCTGCGGGTCCTGGTACCGGCAGTTGATCCCGTCCAGGTTCAGGACCGCGACCCCTCCCAGGCGCGCCATCTCGATGGCGAAATGAGGATCCACCACCCCGTCCATCGCCGCCGCCAGAATCGGGAGGGGGATCTCGACGTCGCGGATCTTCATCCGGATGTCGATCTCGTCCGGGTTGATCGTCACCTTGCCGGGGACCAGCGCAACCTCGTCGAACCCGTAGGCCCGCCTGGCCCTCTTGCCCCTTCCCAGTTCAATGTCCAAGCAAGGCCACCTCCCAGTCCGCCCGTCTTGGGGTGTGCCGGCATGAAGATCACCGCGCTGCCCCTGCCCGAGAAAGGATAGCAGGAACCCGGGCCGCACCCCCCCGACAACCCCTTATCTAGTGGGTACGAGCCGTCCAGCACCCCGTATCTGGTGGCCGCTCCGGCGCTCGGTCAGGAGGCGGTGGGCTGGGTCGCGGTCAGGGTGGCCCGGATCACGATCCGCTCGGTGTCGACCCACAGCGGGGTGCAGGTGATCACGGTCAGGTAATGACCGGAGCTCATGGAGGCGAGCTGGGTCACCTGGTCAGGAGACTCCACCCAGGTGCGGGTCACGGTGTAGACGTACCGCTCGCAGTTGCGGGCGGTGACCACGATCTGGTCGCCCGGGCGGAGCTGGTTCAGAGGCTCGAAGTTGGGCTCGCGGTGAAGGGCGATCAGCACATTGCCGACACCACCCGGCGGTGGCGAGTCCGAGTAGTGGACCACCGACCGCTGGGTCAGCATCGCCCAGGTCCCGTTGCCGGCCACCCCCTCGATGCCAGGAAGGCTGGGAAAGCTGACCAGCGCGTACTCGGAGCTGGGCGACCCGCTGCCGCAGGCGGGGGCGGTCGCCGCCGACCCTGAGTTGAGGGGGCTCTCGGTCTGCCCGGGGATGACCTTGGTCAGAGCGCCGTTGGAGCCGAGCCATTTCTGCAGCAGCTGGTGGTCGTCGGAGCTGCGATGCAGCACCCCGAGCAGGGGCGGGACCAGAATCCCGATCCCCACCAGGACCAGGACGACGCCCAGACCGGTGAGCGCGGTCGCCAAGCGCCGCCGCCGCGTTCCCCCCGCGAGCCGCTTCGCCATCGCGCATCCTCCTTGACCGATTGTCATGTTAGACGACTGCTGCAAAGTCCGATCCCGTCACAGCGGGCGGGGAGCTCGTTACGCAGTCGTTGTCGATTCCGGACGAGCAGGCGAGCCGGCCCGGCACACAATCCCAGCGTGACGCAGACAATCGCCGCGAGCCCCACCCAGACCGGCGGGTGGGAGCCGCCACCTCCGACCCTGCCGGCCGGCTCCGCCAAGCTCCTGATCGTCGACGACGACCCCGCGATGCTGCAACTGGTGCAGCTGATCGCCGCCGAGAACGGCTACTCCGTGGATGTCGCCGCCTCGGGGGCGCTGGGTCTGCGGCTGGCCATAGAGGAGGAGCCGGACCTGATCCTCCTGGATCTGGTGCTGCCGGACATGAGCGGCGTCGACGTCTGCCGCCGCCTGCGCGCGGCCGGGGTCACCTCAACGGTACTGATGATCTCCTGCCTGCACGACGCCGAGGACGTGGTCGTGGGGCTGGAGGTCGGCGCCGACGACTATCTGCGCAAGCCCTTCGAGGTGCGCGAACTGCTGGCGCGGATCAACGCGCGGCTGCGCCGGGCGCAATATGCGCAGCAGGATCAGACCCAGGACCGCCTCTCATTCCCAGGGCTGGTGATCGACCTGGCGCGGCATGAGGTGCGCCAGGAGGAGCGCACGGTCTCCCTCACCCCCACCGAATTCGGCATTCTCAGCGCCCTCGCGCGCAATCCCGGTCGGGTGATCTCCCGACCCCAGTTGATCGCGGAGGTGTGGCGGCGCCGCCAACCCCATCAGGTGCACTCGTTGGACGCCCACCTGTATCGCCTGCGTCGCAAGATCCAACCCCGTGCCGACGGCCCCCACTACATCCATGTGGTGATCGGCGCCGGCTATCGCTTCGAATATCAGCCAGGTCGCGAGCAGATGCTGCCGCAGCATCCCCAGCTGCTCCGCTGAGACAGCTCCTCCGCGTCTGATCTACGGATAGATGCCGCGGGCGGCGGAGGCTCGGGCCACCCGCCCCACCGCGATCGCGTAGGCCGCCTCCCGCAGGGAGATGTGATGGTGCGCGGAGTACGCCCACACATGGTCGAATGCCCGCACCATCGCCCGCTCCAGCTGCGACGAGATCTCCTGCTCATCCCAGAAGAATGACTGCAGATCCTGGACCCACTCGAAATAGGAGACGGTCACCCCGCCACCGTTGGCGAGGATGTCCGGAACCACCACGATGCCATCCTCGCGCAGCACCGCCTCCGCCAACGGCGTGACCGGCCCGTTGGCGCCTTCGGCGACGATCCGCGCTTTGACCTGGGCGGCGTTGCCGGAGTTGATCACGCTCTCCACCGAGGCCGGCACCAGCACGGTCACCGGTAGGGCCAGCAGCTCCTCGCGCGTTATCGCCTCACCGGCAACCCCGGCCTCATGCAGATGCCCGCGCTCCGCCTTCACCTGCTCCAGCGCCGCCAGGTCCAACCCCTGGTCGTTGTGCCAGCCCCCGGTGTGATCCGACACCGCAACCACGCGACAGCCGGCCTCCGCCAGGAGGCGTGCGCAGGTCGCCCCCACACTGCCGAAGCCCTCCACCGCGACGGTGGCTCCCTCCAGGGTGAGTCCGGTGTTGCGCACGGTGTGCATCAGCACGGTCGCCAGTCCGCGTCCGGCGGCCTCGATCCGTCCCACCGAGCCCCCCGCGACGATCGGCTTGCCGGTGACAGCCGCGGTCACGGAATAACCGGCGTGCATTGAGAGTGTGTCCATCATCCAGGCCATCACCTGCGGCCCGGTGCCGATGTCGGGAGCGGGGATGTCGCGTTCCGGACCGAGCAGGATCGCGATCTCAGTGGTGAAGCGTCGGGTGAGGCGTTCCAGCTCACGCTGGCTCAGCTGCTCGGGCGCGACGCGCACCGCGCCGGCGGCGCCACCGAATGGCAGTGACATGACTGCGGTCTTCCAGCTCATCAGCATCGCCTGGGCTTTGGTGCCCTCGACGGTGGCGTGTGGCTCGTAGCGGATCCCACCCTTGGCGGGTCCCCGGG
>DAHVMY010000045.1:0-13015 GCA_027319585.1 Candidatus Dormiibacterota bacterium | reverse complement strand
CGGCGCTACCACGGGAGATCGCTCACGGTGCTGCCCGCTTCGCCGGCCGGTACGACACTGCGATTGCCCAGGTGGAGAGACTCGGTCCCATCGTCGCGTGAAGTAGGTTCTAAGTGTCATCGACGATCCCAGCCTGCCCCAGATCGCCGTGGCCAGAGAGGCGGTGCAGCAGCTCGTCATCGAGCTCACCTATCGGGAGCGGGGCGAGCTGCGCCGGGCCAAGGGGGCAGGGCGCCGGATCCGCTGAGCCGGCCAACCCGGCCGCCGCCGCGGGGAGCCCGCTCCGGGCTACCCCGTCGCGTCGAGGAGCTGCACCGCGAACCCGCTCTGAGCCGCGTTCCGCGCCAGTGGCCCGTCGAAAGTCCACAGCACCGCCTGCAACTGCTCCGCCAGCGCCAGGTAAGCGGCGTCGTAGGCGCTCTGCCGCCCCAGCTGGCGGGCGATCTCCACCACCCGCGGGGCCGTCTCTTGGAGAAGGTGGTACGTCACCGGCAGTGTCCGCACGCTCGACCACACTGGCCCGACCCGCTCCGCAGGCAGCTTCCCCGCCTCGACCAGACGGGTCAGGCTGCTCGCGAACTCGTAAGGGAGCAACGCCGGGGCGTGCAGCGTCTCGCCGGCATCCGCCCACCCCCGCAGCGCACTCTGAGCCCGGACCCGCCTCGGGTCGCCCGTGGCCGCCACCACCAGGACGTTCGCGTCCACCACGACGGCCACCTACTCGGCCAACCGACCCTCGAGCGCCTCCCGACTCTGCCGGGACACCGCGACCGCATCCACCGGGGGCAGATCGGCCGTCAAGGCCTGTGACGAGGATCGGTACAGAATCCTGAACGAGCAGGTGACTGCATTGCCATCCGGCACCAGACTGAAGTCAGGCGGGGGCTGAAGAGGGGGAGGCAAACCCTCAGCCGTTGCTCCGCAGATCAAGCATCAGTTTGGCGTCGACGGCTGCTCCGATGGCCTTCCGCAGCACCCTCTTGTGCTCAACGTCGATTCGATGCCGGGACTGCTCGACTGCTCGACTGCTCGGCGAGCGTGAGCGGGGCCGTCCTTCGTCTCGATGAGAAGAGCCATCTCATGGCGGACCCCTTCGTCCTCCAACGTGGCGAGGGCTTGATCACGTTGTGGGCCACCGACTTGCCCCAGCAAATCGCACAGCAAATCGAGGTGTTCCGGGTGCACGCGGCGGATCGGGACTGGAGCATCTTCGGCCTCCTCAGGGGCCGTTACCGGCGGATCCTCGGCCGGTCTCGACCAGGTGGAAGAACTCGACGACGACGAGTTCGGTGTCGCTCAAGGACTCCTGCGAGCTTCTCTCTGCACCGCTCGACGGGGTGGACGCCCAGAATGCCCGGTGAGCCTGCTCCCAGTCGGCCACCGACTCGAACCCCTCGCCCTCAGCCAGGGCGATGCTCAGATCAATGTCCCTGAGCGCCACCGTTCGTACTTCAACGGTCTCGACGACCCCGCGAGATCGACCGGAGCTGTCGACCAAGACGAGTCGCTCCCCGGCTCTGGGCAGTGGCTCGTTCTCCTCGTAATCGCGGAGCAAGGAAGAGGTGGCCGTCTTCTCACCCCGCAGAACGGCTTCGACGAGGCGATCACCGAGGCCGCCGTCCCCATCGTGGCCGAACCGCATCTTGCCCAATTCAGCCTGATGGCCTTGGTCAGACCCGTTCATGAGCCCGCCTCCCGCGACCGCCGCCACGCCCCCAACTCGGCATCGGCGGTGGCGTCTGCCTGCTCGGCGTACCGGAGGGTGGTCTGGAGGTTGCGGTGCCCGAGGCGCTTGCGGATAGTGGGCAGGCTGACCCCGCCGTTGATCAGCTCGGTGGCATGGCCATGGCGGAGCTGGTGGATGGTGGCAGTGACTCCCGCCTTGGCGCAGTAGGTGGCCCAATGTTCTTGGACCGTCGAGTAGCGCAGTGGGCCGCCCACCCCGTTCTTCTCGGCCCGGAACAGCGGGCCGTGCCGGTAGCTGGTCTCCTTCAGGTGGCGCTTGATCTGGGCCACCAGGCGGGGGTCGTCCAGCAGCAAGGTCCGCCGCCGTCCCCCCTTGCCGAGCACGTGGAGACGCTCGTCGTCTGGGGCAAGGGCGATGTCGTCCACATGGAGCGCCAGCGCCTCACCCACCCGCAGGCCGGTCTCGGCCAGGAGCCGGAACAACAGCCGATCCCGGCTCCTGCCCCGGGGGATGGCGCCCAGGATGGCCTCCACCTGCTCTTTGGCCAGGCCCCGGGGTTCGGGGGGCTCCAGGTGGACCCGGTCCAGCTTGGACATGGGATCTGCGTCGATCAGGTCGTTGCGGTAGGCCCAACGCAGGAAGCTGGCGAGGGACGCCTCGCGGCGGGCCCGAGTGGCCGGGGCCAGATGAACCAGGGTGGCGAAGTGGGACCGGAGCGCCTGGGGGGTGATCTCGCCCAGCTCGCCGGCGAAGTGCTGGGAGAAGGAGGCCAGGTCGCCACGATAGGCGCGGAGGGTGGCCGGGGAGCGGTTGGCGTGGCCGAGGTCAGCGAGAAAGGCCCCCACGGCGTCCGACAGCTTGGGGCTCGGGGCACCCTCGATGGCGGTGCTGGGGCTCACGGGCGACTGGTTCCGGTGATAACGATGACTTCAGCCTTCCTCGGGACTCGGCACTCGTGCTGGTCAGTGGCTCGCGGTTGGCCAGGTTCCTGGGATAACGATACTTCTCCCAGGAACAGAGGGGGGATCGCGTGCCCGTCGTGGTGGATCCGGCTGACCTGTCCGGCTACGCCCGGTTCCCGGCCGACGTCGGGCGGGACTGGCTCGGCCGATGGTGCCACCTGAGCGACGCCGACGTCACCCAGGCTCGCCGGCAGGCCGGGGACGTGACGCGCCTGGGGTTCGCCGTCCAGATCGCCACGGTGCGGGCCATCGGCACCTTTCTCCCTGACCCGACCGCTGTCCCGCCCCCGGTGGTGGCCTCGGTGGCCCGCCAGCTCGACATCGCCGATCCCGGAATCCTTGCTGGCTACGCCAAGCTGGCCGTGCGCTGGAGGCACACCTCGGAGATCCGCCGCCGTTACGGCTACCGGGACTTCGCCAGCCAACCCGGCCACTTCTTCCTGGTGCTGTGGCTCTACCGCCAGGCCTGGGCCGACGACCTCGGCCCTTCGGCCCTGTTCCGGGCTGCCCATCGCCGTCTTCTGGCCGACCGGGTGCTCCTGCCCGGCGAGCAGGTGCTGGGCCGCCTGGTGGCTGGTATCCGGGAGCGGGCCACCCGCCGGCTCTGGGCCCGGCTTGCCAGCACGGCCTCACCTGAGCTGCGCGCACGCTTGGAGGACCTGCTGGTGGTGCCAGAAGGGCGCCGACGCTCGGAGCTGGACCGGCTCCGACGCCCGCCGTTCAGCCCGACCATCACCGGGCTGGTCCAGGCCCTGGAACGCCTTGTCGAGGTGCGGGCCCTCGGTGCTGGGGACCTCGACCTGTCCCGCCTGCCGTCCCGGCGGATGGGCGCCCTGGCTCGCTACGCCGACCAGGCCTGGGCCACCCAGCTGGCCGACCTGGCCCCCGAACGACGGACCGCCACCCTGGTGGCGTTCGCCTACGTCCTCACGCCGAGTGCCCGTGACGACGTGATCGACATCTTCGACGTGGTCTTCGGGGACCTGCAGCGCTCGGCCACCGTCCGGGGCCAGCGGCGGCGGGCCGGGGAGCTGCGGGACTACGACAAGGCGGTGGCGAGCTGCACGCCGCCATGCAGGTCCTCCTCGAAGCTCTGGACGAGGGCGAGCAGGCCATCGCCGCGGCCCTCGGGGCGCTCCGCCAGGACCGGGGCCGGATCGAGCGGGCCCTCGGGACGGTGACCGCCCTCACGCGCCCGCCAGCCGACCCCTTCCACGAGCGGCTGGTGGCCTGCTACCCTCAGCTCCGCCGGTTCCTCCCGACCCTGATCGAGGCCATCCCCTTCGAGTGTACCGACGCTGCCCGTCCCGTGCTCGACGCCTACCAGGCGCTGGGGACCTGGCTGGCCGAGCGGCCCCGCACCACTCGCCTGCCCGAAGACGAGGTGCCGCTCGACGCGGTCAACGCCTCCTGGGAGCCCCATGTGAGGGACCGTGAGGACGGCACCGTCAACCGAGCGGCCTACGCCTGCTGCGTGCTGGACCAGCTCCGCACCCGCCTGCGGCGCCGGGACGTCTACGTCCCGCGCAGCACCCGTTGGGGCGATCCCCGAGCCGAGCTGCTCGCCCCTGAGGTCTGGGAACAGCAGCGTGAGCGAACCTGTGAGGACCTGGCCCTGAACGCCGACGCCGACGCGGCGGTCGCCGAGCTCGCCCGGGCCCTCGATGCCGCCTGGCGGCGCACGGCCGGGGGACTTCCCTCCAACCCCGACCTGCGCATCGAGGAACGGGACGGCCACGACGAGATCGTGATGAGCCCCCTCGATGCCGTCGACGAGCCAGCCTCGCTCGCGAAGCTCCGCAGCTCGGTCGAGGCGCTCCTGCCCGAGGTCGAGATCGCCGATGTCCCCCTCGAAGTGCATGGCTGGACCGGGTTCCTCGACGAGTTCACTCACATCAGCGGCACCCAGGGCCGGGCCAGCAATCTCATCGAGTCCGTGTCAGCCCTCCTCGTGTCGGAGGCCTGCAACGTCGGGCTCACCCCGGTCAGCGACGAGAGCCACCCGCCCCTGTCCCGGGACCGGCTGAACTGGGTGGCCCAGAACTACCTCCGATCCGCGACCCTCGCCGCCGCCAACACCCGCCTGGTCGACTACCACGCCCGGCTGGCCCTGGCCAACGCGTGGGGCGGTGGGGAGATGGCCTCGGCCGATGGGATGCGCTTCGTCATCCCCGTCTCCACCATCCACGCCGCCTACAACCCCCGCTATTTCGGTCGCCAGCGGGGCTCCACGCTATACACCTGGATGGCCGACACCCACGCCTCGTTCCACCAGACCCTGATCCCGGGCACTCAACGGGACAGCCTCTGGGCTCTCGATGGGCTCATGGCCAACCAGACGGTGGTCAGGCCCGAGACCGTGTCCACCGACACCGCCGGGGCCTCCGAGATCGTGTTCGCCCTGTCTTGGGCGCTGGGATTCCGCTACGCCCCACGCCTCGCCGACCTGCCTGACCAGCGTCTGTGGCGCATCGACCCGACCGCTCACTACGGGACCCTGGACAGCCTGGCCCGTCACCGCATCAACACCGGGCTGATCACCGGCCAATGGGACCAGATCTGCAGGTTGGCCGCCTCGTTGGAGGCACGCACCGTCACCCCCTCGGCCATCCTCCGGTCCCTGCAGCGGGATCCCAGCCCCTCCAGTCTGGCCCGGGCGCTCGGTGAGCTGGGCAGGGTGATCAAGACGCTACACATCCTGGACTACTGCCTGGACCACGAGTACAGACGGGCCATCCACCATCTGCTCAACCGGGGCGAGGCCCGCAACAGCCTGGCCAGGGACGTGTTCCACGGCCACCGGGGCCAAGTCCGTCGTCACTACCAGGTCGATCAGGAGAACCAGCTCGACGCCCTCGGCCTCATGGCCAACATCCTGGTGCTATGGCAGACCGTGTACATCCAGGCCGCCCTCGACCATCTCGCCGCCAACGGGTACCAGGCCAACCCGGCCGACATCGTCAGGCTCTCCCCCCTCGGCCACCCCACGATCAACCTCCAGGGGCGCTACCAACCCACCAGCCGCGCACCCACAGGTCGCCTTCGTCCCCTGCGCACGGTCGACTGACCTCCCACGTTCAGGATCCTGTACCGATCCTCGTCACAGGCCAGAAGCCAGACCTACTGACATAGCGGGGCAGTTGATGTAAGGCTGGAGTGGTCCTTGACCGAGTAATGGAGGACCAGCTCGGTCCCGGGGTAGGTGGTCTCGGTGTCGTTGAGGAGCTCGCAGAGAGCGGCCAGGGCGCGGGTGCGGCGGGGTGCGGAAAGGGGGTTGAGGCAGACCTCGAGCTGGCCGTTGGCGCAGCGCAAGTCGCCGGCGGCGCGAAAGGCCTCCCGAAGCAGGGCTCGGCCCTCATCCGCGGAGCGAGCATAGAGGGGACCCAGAAGACGGGCCAGTGCGGACTCCGAGTTGTAGGCGCTCATGCGCACGGCATGGGTGAGCAGCTTGCGCTCGGTCTCCAGCAGCCGCGCCTCCGGTCGCACCTGCGCGAGCGGAACCTTGTTCGGGGTGTGATCCCGCTCCGCCTCCAGGCTCCGGAGCACCTTCTGGGCCTTGCTGACCTCTTGCCCGGCTGCGGCATTGGCGATCTTGAAGCCGCGCATGGTTGGGCGCTGGGCCTCCTGGTTGCCGACCGCGGCCGCTCCGTAGGCGGCCTGGGCTTCGACCAGCCCGAGGCGGGCCCTGGCCAGCCGGCGGGCCAGTTTCTTGCGGGCGGGGTTGGGAACCAGCCGGGTGGGGTCGTCCACCACGGCGGCGTAGGTGTCCAGGGCATCGAGAGCGAAGTGCTGCCGCCCGTACTTGAAGTAATTCTCCTGCCGCCACCTGGCGAACATCCGGTAGGCCACCTCGGCGGCGGCGAGATCTGAGTGACTGGTCAGGATGGGGGTCTGATGGCCATCCGGGGTGAGCCGGGTAACCTGGCGTACGCGCAAGGTCTTCGGCTCACCCTTGTGGCGCTGGCTCAGACGCAGACGCACCCAGCGGTCAGCCAGGGAGTACGAGTGGACCACGCCATCGCGTTCCAGCTGATGCTCGGTGAAGCTGCGCTTGGGCTCGGATCGGAGTGGGCTCTTGCGATATGTGAGGAAGTCGAAGCCGGCAGCCACGATCTCCGCGAAGAACTGAGGCGACCACCCCCCGCGGTCGAAACAGATGGTGAGGCGCCGGTCGCCGACCAGGCGGCGCAACTCTGGTAGCAGCTCCCGGAGCTCATCCACCATGGAGGTCTGCAAGGGCGCGATCACTACCAGTACCGGATCCCCGTTGGCATCGCCGACCCAGGTTTCATGGGTTGCCGGCATGGCGATGCGCAGGCGGGTGCTGTGGGCCTTGGGCAGCGCCCGCTTGCCGTTGTACACGCGGACATGGCCATCTATGTATAGGTAGCCCATCGCTTCCGGGTGCGCTTGGGCGTGGCGGTGAGCCAGTCGTCCCATGAGCTGGCTTCCCAGTTTCAGGCCACCCATCTCGGCCAGTTTCCGGCGGAGAGTCTTGACCTCTGGGGCCCGGTCCAGAGCCAGCACCCGGCCCAGGTCGGCCGGCACGATCCGGGTCGCGCCCTCGGCCCGGGGTTCCCGGATCAGGGCCAGGAAGAAGAAGGTGAGCAGCGATGCCCGCAGCCCGTAGAAGCCGTTGCGGAGCTGGCCGAAGAGGTCGGATGCCTCCTCCAGCAGCCCAGTTGCGGCCAGGGCCGGCAACGCCAGCAGCAGTCCCAAGAGCGGCAGCTCAGCCCCCTCAGTGAAGACCGGCTCGGCCTCCACCAGCACTCCCGCCCGGGCCGCTCGACGCTCCTCGGTCCGGGGCGCCGGCGGGGCCACGGCCACCAGCGGCTCGGCGGAGTCCTCCTCCTGCCGCTCAACTGGCTCGGCCGCCGCCAGCCGCACCGCCGGCCCCGTCAGCCCCAGCACCCGCCGCACTGTGGTCACCGACAGGCCGACCTGATCGGCGATCTGACGCTGGTTCTTGCCCTCTCTGTTCAGGGCCAGGATCTGTCCCGCCACTTTCTCGGTCACCTTGGACGCCCGCTTGGGTCCATGCTGCCGGGGCAGCAGGCCCGCCACCGCATCCTCTGCGTAGGCTCGCTGCCAGCGCCATACGGTGACAGTGGTGGTGTCAAAGCCTTCGGCGACCTCTGCCACTTTGGCCGCCCCGCTCTGGAGAAGCTGGACCGCAGCCAGTCGGCGCCCCGCCTGGTCTCCGAGGCCCCAACTGTGGGTGGCCCATCCCTGAATGAAGAGCTGGCCCCCCTCCTTCGTCTCCAACAGGGCGGCCAGCGGGCCCACTTGCCGGGCCTCACCGGGTGCGAGGGCAAGGATCGCCTGCGCCGCTCGTGCCCCCATTCTGACTCCCGAATCCGACCCAAGCCTTACAGTTATTATGGCACTCTCGGGGCCGGATGTCAAGCCAAAGTGAGTACTTCGTGAATACGAATCAGGCCTACCTCGACGGCGCTATGTCAACAGGTCTGGAAGCAGTAAGCCTCTTGGCGGGTCAGCCCCCTATGGCGATCTTGAGCAAGCTGGATCCTACGGCAGCCCACAGCGTGTGGGCGGTGCCCGCTAGCCCTTCTGGAGCGATTGGCCCCAGGCGGGAACCGCTCCCGAGCCGCATCGGTACGTTCACTTGCTTGTACGTGCTTAATGAGTAGCCGAAGAGCCACACACCCCAGCGTCCTGATGGGGCCTGGTCAGCGGTGACCGTCCACACGTTGCCATCGACGATAGTCACTCCGAACTGTGTCCTCGCCCCAAAACGCCTGGGGACGCCTGCAGAGCCTCTGCGGAGCTCGTAGAAGCCACCATCCGTAGGTGAACTCAAGCCCAGTAGAACGCCGGAGGATGTGCAGCGCAGCGACGCAAGAGCTGACCCCGGTATGGTCCAGGTTCTCGTGATTGCACCAGTTGAACTGAGGATCTCCCGGACAGCAGTCTGGCTATCGCTTGTTGTCGCCACGTAGAGCCTAGGCCCGCACGCAGCGATGGCCGAGCCAATACCAGGCACCGAAGCGAGCACATGAGGAGTAGTCCCAAGCGTAGTCACGTTCGTGTCGCTGCCAGCACCAGTGATCGCCCACACGCCCGAGGCATCAGCGGCCAACGGATTCTCCCCAGGGGCTGTGGCTAGGGCTTGTCCCGAGTACACCGTGATCCTAGACAATCCGGGGACCGCCAGCCCGAGGATTGAATCCTGGTACGCCAAGTGTAGGGAAGCTGAGCTAGCTGTATTAGCCACCCATACGACGTGGCGATCCGGCAGCACGCTCATCGGAGCTCCGCCTACACGAGCTCGCGCCTGGAGGGCCCCGTTGCGCTCTGACACTTGCAATAAGCTCCCGTAAGCTGGGGTTCCGCTCCCAGGCTCGGGACTGGGAGCCATCACCCACACACTGCCAAGGCCCACTGCAAGCGCCACGGGCTTGGGGATCTCCGAAAGATGCTGCGTCGAGATCAACGCAACAGACACTTTCTGCAGTGCAGTGCCGCCGCCCAGCGAGGTCGCGCACGACGCGAGCAAGAGTCCCGCTAATGTCCCCGACCCTACTAGCCAGGTCACCTCAGCCATCCGTGGCAGGATATGGTGTCGCCCCACCCACGCCCGACCCCCCGGTGAAGCCAGGCCGCTCCGGAGAACCAAGACGATCAACGTCGCAGCCCGCAGCCGTACAATGACTTGCTTCCACCCATCGTTCCGAGCCGGCTGCTCCCGGATCCTAGCCCAGCGGAGGCTGTCGAGCGTGTCTTGTCAACCGAACGCACCTGTCACGAAGTTGAATGATCCGCTACCGCCAGAGGCAACGCGGAAAGTGACGTTCTCGCCGGAGACTCCCGTGATCGTCACCGCGCCTTCCTGCGTCGGCGTGTTATAGATCTTCACTTGGCCGCCTGTCGGCTGCTTGCAAGGGTCTGTTGGACTGAGCGCGACCATGATAATCCCCTGGGAAGGAGACTGAGTCAGAGCGCCAGCCCATAGGCCGTACGAATAGACTCCAAAGACCCCGCCGAAGGCTGCGCTGTCCATGGTCTGCAGATCGGAACCGGGATAGGGTCCCACTCGAGATAGAACGCCGGGCGCGATGGTTGGAGTGGTCGGGCACGCCGAGGGCACGGCGACAGGATTGCTCGGGGCTGGAGTGACGTCTTCGTTCGCCTTTACAGCCGCCTGTGCCTTCTTTTGGAATTGGACCTTGTAAGCGGGGGCAGATGTGGACTTTGGCACCACGTGGTTGCCAGCCAATCCGCCATTGGCATGAATAGCCATGATCACTAGCGCAAGGACGCCGACCACGGCCAACCCGCCTAAACCTCGTCGCCAACTGTTTCGTAGCCCGTTCATAAGCATCTGCCCAGGTACACCATCCGCCTGCTAACACATAACGATCCAATGGCCATCATTGGTACACTGAGTCGGACGACGACTCCAGCACCAAAGTGCTGTCGACTGGCTTCAAGGTATTGTAGAAGTTCGTCGATGCTTGGTCCGGGGAGTAGCCGCCGCGTGGGTACTGGCTCAGAGTGCCGAAGAAGTTCATATAGCCGACGTTGACATATACGTCGTACCAATCGGAAATCTGCCCTGAGTAATAGGCCTCCGGGAAGGGATAGTCAGCAGTCTGCCCGTAGGCAGCCTCATAGATCTGGGTTTGGGACCAAGCAGGACCCGCTAGGTAGGTGCCGGTGGACGAGACATACCCACAAGAACTCCCCGCAGCTGCATCTCCAAAGTCCAAGAGATCGGCGGACGAGGGGTTGTTGCTGTTGTAGCCTGAAAGGAACGCACCCGTCACTTGTACATTGCTGCTTGTCGCATAGCAGTCCCAGCCAGCCTCGGCGTCGTCTGCGGCGCGAACCGTGATCTTCCCGCTCTCGCCAGCACTGGCCAGGTATGAGCGGATGTTGCTGATCAAACTGCCCCACCAAGAACCTGCCTGGCTAATGCTACAGGCCCCTCCGAAGGGGCACTCGTGGTAGTTGTTGACCGCTACAGCCAGCTCGAGGTGAGGGCACGAGCCTACGGCGTGATACCAGCCATATGCGTACGAGTTGACTAGAGCACCTATCGCCCCATCGCCGACGAACGGGTAATTGGCGCCAGAGTCGAAGTTGTAGGCTCCGTAGCCGCCGTATCCAGAACTGGATGCTTCGTACCCGACTTGTCCGAAGTCGAGGATGTTAGTGACATTGCGACACCCATCGCCGGAGTCGAAAGATCCCTCTGAGGCCCCGAGTGTCCGCATAGTAGACGTTGACGTAGTCTCGATGTAGTAGGAGTGCGTGTAAGGAGGGGGTGATGCCGCAGCTACCGGACCTGCGGATAGTCCGCTCACAGCGAACGTGCCAGCACCAGCGACGAGCACAGCAATCGCGGCTCGCGCTGCCACACGATGAGATCTACCTCGTCGGAGAGATCGACGGTGACAGACCTGCATGGGCGGAGCCCTCCTGAGCACTAACTCTGGGACGGCACGCTTCGTGCCACGGGGAGTCAAATTCCGCGTTCGGCTAGGGCGAGCGCCCGAGCACGGTGAGTTCGGTGCTGCCCGCGCTTGACGCCCCATCCCTGATCGGCGTACACCCCTGCCACCGGAAGCGGCCGCCGGCAAGGCACTCCACGGGCCGCTGGGAGGCACCATGCCCAGCCCCACGGGTTCCGCCGCTCCGCCTCCGCCCCCCTGGGACCTGGAGCGCTGCCCAGCCACCCTGCTTGCCCAGCGGTACGCCGACCTGCAGGCCTTCGTCGCCTGGCTGAAGGCTCAGGACGTCCCGGCGCCCACCTGCTGGTACACCCACGGCTGGCTGGTCCACCGGCTGGCCGCCCTGCAGGCATGGAGGGCCGGCGCGTACGCGCCTGACGCCCACCCCCGGGATGCTGCCGACTGGTGGGCCGTGGGACTGGCCTCCCTGCAGCGGGACTGGGAGCCCTGCCTAGCTCACGAGGGCCGGCACCCGCCGCCCGACGCCCCCTGGGACGATCCCGTCCCCATCCCCGAGTTCGGCGCCTTCGTCCAGGCCGCAGCGCGAGAGAGAGCGGATCACCCTCCGGCGGCGCCCCGGACACGCCCCTCTCGGCAGGCTCCGCCGTGAGGACCTTCGCCAGCCGCTGGGGGCCGGTGATCACCAGGGCTGTCGGCTGGCTGCTGATCATCGCCTGGCTGGCCCTGCTCGGCTGGTGGATCTACACCGTCTACATCTCCGAGATCATCACCTGGATCCTCCTGACCCTGATCGCCTGGCGGCTGCGCCATATCGTGCGCCGGCTCTGGTGGAGATACGGCTGGTACTGGCCACTGCCCCCGGCCCCACCGCCCAGCCCTCCGCCGCCCTTCCGGATCTGCTGCGGCCGTGACTACCGGGGCTGGATCAGCGCGCCCGGGCAGATTGCGGTCCTGGTCCTGGGCCCGCCCCGCAGCGGCAAGACCAGAGGCGTCATCATCCCCAACGTCGCCGCCTGGGGTGGCGCGGTCCTGGTCACATCCACCCGCCGCGACGTCCTCGACGCCACTGCCGCCCGGCGCGCCCAGATGGGGACCGTCTGGGTCTTCGACCCTCTCGGCGTCGTGGGCCCCCTGCCTCCCCAAGCCCGGCGGCTCATCTGGTCTCCCCTGCGCGGCTGCCGCGACTGGGACACCGCCCGCCAGCGGGCCGAGGCGCTCGCCGTCGACACCGGCCGGGGCGTCGAGGACCCCAGCCACTGGCGCACCCGGGCCGCCCAGCTCTTGGCCGTCCTCCTCCACGCCGCCGCCCTGGAGGACCGCTCCATGGCGACCGTCTGCGCCTGGGCCCACGCCCAGCGCGCCGAGCCCGCTCAAGCCTTCTGCCAGAAGGCGGAGAGCCAGGCCGCCCTGGCTCTCTTGCAAGGGCTGCTGCGCACCCCCGACCGGGAGCGCGGCAGCATCTGGTCGGCCCTGCAGGGGATGCTCTCCCCCTTCGACACCACCAGGGTCTGCGCCGCCGCCGATGCCACCCCCGAGTTCCCCTTCGACCCCGATGAGTTCTTCTCCGGCCCCAACACCGTCTACGTCGTCTCCCCCTCCGACGCCGCCACCGACGGCGCGCCCCTGGTCGTGGGCCTGGTGGAGGAGCTGCGCCTCGCCGCCCTGCGCATCTCCGGCCCCAGCGGCGCCCTCCCCATCCCCTGGCTGCTCGCCCTCGACGAGGTGGCCACCATCTGCCCTCTGCCCATCCTCCCCCGCCTGCTGGCCGAGGGCGGCGGCCGCAACATGGTCACCTTGCTCGCCATGCAGGACCTCCGCCAGGCCGCCGCCCGCTGGACCCCCGCCGGAGCCCAGAGCTTCCTCACCCTGGCCGGCGCCAAGATGGTCCTCCCCGGCTACGCCGACGCCGACACCCTGCAGCAGCTGGAGAC
>DAHVMY010000044.1:0-13100 GCA_027319585.1 Candidatus Dormiibacterota bacterium | reverse complement strand
CGCCAGCTGGTGCGCCTGCTGACCGACGCTGAAGGCACCTTGCCCGGCAGCCTGGTGGTGCGCTCCCTACGCTGCGGCCGGCCCGGCTGTGCCTGCCACGCTGACCCGCCCCAGCTCCACGGGCCCTACGTCCAGTGGAGTTACAGCTTCCGGGGCAAACGGGTCAACCGTTGGCTCTCACCCGAACAGGTCCAGCTCTACCGGTCTCAAGTCGACCGTGGTCGGCATCTCAAGGAGCTCCTCGCTGAACTCGATGCCGCCGAGATCCTTCGCGCCGAACATGACCAGGGGTGGGGGGCCTGAAAGCCCTCTCAGATGTGCGGAAAGCGGGCGTCAGGGGCTGGGAAGCCGAGATGGGAGGTCGCATGAGATCTAAGATACTACGGCAATGCGGCGATTGTCCCAGTCATTAGGCGGAGACTATCCGCCTAGTTAAGCGGAGACTGTCCCGATCGCCAGATGGAAATTGTCCTGGCGGACTCTCCAAGGCGCTCCCGGCCACAAGGGGCCCTAGCAGTCGCAGCCGTAGGGTGACTCGTCCGACTTGCCGTTGACTTCCGGAGTCGCCGAGTAGGCCGCTACGGGCGCAGTGAAGGGTGGGCGAGGACGAGGAGGAGGGAGAGGGTACCCATGGAGAGGACAAAGGCTACGTACAAGGCGACGTCGGTGATGAGGTCGAGCGGGATGACGAAGAGGCCGTCGCCGCCGCCGCGGTGCTCCTGTGCGTACCGCCTGCCCGGACTCCAGTCTAAATTTTCCAGCTCACCGTCCACGTGATCTCGCGTTGAGATCAGCTCCGAGCTGGGTACAGAAAACCGGTAGCGGCGTGTACGAGCCGCCCCGGACTGGCCCAGAACGGCGCTTCCTCCGAAGTCAGCGAGGCCAGGGATCAGAACCTTACAACAACCCCACCAGGGTTGTTGCAAAGAGGGTTGCAAGGTTGCGCCGAGCGGGCGGATGCGGCTTCCTCGACTCTGTTCACGACGCTGGCTCGGGACCGCCGCTTCGAAGAGGTCCCAGGCCGACGCGGGTACTGGGGTCTCAGGTGAGTGCGATCGAGAGACTCGGCAAACACGACCACCCTTTCCGGTCTCCTGTCCAACCTTGCCCACGCGGCGGACATTCATTTGACGGATGCGCCTGCCGGCGCTTAACTGCAGAGGTAATGAAGTTCCCGGACTGCCGTATCCTCCGCAATCGGGACCACCCGTGGCTGGGGCGAGCCGTCATCTCGGGGCTCCGGAGCACCCTCGTGGGATTGCTGACGTGTGGTGTATTTGTGATGGGCCTTGCTGGGTGTGGGGCGACTTCTGGTGCTCCGCCAACCGTCGTCTGCGGCCACGTCCTTAGTCGGTCGGAGGCTGGCATTGAGGTCTACACCATCTGGGGCCGAGACGCTCGCGGGACTGTCCGATACCCCACCGTGGGCAATGTTGTGTATGTGCAAGTCGCCAGAGGTTGCTTACTTGGTAGTGAGGTGCAAATGCGGCCGGCCGGACTTCTGCGCGTTGTAAAGTCGGTTCGGGCTAGAGATGGACACTTCGCGGTGGTGGTCGTGAAGCAAGTCCGTCCGGGCTTGGCCACGATCACAGCGACGCACGGCGGGCGCAAGATTGGCGCGATCAGAATCGAGCTGCTACCGGAGCCACCGCCGCCGTCGCCCTAACGCAGCGTGTGGCCGCAACCAAACTTGACCCTTCGCTGTTGTCTGTGGCGTAAGGAGCGGCCACAGGGTCTGTAGCAGTGGTGTGTCTTGCTAAGCGAACATGAGTGATGTGTAAGACGTGGTGGCATGGCATTACTGCGACTCAAGGCGGCGGCGGAGGTGCTGGGAGTGCACCCGGTGACGTTGCGGTTGGGCAGACGAAGGCCGGGTGCCGGTGGTCTGCCCGGGCCGGGAACGGAGATTCCGCACCGAGGAGCTGGAGCGGTTGCCGGTGGCCGGGTCAAAGTAAGCACTGGTGGCCAACAGAAGTAAGCGCCTTCCCGTCAGCTGAGCGAGCGCGCGAAGGGCTTCCGGTGCGGGATCCATGGTTAGGACTGGAGGTTCACCGTTCCGCTCCTCGGTCGACCGTGGCACATGCGGCTATGGACGCCGCGTGGTCACCGACCAGCCCTCGACCGAGCGCGATGAGCTCCATGACCCGGGGGTCGACGACGCGGTAGTGGGCGAACCGGCCGCTGCGCCGCATCGCCAACAGCCCGCAGGATACCAGGCAGGCCAGGTGGGCGGAGACCCGGCCCTGGGAGATCGTGGTCTGAGCCACGCACTCAGTTCCGGTCCGCTCCTCGGTGGCGCAGAACTCGAGCAGGTGCAGGCGGGTGGGATCGCCCATGGCTCGGTAGAAACGGGCCAGCAACTCATCCGCGGCTCTATCGCCGGTCTCGGCGCTGAGGGGTTGGGAGGGAGCGTACGAAGCTGTCATGCGGCGCAGCATGACAGCTTACTGACATCGCGGTCGAAGCCCTGGGCCGCCAGTTTGATCCCCTCCGCCATTGTGAGGTAGGGGCACCAGGTCCCCGCCAGCTGGTCGATGGTCAACCCCGCCTCCAACGCGTAGGTGGCGGCGAGCACCATGTCGCCCGCACCGTCGGCCAGGATGTGGACCCCCAGTACGCGGCGGGAATCCGCGTCGGCGACGACCTTGACCAGCCCTCTGGTGTCCCGACTGACGATCGCGCGGGGGACGTAGGCCAGCGGCAGCACCGAGCAGGTGCAGCGGATTCCGGAGGCCGCGGCTTCCTGGTCGGTCATGCCCACGGCTGCGATCGCGGGGGTGGTGAACGTCACTCGGGGAAGATGGCGGTAGTCGATCTCCCGGTCACCGCCGAAGAAGGCGTTCTCCACGACGGTGGTGCCGTGGGCGCCCGCGACGTACACGAACTGGGGCGCGCCGGTGACGTCACCGGCGGCCCAGACCCGGGGGGAGGTGGTGTGAAGCCTGGTGTCGACCACGACCTCGCCGCGAGCCCCCACCTCCACTCCGACCCGGTCCAATTGCAGACCGGCGGTGTTGGGTCGGCGCCCCGTCGCCATCAGAAGGTGATCGGCCTGGACCTCCCGAGGAGCGTCCCCTCCCAGCCGCACCCGGGGACGGTCGCCGTCCCAGCTGACTCCCAAGAGCGGCGCTGCCGTGATCACCTCGACCCCCTCGTCCGCCAGCACTGCCGCCAGCGCGGTGGAGATCTCCGGCTCCTCGGCCGGCGCTAACCGGGGCAGCGCCTCGACCAGCGTCACCCGGCTGCCCAAGCGGGCGAACAGTTGGCCCAGCTCCAAGCCCACGTAGTTACCGCCGACCACCACCATGGACTCGGGAACCCGGTCCAGCTCGAAGGCGGTGGTGGAGGTGAGGTACGGACCCCCGTCCAGCCCCGCGACCGGTGGGTTCCAGGGGGAGCTGCCCGTGGCGACCAGGTAGTGCTCGGCCTCGATCCGACCCGCCCCGACCTCCAGCGCCAGTCCGGGGACGAACCGCGCTTGTCCCCGCCTGATCTCCCATCCATAACTCTGGGCCAGATCCAGGTACTTCTCCTGGCGCATCGAGTCCACGATCTCCCGCTTGCCGGCGACCAGGGCCGCCATGTCGACCGGCCCCGCCTGGGTCATAATCCCCGGGAAGCGTTGGTCCATCGCAACGTGGCGCGCGTCGGCCGCCGCGAGCAGGGCCTTGGAGGGGATGCAGCCGACGTTGACGCAGGTCCCCCCGACGGTGCCAGCCTCAATCATGATCACCTGGAGTCCCCGGCTGCGGGCCGCAATCGCAGCAGCGAAGCCGGCGCCTCCGGACCCCACTATCGCCAGGTCATACCTCATCAGGGTGGATCCTCCAACCAATTCTGACATTCGTAAATCACTATACATTGATTCAGCTTGCGCGAGCGCGGGCCGCGGTGCCAGGGACCAGAACCCCAACGCACGCGTCGGCCCGGTCGCGGCCGAGGGACCCAAGCATTCGGTCAGCCGCCGTAGCGGCCGGTGGTCACTTCCAGGGGCCGCTGCCGGTCAGGGTCATCGCCGCTGACACGCAGCCACCCCTAGCTCAGGTGGGTTGCCAGGAACTCCAGGGCGAGCGGATAGGCGTTTAGCCGGTTGCTCCTCTTCGCCAGCCCGTGTCCCTCGTCGGGAAAGACCAAGAGTTCGCAGGGGACGCCACGGGCCTGCAGGCCGGCGACCAACTGCTCCGCCTCCGCCAGCGGCACCCGGGGGTCGTTTGCCCCATGGATCACGAAGAGCGGGGCTCGGATCTCGTCGATCCGGCTGAGCGGCGACAGGGACGCCAGCAACTCCCGGTCTCGCTCCAGAGATCCATACTCGCGCTCCCGCTGGGCGCGGCGATACGGCGAGGTGTTCTCTAGGAAGGTCACCAGGGACGAGATCCCCACGATGTCGACTCCAGCCGCCCAGAGCTCGGGCTGGAAGGCGAGGCCAGCCAGCACCATGTACCCTCCGTATGAGCCTCCCCACAGCGCAGCCCGGCCGGGGTCGACTCCCAGTTCCGGCAGCCAGCGATGCAGGGCCGCCAGGTCTGAGACCGAATTCAGACGCAGCCCGACGTCATCCGCCGAGTACCACCTCCTGCCGTACCCCGTGGAGCCTCTCACGTTGGGGACCAAGACCGTGTGGCCGGCGGCGACCAGCCCCTGGACGACCGGGTTGAACCCCCTGACCGCCTGGGACTCCGGGCCGCCGTGAATGTGCACCACCGCGGCCCCGGTGGCCTGCCCACTGGGTCGGTACAGGAAGCAAGGGATCCGCTCGCCATCTGGGGCTGGCACCCGATGGGTGGTCGGCTCGACCAGGGCCATGTCCCCCAACTGCGAGGAGCTCTCTGCCAGCCGGACCGCCTCGCCCGAGTCCGCTTGGACCAGCAGGATGTCGCCGGGGATCCGCGGGCTCGTGAAGGAGACCGCTACGAACCTGGAGTTGGGAGACCAGACCGGCTCGGCGGTGGCGGGTGCTCCGACCCACCCCGTGCCCGGCAGTGCGATCTCTCGGAGCCGGGCGCCGCTGGCCCCGTCGTGGATCGTCAGGTGGGCCTCCCCGTCACGGTTGGTCAGGACCAGGATCGAGGCGCCGTCGGGGGAGAGCCAGCCGGTGACATCCCACTCGGGGTCCGCCACCAGCTCGGTCCAGGTCCCAGATCGCAGGTCGAGCCTGGCGAGCACGGTGCGGTCTCGCTCTCGGTCAGTGGTGACGAGCGCGGCCTCTCGGTCAGGGTAGAGGGCGACCCGCAGGTGCTGGGCTGCCTCCGTGCCGCTGGTGAGCTCGACGAGGGTCGGCTCGGTGACCCCGATCATGACCAGCTGCTGTGACATCGGGCGCGGCCCCGACCTGGCCATGACAGCCAGGTCCGCCGCGGGGGCCACCGCCACCTCCTCCAGCGCACCGCCCTGGTCGTACAGCACCCGCTGGGAACCGGTTGCCGGATCCAGCACCAAAAGGTCGAAGTCGACGGAGTTTCGGCGGTTGCTGGAATAGGCCACCCACTCACGCCCAACCTGGAGAAGGTTGTGAAAGAACCGGGGATCGTGGACCAGTGGCTTGAGGTCGGCGAGCCCGACCGGCCCCGCTGGCGGCGGATCGAGCTCCAGGATGGACAGCTGGTGTCTCTCATCCCCACCTTGGTCGTGCTCGACGATCACGGCTCGGCGCCCGACCAGGTAGCGTCCCGAGCAGGCTCCCGGCAAAGCTGTGAGTGGACGCCGCTCCCCTTCGGAGGTGATCTCGACGAGTTGGAAGGACCCGGACTCGTCGGTGGCCGCGAGGATCCGGCCCTGGTCATCGACGTCCAAGGCGCGCCAGGAGTTGACGCTCAGAAGTCGCTCCAAATCGCCCGCCATCGCCTCATCGTAGAGGCTGGCTGCTGCCGCGACCCGGAGCTGGCCGCCGGTCAAAGTCGGTGGGAAAGGGTCACCGGTTGGGCGGGTCCGCCGAGGCGGGTCAGGCCTCGGGGGTGCGCGCCAGTGGCGCCATCGCCGTCCCCTGGGGGGCCGGGCCGACGCTGCGGCGCAGCGGAACCTCCTTCAGGAGCCAGGTGACCGCGAACGCCAGCAGTGCGAACGGCACTGCCCAGAGGAAGACCGGATGCAGCGAGGCGGTGACCGCCTCAATGTATCCGTGGTGCACCGGCTTGGGCAGTCTCGCCAGCACCGCCGGGCTCGCGCCCGCCGCGCCCACGAAGTCGGCCGGGAGCCTGATCCCCACCAGGTAGTGCGCCAGGTTGCCGGTCAGGACGTTGGCGAAGATGGCTCCGAAGACCGCGGTGCCGAAGGAGCCTCCGATGGAGCGGAAGAAGGTGGCCCCGGAGGTGGCGACTCCCAGCTCGCTGTGGGCGACGGCGTTCTGCACCGCGATCACCAGGACCTGCATGACCGCTCCCAGGCCCAGGCCCAGCACCACCATGTAGAGCGAGATCGTCAGCATGGACGTCCCAACCTCCAAGCGGGAGAAGAGGAACAGGCCGACGGTCATCACCGCGGTTCCGACAATGGGAAAGATCTTGTAACGGCCGAAACGGCTGATGAGGATCCCCGACCCGATCGAGGTCACCAGCAGCCCGCCCATCAGGGGGAGCAGCTCCAGCCCGGAGTCGGTGGGGCTGGCTCCCTTGACGATCTGCAAGTAGGTGGGCAGGTAGGTGATCGCCCCGAACATCGCGAAGCCGACGATGAACCCGATCGCGCTGGTGGCGGAGAAGACCCGGTTGGCAAAAAGGTGCAGCGGCAGGATCGGCTCAGCGGCGCGGCGCTCCACCAGCACGAACCAACCGAGGAGCACCACCCCCAGCCCGGCCATGATCGCGATGGGAAGTGAGATCCACGGATAGGTGGTCCCGCCCAGGGTGGTGAGCAAAACCAGACAGGTCACGCCCCCCGCCAGCACCACCGCGCCGAGGTAATCGATCACATGCTGCACGCGCCGCAGCGCGCTGGGCAGGAAGCGGGCGGTGACCGCCAGGGCCACCAGGCCGATGGGGATGTTGACGTAGAAGATCCAGTGCCACGAGAGGTTCTGAACGAAGAACCCACCCAGCAGGGGGCCGGCCACGCTGGCCAGGCCAAAGACGGCGCCGAAGATCCCCTGGTACTTGCCCCGGTCCCTGGGGGGCACCACGTCGCCGATGATCGCCTGGGCTCCGACCATCAGACCTCCGGCGCCCAGCCCCTGCAGGGACCGGAAGAGGATGAGCTCGGTCATCGACGAGCTGAGCCCCGACAGAGCGGAGCCGACCAGGAAGATGACTATCGCCGCCTGGAAGAAACTCTTGCGCCCGTACATGTCCCCGAGCTTCCCCCACAGCGGCGTCGAGACGGTGGAAAGCAGCAGGTAGCCGGTGACCACCCAGGAGAGGTGGGACAGGCCGTGGAGATCGCCGGCGATGGTGGGCAGCGCGGTGGCGACGATCGTCTGGTCGAGGGCGGCCAGGAGCATCCCCAGCATCAGCGCCCCGATGACCAGGAAGACGCTGCGCTGCCCCAGCCCCGGTATCGCCGTGGGCTCGACGGCCACCGGATCCATGTCGGCCATCAGCGCCCGTGCTCCGAGAGCGAGATCGCGGTGACCGCGGGCACACGGGCGGTAAGGGCCGCACCTGCCGGAGGCGCCGTTCGCCGCACGCCGGGCCTCGCCGTGGCGCGGGTTGGTCGCGGCTCCGGCAGCCCGGATGCGATCAGGTCGAAGGCTTGCCCCAAAGTCTCGGCCAGCGACCTGGTGCCCTGCTCCTGACGCCAGCGGGCGATCGCGGTCCGAACCGCGGCCATCGCCACGCTCACCACCAGCTCGGCGTAGAGCCCACGGCCATCGCCAGATGTCTCCCGCGCCTGGATCGCCTCCACGAGCGTCCGCTCCAACGCGCTGACCGATGACAGCAGGCGGGGCAACAGCTCCGGAGAGGCCTTGATGATGTCCATCCGCAGCGCCCAGTCATCGCTGCTCGCCACCGCCTCCATGGCATAGGCGGTGAGCACCGCGCGGAGCGAGTCGAGAGCCGCTTCTCCGGCAGGTCGCTGGGAGACGGCGCAGCTCAGCTCCTCGGCACGCTCTGAATCGATCCCCACCAGCGCATCCTCCTTGGAGGAGAAGTGGTTGAAGAAAGTCCTGACCGCGACGTCGGCTGCGTCGGCGATCTCCTCGACGGTCACGTCGTGGAGGCCCCGCTCGGCGACCAGCCGAAGGGCCGCGGACCGCAATGCCTGGTGGGTCGCCAGGCGCTTGCGATCACGTCTCCCCAGCACCGACCCGTCCTCGCTCACCACCCAACTCTTGCATATGGCTGCACACAGTGCAACTTTTCACTTAGTGCACGATTTCGGGCGAAGGCCCCCAGGAGGTCGGGGACCCACCAGGTGCAGTGTGGGTCTACATGGCCGGCAGGCTAGTGAGGGTGGTGGCCGTGGTCAGGCCCGCTCCATCGGGCCAGTCCGGGCGCGATACGGTCACGAACCGTCGCCGCGACGTCGGCGAACAATCGAGGCTGGTCCCGCCTCGTACTTCGGCCGCCCTGGCCGAGGCGGGGAGCGGATCACTCGATGGCGCAGAGGCCGTGGTTCGCGCATGCACCCATGTGGGTGACAGCCTCAAGGGTGTAAGCTGCCGGGGTGTCGTCTCGCGGCAACCCGTACCACTTCGGCTCTCCGGTGGAGGGTGACCATTTCACCGATCGAGTCGAGGAGTTGGCGAAGCTTGAGGCGCTGATGCTGAACGGGCAGAACCTGGTGCTTATCGCTCCCAGGCGCTTTGGCAAGAGCTCCTTGCTGGCCCGGGCCGCTCAGGGGGTGCGCCAGCGGGGCGGCCGAACCGGCAGGGTGAGCCTGATGCGCTGCGCCAGCCAGAAGGACGTCGCCGAGGCGACCTTGCGGGCGGTGCTGAACGGCCCCCTGGGCTGGTTGCACGGACAGACCGCCGAGCTCATGCAGCTCCTGCGGCGCATCCGCCTCAGCCCTCAGGCGACCCTTGACCCCCACTCGCCCTCGGGGCTCAGTGTCTCCTTCGGCCCTCACGTCGCCGACTCGCCGTGGCAGGAGGCCCTCAGCGATGTCGTCCACCTCTTGGGGGAGGCCGGCGACCGCGCCCATCCGGTGGCGATGATCTTTGACGAGTTCCAGAAGGCTTACGAGATCAGCCCCAACATCCCCGATCTCATGAAGGATCTGGTGGATGAGCTGCCCGCGATCAGCTTCGTCTTCGCGGGCAGCAAGCGCCACCTGATGGACGCCATGGTCAATGACCCGGACCGGGGAGCGCTCTACCACATCGGCCACAAGCTCTACCTGGGGCGGATCCCGAAAGCGGAGTTCACCAGCTACCTCTTGGAGCGCGCGGCGGCGGGTGGGAAGGGGCTGGGGATCGGCGTCGCCGAGGCGATCTACGCCGCCGCCATGGGCGTCCCCAACGACGTGCAGCTGCTGGCCTTCTGGGCCTACGAGTCGGCGGGTCGGGAGATTGACGAGGCCGCTCTCAAGCAGGCCCTGCAGATCGCCGTCGGAGATAGCAAGGCGGAGTTCGAGGCTCGGTTCGACGCGCTGGGGCTGTCGCAGCAGCGCCTGCTCAAACTGATCGCCAAGCGGCCGCTGGAACACCTCAAGGGGCAGGTGGTGCAGGCGGAGCTGGGGGTGAGCCACACCTCGGTCGCCAAGGCGGCAGACTCCTTGCTGAAGACCGAGTTGATAGAGATGCAGGATCGGCGCTGGCGGGTGGCCAGCGGACTCCTGCGAGAGTGGCTGCTGAGCGACTGAGCCGCTCCCGGATGAGGCTGCTGGTGCCCGGCGGGCATGGTGCAGCGCTGCTCCGGGTCCCCAGGGAGCAAGCCGGGTGCCGCCGGCGGTGCCACCGACGGCTGCAGGGCCCGCACGGCAAGCTGGGTCCTCCCTGAGCTGCCCGCGGTCGCGCCAGCGGCCAATTGCGGCCGAGCCCGGGGCACCGGGACGCCAGGACATCCGCCGCGCCGCCAGAAGCCGGTCCCGTGAGGCGCCTCGGGAGGGTCGCGGGCCCCGGGATCAGCCGCGCAGGAGGGCGGAGATGGTCTGCCTGAGCGCGTCGGGCCCGCGATGGCCGCGCGCGACCAGCCGCAGCTCCGTAGCCACGATGCCCGCCCGCCACACGGCCTCAAACCCTGGTGACACTGGCCCCAGGGAGCGATAGCCATCCAGCATGAGTCGGCTGTCCTGAAGCGAGAACCAAGATCTGACGTCCAGGGCCGGGTGGGAGCGGTAGGCATCGCCGAAGTCGATCAGGCCGGTGAGCTCCCCCGAGACGGGGTCGACAAAGCAATGCTCGGGGCCCGGATTGGAGTGGAGCGTGACCCGCTCTCCATCTTCCGGCACGTCCTTCAGCAGCGAGGCGGCCACCTCCCTGAGGTCCGGCTTCCCCGGCCAGCGAGAGTCCTCCTCGAGAACCCGGATCGAGGCGTCCAACCGGTAGGCGATTCGCTGGCGGAGGTCGCCCGGTGCGGCGTCCCCCGGGACCAGCCCGGATGCCTCCAGCTCCCTTTGGTCCGCCGCGTGAATGCGTCTCAGAGTCACCCCGACCGCCTCCAGCACGGCGGCCCGGCCCGCCTCGGACAGCGGCGCCTGTTCCAAGGGCACCCCGCGCATCCTGGTCATGACCAGATACTCGACGTCCTCCTCTCGACCGTAGCCAAGCAACTTCGGCAGCGGCAGCCCCAGCGGGGCCAGGTGGTCAAGGATGAAAGCCTCTTTGCGCAGGCTGGTCCGCGGTCGCACCCGGGGGGGACGCTGGGTCTTGACCACCGTGTCGTCCCCACACAGGTAGGCTCGGGCCTCGCCACCGCTCTCGTCGACCTCAGTCACCGCGCTCACATGGGGCGCGTGCCTCCGCGCCAACTGGAGCACCAGCTCGGCGGGGAGCACCGGGTCGGGCGCGTTCGGCTGGGAGTAGGTGTCGGCGTAGGTCAATGTGACATCCTCTGGTCAGTCGGCATTCCGATCCCTGACTCTACTCATGGCTCCCCGTCCGGACCCGCCGGGTCCCATCCGGCCTCTTCGATCGCAGCCAGGGCGGCCAACCACCCGCCGTTCTCGAGCAGAGTCGAAGGACTGCCCTCTTCTACCACTGCACCTTGGTCGAGGACCACCACCCGGTCGGCGCCACTGGCGGTCGCCAGCCGATGCGTGACGGTGACGATCGCGCAGTTACTCGCCCAGGCCGCATGCTGCAGCGCCAGCTGGAAGGCGGCGTCGCTCGCCCGGTCGAGGGCCGACGTCGCCTCGTCGAGCAGCAGCACGCGGGGCTCGACGAGCACGGCGCGAGCCAGGGCGATCAGCTGGCGCTGGCCGGCCGACAGGGTAAGGCCGCGTCCCCCGCCTTCCCCCGCGAGCCGGGTGTCGAGACCCTCAGGCAGATCCTCCAGCCATGAGCCCAACCCGACCAGGCTGAGCGCTTGCCGAATCGCGCCGTCGGTGAACTGGCGGTCGTCGAAGGTGACGTTGGTTCGCAGAGATGCGGAGAAGAGTTCAGCGCTTTGGGGGACGTAACCCACGAGCTGGCGACGCTCGCGCTCCTCCAGCTCGAAGGGGCAAAGGCCGTCCACCAGCACCGTCCCCTGCTGCGGACGATACAGCCCTCCCAGAAGCGCGACCAACGTGGACTTGCCCGATCCGGTCCGGCCCACGATCGCCACCCGCTCGCCGGGGTTGACTGTCAGGCCGATCCCCTTCAAGACCTCGGCCCCGCCGACATATCCGAACCTCAGGTCGCGCACCACGATCCCCGGCCCACCATGCGGGACCGGGCGGCTGTCCGTCCGGTCCTCGACGGGAAGCTTGAACACGTCGAAGATCCGCTCCAAACCGCTCAGAGCGGCCTGGACGCGGTTCCACTGGTCGCCCAGCGCCGTGATGGGCGCGAAGAAGTTCTGAAACAGGAGCACGAAGGCAATCAGGGTGCCCAGGCTCACCTCGGTCTGCCTGACCGGTCCGCCCGCCCCGACCCAAAGAAGGGCGGCGATCACCAGAGCGGCCAGAAGACCAGTGACCGGGGTGAAGAAGGCGTTGTAGCGGACCGACCCCGCCTGGGCGTCCAGGGTGCGGACCAGCGCCTGCCGGAATCGCTCCACGAAGTTGGCCTCCCGCCCGTAGGCGCGAATCGTCTCCGCCCCTCCGACCATCTCCGACAGCTCCGTGTTGAGCCCCCCGACCTCCGCGCGGGTCTGGCGCTCGGCGCGGCGGACTCTGAGCTGGAGGAAGTGGCTGATCGCCCAGAGCGGAGGGGTTACGATGAGGGCGACGGCACTCAGCAGTGGGCTGACCACCACCATGGCGGCGCCGACCGCGACCAGGGAGACCAGCTGGCCGACCAGGGTCGCGACTCCGTCGGTGAACAGGGCGTCGATGGTTTCGACATCGCTGGTGGCGTGACTGACAATCTCCCCGGTGGGGGTGGCATCGAAATACGCGATGGGGACCTGGGCCAGATGCGACATCAGGCGCACCCGGATCGACACCACGATCCGCTGCGCGACGATGGCCGTGAGGTAGCTGTAGCCGAAGGTGAGGGCGGCCCCGGCCGCCAGAGCGGCGAGATAGAGGAGGCCCGCCAGGGCCAGGCCCGAAGGGCGGTGCGGCAGCAGGTTCTGCTGCACGACCTGGCGTATCACCAGCGGCGGGACCACCCGGGCCACCGCCGAGCCCGCGACCAGGACGGCGGCGACGGCCAGCAGCCGCCACCAGGGTCGGACCAACCCGGCGACCTGGACCCAGAAGTACCCCTGGCGGACGGTCAGGGCGGCAGGCCGAAACATCTCCGGGGGCGCAGCCTTCACGAGTCTTGTCCTCTCAACGCCGGCCCCGGACTCGGTGTTGGGCATGGAAGATCCGCGCGTAGAGTTGCCCCGCCTGGAGCAGCGATTGATGGGTGCCCACCTCGCGGATGCGGCCGGCCTCCAGGACCGCCACCTTGTCCGCCAGGGGGAACCCCGCCAGGCGGTGGGAGCAGAGCAGGATGGTCAGGCGGTCCTGGGGCCGAGCCGGAGCCCCGAACGAGCGGCGCAGTCCGGCCAGGATCTCCACTTCGGTTTCCATGTCGACGGCCGAGAAGGGCTCGTCGAGCACCAGCAGCCGCAGCGGTCCCCCGCCGGCCGCCA